>NZ_OZ245754.1:1395000-1995000 GCF_965227365.1 Hwanghaeella sp.
CTTCGGCGTCGATGGGACCCTGTCCCTTATTCCCTGGGCGGAACGTCCCTCGGCACAGATCATGGGAACCATGCTGGACGACGACGGCGCGCCGTTCTTCGGCGATCCCCGGCAGGTGCTGCTGCATGCCTTGCAGCCGCTGACCGATATGGGGCTGACGCCGGTCATCGCGATCGAATTGGAGTTCTATCTGCTGGACCCGAAAATGGGCCGTGACGGTATGCCGCGCCCGGCCCTGGCGCCCGATCTGCGGCAAAGGCCGAAGACGGTGCAGGTCTACAGCATGGACGATCTGGGCGATTTCGACACGGTGCTCACCGAGATCGAGCGCAGTTGCGAGATCCAGGGCGTGATGGCTGATGTCACCACGTCGGAATTCGCCCCCGGCCAGTTCGAAATCAACCTGAACCATGTCGCGGATGCGGCCGCGGCCTGCGATCAGGCCGTTCTGTTCAAGCGGGTTGTCAAATGCGTTGCCCGCAAGCACCGGATGATCGCCAGTTTCATGGCCAAGCCCTTTCCGGATCAGGCCGGTAACGGCATGCACGTCCATGTCAGCCTGATCGACAAGGATGGCCGGAACGTGTTCTCCAGCGACAGTGTCGATCCCGAAACCGGATTGGAAATGGATGTGAAACTGAAGCACGCCATAGCAGGCCTGCGGCAGACCATGGCGGACGCGATGGCGATCTATGCGCCGAACGCCAATTCCTATCGCCGGTTCCGAACGGACAGTTATGCGCCGGTCAACCGCGCCTGGGGCGTCAACAACCGGTCCGTCGCCCTGCGCATTCCGCATAGCGACGCGGCGGCGGTTCGCGTCGAGCATCGGGCGGCCGGGGCGGATGCCAATCCCTATCTGGTAACGGCGGCCATCCTGGCCGGCATCCATCATGGGATTTCGGAAAAGTTGGATCCCGGGCCGATGGAAAAGGGTAATGCCTATGACCGGCCGCTAGGCGGATTGCCGACACGATGGGAACCGGCGCTGGCGACCTTCCAGCATAGCGATGTGATGCGCCGCTATCTCGGCGAAACCTATCACGAGACCTATCTGGGCATCCGGCGATGGGAGGCGGACCAGTATCACGACGTCATTCCGCCGCGGGACTATGAGCTTTACATGCGCAGCGTCTAGCCAGTCCGGCCACAATGGCGGCCGTTGATTGATAACGCGCCCAAGCGATACCATCTGAGTTGGAGGCGAGGGGTGACCGGAAAACCAAGATCGGCGGGTGCGAACCATGCTTAAATCGATCAGACCGCTCATCCTCATGGCGTTATTGGGGGGCGCCGCGGCACCGTTGCCGGCGCTTGCACAGGGTGTTTCCCAGTTCCCGCTTGAGGGTTTGTGGATCGGCCGTTTCTTCGGCACCGACCAGGATACCAGCATGGCGGCGCCGTCCTCCTTCTGCGGCGCGCATGCCTCCCATTTCCAGGAAATCTACTTCCAGTTCGGGCGGGTGAACGCCGTGCTGACCGACCGGTTCGGCTTCCAATTGGAACTGGCAGGCGCCTTTATCGGCCGCAATTTCATCGGCGAGGTCCGTTTGACCGACGGCAAGGGGCTTGAGCTGCTCGGCCCGGCCAAGGGCATTCTCGGCGGCACCGGCGAGGCGCGTATATCCTTCCAGGCCAAAGATTTGGGTGGAAACTCGGACCGTGTCTGCAACGCCGTATTTCGGATGAAGAAAGGCACCGGCGGCGATTGACGCGGTTGAGGCGGGAACCCTAAAATCCTGTTTATGGTGTATGTCGATCTTTTCACCGGGGTTTGCCGGTTCCTCATTCGAGTACTTGTATTCCGCCAACCTTTGATGCGTGCAGGGGCCGTTATGCTTGTCGCGGCCTTGCTGTCGGCGTGCCAGACGACGGGCGGGCCGCCGCGGGACGAATGGGTCAAATTGCCGAAGGATCTGCTTCGGATGGAGGTCGACAGCGACTTCTATGGCGGCCGCATCGAAGCGCTGGGCAGTGAGGCGGAAGCCGCCTGGTTGACCGGCGGCAGGTCGCAACGTTATCTCGAACGCCTGACCTTCAGTGGGCCCCGCTATGTCCTCAGCCTGCATCTCAGAATGCTGCCCAAAGGCTGGCATTGGACGGTCCCGGAATCCGTCGTCGGATTGCAGGATGACCTGCGCGACCTGTACGGCTGGACATTGGGCGAGGGCATAGAACTCGGCGCGATTTCCGTCGTGCGCACCGGGTTTCCCCGGTCCTTCTATGCGCGTTTTTCTTCCAAGGGACGGCAATGCGCGGGGATGATGATCGCCAGCGGCGTCGGCGGATTGTCCAACAGTTTCCGCAACACGGTGATCGCTTATATCTGCGCCTCGGCCGGCAGTGCATCGTCACTCAGCGAGGAAACGATCGTCGCTATGATGCAGGCATTGCGGATCAAGGACGCCTATTACAACGGCGGCGGTTTCAGCGACGAGCAAATCCGATATTTCAAAGGAAAACAGGAAGGCGTCGTACTACGCCGTCACAGCCAGGCCAGTTCGTAAGGGTAGGTCGACAACGGCACCGCGCCCTTGTCGGTGATCAGGACCTGCTCTTCCAACTTAACACCCTCTCGGCCGCCCTCGACCCCGATGAAGCTTTCCACGCAAAGGGTCATCCCTTCCTGCAGGGTGCCGTCTATGCCGCGCGTTTCCCAGTCGACAGCATGTTTGATCGACGGATATTCGTCCGCCAAACCGACGCCGTGGATCAGGCTGGGATAGAGATAGGACAGGTGGTTGACCGCGCCGCACCGTATCGAGGTCGACCGGCGGCCGGGAGAATTCCATGGCCCCGTGTTGGCGTCCCATTCCATGTGCCGGCTTTTCGGCGCCCGTGATGACAGGGCCTTCCGATGTTTGCATGGTTTTCCCCCGGACGTGCATTTGTTTTCGTCTCGGGCAAAGCTTGACGCAGTTTTGGGAAATGCCAGTTGGCGAAGGCGACCCGGAATGTCGCACTTCTGCCATATAGTGAGGGATCTTCGATAAAAATTAGAGAATACTGAACTTTTAGATAGCCATGGGATCGTTTTTTACTAAACTAACCGCTTACCACAGTCAGCCCGGCGTCAAGATCGGGAGGATCAAATAAGGGGGACACTATGTTTGCCCTTGTGGGAGTTGCCTTTTTCATTGCTGCCTTGGTGCCGACCTATGTGTTGAGCCGCGTCCTGCTGGTCTTCTTCTGGCGGTCGGACAGCGGACCTTCGCTGATCGCCGGATGCCATGTCGGCGCGTATCTGTTCTGTGTGCTTGTCGGTGCGATCGGATTTGCTGCCGGCGACGCCGCTGCCGGCGCGCCGAAGATCATGCTGGCCGTCCTCAGTTTTGCCTTGCCGCAATTCGCCTGGTTGGTGATGGATCTCGTCCGGTTCGAGCAACGCTATGGCAGCCGCCGCCGGACCCGGGCGCCCGTGCGTGATGTCAGGCATGCCCCAAGCCCGTTGATGCTGCCGCCGCCGAATCATTTCAGCCGCAGCGGCACGCGCTGACCGGTTTTCTGAGTTCCCGCGCCGCTCCCTCGGTGACGGAGCGGGGCTGTTTTGCGACATTCCTACTCCTGTACAGGGCTTGTGGCCCCCCGGTTGGCGGCGCTAGAACGGGCGAGGTATGTTCCCTCTTCCAATCTGTGGATGATTTCCATGAACGCATCTGACGAACCCCTGTCCTATTACCGGGCCAGCGCCAACGCGCATACCGGCCACCCGGCGCTGCAGGGCGATATCGATGTCGATGTCTGTGTTGTCGGGGCCGGCTATACCGGGCTCTCCGCCGCGCTCGACCTGGCGCTTGCGGGGTATTCGGTCGCCGTGCTCGAAGCGAATGTGGTCGGTTACGGCGCCTCGGGCCGGAACGGCGGGCAGATCTGCTCCGGCTATTCCAACAGCATGGAAAGGATCGAGGAACGCATTGGCAAGGAAGATGCCGCCATGGCGTGGCAGATCGTCGACGAGGCGGTGGAGCTGGTCGGCCAACGCGTCGCGGATCACGGCATCGATTGCGATCTGAAATGGGGCTATATGCATTTGGCGGGCAAACAGCGCCAAGCCGACGATTTGGAGCATATGGCCGAGGAATATACCCGGTTCGGGCATGACGATATCCGTCTGCTGGACAAGGCGGCGGTTCGGGAAAAGATCGGTTCGGATGCCTATGTCGGCGGACTTTGGGAAAAGCGCGCGGGCCATGTCCATCCCTTGAATTATTGCCTTGGCCTGGCCGATGCCGCGGTGAAGGCGGGGGCGAAGATTTTCGAGAATTCGCCGGTTATCTCCGTCGATACCGGCGATGCGCCGAAGGCTCATACGGCGAACGGGACCGTCTCGGCGAAGTTCATGGTCCTCGGCGGCAATGCCTATCTGCGGGATACGGTTCCTTTCCTGTATCGCCGCCTGATGCCGGTTCAAAGCTATATCCTGGCGACGGAACCGTTGAGCGAGAACATGGCGAAATCGCTGCTGCCGGGGGACGAGGCGGTCGCGGACTGCAACTTCATCGTCAACTACTTCCGACTCAGCGGCGACCGCCGCATGCTGTTCGGCGGCAGGGCCAGTTATTCGACGCTGCAGCCTTCCGATCTGTTTTCCTTCATGAAACCGCGGATGACCGCCGTCTTCCCGCAACTGGGCGATGCGAAGTTGGATTACTGCTGGGGCGGCTATATCGGCATTACCGTCGACCGGATGCCGCATTTCGGCCGCCTGGGGCCGTCGACCTATTTCGCCCAGGGTTTCTCCGGCCACGGCCTGTCGCTCAGCGGCATGGCCGGGCGCCTGATGGCGGAGGCGATCAAGGGCCAGTCGGAACGGTTCGACGTGATGGCAAAGTTCAAACACCCAATCTTCCCGGGCGGCCGGTTCCGCACCCCCGCCCTGGTTTTGGCCATGGTCTATTACCGGCTGAAGGACATGCTTCCCTGATCCGAGGGGCGGGGGGCCGACCGAAGGACCCGCGCCGCAAGTTCCGGGTGTCGCGACGCACACATACGGCGTAAGCCGGCCCTCGGTTTCGCGATTGTTGAGGTTGTTTCCATGTCGTCCCATCCGATGCCCACGTATCCCATGTCCGCCGGTGTCTGGGGCTTGATCGTCCTGCTGTCCCTGATCTGGGGCGGGTCCTTTTTTCTGACCGAGATCGCCCTGACCGGCATGGGCCCCCTGACATTGGTGACGGGGCGTGTCGGCATCGCTGCGCTGGTCCTGTGGGCGGTGATTGCTATCCGCGGAGAGGCCGTGCCGCGGTTCGGCTGGATCTGGCTGGCGCTGCTCGCCATGGGGGCGATGAACAATGTCATTCCCTTCAGCCTGATCAGCTGGGGCCAAACCCGGATAGACAGCGGTGTCGCGTCGATCCTGAACGCCACCACGCCGCTCTTCGCCGTGCTGGTCGCCCATGTCCTGACTTCGGATGAGAAACTGACCCTGCCGCGCTTTACCGGCGTGTTGTGCGGCGTGATCGGTGTCGCGGTACTGATTGGTCCAAGCGCCATTGCCGGCCTGACGCAAACCGGTGACGGTGCGCTGTTAGGGCAATGCGCCGGATTGGCTGCGTCGCTGAGTTATGCCTTCGCGGGCATCTTCGGTCGGCGGCTGCGCGGATTGTCCCCGATGGTCGCCGCCACGGGCATGCTGACCGGCAGCACGATCATGATGCTGCCGATCTCGATGATCGTGGAACAGCCGCAAGCCGCGCCGCTGCCGGATACCGGTCCGGTCGTTGCGGTTGCCGGCATGGCATTGCTCTGCACGGCTTTCGCCTATCTTCTCTATTTCCGCATTCTGGCCCGGGCCGGGGCCACCAATCTGCTGTTGGTGACCCTGCTGGTGCCGGTCAGCGCGATCATCCTTGGCGCGGTCTTCCTGCACGAAGTGATCACGGCGAACGCCCTGGCCGGGATAGGGTTGATCGGCCTTGGCCTGCTGGCCGTGGACGGCCGGGTCTTCCGGGTCTTCTACAAGCCCAGCACTTCCTCCGGCGCGTGATAATCCATGCCGAACTCGTCGGCCACGGCCTTATAGGTGCACTGCCCCTTGTGAATGTTCAGCCCGGCGCGCAGATGCGCGTCCTTGCCCAATGCCGCGCGGTAGCCTTCATTCGCCAGTTTCAAGGTGAAGGGAAGGGTGGCGTTGTTTAGGGCGAAGGTGGATGTCCGCGCCACGGCGCCCGGCATGTTGGTGACGCAATAATGGACCACGTCGTCTTCCACATAGGTCGGTTCGGAATGGCTGGTCGGGCGTGAGGTCTCGAAGCACCCGCCCTGGTCGATGGCGATATCGACCATGACCGATCCGGGGCGCATAGCCTTCACCATTTCCTTGGTCACCAGTTTCGGCGCTGCCGCTCCGGGAACCAGCACGGCGCCGATCACCAGGTCGGCATTCGTCACATGCTGCTCGATCGCGTCGACGGTCGAATAGATGGTGTTCAGTGTCGGCCCGAAGATCGTATCGAGTTCCATCAGGCGGTCCAGCGACCGGTCGATCACCGTCACGCGCGCTTCCATGCCCATGGCCATGCGCGCGGCATTGGTGCCCGAGACGCCGCCGCCGATAACGACCACATCCGCCGCCTGGACGCCCGCGACACCGCCCAGCAGCACGCCGCGTCCGCCTTGTTCCTTTTCCAGGTAATGGGCGCCGACCTGGACGCTCATCCGCCCGGCCACCTCGCTCATCGGTGCCAGCAGGGGGAGGCGGCCGCGCGCGTCGGTCACGGTTTCATAGGCGATGGCGATACAGCCATTGTCCATCAATCCGCGGGTCTGCGCCTCGTCGGCGGCAAGATGCAGATAGGTGAACAGAACCTGTCCCTCCCGCAGCAGCGCGATTTCGGACGGCTGCGGTTCCTTGACCTTCACGATCATGTCGGCTGTTTCGAAGACCGAGGCCGCGTCCGGCAGAATCTTCGCGCCGGCCTTCATATAGTCCTCGTCCCAGACGCCTATGCCGGCGCCGGCCGCGGTTTCGACAAAGACCTCATGGCCATGATGGACCAGTTCCCGGACACTCGACGGCACCAGGCCGACCCGGTATTCGTGGATCTTGATTTCTTTTGGAACGCCCACCCGCATGGTTTTTCTCCCGCTATTTTATGTGCGATTTAGGGAGAGGATATCAGGTCCATGGCGTTTTCCAATTGGCAGTTGACCGGCGCGGCGCGGGGTTGAAAGCTGTCGCCGGCGGGCGCGCCTCGGCGTGTTCCGGCACTGCGCGACATTTATCTATTTTAATCTATTTTCGAGGGACGGGACATGACGGGTTCGAGTGAGCAAAAGGGCGACCAGGGTTTCCGCAAGGCGGATCCGTACGGCCGGTGGCGGGAGTCGACCTATTCGGGCGCGCTCTCCTTCCTGCGCCGTCCCTATACCAGGGAACTGGACGGTATCGATGTCGCGGTGACCGGTATCCCCTTCGATCTTGCAACGACCTATCGGCCGGGCGCGCGGTTGGGGCCGCGCGGGGTGCGTGCGGGCAGCGTACAGTTGTCGGAACTGAACGCCTTTCCCTTCAACTTCGACCCGTTCGAGCATCTCGCCGTCGTCGATTATGGCGATTGTTATCTGGAGGTCGGATATCCGGAGAAGATGCCGCCGATCATCACCGCGCATATCCGGGAAATCCTGGATGGCGGGGCCAAGCCGCTTTCCATCGGTGGAGACCATTTCATCACCCTACCGATCCTGGAGGCGATCGCGGAAAAGCATGGTCCCGTCGGTCTCGTCCATTTCGATGCGCATCCCGACACCTGGGACGACGACGGCAGCGAATTGAATCACGGCACGATGTTCACGCGCGCCGTCGCCAAGGGCTTGGTCGATCCGGCCCGGTCGGTGCAGATCGGTATCCGCACGATCACCGATGACGACCGGGGCATCACGATCCTGGACGCCCCCTTCGTGCACAACAATGGACCGGCGACGGTGATCGAGCGGACTTTGGAAATCGTCGGGTCGGGGAAGGCCTATCTGACCTTCGATATCGATTGCTTGGACCCGGCTTTCGCGCCTGGTACCGGTACCCCGGTTGCCGGGGGATTGAGCAGCGCGCAGGCGCTGGAAATCGTCCGGGGCCTGGGTTCAATCGACTGGACCGGGATGGATATTGTGGAGGTCGCGCCGCCTTATGACCATGCGGAGATCACCTCCATCGCGGCGGCGACCATCGCGCATGACTGGATTTGCCTGGAAGCCCTCCGGAAGAAGGCGGAAGCGTAAGGATCAACCGGTCCAGACGGCGGTGAACGCCTCGTGCCCGGGGCGTTCCTTCACCGGGCTCGTCCCGTCCGGCGTGCCCATATAGATGAAGGTCACGATGGCGTCCTTGCGGCTGAGGCCCAGCGCGTTCTTAACGTGATCGTCATAAGCCGGCCAGCCGCTCAACATGATCGCTCCGTAACCCTTGGCATGGGCGGCGGTGATGACATTCTGCGCGGCGCAGGCGGCGGCGACCACCTGTTCAACCGGCGGCACCTTGGGGTGGTTTTCGGTGATCTCGGCGCAGACGGCGATGATCATCGGCGACCGCAAGGGCTTCGTGCGGATCGAGTCCAGGGCAGCCTTGTCGGAATTCGGTTCGCGCAGGATCAGGGCTTCGGCGAAAACATCCCCCAGCCGTGCGCGGGCATCCCCTTCGATGATCTTGAAGCGCCAGGGCCTCAACGCGCCATGGTCCGGTGCGGTCATCCCAGCTTGCAGAATTTCCGCCAGATCCTCACCGCTGGGGACGGGGTCCTTCAGCGTCACGGCGCGGGCGGATTGGCGGGAAAGAATGGCTTCAAGCGCGTTCATGGATCATCACCGTTTGAATGGCAGTCAAAAATAATCCGGTCTCGTACCCGACCGGCTGACAGGGATATAGGGGTAAAACGTCGACTGTGCCAGTGACGGGGCCAATTCCGGGTTGCAACCTAATGCCGGGGAAGCCGCTTCTCCAGCATCGGCATCAACAGAAAGCCCAGGATGAACCCGCCAAGGTGGGATTCCCATGCGATGCGGCCTTCCACCCCGAAAAGCGCGCCGGGCAATATGCCGACCACGACGGTCAAGCCGATCCAGACCAGGATGAAGACCGCGGCATTGCGGGGATCGTGGAAGGGGCGCGGCGGCGGCAGCCGGTCGGGACGCGGTTTCAGCGCCACCGCGGCGACCGCGCCCACCATGCCGGACACGGCCCCGGAGGCACCGATCACCACCGCGGTCGAATCCGAATTCATGAACTGCAGGGTTAATACGCCGGCGATCGCCGTCAGCGCATAGAGCAGAAGGAATTTCAACTCGCCCATGCGGCGCGCCACGACCGTGCCGAAGGCCATGAAGAAGGCCATGTTCATGAAAAGATGCATGAAATCGGCATGCAGCAGGGTGTACCCGATCGGCGAAATGATCGCCGGGATGGGGTCATGCGCGAAGGCGCCTTCGACCGTATAGCGGGCCGGTACGTAGGCGAAGGTCCTGAACAGCCACTCCTGGGCCGGATAGGACAAAAACATGCGGCCGACATGTACCAGGACATTGGCGGCGATCACCCAGCTCACGATCGGGGGCAGGTTGAACATGGGCGGGCCGGACGGTCGTCGGCCGTTCGGTTCGGCAGGGGGAATTGGGGATCGGTAAGAAGGGTCGGTCATCTAAATCTTTCGGTTCCGGCCCTGCTCATTTGGCCTCTGCCGCCAAAGCCTGCAAGGCCTGGCCGTCCAATTCCAGGATTCGCGCGTCCTCGTCACGGGCGCCGAGCGAGGCGAAAAAGGCGCGCGCTTGAGTATTGTCGCTCATCACCCCCCACCATAATGACGCCATTCCCGATTCGACGGTTTTCGCCGCGACGGCGCTGAACAGCTTGCGCCCGACACCGTGCCGGCGTTCGCCGGGCATGACGAACAAATCCGTCAGCCAGATGCCGCGACGGGCCAGGTCGGAGTTGAACATCCAATGGTACAGGGCATAGCCCGCCGGATGGCCTTCCCGCTCGGCGATCAGGAAGTGGCAGACCCGGTCTTCCGAGAAGGCTTCGCCATGGATCAGTTCGGCGGTATAGAGCGTGGCCGATTTCCCATGCGCGACATTCAAGGCATTGGCCATGTCGGCCAGGGCTTGCGCGTCCTGTTCCTCCGCCGGGCGGACGGTGATCGCGATGCCATCGGTCGGCGTGTTTGACGGGCTGCCTGTTTGCACGTCCGCCGGGGCGTCGGGTCTGGAGACGGGACTAATCAAGGCGCGTCCTTGGTGAAGTCTGATTTCGAGAGCCGCGGAGTCTATGTCCGGGCGCCCTGGATGCCAAGTTCGCGCGGGATGCCAAGTTCACGCCGGATGCCAAGTTCACGCGGTTTGTCTGCGCCGCGCAACAAGCAGTGTTGATGTCAGCGGCGTTGTCGCCCCCCAAACACCGTGCCAATCTTCCCGCCAACAAGGTTAAAATCGTTTGGGAGGAAAACCGATGGCGGATCGTTTGTCGGGCAAGGTGGCGTTGATCGTGGGGGCCGGTTCCTCGGGACCGGGCTGGGGCAACGGTAAGGCGACGGCGGCCCTCTTCGCCCGCGAAGGGGCCAAGGTCATGTGCGTCGACCGCAATGCGGATGCGGCGGCGGAAACCGTCTCCATTATCGAAGCCGAGGGCGGCGAGGCGAAGATGTTCCAGGCGGACGTCACCTCGCAGGACGACATCAAGGCCATGGTGGATGCCACCATGCAGGCCTGGGGCCGGATCGATATCCTGGACAACAATGTCGGGATCGCGGAGACCGGCGGCGTGGTCGAAACGACCGAGGAACAGTGGGACTTCGTCCATGCGGTGAATTTGAAGTCGGCCTTCCTGTCGATGAAACACGTCATCCCGATCATGGTCGACCAGGGCGGCGGGTCGATCATCAACATCTCTTCCATCGCGGGCATCGCCTATACGGGCGTTCCCTATTGCACCTATTACTCGACCAAGGCGGCGATGAATCATCTGACGCGGACGACGGCCCGGCAATATGCCAAGGACCATGTGCGCGTGAACGCCGTCCTTCCGGGCTTGATGAAGACGCCGATGGTGGCGGCCGCCACGGGGCTTGTTTCCCAATATGGGGAAGGGGATGTGGAGGCGACCTGGGCCGCACGCGACGCGCAGTGCCCGATGGGCCATATGGGCGATGCCTGGGACGTCGCCTATGCCGCGCTTTTCCTGGCCTCTGACGAATCGAAATACGTCACCGGGCTGGAGATGGTCGTCGATGGCGGCATCACGCTCGGCTATACCAGCGGGCAATAGAAACACGGAACTGGGATTTTTTAGGACAAGGTATCGGTGCCATGAATCTTGCAACCTGGCTGGCGCGCGCGGCGCGCAGTTTCCCCGAACAGTGCGCGGTCGGATACGGGACGGCGCCGTTTCAGGATTATCGTAAACTGGCGAACCGGGCGGCGCGTCTCGCGGCAGCACTTCGGAACGATCTGGGCCTGAAACCCGGCGACCGGGTGGCGTTGGCGACGAAGAACGTTCCGGAATATATGGAGGTCCTGTGGGGGCTGTGGTGGGCCAACATCTCCGCCGTGCCGGCCAATGCCAAGCTTCATGGGAACGAGTTCAAATACATCCTGGAAGACTCCGGCTCTCGGGTTGTCTTCACGACCGCCGACCTGACCGAGACGATCGAACAGTACAAACCCGATTGCGTCGAACGGGTCATCGAGATCCGCACGGCGGATTACGAAAAGCTGTTCGGCGATGCGGTGCTGGAGCTTCAGGACGCGCATGCGGACGACATGGCCTGGCTGTTCTATACCAGCGGCACGACAGGCCGGCCCAAGGGCGCACAGATCAGCCACCGTAACATCGCGGCCATGACCTTCGGCTATCTGTCGGACATCGAACCGGTCTTCCCCGGCGAGCAATGCCTGCACGCCGCGCCGCTCAGCCACGGGTCGGGCATGTATATGGTGCCGCATCTGTGCAAGGCCGGGGTCAATGTCGTCCCGGAATCGGGCGGCTTCGATCCGGCGGAGATCGGTGCGCTTGCCAGCCATTGGGGGGCGGTTTCGATGTTCGCGGCTCCGACCATGGTGACCCGCCTGACCGGGCATCCGGGCGATATCGATCCGACAGGCATCCGCACCATCACCTATGGCGGTGCGCCGATGTATGTGGATGACGCGATCCGGGCCATCGACCGCTTCGGTAATCGTTTCGCGCAATTGTTCGGCCAGGGCGAAAGCCCGATGACGGGAACCATCCTGTCCAAGGCGCAAATCGCCGACCGCGACCATCCGAAATGGCGCCACCGGCTGGGGTCGATCGGGATCGCGAATTCGACCGTCGAATGCACCGTCGCCGACGATGACGGCACCCTGTTGGCGCCGGGCGAGATTGGTGAGGTCGTCATTCGCGGCGACGCGGTGATCAAGGGCTATTGGAACAATCCGGAAGCGACGGCAAAGGCGCTGAAGCACGGCTGGCTCTATACCGGCGATGTCGGCGAGATCGACGAGGACGGTTTCATCACGTTGAAGGACCGGTCGAAGGACATGATCATTTCGGGCGGATCGAACATCTATCCGCGCGAGATCGAGGAAGTCCTGTTGACCGATGATCGGGTGCAGGAAGTTTCCGTCATCGGCCGCCCCGACGCGGATTGGGGCGAAGTCGTCGTCGCCTATGTGGTCGGCAAGGATATCGGTCCGGCGGATCTGGACAAGCTGTGTCTGGACAATATCGCGCGTTTCAAACGGCCGAAGGACTATGTCTTCGTCGATCAACTGCCGAAGAACAATTACGGCAAGATCCTGAAGACGGAACTGCGTGAGAAGGACAAGCAACGCCAGGATTAGCCCCGATTTCCCGGCAAGACGGGCGTTGGAGTTCGGCAATCTTTGGTATAGCGTTCGGGGTGAGATTTTTCCGAGATTGGCGGCACCCGCGGCTTGAGATGACAGTCAGACTTTTTCCCATCGCCGCGGTCGTTCTGGTCGTTCTCCTCTGTTTTCCGTTCTTCGTGTTCATAGGCGCGGCGCAGGCGGCACAGGATCCGGGTGACGTCGCCCGCGAGATTATCGCGGACGGTCCCTATCAGACCGAACTGGAACTGGCCAAGCCGCGTGAACCGCGAATCCAGAGTTCCGACCGATCCTGGTGGCGCGATGTGTTCTCAGCCCTGGAAACGTTGGCACCCGCGCTGCGTGCTATCCTCTACATCGCCGGCGCGGCGGTGATCATCCTTATCCTATTCGCGGTCCTGCGTGGGCTTTCGGGCCAGGATTGGCGCTTTTTTCGACGCCGAAATCGGGGAGATGAACAGGCCGGCGACGAGGCGGGTGGCGTTTCGACCAGGACCCGCCATTTCGACGCGGTCGGCACCTTGAGCGACGCGGATGCCCTGGCCGCCGCCGGCCGCTATTCGGAGGCTGTGCGGGTCCTGCTGTTCAAAAGCCTCGAATTCTTGCGTTCCGGCATCGGCGACGCGGTCTTTCCTTATCTGACCAGCCGGGAAATCCTTCTTGTCTCCGGGTTGGACGCGGCCGAGCGTGACGCGTTGAGGCGGATCGTCGCGACGGAGGAAATTTCCCATTTCGGCGAGGCGCTGTTGAACGCGGAGGCCTATCGGGCCTGCCGCGGCGATTTCCTGCTCTTCTCGGGGCAGGAGACAAACGGCGTGACGGGTGCGGAGGGCGCGGCGTGAAGGCGGGCGCTGTCTTCGACCCCCGCGTGATCGCGGTCCTGATCTGCCTCGGCATCACGGGGTTTGTCGGGTCGCTGATCATCGGCTCCCTGGCCGGCGATCCGGAGGTGAACCGGCCGGTGGGCGCGAACGGCTTTTCGACCTCCGCCGTCGGTCACCGCGCGTTCCGGGAAATGCTTGAAGAACTGGGATACGAGGTGCGGACCTATACCCGGCAGGGCGACCCGCCGGCGGACGGTATGGCCGCACTTATCCTGGCGGAACCGCTGACAGGCAAACGGGCCCATCTGCAACGCATGGTCCAGGATTATCCGACCCTGGTCGTTCTGCCGAAGTGGTGGGTGAGAACGTCCTTTGAAAATCCACATTGGGCAACGGAAGCGAGGCTGTTGAGCGACAATCATGTGACCGCGATCCTGCAGTCGGTACTGGAGGATGCGACCGTCCAGCGGGTCGCGGCAGGTCCGAAACAGTGGAAGACTGCGGCTATCGGCGCCATGCCGGTGATCGACGGGACGGTCCAACTGGTCAGCTCCGACAAGCTGTTTCCGTTGGTCTCGACGGATGAGGGTGTGTTGGTAGGGGCGGTGGCCGACAGCAGGCAGACGACGATCATCGTCGCCGACCCCGACATATTGGCCACCCATGGGCTGGGAAAGGGCGCGAATGCGGCCTTGATGGTGAAACTGCTCGACTCCTTCGGGGGCGACGGCGCGATCGTATTCGACGAAACGATCCACGGTTTCCGGACCTATCCCGGCGTCACGACGGCGATTTTCGACATGCCTTTTGTTTGGGTGACCGCCTTGGTCGGCTTGACGATCGCGGTCCTGGTCTGGGCGTCCATCGGCCGTTTCGGCGCCCCGTTCGCGGAACGGGAGACGGTGAATACCGGCGGGGCGACCCTGGTCGAAAGCACATCGGATCTGGTGGTCGATGCCGGCAATCTCAGCGAGTCGTTCAAGCGCTATGCGGCGCAGGTTCAGGCCCGGGCCGCCCGGCGGCTGCATGCACCCAAGGCTCTGTCGCGGGACGAATTGGTCGATTGGCTGGACAAGGTCGGCCGCAATCGGGGCGCGCGGCATGGATACCGCGAGTTGATGCGCCAGGTTCTGCTGCAGGAGCAGGCGAGCGGAAAGACGAATGGAAATCTGTTGCGGCTGGCCCGTGCCTTGCGCCGCTGGGAAGAGGAGGTGACGCATGGCGATCGAAGCCGTCCGCGCAATGGCGGATGACCTGAGGACGGAAGTCGGAAAGGTCGTGGTCGGCCTGGACGACGCGGTGGAAATCCTACTGGTGGCGCTGCTGTCCGAAGGGCATGTGCTGATGGAAGGGGTGCCGGGTACCGCCAAGACATTGTTGGCGCAGACCTTCTCGGCCGCGCTTTCACTCGATTTCGGGCGGGTTCAGTTCACCCCGGACCTGATGCCCGGCGATGTCATCGGAACGAATCTGTTCGATTTCCAATCTAATTCCTTTTCCCTGGTGAAGGGACCGATCTTCACCCAGTTCCTGCTGGCGGACGAGATCAATCGCACGCCGCCGAAAACCCAGGCCTCGCTGTTGCAGGCGATGCAGGAAAGGGAGGTGACGATTGACGGCAAGACGCATCCCCTGGGGGACGCTTTCATGGTTGTGGCGACGCAGAACCCGATCGAGCAGCAGGGCACCTATCCCTTGCCGGAAGCCCAGTTGGACCGGTTCCTGTTCAAGCATGTTCTGACCTATCCCAGCCGCGATGAGGAACGCGATGTGGTTCGGCGGCATGGCGCGCGGACCGCGATGCCCTCGGTTGAGGATCACGGTGTCCGGCCGGTCGGGGACCTCAACGCCCTGCGGGCGGCTCGGGTCGTTGTCTCCGACATTACCCTGGCGGACGACATGACCGATTACATCGTCGATCTGATCCGGGCGACCCGGGAACATCCGGCGCTTGCCTTCGGAGCCTCGCCGCGCGCGGCTACCAATTTGTCGGCGGCGGCGCGGGCCTATGCGGTGTTGAACGGCAGGGACTACGTCATTCCGGACGATGTGAAATCGCTGGCGAAGCCGTTGCTGCGGCACCGGTTGGTCCTGTCCGCCTCGGCCGAAATCGAAGGGATGGGCGAGGATCAGGTCATCGATCAGATCCTGCAGCAGATCCCCGTGCCGCGCTGATGAAACCGACGATCCGCGCCGTTCTGCTCTGCGCCGCCGGCATTCCGCCGGTGACGGCGTTGATCGTCGTGGACGCCGCTTATTGGCCGGTTTCGGTTTTTTTCATGCTGTTCGTCCTCCTCGTCGGTGGTGTGGACGCGCTGCTTTGCCCGTCCGCAAGGGCCCTCATGGTCACGGCGCGACCGCCCGGACAATTGAATGTCGGCCGGGACGGGGTGCTTTCCCTGACCGTGGCGTTTCGGCGGACCGGCATGGCCGTCGCGGTGGATTGTCTGCTGGATGTCAACGACGTCCTGACCCGCCCGCCGCTTCGGCGCGTGATCGTGCCCGTGAATACGGAAACCGAATTCGATCTTGCGCTGCGGGCTGACCGTCGCGGCATGGCGGATGTGGAGGCGATCTGGCTGCGCTGGCGCGGACCGTTGGGGCTGTTTCAGCGAAGCCATGCCGTTCAGGGCGGCAGGATCCCGGTCATACCCGATGTAAATCTGGTCCGCGAGATGGAGATCCGCTTCAACGCGCGCGATGCGATGCATGGTGTGAAGGTGCAGCGGCAGAAAGGCGAGGGTCGGGAGTTCAACGCCCTGAAGGAATGGCGGCCTGGGATGGATACACGGTCGATCGATTGGAAACAGTCGGCCCGCCACCGCGCGCTGATCAGCAAGGAATACGATGTCGAGCGCAACCACCCGGTCGTTTTCGCTTTTGATACCGGGCACTTGATGGGCGAGGCGGTCCACGGCCTCACGAAACTGGATCATGCGATCAATGCTTCGCTGGTCCTGGGCTGGACCTGCTTGCAGGGCGGGGATCGTGTCGGCGCCTATGGGTTCAACGCCCGCATGGGTGCCTATGCGACGCCGACAGGCGGCCGGTCGGGTTTTGTCCGCCTGCAGGGGTTCGGCGCCGAATTGGACTATTCCGTCGACGAGACGAATTTCACCTTGGGTCTGGGCGGTCTGCTGGGACGTTTGGACCGGCGCAGTCTGGTCATCGTCTTCAGCGATTTCGTCGATACGGTGACCGCCGATCTGATGATCGACGGGTTGCGTCGACTGGCCGGGCGCCATCTGGTTCTTTTCGTGACCTTCCGGAACGTTGAACTGGAAGGCGTGGCCGAGAGCATGCCCCGGGGGGCGAAGGGATTGGCCGGGTCGGTCATCGCGGCGGATCTGGTGCAGGAAAGGCGTATCGTGACACGCAGCCTGGAGCAGATGGGAATCCTGTGCCTGGAAACGGTGCCGGGCGAGGTGAACGCGGCCCTCGTCAATCAATACATGGACATCAAACGGCAAGGATTGATCTGAGCCATGGCGGACGTCACCCTGAAAAGCGCGGTGTTTCGCCGGGAGCGCGAGAAGACCTGGCAGGAATTGGACGGGATCGTCACCCAGATCGAGAAGCGGGGCGTCCGGTCGCTGACGCCGGAACAGTGCCACCGTCTCCCGCTGCTGTACCGTGCGACGCTGTCTTCGCTCTCCGTCGCGCGCAGCATATCGCTGGACCGCAATGTTCTGGACTATCTGGAGACGCTCTCGACCCGCGCCTATTTCTGCGTTCACGGCGCCCGCGGATCGCTGTTTGGATATCTGCGGAATTTCCTGCTCGTGGATTTTCCGGCCGCAGTTCGCGCCGCCCGCTGGCATCTCGTTGTCGCCGCCCTGCTGCTGGCCGGGGGGATTCTCGCCGGTCACGCCTTGGTCATCGCGGATAGCAACTGGTACCACAGCATCGTGCCGGAGGGCATGGCCGGCGGGCGCACACCCGATGCCAGTGCCGAGGACCTGAGCAAAATTCTTTACGACCCGCCGGGAGAGAACGAAGCCTTCCTGCATGTCTTCGCCTCGTATCTTTTCACGCATAACGCCGGGATCGGCATTCTTTGCTTCGGTCTGGGATTTGCGCTGGGTATCCCGGTCTTCCTGCTGATGTTCTACAACGGCCTGATGATCGGGGCGATGACGGGCCTGCACGCGAGCAAGGGGCTGCTGCCTGATTTCGTCGGCTGGCTGTTCGTGCACGGCACGACGGAATTGCTGGCGGTAGCGCTCTGTGCCGCGGCAGGCCTCGTACTCGGGTCGGCCGTAGCCCTGCCGGGGACCCATTCGCGGCTGGAAAACCTTCGCCGGGAGGGCAGGCGGGCGGCGCGTATCGTGATCGGCGCGGTGCTGCTGTTCCTGGTGGCGGCGTTGCTGGAAGGCTTCGCCCGGCAGCTCGTCACCGATATGACGGCCCGCTATTCGATCGGGATCGTCGCCGGGCTTCTCTGGGCCGCGTATTTCGGCCTTGCCGGGGTGGGGCGACGCGATGGCTAGCCGAACCGCCACTGCCGCCGGCAGCAAGATTCTGACTGCGATGAACCAGGAACAGGCCAAAAGGAGGCGACTGATCTCGACCCCGGAAGGAGTCCAGGTCAGCGTTACCCTCGCCGATCGCGGCGAGCGCGCCGGGGCGGTCGTGCTGGATCTGGTCTTTATTCTGCTGGGACTGCTTGCCGGTGGGATTGCCCTGTACGCGCTTCGGCGCAGCGGGTTGGTGACCTATGACTGGATCATCGTGCTCGGGTATCTGACCTTTTTTCTGTTGCGGAACTTCTACTTCCTGTTCTTCGAATTGCGATGGCAGGGTCGAACGCCGGGCAAAAGGCTGATGAAACTGCGGGTCATAGACCGGAAGGGGGGAACGCTGACCGCCGACGCCGTCTTCGCCCGAAATCTGGTCCGTGAGGTGGAGCTGTTCATTCCGATGATGCTGCTGATTTCCAGGACGAGTGTCGGGCTCGGTGCCTGGGAAACCCTGCTGCAGTGGCTGTGGATCGGCGTCTTCCTTTTCTTTCCGTTTTTCAACCGTGACCGGATGCGGGTCGGTGATCTGATCGCCGGGACCTGGGTCGTGGTGTCGCCGAAGGAGTCCCTGCTGTCGGACCTGTCGGAAGAAACGCGCTATTCGCCGCCATCCCCTTCATCACCGCCGTCAGCCGACGGGTTGCAGGCCGCGCGGGACACCGGGCCGGGACCGGCGGCGGAACCGTCGAAACTGCAATTCACCTTCACGGACAAGCAGCTCGACACCTATGGGATTTTCGAGCTTCAGACCCTGGAGGAAGTTCTGCGCCGGTCGGGCCCGGAAGCGCATGCGGTGCGCGCGGCCGTCGCCGACAGGATACGCGTGAAAATCGGCCATGCCAGCGGCGGCGGCGCGGGCGGCGCCCTGACTGAAGGACAGGTCGTGCCTTTCCTGGACCAGTTCTACAAGGCCCTGCGCCAGCGGTTGGAAGCGCGGATGCTGCTCGGCGACCGAAAGGAAAGCAAATACGATTGAGCGGCGTTAGTCGAAGATCGCCGCAATGTCCTTGGCGCTCGTGCCTTCCTTCACCCTGCGGATCTCATCATAGAGCGCGGCAACGAAAATCACCGAAAAGACGGACATGGGCGCGCCGATTGCGTTGGTTGCCGGTATCGCAGCATTGGCTTCAGCAATGCTTAAGGGGCCCGTATCCACAACGAGATGCATCAGGCCGAATACCGATAGGCCGAGGAATTGGACGACCATGTAAAGAAAGGCGACCAGTAACACAGCGAATAGAACTTTCCATCGATACCCGATAACCAGCGCTTTGCTTCGCGAGAATGCGGCGCTTACGCCCCGGTCTTCGCTGATGATTGCCGGCGTAACGAGGATATACGTCGTCATGAAATAGATGCCCGGAATGACGATTAGTGCGAACCCTATGCCGACACCTAGATAATAGGCCAGCATGCCGCCATAGACGGGCAGCATGCCAAGAATGCCGGTTTGAAAGGCTGCGGCCAGGCTTGGGCTTTCGCCATTCAAATTCTGCAGGGTGAAGAAGGTTATCGCGGCGGCGGCGATGCTATAAATCGCAATCTCGCCGATGAAGAAGACGGCGCCTGGAATGCTGGCGATTTCCGTGAAGTCGTATCGCGACAGGATCGTATCCGGCAGCACGGCCAGCACCACGGCGATCGGCAGGACATAGATCAAACCGAAAATCGTGTTCTGGGGCAGTCTACGAAACAACAACGAGAAGCTCCGCCTGAATACCGACAGGATCGATATTGGCGGAGCTTTACCCAATCGTGCTTTTGCGCCGGCGGTGTTTACGGCCATACCCAAGTTGCTCCAGCGGACCGAAGCCGCTTTCCTTTAAGGGAAAGTCGGGGACCTTAGTCAAAGACCGCGGCAATTTCTTCCGCGGTGCTGCCTTCCTTTGCGACGCGGATCTGGTGATACAGGACCGCCGCGAGGATCAGCAGGAACAGATACTGGACCGCTTCGAAGAGTGTACCGATGATGATTGCGACGGTGCCCGGCACCACGGCGTTGAATTCGCCCGACAGGGTGAAGGGCAGGGTCCCCGCCGCCAGACCGAAGCCGATCCCGGTGGCGATCAGCAACAGCACCGCCAACACGCCGACGCCGAAAATGCTCGACCGGTATCCTTTCGTCAGTGCCGCGCTTCGCGACAGGGCCGCGAGGGGGCCTTTGCGTTCCGCCACCCCGGCGGGCACGGCGATGGCAAGCATCACCATTACGATGAAACCGGGGATGATCAGGAAAACGAAACCGGCCGCTACGGCAATCCCCTGCAGGACGAGGATGAAGAAGACTGGAATCGCACGGATCAAACCTTCCTTGATCGACGCGCCGATCGAGATCTCGCCGTTCGCCAGGATGACGCAGGCCATATGCGTAACCGAACCGTACAGCCAGGCGACCAGAAGCCAGGAAATGACCACATAGATGCCTATGCCGAGCGGGTTCATGACCCCGGCCATCATATCGGCCTGGAAGCTCGGCAGGGCGAGGACCAGGACGATCCCCGGCAGCCAGGTCACCGCCGCGAGCAGGAAGAAAAGATGAAAATGCCTGAACAGGGTGGAGAAGGTCAGGGAAAATACCTTGCCGATGGAGAGATCACCGGGCGTTGGTGCCGCGGGCGCCGCGTTTGGATTACCTGCGTTTGGATTACCCGGGTTTGGATTACCTGCATCGGGCACACTCCCCAGGTTGCCGCTTTCTTGATCCGACATCGTCCCCCCCCAAAAAAACAACTCCAAGATAACCGGCAAACTACCGCATGCCGATCATGCGCTGCCAGCTTAACGGGCTTTTCAAAACGTGAGCAACCAATAATGACGGATGTTTCGTTACATTCCTGCGTAGGTCACGGCGAAGGGTGCGCGTTCCGGCAACCGTGCTTGGTTGGGCGGGAAGAGGCGCGTGTCAGTCGAAAACGGCGGCGATCGGGTCCGCGCGCGGGCCGTGCTTCAGAAACCGCAATTCCTCGTAAAGGACCGTGAACAGTACGGCGGTCATCGCCGCGAACAGGGCATTCAGCAGGAAACAGGAAATCAAGGGCCAGAGCCAGCGGACGGGCGTCAGCCATCCGGCCGTGACCGGCACGGCGGACAGGCCGTTGCCGATCAGGATAGAGATGAAGACAAGCAGCAAAACGGAGGCGAAGACGACCGATATCGCCCCGAAGACACGCCAGCGATTGTTCTCCGTCAACCGCCTGCTGGCGGGCATGGCGGCGATTGCGCCGATGCCCTCGTTGCGCATGATAGACAGGGCGGGAATGAACATTCCAATCATCCAGGCAATTGCCATGTAGAGCGCAACCGGAACGGCGATGATCATGATCAGCGCTATTTCCGTTGCGGTCCACATCATGAAGAAGCCGCCCATAATGATCATTACAACGGCGAAGACGCAGATAATTTCCGTTTCCACGATGACAACGGCGGTCCGGAAGACGAACCCGAAACCCGGCAGCAATGCTTCGCCGATGCTGCAGAACCTGCCTGTGACGAGGTATTCGCCTGCGGCCTTGGTCAGCGCCGCGGCGGTATAGAAGGATAGCAGGGGACCGATGGCGAACGTAAAGGCATAGGCGCCTGCGGCGTAACGGCCTTTGATAAGGGTCGATACCAGGTCCGATGCGTCGCCGGTGGAGACGGCGGTCATCAATTCCGAAAAGGAGGCGAATGTCGAAAACACGATGCCCAGGTGAAACGGCAATTGCGTGATCAGGGTGATCACCGCGATCCGGCCGGCATTGGCCCGCAACACGCCGATATACCGGCTCATCACCCTGCCGATGCGCAGCGATCCGCCTTGCGCGCCTTGTTCCAAGTCTCGGGCCAGGACGTCATCCGTCATCGCGCTGCCTTACATCAAATGATCCGGCATGGACGGACAGGAGGCATTAGCCCGCCACTTCGACCACCAGCGTCGCGCCATCGACGGCGGTGACGCGGGCCTTGGCGCCGGCGGTGAAGTCGGAACCGTCCGTGCTGCGGGCGGACCAGGACGAGTCTTCCAGTTTCACGCGGCCCTGGCCGTTGGCGAAGGTGTCGACGACGATCACCGTTCGGCCGATATAATGCGAGCCGCGGCGGTTGAGGGTCTCGTCATCGGATTCGGTCGGATGAGTCTTCTGCCAATAGCGGAAGGCGGCGATCGAGACGACGCTGATCACCGCGAAGATCAGCATCTGGTATTCCCAGTCGATGCCGGGATGAATCAGCAGCAGGACGCCGACCACGCCCGACGCGACCGCCATCCACATGAAGAAGGTACCGGGGACGACGATTTCGAGCGCCAGCAGGCCGAGGCCCAACGCCCACCACCACCAGAATTCAATCTGGTCTAGCCACGCCATGGGCTGCTCCCGGGCGTGCGCGGAGAATCGTCGTCGCTATCGGTCAGGTCCAACGGGTCGCCGTCGCCGCCCTTCAGGTTCAAGGCTTCCTTTGCGAGGTCGGCGATTCCGGCGACGGAACCGATGATCGATGCGGCCTCGACCGGCATCATCAGGACCTTCTGGTTCGGCGCGGAAGCGAGTTCCTTCAGCGCTTCGGTATATTTCAGGGCGACGAAATAGTTGATCGCCTGCACGTTGCCGCCTGCGATCGCTTTGGAGACGATGGCGGTCGCACGTGCTTCGGCCTGCGCCTCGCGCTCGCGCGCCTCGGCATCGCGGAAGGCGGCTTCGCGTCGGCCCTCGGCCTCCAGGATCGCGGCCTGCTTCTGGCCGTCGGCCTGTAGAATGGCGGATTGCTTGTCGCCCTCGGCTTCCAGGATGGTGGCGCGCTTTTCGCGTTCCGCCTTCATCTGGCGGGCCATGGCGTCGACCAGGTCGCGCGGCGGCGAGATGTCCTTGATTTCGATCCGGGTGACCTTGACGCCCCAGGGGTTGGTCGCCTGATCGACGACGGTCAGCAGCTTGCTGTTGATGGCGTCGCGTTCGGAAAGAACCTCGTCCAGATCCATGCTGCCCATCACCGTCCGTATATTGGTCATGGTCAAGTTCAGGATCGCGCGTTCCAGATTGTTGACCTCATAGGCGGCCTTGGCCGCGTTCAGGACCTGATAGAAGACCACGCCGTCGGCGGTCACCATCGCGTTGTCGCGGGTGATGACCTCCTGGCTGTCCACATCCATGACGGTTTCCCGCATGTTCACTTTCGATCCGATGCGGTCGATGATCGGGACGATGAGATTGAGGCCGGGCGGGAGCGTCTTGGTGTATTTCCCGAAGCGTTCGACGGTGTATTCCATGCCCTGGGGAACCGATTTGATTCCCATGAAGACCAGGATGATCGCCAGGATCACCGCCAGTACGACGAAGATCGCGAAACCTTCGATGGTGAAAGGCAACTGCGACATCGGCTTCCTCCGGCCCGTTCAACTCAATCCGCGACAGGGCGGGAAAAACCGCCTGTACTCAGATAGATAGGGTGTATTAGCCGCCAATCCAAGCACTTATTGATTGCAAGTGTTGCGGTCTATTCCTGATTTTTTATGCCGGTAAGCTTGAAGAATTGCGGCGCGACGATGACCACATAGGCGATCCGGATGACATGGTGCGAGGCCACGAAGGCGACATCCGCGCCCAGGGCGAGGGCCACCAGCGACATCTCGGCCAGGCCGCCGGGCGCATAGGCGAGGACCACCATCAACGGGTCGAGGTCCGTCATCCAACCGATCCAGATGGCGAAAAGGGCCGTCACCATCAGCATCATGACGGTCGACCCGACCCCCACCTGAATGACGCGCAGGATCTCCTTCGGCGGCACGCCGACGAAGCGGCAGCCAATCACCGTGCCGATGATCCATTGCGCGCCGTTGACGATTTCCAAAGGCGGTTGGGCGGCGGTGATGCCGGCCAGATGGATCGCCGCGCTGACGATCATCGGGCCGACCAGCATTTTTGCCGGAAGGTTCAGGATCTTGGCGATCGGGTAGCCGACCACGATGCAGGACGTCAGGATCGCCATGTCCTGCAGCGGGACGTCGACGATGGAAACGCCGAATTGCGACCGGTCCGACATGTCCAGACCTTCGACCAGACGGAACCAGATCGGAATGATGAAGACGGCGATCAGGATCCGGCTGGCATGGGTCAGGACGATCTTCTTTTCGTCCCCGCCCATCGCGGCCCCGACGATCATCATCTCGTTCAACCCGCCGGGCATGCCGGAGAAATAGGCCGTGACCGGGTCGTATCCCGCGACCTTCCGGAAATAGGGATAGGCGACCATGCCGATCACCCCGACATAGAGCGCCAGCATGGCGATGCTCACCGACCATTCGGCGATATGATCCATCATTTCCGGGCGGAAGCCGCTGCCCAGCATAACGCCCAGGATCATGATCATCGGCGGGCGCAACCGGACGGGCCCCTTCACCGGCAGGCCCAGCAGCGCGGCCAAGAGACAGAAAGTCATCGGACCCAGCATCCAGGGCAGGGGCAGGGTGGCCAGATTGGCCAGATAACCGCCGACGGCGGCGATGCTCAAAGCGAAGCCGACCGGCATCAGCTCAGACGGTTTGGGCGCGTTGAAGGATATCGCCATTACCGCATCACCCGGCCCAGGCGAACCGCCGTTTGTCCTTTTCGCGCGGCATGGCTGGGCATCACCAGGGCGCAGTCGTCATACGGTGTCGTAACCTCCCTGGCGCCGTCCCGGCCGATCACGGTGCCTGCCTGCGCGATCCTTTCCATGCCTTGAAACGGTTCCGTGAAGGCGAAGCTGTCGGCGGTTACCGTGACCACGTCGGTCACGCGCACGACGGTTTGCGATGGGGCGTCGACGGTCAGCCCCTGGCTTTCCAGGAAGCCGTCCTCCGCGATCCCCGCGGCCCGCAGGAAAGCCAGCAGAACCGTCCAGGCCGTGTCGGCCGTCTGGCGACGCCAATGCTGCCCGCATTCGACCAGCAGGGCGTTTCGGCTCGATCCGGGATCGCCGAAGGCGCCGTAGTCGCGCATTCTCACCCCGGCGGCATGACCGGCATCGATAACGATCGTCTGCGGATGACCGACCGACCTGGCAAGATCGGTACCCTTGTCCAACGGGCCCGCCAGCATCATGGCCGGCGACTCGCCGGACATCGAATGAATATCCAGTAGCAGATCGGTTTCGTCGATCAGCGGACGGATCGCCCGCGCGCGCACGAGTTCACGGCTTTGACGCGGCCCATCCAGGACCTCCTTCGACCACAGCCTGTTGAAATCCTCGTCCAGGTAACGGGCCTGGACCGGGTTGGCGGGGTTGAAGGTCTCATAGGCCTCGATATTCGCGAACCCCAGAAGCAATGTGCCTTTTGTCGGACGAAACCCGGTCCGGTACAGACGATCGAGCGCGATGGCGCCGCAGATCTCGTTGCCATGGGTAAGGGCGTTGACCGTCACCGTCGGCCCCGCCGCACCGGATGTGAAACGATGGTAATAGGGAATACCGGTATTGCCGCGCCGATAGGCTGAGAGATCCGGCGCCTGCAGGTCGACTGATGTCCGGGGTGTACCTTGCTGCGTCGGGGGCATCGGGGTTGCGGCCGGTCTTTCCGTGAAATGCCAAAAGGCGTTCTTTTTCTTGCCCGCGTGACGGTGTCGTTTCCATGACCGGAAAGGCATCGCCACGAAGTTTCGCATGAGTATAAGCCGCGCCGCCCGGTGCTGGTAGCTGTTTGACCGGACAGATGTTTTGCAGGTTCGGCACAGTCCATTGCGAGGGCCGCAAGGCGGCGCGCCCTGAGGCGGGATAAGACAGGTGTTTTGTAAAGTGGAGGCTCAACTAGAAAAGGGCCCCGGCAAAAGCCGGGGCCTAGTCACAGGGAGCACCGTGCCGGGATGAGGAACCCCGGCCCTACGAACACCCGCTCGTCGCGCCACAGGTGACGCACTTCATGCAGGTGCCGTTCCTGACGAGGGTGAAGTTTCCGCATTCCCCGCAGGAATCGCCCTCGTAACCCTTGGCTCTAGCCATGCGTACTTGATCTAATCGATCATCAACCGCGATTCGGGTCTCCTCGTCTACCTCTACGGCAACGGTCGTCTCCGTTTTTACAACTTCCACGGCGCTGGCCGTGCCGCCGGCGCCTTTGCCGCTCATGGATACGGGGGACGACCCGCCCGTTGCGGCGGTCTTGGGCGCCGATTTGCCGCCTGAATAGACCGAAAGGGAAGATTTGCGGACGAAGCCGTGCGACGCGACTTTCTGGATCGCTTCCATCGCCGCGCCGAACTCCTCCGGTGCCTGGCCTTCCTTCTCGCCGCCGCCCATGGAGTCGGGAAGCATGCCGCCCGGGGGCACATGGGCCAGATCTTCCCGCGCCAGATAGCTGATCGCCAATTCGCGGAAGATGTAATCGAGCACCGACGTCGCCATCTTGATCGCTTCGTTGCCTTCGACCATGCCCGAGGGCTCGAACCGGGTGAAGGTATAAGCGTCGACGAATTCCTCCAGCGGCACGCCGTATTGCAGGCCGATGGAAACCGCGATGGCGAAGTTGTTCATCAGCGACCGGAAGGCGGCGCCTTCCTTGTGCATGTCGATGAAGATCTCACCGATCGAACCGTCCTCGTATTCGCCGGTCCGCAGATAGACCTTGTGGCCGCCGACGATCGCCTTCTGGGTATAGCCCTTGCGGCGATGCGGCATCTTCCGGCGTTCGGAGACGCGTTCGATGATCCGCTCGACGATCTTTTCCGCGATGACCGGCGCGGCGGCCGCGGCCGGCGCTTCCATCACCTCTTCCAGATCGTCCTCTTCCGCGTCGTCGAACAGGGCCGCCGAGAGGGGCTGGCTGAGCTTCGAGCCGTCGCGATACAATGCGTTCGCTTTCAGGCCCAGGCGCCAGCTCAACAGATAGGCTTCCTTGCATTCATCGACCGTCGCCGAATTCGGCATGTTGATGGTCTTGGAAATCGCGCCGGAGATGAACGGCTGCGCGGCCGCCATCATCAGGATGTGGCTGTCGGTCGACAGGAACCGCTTGCCGTTCCGCCCGCAGGGATTGGCGCAATCGAAGACCGGAAGATGTTCCGACTTCAGATGCGGCGCGCCTTCCAGGGTCATGGCCCCGCAGCAATAGACGTTCGCCTCGTCGATATCCTTCTTGCTGAAGCCCATGGCCGACAGCATGTCGAAGCTGAAATCGTCCAGCTGTTGCTGCGTGAAGCCCAGACGGTCAATGCAGAGTTCCTCGCCCAGCGTCCATTTATTGAAGGCGAATTTGATGTCGAAGGCGCTGGCCAGGGCCGTTTCCAGCTTGGCTAGGTCTTCCTCGTCGAAACCGCGCTCACGCAGGCTGTTGTGGTTGATCTTCGGCGCGTTCTTCAGCGTGCCGTTGCCGACCGCGTAACGGATGATGTCGCTGGTTTCCTTTTCGGAATAGCCCAGCGTCGACAAGGCTTCGGGAACCGTGCGGTTGATGATCTTGAAATAGCCGCCGCCGGCGAGCTTCTTGAACTTCACCAGCGCGAAGTCGGGCTCGATCCCGGTCGTGTCGCAGTCCATGACCAGACCGATCGTGCCGGTCGGCGCGATCACCGTGGACTGGGCGTTGCGGTATCCGTGTTCCTCGCCCATGCGAACCGCGTCGACCCAGGAGCGACCGGCCGCTTCGACCAGATCGGCCTGCGGGCAATTCTTGGTGTCGAGCGGAACCGGCGGGATCGACAGACCTTCGTAGCCGTCGCGGTTGCCGAGCGCCGCGTTCTTATGGTTGCGCATGACGCGCAGCATGGCGTCCGCGTTTTCCGCATGCCCCGGGAAGGGGCCAAGCTCGCCGGCCATTTCCGCGCTCGTCTTGTAGGCGACGCCGGTCATCAGGGCGGTGATGGCACCGCACAGCGCGCGGCCTTCTTCCGAGTCGTAGCTGAGGCCGGAGGCCATCAGCAGGCCGCCGATATTGGCATAGCCGAGGCCCAGGGTACGGAACTTGTAGGAAAGATCCGCGATTTCCTTGGACGGGAACTGCGCCATCAGGACCGAGATTTCCAACGCGATGGTCCACAGGCGGACCGCATGTTCGAACATCGGAACGTCGAAGGACCCATCCTCCTTGCGGAAGGTCATCAGGTTCAACGAGGCCAGGTTACAGGCCGTATCGTCCAGGAACATGTATTCGGAACACGGGTTGGACGCATTGATCCGACCCGAATTCGGGCAGGTATGCCATTCGTTGATGGTCGTATCGTACTGCGTGCCCGGATCGGCGCTGGCCCAGGCGGCATGCGCGATCTTTTCCCAGAGCTCGTCGGCCTTCAGCGTCTTGGTCACCTTTCCGTCCCGGCGGGAAGTGAGGTTCCAATCGTCATGCTTTTCGACCGCTTCCAGGAAGTCGTTCGTCAGTCGCACGGTATTGTTCGCGTTCTGGCCGCTGACCGTCAGATAGGCTTCCGAATCCCAGTCGGTGTCATAGGTCGGGAATTCGATGCCGGTATAACCCTGGCGCGCGAACTGGATGACGCGCTGAACATAGTTTTCCGGGATCAACGCTTTCCGGGCGGCCCGGATTTCCTGTTTCAGGACCGGGTTCACCTTCGGGTCGAAGGCGGCGTCGCCCTCGGCGCCGCCGGCGTGGCAGGCCGCCATGATCGCGTTCAGGTGTTTGGCGTGCAGCTTTGAGCCGGTGACGATGGAGGCGACCTTCTGCTCTTCCTTCACCTTCCAGTCGATGAAGTCCTCGACATCCGGATGGTCGATGTCGACGACGACCATCTTGGCGGCGCGCCGGGTGGTGCCGCCGGACTTGATGGCGCCGGCGGCGCGGTCGCCGATCTTCAGGAAGGACATCAGGCCGGAGGACTTGCCGCCGCCCGACAGGCGTTCGCCTTCGCCGCGGATGGCGGAGAAGTTCGTGCCGGTGCCGGAGCCGTATTTGAACAACCGCGCCTCACGCACCCAAAGGTCCATGATGCCGTTTTCATTCACCAGATCGTCCTTCACGGACTGGATGAAGCAGGCATGGGGCTGCGGATGCTCGTAGGCGGATTTCGACTTCGTCAGTTTGCCGGTGCGATAGTCGACATAGTAGTGGCCCTGGCCCGGGCCATCGATTCCATAGGCCCAGTGCAGGCCTGTGTTGAACCATTGCGGGCTGTTCGGCGCCGACATCTGCTTCGCCAGCATGTAGCGCATTTCGTCGTAATAGGCGCGGGCGTCGTCCTCGGCATCGAAATAGCCGCCCTTCCAGCCCCAATAGGTCCAGGCGCCGGCCAGGCGGTCGAAAACCTGGGTCGCGGAGATTTCGGAGCCGAAGCGGTCTTCCTCTTCCATATCCGCCATGGCGTCTTCATCGGGAACGCGGCGGAACAGCCAGGAGGGGACATCCTTTTCCTTCACCGGCTTCGACTTGGCGGGGACGCCGGCCTTGCGGAAGTACTTCTGGGCCAGAACGTCGGCGGCGACCTGGCTCCAGGACGTTGGCACTTCGACATTTTCCAGTTTGAAAACGACCGTGCCGTCGGGATTGCGAATCTCGCTCGTCGTCAGCCGGAACTCGATACCTTCATAGGGTGACTCGCCGACTTTCGTGAAACGCCGCTCAATACGCATGCCAGATCTCTCCCAAATTGCCCCTGTTTCCGCCCCTGGATGGGGCCCGGTTCAGACGGAGGTGACGACCTCTTCGACCCGACCTGAACCCGGCCCGAACAGCCCCTTAAGGTGGCTGGGCGGAAAACTGTTAACCCTATCAATCACTTGTGCCGATCCACGCGATGGGGCGAACTTTTACGCTTTTGTTTCAAGCGCCGCCGCTATATCTTGTGTTGGCTCGTCGGGAAGGATACATCATCTGGATAGGCGCGCAACAGTAAATCACCCCCACCGCGGCACTTTTTTCTTGCGATAATCTTCTTCGCCAAGGAAAACTGCGGCCTACAGCAAGTAAAGCCGAAGTAACGCGAAGAGAAACTGAATATCGGCGTGGCGGCGGTATTTGGATTCTGGTGTTGCCGCACATGGAATCGGGGCAAAATCGATCGCTTGGCGGTCGCTCCATGCGGCATTTCAGATGAATTTTCGGCCCTATATCCTGCCCGGACAGGCCGGTGCGCACTTACCTTGTCGGTGCCGCAAGCCGTAGGCGGTCCAACGAAGGCTCGGTGGCTGGACAGAGGTGGGGGCTTGGGCCATATTCGCCGCTCATTCGAGACAACGGCTTCGGATACACTCATGGCGAACGCAATCACCCGCGTCATCACCTGGCTGAACGGCGAGCGTGTGGGCGAAGACGAATATGGAAATGTCTATTATCAGGCCCGTAAGGCGCCGGCATCCGGCCGTCGCCGGCGCTGGGTCGTCTATGCGCGCGGCGGTGACGAGGCGAGCCGGGTGCCGCCGGAGTTCCACGCCTGGCTGCACTACACGATCAACGATCTGCCGGCCAAGGACCGCGGTAAGAAATATGCCTGGTTGCGGGACCATGCGCCGAATCCGACCGGTACCGCGGCGGCATACCGCCCGCCGGGCCACACGTTGCAGGGCGGCAAGCGTGACCATGCCACCGGCGATTACGAAGCCTGGATGCCCGAATAGGGAAGGGCCGGGCTTGGGCCCGGCCGTTACCGGCAAACGGCGCGCAGATGCTTCTTAAATCAGACAAGAACAACATATTGGTGGGGGCCGCGGTCATCGGGGTCATCGTGACCTATATGGTCTACGGTTATTTGTCCGACCGCCCCGGCAGCGCTGAAGACGGATACCGACTGACCGCGAAGTTCCGGTCGATCGACGGTATCGTCGAGGGTAGCAACGTGATGCTCGCGGGGCTCACCGTGGGTAAGGTGACCCGCACGGATTTCGATCCGGAAACCAATAACGCGATATTGACGATATCCGTCAGGGACGGGATCGAACTGCCGCTCGATTCGGTGGCGATGATCGTCAGCGACGGGGTGTTCGGCAGCAAGTTCGTCAAGATCGCCCCGGGCGGCGAGTTGGACATGTTGGAGCCCGGCGACCAGTTCGAATATGTCCAGGATTCCGTGATCTTCGAGGAATTGCTTGAGAAAGTGATTCTGGCGGCGGAAGCGAAGAGGCGTGCGGCCAAGGAAGCGCGGCAAGCAGATTAAGGGGCCGTTACAAGCGACGGACTTGAAAGGAATTTCGATGAAACGCAGCGCCATAGAAACCGTGTTGGGGGCCGTCGTGCTTCTGGTGGCGGCCGTCTTCATGGTCCTTGCCTACAATACCACGGATATCAAACCGACCAGCGGCTATGAACTGATCGGCAAGTTCTACGCGGTGGACGGGTTGACCGTCGGATCGGATGTGCGGATTGGCGGTGTGAAGGTCGGCGCTGTCATCGATCAATATATCGACCCGGAACTCTATCAGGCGGTCGTCAAAATCTCGGTCAAGGATACGATCAAGGTGCCGGAGGATTCGACCGCGTCCGTGTCCAGCAGTGGATTGCTGGGCGGGAAATACCTGAAGATCGATCCGGGCAGTTCCTCCACCCTGCTCAAGAACGGTGAGGAGATCACGCAGACCAAGGATGTGGTCGCTCTTGAAGAACTGCTGGGCAAGGTCATCTTTCTGGTGACCGATCAGGATATCGATCAGTAGTCACTGCAAACCCGGGCCGCGGATGGTGCGGCCCCCAGCGGCGGGGTGGTTCCATGGTGGGCGATACAGGGGTGGGCGATACAGGGCAGCAGGTAACCCAGAAATGGGACCCGTCCCGTTATCAGACGAATGCCGGCTTCGTTCCGAAACTCGGCCGTCCGGTTCTGGAAATGGCCGCGCCGGTCGCAGGCGAACGTGTCCTGGATCTGGGCTGCGGCGATGGTGTGCTGACCGAGGAGATCGTCGCGCTCGGCTGTACCGTGGTCGGGGTCGATTTCAGCGCGGATCAGATCGAAGCCGCGCGGGAGCGTGGCCTCGACGCCCATGTGATGGATGGGCAGAAGCTGACTTTCCAGAATGAATTCGACCTGGTCCTGTCCAATGCCGCCATGCATTGGATGCCGGACCAGTCCGCCGTGATCGACGGTGTCTGGCGCGCCTTGAAACCGGGCGGCCGGTTCGCCTGCGAAATGGGCGGCGGCGACAATGTCGGCAAAATCCGGCGGGCGGTGCGAACCGCGCTTTCCGCGCGCGGCTTCGATGCTGACGCGATGGATCCCTGGACCTTTCCAGGCGTGGTCGACCAGCGCGCCCGACTGGAGGACCAAGGCTTCACGGTCGAGAGCATCAAACTGATCGACCGCCCCACGCCGCTGCCAGGTGATATCGAAGGTTGGCTCTGGACGTTCTGTGAGAGCTTCCTGATGGCTGCGCCGGAAGAGGAGCGCGCCGGTATCATCGAAGATGTGCGGTCGGCCCTAGATCCCATATTGCGTGACGAGAACGGCGTCTGGATCGCCGATTACGTCCGCCTTCGCTTCCTTGCGCATAAACCGGCCTGATTGATCCTGACCATGCGATTCCTGAAACCTTCGACAGTCACAGTATTTGCAGCGGTTTTTTGCACGGGGATCGGCGTGTCCGCCGCGGCGTTCGCCTTCCCGGGCGACAAGGTGATCATGCAGGGCCTGGACAAGGTCACCGCCCGGATCTCGACCTTTGAAATCGCGCTCGAGGAAGAGGTCGCCTTCGGCGCGTTGCGGATACGGTTGCGCGCCTGCGACCGCAGACCGCCCGAGGAGCCGCCGGAATCGGCCGCTTTCCTGGAGGTCATAGAGGTTCGGCCCGATGAACGGCCGGTGACGCTCTTTACCGGTTGGATGTTCGCTTCGAGCCCGGCACTGTCGGCGGTGGAGCACCCGGTCTACGATGTCTGGGTCAAGGAATGCGTGGCATCCGAACCGTTGGACGCCGCCCCGGCCGAGCCGGCCCAATAACCGTCTCAAGACAGACAGGTCCCGACCAAGACGACCATTGCGGCCTGTTTTCCGGGGTTACGCTGATTTGTACCGATTGCCGTCTAATGCCGTTCCAGCTTTCCAATCGACGATGCTAGAGTCCGGGTGAGGGGCGCAACCGGTTTGACGCGGGTGATTTTCGCATGAAGGTCTTCGGGGAAGGGGGACGGGTCCGGCGCGTGCGCATCGCCACCGTTGTGGTTGCCTGCCTCGCGGCAGGGTTGTGGTTCGCCGCTGTGGAATTGTGGCGGGCCCCTCTGGTGCCGCTTGAAGTGACCTGTCTGACAGTCACCGCCGATGGAACGGATGGCGACTACCGGACGCTCGATTTCGATAGGACGACGTCGGAGTTCCGCGCGGCCTTGCGCCGGGAACTGGAAGCCAGCGGTCAGACGGTGGAGGATACGGGCGGGCGTCTTCGCCTCTCCTTGGCCGGCACGTCCTCTTCTTCGATCTTCGCGGCCGACGGCCCCGTCGACTCGCCGGAAACCTTTGCCCATTGGGTGTCCTATGGCGCGATGTTGCGGCTGATTCAAGCACGCCTCGATCTGGGGCTTCTGAACAGACAAACACTTGAGACATTTACCGTCACCAATCCGGCGACCGGCAGCCGACGGGTGCTGGACCCCGGGAACTGCAAAGTCATGGAGCAGTTCGTGCTGATCGGGGGCCGTTTCGCCGCGGAGTGAGCCCCCTGCGCCAGAGCATTGTCCCCTCCGGTTTTGTTTGCCCGCATTGTTTACAAAGGGACTCTCCCCTAGAACAGTTTGACGCGAACGGTCACACAAAGGCCGCCGCGGACGGTCTTTGTTGTAACAAGCCCGGACGGGAAGATTTGGGAGGGGCGCAATGGCGCAAAAGAAGGTCCTGGTCTTGAACGGACCCAATTTGAACATGCTCGGCCTGCGACAGCCGGAGATCTACGGCACGATGTCGCTGGAGGATCTGGACGGTATCTGTGTCGAGGCGGCGAAGGATGTCGGCTGGACCGCGGATTGCCGGCAATCGAACATGGAAGGCGAGTTGGTGGGCTGGATCCACGAAGCGCGGACCGAGTTCGACGGGATCGTCATCAATGCGGGGGCCTATACGCATACCTCCGTGGCATTGCGGGATGCGATCTCTGCGGCCGAGACACCGACGATCGAGGTGCATCTGTCCAATATCCATAAGCGCGAAAGTTTTCGGCATCATTCCTACCTGACCCCGGTCGCGGTCGGTATGATCTGCGGGCTTGGCGCGCATGGTTATGTGCTGGGCATTCAGGCGCTGGCCCGAATGGCGGCGGAATAGGCCGGTATTCTTACCGCGCTGCGAAAGTTAGGATGGAAGTGGCGGGCCGAAGCCGCTAGATAAGCTGCGAAACACTGGAATGAAAACGGGTTCCGACAAAATGGCGAAGCTGACGGTTGATACGAATCTGGTCGATGTCCTGGCAGACCTGATGGAAAAGAAGGGGCTGACCGAAGTCGAAGTGACGGTGGGCGACCAGACCCTCAGATTGTCCAAGGGCGGCACGGCACAGGCGGTCACGCATGTCGCTGCCGCGCCCGTCGCCGCGCCGGCCGCGCCCGCGGCCATGGCTCCGGTCGCTGCGGCGGCCGCGCCGTCGGATCATCCGGGCGCCGTAAAGTCGCCGATGGTCGGCACCGTGTATATGAGCCCGCAGCCGGGCAGCCCCGCCTTCATATCTGTCGGCGATACGGTGACCCAGGGCCAGACACTGTTGATCGTCGAGGCGATGAAGGTCATGAACCCGATCCCCGCGCCGCGCGCCGGCAAGGTGACCGCCATCCTGGTGGACGACTCGGAACCGGTCGAATTCGACCAGCCGCTGGTTGTTCTGGAATAGGCCTGGGGCGGCTTGCGGCACTGTGCACGGATTGATGAGCGGAGGCGGGCGTGTTCGATAAGGTTCTGATCGCCAACCGGGGGGAAATCGCACTGCGAATCCACCGGGCTTGCAAGGAAATGGGCATTCAGACGGTGGCGATCCATTCGACCGCCGATGCCGATGCCATGCATGTGCGCCTGGCTGACGAAGCGGTCTGTATCGGTCCGCCGGCGCCCAAGGACAGCTATCTGAACATGGCCGCGATCCTGTCGGCGGCGAATATCACCGGCGCGGATGCAGTGCATCCGGGGGTCGGTTTCCTGGCAGAGAATGCCGATTTCGCCGAGATGGTGGAAGAGCACGGCCATGTCTTCATCGGGCCGACGCCGGAACACATCCGCATCATGGGCGACAAGATTGCCGCCAAGGAAAAGGCGCGGGAGATCGGGATACCGGTCGTGCCCGGATCCGACGGCGGTATCGAGACGGACGAGGAAGCCTTCGCCGTCGCCAAGGAAGTCGGCTTTCCGCTGATCGTTAAGGCCGCGGCCGGCGGTGGCGGGCGTGGCATGAAGGTGGCCGAGAGCATGGACCGGCTGTCGGAAGCGCTGTCGCTGTGCCGGACCGAAGCCAAGGCGGCCTTCGGAGACGATGCCGTTTACATGGAACGTTATCTGGGGCATCCGCGCCATATCGAGGTGCAGGTCCTGGCCGACGGGCAAGGCAACTGCATCCATCTGGGGGAGCGCGACTGCTCGCTGCAGCGACGCCACCAGAAAGTGGTCGAGGAAGCGCCCAGCCCGGCGCTGAACGCCGCTGAGCGTGAGAAAATCGGCAAGACCGTCACGGACGCCTTGTCGAAAATGAACTACCGAAGCGCCGGTACCATCGAGTTCCTGTACGAGGACGGCGAGTTCTTCTTCATCGAGATGAATACCCGCCTGCAGGTCGAACACCCGATCAGCGAGATGATTTGCGGGATCGATCTTGTGCGCGAGCAGATCAGGGTCGCCACGGGCGCGCCGCTGGCGATCAAGCAGGAAGACATCGCGTTCAGCGGCCACGCGATCGAATGCCGCATAACGGCCGAGAATCCGGAAACCTTTGCGCCGTCGCCGGGCCGGATCACGGATTATCATGCGCCGGGCGGGTTGGGCGTTCGCGTCGATTCGCACCTCTATTCCGGCTATTCCATACCCCCGTATTACGACAGCCTCATTTCCAAGCTGATCGTGCACGGCAATACCCGCAACGAGTGTCTGATGCGGTTGCGGCGGGCCTTGGAAGAATATGTCATTGGCGGAATCAAGACGACGATTCCCTTGCATGAACGTATCATTATAGAGCAAGCTTTCATCAACGGCGACTACGACATCCACTGGCTGGAACGCTGGATGGGTCTCAAGTAGCGGTTTCTCTCCTCCGGGCATCAGGCTTTGGCGGGGTAGGGCCGACAAGAGTGGCGCCGATACGCAACGGGGCGCCATGGAACCGCTTGATCTGACACCGGATATGCTGCTGCGGGCCTATGCGATCGGGGTTTTCCCGATGGCGGAGGACCGGGACGATCCGGATTTGTTCTGGATCGATCCGCGCATGCGGGGCGTGATGCCCTTCGACCGTTTCCATGTGCCGCGGCGGTTGGCCAAGACGGTTCGGCAAGGCCGTTACCATGTGACCTTCGATCACGCTTTTGAAGAGGTGATGGAGGGCTGCGCGGAGATGACGTCCCGCCGGCCGCGGACCTGGATCAACGACAAGATCCTGACGCTCTACACCTCGCTCTATCGCATGGACCACGCCCATTCGGTGGAAGTCTGGGACAAGGGGGAACTTGTCGGCGGCCTTTACGGCGTGTCGCTGGGCGGGGCCTTTTTCGGGGAAAGCATGTTCAGTCGGGCGCGGGATGCCAGCAAGGTCGGCCTCGTCCATCTGGTCGCCCGCCTGACCCGCGGCGGCTACACCTTGCTGGACAGCCAGTTCGTGACCCGCCATCTGGAAAACTTCGGCGCCATCGAACTGCCGCGCGCCGAATACCGGACCCTGCTGGCGGAATCCATTGGCCATGACGCGGATTTTCACCGCGATTACTTCGACGGCGAAGTGATCGAGTTCCTGCGCGGATTGAAGTGATTTTTCGCTATTGAGGTATTGAGTCCGATCTCCGCTCCAAGTGCTTGGTGCGGAATCACTATTCCGTGTTCTTCATTTGGTGTCTCAGCGCGCCTGTCGCGTTGCCAGACGGTTCTGGAGGACGCGTATTCTTCCCATCATATCCGCCCAATCCACATAGCAGCCGCGCAAATGCCGTGCCCCGGTATTGGGGTCGAAAGCGGTGCGACCGTGAAGCGTGCGGCGGTTATTGAAGGCGAAGACATCGCCAGGACGGCTCTTCAAGTCGAACCGGTACTTCGGGTCGTAGGTCAATGCGAGGAAGGCACGGTAGGCGCGATAGTAGGCAACGGACTCTTCCGGGTCCAAATCCAGGACATCGGTCAGATGCCGGTTCCAATTGACTTCTACCGGCTCGCCGCGGGCGTCCTCTCGTACAACAGGCCGGCTGTAGCGGATATCGCAGTCGTCGTCGAAATAGCGGCTTGGGATAGCGACATCCCTCAGCAGGCGATAGGCGTCCGGGTTGCTGGCGCGAAGGTCTTCGGCCATACGAATGCCGTCGGCGAAAATCGAAACGCCGCCTTCCGCCTCGTTCCGCAGGGTGTGAAGAAACTGGAAACCGGGCGGTGTTTCCTGGTTCGCAAGGTCGGTGTGGAGCGGTAGAGCTTCGGCCGTATAGGCCTGGTTGGTCGGATTCGGCTTCGAGAGTACCTCAAACACCTTTCCGAAATTGGTTTCTCGCAAATGCGCGATGCGCCGGCAAAGCGCCTCCAGAAGGCCGACTTCCGGAGGTGTGTTCTCGACCACCGTGAGGCCCCAGCGTGCAATGTCCTCCAACCATGCGAGCAAGGCGTTGTCATCGTCCAGGATGGCGTCGTGCTCGTGCCGCGGCAGGCGTTTAGCGAAACTACCGTCCCAACTCTCAGGAATGACCGGTGCGGCGGCGCGGCGTCCTTTTTCCTGAAACTGCTTGCGCAGGAATTCACTGTCGAACCGCGTGACATGGCCGTCTTCCCAGGTCAGCGTGATTGCGTTGCCGTTTTCGACGACACTGCTGGCAACCAGATGCGGTTCTTCCGGAATGGAGAGCAGGTCGAAGACTCGCTCACCGGTTTCGGGATGAAAACCCATTGGATCATGGTCCCGTAGCCAGATCAGCGCATGGCGGGACGGGGGCGCATCGGCCCAGTCGACGGTCAGGAAAAGAGTGTCATAGTTCAAGGAGGAAATGGACACGCGCACGTTTCTCCAACAGCGTTCAGGGTGAACGAATTCGACCGGTTCCAACGGCCGCTCCGGCCAGAATGTTGCGGCGCACCATCAATTGCCATCGAAAAAATGACACCTGCCGGTGAGCGGATTGAAGCCTCCTAAGCCGCGCTTGCTGTCTTGGGAAAATGAGTCCGGTGTCGCCGGCAACCGATTGAGGCGGAATCGTAAAACGCGATTGTTGATGTGGCTTCTGAAGGGGGCGGCAAGCTGGCTGGGTGGTCAGATCCCACCCAACTCTGCCAGATGCCGGGACGTCACAGTGGGAGACGCACCTGCCACGGTCAGACCATCGGGGGGCAGACCATCGGGGGTCAGACCTTCGGCGGCAGGGCGCAGACCTGATCGTAGGCGAAGCGCTCGGTGATCACGCCATTATAGGCGAAGATGTCCAAGGTCGCCTCATAGGCCTCTTTCGTGATCTCGATATGCGGCGTCCAGGTGCCGAGCTTCTGGTACGCCTCGATGCACTTGGCCAGGACCGCCTCGTCGATTTTCGGGAAATAGGGTTTCTCCGTCCTGGCGATTTCCGCCGCGGGCGTCTCGTTCATATAGCGACGGGTCTTGATGTAGGCGCGCGTGAAGGCCTTGGCCATGTCGGTTTCGAGCCAGTCGCGGGTCGTCGCCAGGCTTGAGAATCCACAGGGCCCGATCTGCTTGCCGACCTGCGCGACCACATGGCCGATCCCGTCCGCCTCCAATTGCTGCGGGAAGGGACCCTGCTGCTGCACATAGGTTCCTTCTCCCGCCCGGAAGGCGGCATCGATATCGGCTGCGTTGCCCGGATGGATCGCCTTGATCTTGGCGAAGTCGATGCCGGCCTTGTGGCAGGCATATTTGAACATGGCCAGCGGCTGGCCGCCGCCGAACAGAACCACTTCTGCGCCTTCCAGCTTTTTCCAGGCGAAGTCCGGGTCCGGTTCCCGCCCGGTAAGGAAGAACCCGTCCATCTCGTTGACCTGCGCGAAATGCACGGCCGGCGGGACCTCGCCCTTGTTCAGCGGTCCGAAGGCCTGACTCAGCGCCGATTGCACTACATGCGCGCTGCCATTCTTCAGGGATTCGATTGCCGTCACGCCGGGGGGCGACACCGACCATTCCGGTTCCAGCCCTTCCTCTGCCAGGAACCCGCCGGACATGGTGGAAATCAGCGGCGAATAGAAGGCGGAGAAGAGCGTGAACTGAATGTTGATCTTGGCCATTGTCTGGTCTCCCTGAGCATCGTGTCTTTATCGTTGCGGGGATGGTAGCACGCTCTGCGGTGCTGGCGAGTGGCCAATGGTTCAATGCTTTCTTGACGGTGACGGCATCGCCGGTCTCACCGCAAGAAGGCCATGGCGACCGAACCGACCAGCAACAGCGCGAATAGGATATTAGCGGCCCGGCCCGCGGTCGGGTGGCGCAGCATCCGGGAAAGCCCCGCGCCCAGCACCAGCCAGGTGGCGTTCACCACCACGATCACCGTGGAGAGCACGATCAGTTTGACCGCGGCATCCTGGATCGGCGCGTTGTCGATAACGATCACGCTGCTCAACACCGCGCCGAGGGCTGCATAGGCTTTGGGATTGGCGATTGCCAGCAGATACCCGCCGGCGAAGGCGGGTGAGGAGCCGTTTTCCTCACCTTCGGACAGAACCGGCGCGGTCGCGATCCGATAGGCGAGATACAGGATATAGCCCGCGGCGGCGACGGTCAGAACGGGCATCAAACCCGGCACGGTGAACAGAATGCCGGTCAGGCCGGTGGCGATGATGGTCAACACGGTGGCCGTGCCCAGCCAGATGCCGACCACATAGGGGATGCTGCGGGCGACGCCATAGGCCGACCCGGCCGCCGCGCTGCTCAGCGTCGCGGGGCCGGGACTGCCCATCAAGGGCAGGGCCGCAAGCAGCAACACGAAGATATTTTCCGCCATGATCCAAACTCCGTGGCCCTGATCTCTATCGCTCGAGCTTCTATGGCCCGAGCATCAATAGATGCAGCCGGCAGCATGTCAGAGCGGCCGAACCGGGTCTTGAACGATCGTGCGTGGAGGCTCGTGGCTCAGTTTGGCGTCTTCTCCGCCGCCCGTGCGGCTTCCCAGTCCCGGCGAAGGTCCTCGGCCTCGCGCCGGAAATCCTCCGGCAGGGTCTCAAGGCTTTGAATCCGGTCGATCCGGAAGTGGCGGAATCCGCCGCGCAGCCTACACCATGCGGCCAGTACGGCGACCTGGACGTAATAGACAAGCGCGACGGGCAGGATCACCCTGTCCGTTTCCGCCCCGGTCTCGTCCTGATAGATGATGCGAAGGGCCAGGTTTTGGCGCAGGGCCTTGCGCACGGACGCCATGTCGATCAGGTCCGGCGGGGCCGCCCCCCAATCCGAGACCGCCAGGTGTTTGCCCTCCACCTCGTCCCGGCGCGCCTCCGGCAGGATTTCCGCGATTTTGGCGTTGGCCCGCCCGGCGGCCGCTTGCAGGCCGATATCGCCCGTGCGGGCCAGCAGTCCCAGCCCGACAACGATGGCCTCTACCTCGTCGACATCGAACATCAACGGGGCAAGGTCGTATCCCCGGCGCATGACATACCCGATGCCGGCGGCCCCTTCGATCGGGACGCGCATGCCCTGCAGCGCCGCGATGTCCCGATACACCGTCCGGATATTTACCTCCAGCCCCGCCGCCAGGTCGGCCGCGGTCATCGGGCCGCGGGCCTGGCGCAGCAGTTGAATGATCTCGAACAGTCGGTCGGCGCGCCGCATGGCGAACTCCCTGCAAAAAACCTCGGTAGTCTTCAGCGACCGTATCATGCCACTGCTGACACTAAGCTGTCAGGATGGTGTGTGTATGCCTGCTTCCGGCAATGGGCGGAGCAGGGGGGGCAGGATGTTCATCGGGGCGGAAAATGCTGGTCGGATCAGGGGTGTCTCATTGGTGGTCGGGTCGGCGGTTCTGTTCGCATCCGCGGGCGTTTTCACGAAGTTGATCCCCTCCGATGCCTGGACGATCCTGTTTTGGCGGGGCTTGGTCGCCGCCGTGTTCCTGTCGGTTTTCCTGGGGGTGCGGGGCAGGTTGCTGGATCAGCTGTTGCGCATGGGATGGAGCGGACTGGCCGCCGCTTGTCTATCCAGTCTCGGCAGTGCGGCCTTCATTCCGGCTTTCAAGGCGACGACCGTCGCGAATGTGACGCTGATCTACACGGCGTCGCCGTTCCTGGCAGCCTTGGTTGCCTGGGCAGCTATCGGGGAAAGGCCGTCCCGGCGGTGCCTGATTGCGGCGCTGGCGGCCCTGGGCGGTGTCGCGGTGATCTTCGGCGCACCGACGCCGGTCGCTTCTTTGCGCGGTGATCTCCTCGCCCTGTGGATGACGGTCTGCATGGCGAGCGTGATGGTGCTGTATCGTCGATACCCGGATACCCCCGCGGTCGGCCCGGTGGTGCTGAGCAGCCTGATGCTCCTGCCGTTCGGTTTGGTGTTTTCCGATCCCATCGATGCGTCGCCCGGCGAGATCCCGCTGCTGACGGCGTTCGGGCTGTGTTTTGCCATGGCCGGCGTGGCCCTGGTTGCCGGCGCCAGATTGCTGCCGTCGTCCGAAACCGCGTTGCTCAGCGTCATGGAGACACCCATGGCGCCGCTTCTTGCCTGGGTGCTTCTGACCGAAATACCGTCCCTGCGCAGTCTTGCCGGGGGCACCATGATTCTTGCGGCTCTGGTCTGGTATGTGCGGTGGGCCGGAGACCCATAACCCGCAACCCGTCTCCCATAAGCCTGTGTAACGGCTGCAAACGACCTTCCTTACTTACGAAGTTTATAATATATATAAAGTGGAACTGATGGACTGGTCGCAATCCTGGGGCTTCGTCGCGACGAATACGTGACGTCCGATTTCGGGATCAATGATTGCCGAGGGCCCAAAGCTCGATATGGACGGTGTTCAGCCAAATCCATTTTCCCGATTTGCCCCGGTATTGTTGGCTGTGGCCGTTTTTGTGGGACTGGCCTCGGTCGTGCATTTCGCGGTGGAAACCGAACGCGATCGCCTCGAACAGATCGAGCGTAACAGGGTTCAGCAACGGCTGGCCACGATGGTTCGGCGGATCGATGCCGAGTTGAACGCGAATGTCTTCCTGGCCAACGGCCTTGTCGCCTATGTCTCGGCAATGGGGGACCGGTATCAGGACCGAATGGAAGCCGCGATGGAGGCCGTGTACCAATTCGGCAGACATCTTAGAAATATCGGCGTCGCGCCGGACAATAGAATTCAGCACATATACCCGATCGAGGGAAATGAAGCGGCGCTTGGCTTGTACTATCCGGATCTGGTTGAGCAATGGCCTGCCGTCAAAGAGGCGATCGACGCGGGTACCACTGTGCTGGCCGGGCCGGTGAAGCTGAAACAGGGGGGCTCGGGCCTGATAAGCCGAACTCCTGTGATTCTGCCGGATGGCAGTTACTGGGGCATTCTAAGCCTGGTCATGGATATGGAGAGTTTCCTGTCCGAAATCGGTCTTGCCGCCGAAGTCAACGGCGTGCGGTTTGCTATTCGCGGGAAGGACGGTGTCGGGGAAAAAGGCGAGGTGTTCCTCGGTGATGTGGATCTGTTCGAAATAGATTCCGTTCGGCAAAGCATGAACGTTCCGGGTGGTGTTTGGGTCGCTGCTGCCTATCCGGTCAACGGATGGAGGTCCTCTCAAGATCATCTGGTATATGTCGAAGTGGCGGGACTGGTCTTGTCCCTGGTCATGGCCGCCGGCGTTTTCGGATATCAGCGGAACAGGGCGCAGGCCGTCGAAAGCGCAAAACGCTTACGCATTTTTCTGGACACGACGCGCGAAGGCGTGATCGTCATCAATCAGGCAGGTACCATCCAGGAGTTCAATGCCGCGGCGGAGGGTTTGTTCGGCTATACGACGGAGGAAATCGTCGGCCAGTCGGTCAACAATCTGATGCCGGAGATGTATGCCGCCCAGCATGACAGCTTTGTGAAGAGAGCCAGTCAAAAGGCGTTCCATTTGATGGCGGGGGAACGCCGGGTGATGGGCCGGCGGAAGGACGGGGTTCAGTTTCCGATCGAGGTTTCCGTTGGGATGGCGACGGTCAGAAACCGGCGGTTCCATGTCGGCCTGGTTCGCGACATTACCGAACGCCAGGCATTCGAGAACCGACTCATCGAATTGGCAACGACCGACAGTCTGACCGGCTTGTTGAATCGCCGGGCATTCCTGGAAAGCGCGGAGACAGCCTTCAAGCTCGCCAGGCGGCATCGACATCCGCTTTCGGCCATGATGATAGACGCGGATCATTTCAAACGTATCAATGACAGTTTCGGGCATCAGGTCGGGGACGATGTCCTCGTCGAACTGACGACGATTTGTCGGGACTTCTTCCGGACGACGGATACACTCGCGCGCTTCGGCGGGGAGGAGTTCATCATTCTGCTTCCGGAAACCGATATAGACCGCGCGGAGGAGGTCGCACGGCGCCTGGTTGAAAAAATCCGGACGGCGGAGGTTGCCACGGACGGAGGAGAAACGGTCCGGTTCACGGTCAGTATCGGCGTGGCGGCAATGTCCGATGAAGATGCGGTTATCGAAGACCTGATAAAACGGGCCGATGCCGCCCTTTATGACGCCAAGAAGGAAGGCCGCGACCGGCATGTCGTTGCGCGCTAATGCCATCACCACAATCTGTAAGAGGTGGAAATGTGGCGCGGGGGCCGGAAGATGACATTGAAATTCAGTTCGATTCCCCTGGTCCTGGCGCTGATTGCCGGGCTCGGTGCCTTGACCTGTCCGGCTGCCGCCGAAACGCCACGTGAGAAAAAGCAGGCGGAAAGCAGCGGAAGTACCGAACGCCCGCGTTTCGCACCGTCGTCCTCCGGCGCCAGTCAGCAGCAGGAGCGCCAGGACCGCGCGCGCCCTGCGCCTGTCCGCGAGCGGACCAAGCCTGGCGAAAGCCAGCAGGACGCCAGGAAACGCCGCGACAAGGACAAGGCATTGGGGAACTGAATTGCACACCTCCTGACATAAGGGTGTCAGGGAGGGGCTGCTAACCATCGCGGAATTCTTCTTTTCCGAGGGACTGTGATGGAAACGGTGACACACTATCTTCCCGGCATTCTATTGGCGTTCGGGGCCACGGGCCTGGGTTTGATGAGCCCCGGACCGAATGTATTGGCCATCATGGGAACCTCCATGGCGCTCGGCAGACGGCAGGGTCTGGCGCTGGCCGCGGGCGTGTCGGCAGGTTCGTTCCTATGGGCGATGGCGACGGCGGTGGGGCTGTCATCGCTGTTGGCGGCCTATGCCGGTGCGCTTGTCGTGATCAAGATCGTTGGCGGGGCCTATCTGCTCTGGTTGGCGTTCAAGGCATTCCGCTCGGCGTCCCGGCGCGACGATATTGAGACATCTATCCTTCACGGCGCCGGGACGACCCGCCTGTTTCGCTTCTGGCTGCGCGGTCTGACGGTGCAGATGACAAACCCAAAAGCGGCGCTGACCTGGATTGCCGTCATGTCCTTGGGGTTGGCGGTCGATTCGCCGGTCTGGGTCGCGACAGCGATCGTCCTGGGCACCAGTGCGATGTCGCTTGCCGCCCATGGCATTTATGCGCTGGCCTTCTCGACCGCACCGATGATCCGGCTCTATGGCAGGGCAAGGCGATGGATCCAGGCGGGTCTGGGACTGTTCTTCGCCTATGCGGGGATCAGGCTGCTGGCTTCCAGGACCTAACTGGGCCTTGGCAGGGGTCAGGCTTCAAGACCCAGGCGTTGGTGCCAGGCCTCCAGCGATTCTTCCGGGTAGCCTTCATAGGATTGGTCGTTCGGACCATGTTCGACGGAAACCCAAGGGGCCTTCGAGGCAAGCATCAGATGCACCAGTTCCGGCGGTTTCGGCAATGGCGTATCAATTGCCCCGGCATGGGGGTGGATCAGTTCCGGCCACCGGTCATCCCAAGCCCATAGCGCGGTTCCGCAATGGCTGCAGAAATGCCGACGAAGCGGGCTTAGCCCGATCTCTTCTCCCGATTCGTCGCGGATGGCGGCTTGATAGACCGACACGAAGTCCTGGCCGGACACCTGCATCGTGTCCGCGATACCGCCGATATTGATTGCAAAACCGCCTGTGCCGGCCGTTTTTCGGCAAATTTCGCAATAGCATCGGTTGAAGGGAACAGGATGGGGGCTTTCCAGTTCGAACCGCACTTTCCCACAGTGACAAGAACCTTTGAGATGCATTCCCTTTCTCCCTTCTTCAGTTCGGACTAGGCTTCCGGCCACCATAAACCGAATCCGAACAGGCGAGGGAGATTGTCATGCTGTTGGATGTAAGAACCTACAAAGTGAAGCCCGGTTACATGAAAGAGCACTTGGCGCTGTACGAGAAATACGGCAAGCCCGCCCAGTTCCGCTGTCTGGGGGAGCCCCTGGTCTACATGACGACCGAAACCGGGGACCCGAACGAATATGTCCATATCTGGGTTTACGAGAATGCCGGGGACCGAGAAAAGAAACGCGGCGCCATGTGGCAGGATCCGGAATGGCTTGAATACACCATGAAAAGCCGCGAACTGGGCGCCTTGGTCGAACAGTCCAACAAGCTGATGGTGCCGACCTCCTTCTGCCCGCCGATCGCCAAGCGGTAATTGCGGAAATTCGCATCCGCCGTCCCCATATGTCGGATCTGAGACCCGACGAAGGGACGGCGATGCGAATTCCTGGCCTTATTCCGGCGTTTGGCGTTCTGTTGTATCTGGCGCCGATGCCTGCCGAAGCCGGCGATGCGGCGGGGACGGGCGTGACCGTGTGGCGCGGCGCGCCCGGCGCCTGGCCAGGGCATGGCGCAGGGCAGGGCGAACGGCTCGGTCTCGCGGATTGGATCCGCGACTGGCATGGTCGGATCGCGCCGGCCGATGTCAGCCCCATCCCCAAGGACATACACAAGCGGTTTCGGCATGCCTTCCCGGCGGGCCTGTTTGATTGGGCCCGTTTCAGTGTTGTCGGTGATGATCGCCTGTGGCGGCAGGCGTCTCGCCGCGGCTTTGGAACCCCTTCAGTCATCGTGCTCGACGACCTGATCCTGTTCCGTTCCGCGGATGCGGCGCTTAGTCACGCGGCGTGGTACCAAGGCCTGGAACAAGCGCAGGCCTTCCGGCGGTATGGGGTGGAGAAGGCGGTGGGGCGACGCCACACCGAACCGACCGTCAGACGTCTGGGCCCGCGGCATGTTTACACCTACCCCTACCGCTTCCTTTATCCTCGGTGGAGATCACCGCAGGGTAGACCGGATGTCGGTGACGGCGGTGCTGCCCTTACCGTACCCGGACAAATCATCATCCAACCGAAGAACCCGTTCGCGAACGAATGACGCCGTGTCAGGGGGACGGTCCTATTCGATGGGAACGGTCACCTCGAAGCCGCCCTTGGACTTCAGGTCGAAATGGCCATCCTGCACCGCGCGGGTCCAGGCGGCGGTCTTCTTCAAGCCGCCCAGCGGGTACATATGCGCCACTTCGATCCCGCATGTCGGGTCGGTCGCGTGATAGGCGGCCAGATCACGGACCAGACGGTCCGGCGCATTCACCACCATAAGCTTCGTCACGTTCATCGCTTGTTTGCGCAGGAAGTTCATGGAATTGCCGATGCCGCAGGCGACCGCGTGCTTCATCAATGTCTTAACCGTGGCCAGGCCGGGAACGCCGATATGGATCGGCAACTCGTTGCCGGCGGCACGGATGCGCTGATCCCATTCGATGATCGGTTTGGCCTCGAAGCAGAACTGGGTCGTGATGTACATGTCCGTCCCGGTGTCTTTGGCATAGGCGTTCTTTTCCGCCAGGGCGGCGGCGATGTCCGCATCCTTGATGTCCGGCGATCCTTCCGGGTGCCCGGCGACGCCCAGGCGGGTGATGCCGTATTTCTCCAACAGCCCCGTCCGGATGACCTGGATAGTGGCATCGAACTCACCGACCGGATTGTCGACGCCGCCGCCGATCAACAAGGCTTCGGAAACCGCGGCTTCACCTTGCAGGACCTTCAGGTTCTCCTCCAGGAAGGCCTTGGATGGGATAGACCGGGCGGCCAGATGCGGCACGGGATGCATGCCTTCCGCATGCAGTTTTTTTACCGTCTTCACCGTTTCGGCAAAGTCGGACCCCGGCAGGAAGGTGACGAAGACGGTCGTTCCCTCGGCCAGTACGTCGCGAAAATCCTCGACCTTCGACGCCTGGGTCGGCGTCACCTCGAAGGTCGCGTTGCTCAGGAAAGCCCTGATCTGATCGGTTTCGGACATCGGCTGAGCCTCTTCAAACTGGATGGCGAGGTTGGTCACGGTCTTCATTCCTTCGACAAACGGCACGCGGCCATGTGTGGATGTTCGTTTCGGCTAATGGGCACGTCGGCGTCGGCGTCGGCGGCTATCGTCTCCGCCGCCGTCACCGTCCGCCGCCTGTTTCTGTTCCGGCAGGCCGACTTCTTTCCGCAGGTTCGGAAATGGAGCCGACTTGTTCGGTATCGCCATCGCGTCGACGAAATGTTCCTGGAAGCGCGGTTCGACGGCGGTTTCGATTTTTTCGATACGCGTGATGGTTTCGCGAATTTCGTCGCGGGACTTCACGTTCAGCAGTGCGATTCGGGCCCCGGTTCCCGCGGCGTTGCCGACCGAGGCGACCTTGTCCAGCGGACAGTCCGGGATCAATCCCAGGATCATGGCGTATTTGGTGTCGATATGGCTGCCGAAGGCGCCGGCCAGGACGACGCGTTCCGGCGGCTTGCCGATCTTGTCGATCAGCAGTTGGGCGCCGGCATATAGTGCCGCCTTGGCCAGTTGGATGGCGCGGACATCGGCCTGGGTGACGCGGATTTCCGGTTCGCCACGATGCAGGACATAGGAGTAGGTTCGCCCTTCCGCCACGATGCGGTCGGTCTTCGCCGCCATCGAACCGTCGATGATGCCGTCCTGCGTGATCACGCCTGCGAGATACAGTTCGGCCATGACCTCGATGATGCCGGACCCGCAAATCCCGGTGACGCCGGTGCGTTTCACCGACTCGGGAAAGGCCGGATCGTCAGACCACAGATCCCCGCCGATAACGCGGAAACGCGGCTCCAGGGTTTCCTTGTCGATGCGCACGCGTTCGATCGCGCCGGGGGCCGCGCGCTGTCCGGAAGAGATCTGCGCACCTTCGAGTGCCGGGCCGGTCGGGCTGGAACAGGCCAGTAGGCGGTCTTTGTTGCCATAGATGATTTCGGCATTGGTGCCGACATCGACGACCAGCGTCATTTCTTCCCGGTATTGCGGACCTTCCGACAGAACGACCGCGGCGGCATCGGCGCCGACATGGCCGGCGACGCAGGGCAGGAAATAGGCGCGGGCGCCGGGATTGGTCTTGCCTTCCAGGCCGAGTTCGCTGGCCCGGATGCGAACCGGCTGGTTGGTCGCCAGCGCGAAGGGCGCCCAGCCCAGTTCCGTCGGATCGATGCCCAGCATCAGGTGATGCATGATCGGATTTCCGACCAGGACGATTTCCAGAATATCGGTAACGTCGACCGAGGCTTCCAGGCTTGCCTGACTCAACAGATAACCCAGCGTTTCGCGGACGACCTGGGTCAGTTCCTGATCCCCGCCCGGATTCATCATGACGTAGGAAACCCGGCTCATCAGATCCTCGCCGAAGCGGATCTGCGGGTTCATCGCACCGACGGAGGCGACGACCTCGCCGGTTTGCAGATCGGTCAGATGGACCGACATCGTCGTCGACCCGACATCGACGGCCGCGCCGTAGGCCTTGTCGTAGAAGCCGGGCCAGATATGGACGATCTTGTTGTCCCAGCGGACCGCGACGGTGACCTTCCATTCGCCTTCACGCAGGGCCTTCTGCAGGGACTGCAATACGGGCAGGTCGGCGCGTTCCAGGCCGGTGATGCCCCATTGCTCGTTCAACGCGGTCATGACGCGTTCCAGGTCGCCCGACGGGTGGTGCATGTCGGGTTCAGCGACCTCGACGTAACAGAGGCGCACGACGGGATCGATCTCGATATTGCGGACCTCGGCCCGTTTGCGAACGACCTGCTTGTGGACCTGGCTTTCCTCCGGGATGTCGACGACGACATCGCCCAACAGCTTGGACTGACAGCCCAGCCGTCTGTCGTCCTTCATGCCGCGCTTGGATTTGTAGCGCGCCTCGACGTCATTGACGCCGGAGAGGTGGTCCGGACGGCTCTTGATGCCGAATTTGGAAAAATCGCCTTCGCTGAGCACGCATTGACAGCGTCCGCAGATGCCGCGGCCGCCGCAAACGGAATCCAGGTCGACGCCGAGTGCGCGCGCGGCTTCCAGCACAGTCGTCCCGGTGGGGAACGATCCGCGTTTGCCGGACGGCGTGAAAACGACCTTCATCTCTCCGTCGGCGGGATTGCCCGCCGGGGTGATGCCGTCGTCAGTCGCCGGCACGGTGTCTTGATCCGCCATGATCCAGCCCTCCTGGGCGCGGCCGCGCGAGGCGCCGGTGCGCGTCAGGCGACGCGACGGCGGCGGCGTTCGCCGCGACCGCCCCGGGCGCCGCGGCCCTCTTCACTCTCCGCCACCGGTTCGCGGAACTTCCGAATCCAGGTCGTGCAGTCCTTGTCCACGCCGTTGATGACATCCGCCCCCATCAGGCCGACCATTTCCGGTTCGTGCAGCGGGTTCAGGATGGCGGAGGTCATGCCCGCGCCGGCCGCCATGGACAGAAAGGCCTGGTTCAGCTGATGCCGGTTCGGCAGGCCGAAGCTGATGTTGGACGCGCCGCAGGTGGTGTTGACCTTCAATTCCTCGCGCAGGCGGCGGATCAGCGACAGCGCCCCGCGTCCGGCCGCGCCCAGGGCGCCGATCGGCATGACCAGCGGATCGATCACGATATCCTCCTTGGGGATGCCGTAATCCGCGGCGCGCTCCACGATCTTCTTGGCGACCTCGTAGCGGACGTCCGGGTCTTCGGAGATACCGGTTTCGTCGTTCGAGATACCGACCACGGCGCAGCCGTATTTCTTGACCATCGGCAGGATCACTTCCAGGCGTTCCTCCTCACCGGTCACCGAATTCAACAGCGCTTTGCCCTGATAGACTTCCAGGCCCGCCTCCAGCGCTTCGACGATGGAGGAGTCGATCGCCAGCGGCACATCGACCAGGCTCTGCACCAGCTTGATCGTATCGGCCAGGATCTTCGGCTCGTCCGCGAGCGGGATGCCGGCATTGACGTCGAGCATATGCGCGCCGGCCTGGACCTGTGCGATGGTGTCGGCCTCAACGGTCGAAAAGTCGCCGGCCTTCATTTCCGCGGCCAGTTTCTTGCGGCCCGTCGGGTTGATGCGTTCCCCGATGACGCAGAACGGACGGTCGAAGCCGATGATGACTTCCTTCTTTGCGGAACTGATGACGGTGTTGGTCATATTCGGGCCCTTTCGCCTGGATTGTGCGGGCCGTTCCGGTTTCCGGACGGGGCTGCGCGTTGAAACGAAGCGGGGTTGCGACACGATCCGAAGAGGACCGCACGAACCCCTGCGATCTCTTATGCCTGTGTGCCGGGACTTTCGGATTGCGGACTTGCGCCGAAATCCTTCCCGCAAGCGTCATCGGTACCCATGCCGCTGACGCGGAAGATCAAATTCTTCCTCTTTGTGGTGGGAAATTGACGACTGGGACGCCGGTTCGGATTAAATCGTCTTGAGGATAATTGGAAATGCTAATATAAAAAACTTATGGTTAACTGTAGTGCGCTCCTTTAATACACGCAAAAGCAGCTTATACGTCGGTGCGTAAAGCCGTTTCATTGCGGCGAGACCAGGGAAGGGACCGGTCGGCATGAAAACACTCATTCAATCGTCATATGCTATGGAACGCGCCGGAATTGTGGGGCTGGTGAGCAAGGTCTGGCCGGAGGGCCAGATACTGGACGCCGAAGATCTGGCCTCTCTGCAAGAAATCGATGGATGGGACCGGGACGTCGATCTGGTGGTACTCGACTGGCGGAACGAGGCCGCCGCCGAAGAAGTCATGCAGCATTTCCTGGGCGCGGGGAACGATTGCGCGATGGATGTGAGGAAGGCTGTGCCCGGCGATCAGCTGAACGGCACGTCCTTCAAGTCGCGACCGGCGGTTATCGTCTTCTGTCATCGGCCGGACGTGGTCCAGACCAGACGCATTGTCGGTCTTGGGGCCAAGGCGGTGGTGCCCTTGACGGATCCGCCGGCGATCGTTGCCGCACTGCTGAGCTTCGTCATGGCCGGGGGCACCTATCTGCCGCTATCCGTGTTAACCCAGATGCCCGGCAACGCGGCGGCGAAAGGCGGGCGCGAGGCCGAGGGCGGCACGGTCATTTCCGCCGACGATCCGCGGTTCAAGATGTTGACGCGCCGTCAGCGTGAAGTGCTGCGTCTGATCAACCGCGGCCTGTCGAACGAGGAGATCGCCGAGGAGATCGGCGTCACGCTGAACACGGTGAAGTCCCATGTCAGCAGCATGCTGAAAGCGCTGGGGGTCAAACGCCGCACCCAGGCGATGCGCATGCTGACCGTGCCTGAGGATCGAACCGGTCTCTGATCGGCCGAGGCTTCAAAGCGTCAAACCGCTCACTTTCGGGAATTCAGTTCCGCCGTCGTCTTCAGCAGGCGTTGGCCGAGGTCACGCGTCATCTCGAACGAGAAATACGGATCCTGCCGCGCCAGTTCCACGAAGACGTCGCGGTTCAGACGCAGCGCCGTCAACAATGTGCGGGCGCGGACCGTGGCTGAGCGCGGCGTGTCGCACAGCATGGCCAGCTCGCCCAGAACCTGACCGCGTTTCATGACATATAGGATTGTCTCCTCGCCATTCGCGCCTTCCAGGACGACTTCGGCCTCCCCGTCGAGCACGACGAAGGCGGCATCGCCCTGGTCGCCCTGTTTCACCATGATCTCACCGGGTTCGTAGGTCTTGCGGTCACTGGTGAAGGCCAGCAGACGAAGCTTGCTGGAATCGAGATTGGCGAAGAGCGGCAGCTCGCGCAGGAACTTGGTTTCCGCGCCGAGCGCGGCGGAGGTATCGACGCCTTCCTCTTCCTTCTCCGCTTCCGCCGGGGCTGTCGGGGTAGCCTCAACCGCGGCGCCGCTCACGGAAGTCAGACGCCCGTTGGCCAGTTCGAAGACATGGTCGAATTCGATCGAGGACGGCGCCGAACTGTCGACCCAGATGAAGGTGCAGTCGGAAAGCTCCTCCAGGATCCGGGCCGTGGTGCGTTCCTGCGCCTCGCTGTCGAGCGAGCCGAATGCCTCGTTGATCACGCAGATATCCGGCTTGGTGAGAATCGAACGGACGACGGCGATCTTTTGCCGTTGCATCGCAGACAGGCGCGACCCGCCGATGCCGACGGAGAATTCGAAGGCCGCGGTCAGAATGTCTTCCCAAAGGCCCAGTTCGGCGACGATGCCGACCATCGCTTCCAGGATCTTGTCGGTCGCATCGGCGCGGCCGTGAACGATCCGGCCGAACAGCACGTTGTCCAGAATCGACACGCCGTTGTTGTAGCCGTCCGGGTCGAATTTCCGGATCTTGGTGCCGAACAGTTCCGGATGCTTTTCGTGCAGCCGGTGCCGCATCTTGACGATGATTTCGCGTAGGTCGTCATCGATCAGGCCAAGACGGTGGCGTTGCGGGATCAGCTTGAAGGGCAGGGACATCAGCAGGTCCCGCTCTTCCTCATTCAGGCTTTCGATGCCGTCCTGCTTGGCGTGCCGCACTATGGTCTTGAATTCCGGTAGCAGGTCCTCGTCGACGAAGGAATATTGATCGAAGAAAGGGTGACCCGGCGGCAGGCCCTGGAACAGTTCCAGCATCAATTCCGCGCAGCGCAGCCCGATATCCAGGAAACGTGGCCGCATGTCGAATTCGTCGAGCAGTTCCTGGATCGCCGGGATGGCGCCCAGGTTTTCCTTCCGGAATTCATCCGCGGCGGGTTTACCGAACAGCAGGTTCTCGGCGATTGTGCTGTAGGTATTGAACAGTTCGTAGTCGTAGCTTTGGACCAGGTCCGCGATACCCCGTTCGTCCAGCACCTCGCGCATACGGTGACGGGCCTGCAGAAGCTTCTCGACCATTTCGGGATGTTTGGCCGGATCGATCTGCTGCCGAAGGCCCAGTGAATAGAGCTCTTCGTCCAGTTCGAACCGCTCCAGCAGCCGCGCGGTCTGCTTCATCAGATCCTCGCGGTTCTCGTAGCCGGAACCCTGATAGTCGGTCCAGTCGCCGTGGAACGGGAAAAGCGAGTTGCCCGAGGCCTTCGATTCCTCGAGTTCCTTTTCCCATTCCTCGAGGTTCTCAGCCGGGACTTCCGGCGGATTGTGCTGCAGGCCGAGGAACAGGTTGGTCTCGATCGAGGCATTGAAGAAAATGCTGTTCGGCGTCAGTACGGCGATGCGCCGTCCCGTGACCGCCTCGTGCATCTGGGTCAGGTCGTGTTGGCCGGCGCGCAGTTTGCCGCCCGTCGGCAGCATCAACCGACCCAGCAGGGCGGTCATGGTTTCCTTGGCCGTGCCGTTGTTCGACAGGATGGCCGTTCGCGACCCGTGGGGCAGTTTGAAGGTCGCGCCATCGATGATACGGACGCCGTCCTCATCGACGAAGCTGAGGCTCTGGGCTTCCAAACCCTCGCGCAGACGCGGCAGTTCTTCCGGCGGATTTTCCTGCAGTTCCTGCGGCAGCATGCCGTCAGGCGCGAATTGGCTGGTGACCGCTTCGTACTTGATCTTCGCATCGGCCATTTGCTGGTAATAGTTCAGCAATTCCTTCCACGGCGCGGCCAGGTCCTTATAGGCGGCCAGTGCGGCGACCAGGGCGCCGACGGTCAGCGAGCCTTCGATGACGAGATAGCCGCCGACCGAGAAGAAGAAGAAGGGGGTCAGCTGGTTCATGAAGTTGTTCACGAACTTCATGAAGAATTTGCGCTGGTAGATCTCGAACCGGATCCAGAAGATCTTGCCCAGGCGGTCGCCCATGTCCGACAGGATATAAGCCGAAGTATCCTGCGAGTGGATGTCCTGAACGCCGCTAACCACTTCGCTGATCCGGCCCGACATGGCGCGGACATGCTTCACGCGCTCCTTGCCCAGCGCATTCACCTTGCGCTGCAGTTTCGGGATGACGTAGCCCTGCACCGGTATCATCGCGAAGGCGGCCAGGCCGATGCGCCAATCCTGAACGAACATGAAGGCCATGATGGTCAGGAACTGGCCGCCCTGGAAGGCGATCAGGACATAGGCGTCGCCGAAGAAACCGCCCAGCGGTTCGACTTCCTGCGTCACCATGCTGACGACTTCGCCCTGGGACATGCGCTTGAATTCAGGGATCGGGAACCGCAGCGTCCGGTTCAACAGAACATAGCGCAGGCGGCGCAGCAGGCGTTCCGCCATCACGCCCTTATAGGTGTTGATCCGAAGCTTGAAGCCGCCATTGATGAAGACCAGGGCCAGGAATATGCCGCACAGGGTGAACAGATAGGGGAGCTGTTCCAGCGCGATCCCGTCCCAGCCGAATTGCAGGCCGAACAGATCGAAGTCGAATGCAAAGAGATGGGCTGGAAAGTTGCCTTTTTCCGGGTCGATGGCCCGGTTGATGATCGTCTTGGGGAGGTCGAGCGAAAAATACAGGAATGGAAACGAAACGAGGGTCAGCGCCAACGCGGTCAGCTGCTGAGTACTGCTATAGCGCCAAATGAACTTGAAAAGACTTCTGTCCATCGCACCGCCCCCAAATCCCGGCGCATCCCAACATCAAGGGCGCGCCTGCGTCGCGTAACGTCGTTACAGGCCGAAAACCGAGTTTTTCCCTGAATTTTGACCGGGAAGCACGGTGGCCTATTTCTTATCCAGATCCAAAACCCCGTCCCAACTCTCGGGCGGTGGTGACGCCAACATCTCCCGCGTGCGGCTGCCCGCATATGCGGCGGCCTTGTCCCCCTTGCCGGCGAGTGCGTCGAATACTCCTATCGCGTCATCAAATTTCCTTGACCACCGAAGCTCCAACCCTGCCTCAAATTGGTCCCGCTGCACAAGAACCTCTTGCGATACCGAACCTTTTTCCCCCAAAGGTTCACGCAGCGTGACCGGCGTGTCACGGCCGACGACGCGAACCCGGTCGATCACGCGCCATTCGAAATCGTCTTTGCACTGTTCCCAGGTCACATCCCCGACCAGCAGGGTCGTGCCGAATTGCTTGTTCACGGATTCCAGCCGTGCGGCCAGGTTCACGTTATCGCCGAAGACCGTGTAGTTGGCCCGTTGTGCGCCGCCGACATTGCCGACCGTCATGTCGCCGGAATTGACGCCGAGCCGCGTGACCACCTCTGTCCCGTCCGGCAGGTTGACCAGGAATTTCTTGAAGACGTCCTGGTTCTCAGCCAGTCGCTTCTGAATGCTCAGGCAGCAGGCCACGGCGTTCCTGGCATGGTTCGGGTCGTCCTTGGGCGCGCCGAAAATCGCCATCACCGCATCGCCGATATACTTGTCCAGGATGCCGTTATGGGCCCGCAATTCCTCGTCGAAGATATTGAAGTATTCGTTCAGGAACGAAATCAGGTCTTCCGGCGGCAGATTTTCGGAAAATGAGGAAAAGCCCGCTATGTCGGAGAACAGAACCGTCACTTCGCGGGTTTCACCGCCCAGAACGGGTGGGGAACCGCTGTCGATCATCTCGTCGATGACGGAAGGATCGAGATAGAATTTGAACGCTTCGTGGATCAGCGCGCGTTCCTTGTCGCTTGAAAAGAACCGATAGACCATGCTGGAACCAAGGCAGAGCACACCGGCGATCAGCGGACTGCTCAGCGGCACGACCGTGTGGCTCTCCCGGAAGATGTATGTCACCAGCAACGTCCAGCCCAGACCGACCGCGATGGCAAGAGGCACCGATTTCGTCGGCCGGAACTTGAGGGCGATGGCGGTGACGATCCCGGCGATCAGCAGAATGCTGGCGATATAGAGCCATGTCGGCACGGCCCGCAGCGCGTTCCCCAGAACGATGTTGTTGACCGCCGTCGCGTGAAGATAGACTCCGGGCGTGGTGCTTCGTTCCGCCGCCGGCGGGTATTCATAACCCTCCGTGCAGGGGGCGGGCGCGTTGGCGAAGTCCTCGTGATTGGTCCATCTGTTCGACGAAACTTTTCTATCCTCGATATCGGTGACGATACCGAACAGCACCGCCTTGCCGGCAAAATGCTGTTTGAAGTAGTCGGTGTTTCCGGCGCGCGCGCAGGTCAGCAGATCCGCGAAGGAGAAGGTGGGGATCGCGCCGGGGCCGGTATCGAAATTAAGGCGTATGGCGCGGGTACCATAATGGGGGATGACTTGATCGCCCAGGCGTATGGTGCCGTCCTCGGCCTCGCTGGGCTGTTTTCCGGTCAGGCGCGCCGCCAGTTCGAAAGCCATGCTGGTGGTATCGGTTTGGACCTTGCCGTCCTGGTCTTCCGCTTCCAGGAAAAGCGGAATGCCGCGCACGCCGGCATCTTCGTCCGGATGGGCCAGCAAACTTCTGATATTCGGTTCGCTGCCGACCGCCCGCCGGAACCCGATATGCGGCTGGAAAACCCGAACCTTTCCCGACCCGTCGAAGATGCCGAAGGTGACGCTGCCGAGGATGATGCGCCCCTGTTTGCGGCCATAGGTCAGGAGGCTCTTCAGCAAGGCCTGATCGTACCGTTTATCGCTGACATAGGTCCCGGCCGAGGTCGGGTAGATAATGTCCCATCCGAACACGGCGGCGCCGTTTTCCATCACGGCATTCTGGACTTCCGCGATATGCGGGGTCCACATCACGCGCGGGATCTTGCTCAATTCGGGATCCGCGTGTGTCGCTTCGTCGATTGCGATGACGACCGTGGGGGACGCCGCAGGGTCCATATGGGCGGGCATGATCGTGTCCCGCAACCAATGCAGGGCGTCGATATCCCAACCTTCCCTGTCATACAGCTTGGGGCCGAAGGTAAGGACCACCGATCCGATTGCAATCAACAATCCCGCAAGCGCGGCCTGGAACTTCAGCGACTTGGGCTTTTCGCTCTTGGTGGACCTGTCGGCGGCGACCGCCTCTGTCATGATACTGCGGCCTTCGAATTGTGGAAGCGGTTGTCCAACCCCTCAATCCAATCGCACAGGGTCAAAGGGGCAGAAGGCGCGCGAGGCGTGAGGCGTTCTGTTCGTCGGACAAGCGGGAAATCGTGAAGACCGTCTGTCGATCGCCGGCCTTGGCCTGGTAGATCCCGCCCGGCGTCAGGGCAATTTTCGCCTCCGCCAGATCGACGATCAGACCGTTCGCGGAGATCCGGTGGATGACCTCGGACGTGTCCAGTCGCGTGACTTCGATCTCGCTGACGGGGCTGCTCAATTTTATGATCGGGCTGACGCCGAACAACATTCGCTCGGACTTGATGTCGGTCTTGATGGTGGTGTTCCTGGTACCCGCCGCGCCGGCTTCCTGTTCGGCGCCGACCTGCGCGACGACGGGGCCGCCGTCGCAGTCCACCCAGGCGCTTTCCTTCTTGCCGCCGGCCACGGTGCTTTCGTCCTGGCCGATGGTCACGGTGCCCCCCGTGATCGTTTCCTGGACGCAGGTCGTCAGATAGCCGATGACGATGGTCTCGTCCGCCGCCAGTTTGATGGTCTGGCCGGGTTCCAGATAGTCCATCAACTGCACATCGTCGCGGTCGGAGGTGATGTCCTCAACCAGCGCCGAAGGCTCGGCCTGCGCCGCGCCTGCCGCCAGAATGCCCGCAATCCCAAGAACAAGCGGCAATCTCGTGACTTTGAAACGCATCATGACCTCCTATCAACCATCCGTTCCGATGGCGAAACCCCTGTTTCGGCCATCCTAACGCTCCCTTGGCCCGGATGCTAGAGAGGTGCGGTATTCCAGTCAGTGTGCGTGGTCACAGATGCGTTGAATTCGCTCTAAGCCCGGCCGTAGGTGTCTTCCAGGCGTTCGATATCGTCCTCGCCGACATAGGATCCGACCTGCACCTCGATCAGATGCAAAGCCTCTTCGCCGGGATTTTCGAGACGGTGTATCGTCGTGGCCGGAATGAAGGTGGATTCGTTTTCCTGCAGTGTGAGGATCTGTTCCCCGCGCGTCACCTTGGCGACACCGGTGACCACGACCCAATGCTCGGACCGGTATTTGTGCCGTTGCAGCGACAATGTCGCGCCCGGTTTCACGATCAATCGTTTGACGCGGAAGCCGGTCCCGGCGTCGATATCCTGATAGGACCCCCAGGGCCGGTAGACCATGGGATGCTCGCTGGCCTGTTTCTTGCCCGCGGCGGCCATGCCGGCGACAAGGTCCTTCACCTCCGCCGTGCGGTCGGACCGCGCCACCAGCACCGCATCGCCCGTTGCGACCACCGTGACGCCGTCCAGGCCGATCACGGCCAGGGATTTGCCGTCCTCGGCGCGTAGGTAGCTGTCGCGCGTGTCGAGCAGGTCGACATCGCCGGCAATGACGTTGCCGGCTTCGTCCCGGTCCGCGAGGTCCCACAGCGCTTGCCAGGCGCCGACATCGCTCCAGCCGATCTCCGTCGGCACGACGGCGGCCTTGTCCGTCCGTTCCATGATGGCGACGTCGATCGACTCGGACGGGCACGCATCGAAGGCGTCGGCGGAAAGGCGCAGAAAATCGAGGTCGGCCCGGGCATCGGACAAGGCGTTCCGACAGGCGGCGACCATATCGGGTACAAGGCGCTCGGCTTCGGACAGCAAGGTATCGACGCGGAAAACGAACATGCCGCTGTTCCAGGCATAACCGCCTTCGGTCAGCATCGCCTCGGCCGTGTCGCGATCGGGTTTCTCGACGAAGCGGTCGACGGAAAAGGCGCCGGACACCGCGGGCAGGGGGCCGCCCTGCTTAATATAGCCGTAACCGGTTTCCGGCCGTGTCGCGGTCATGCCGAAGGTAACGAGAAAGCCCTGCCGGGCCGCGTCGGCCGCGGCCGCCAGGCCGACATGCAGGCCGTGCACGTCGCGGATGATGTGGTCGGAGGGCAGCAGGATCATGACCCCTTGCGGGTCCTTCGCGGCAATATGCAGGGCCGCGACAATGGCAGCGGGGGCCGTGTTGCGCGCCATCGGTTCCAGGATGATTTCCGCCCGCTCGATATCGGCTCCGCGCAGTTGTTCGGCGACCAGGAACCGGTGGTCGTCATTGGAAATCGTCACCGGCGGGTTGTACCGGGTCTTGTCCGCGAACCGTTTGGCGGTCTGTTGCAGCAGGGTCAGTTCTTCGCCGGAAGCGTCCCCGTCTTCCGCCATCAGGGCGAGGAACTGTTTCGGGAAGGTGGCCCGGCTGAGCGGCCACAACCTGGTACCGGAACCACCGGATAGAATGACGGGATGAAGGCTCATGGTCGGGTCCTATTCGGCTAAGGAACAGTTCACGGCGGCCCCGGGCAAGGGCCGGTCGGACAAGCTCAGGCGGTAAACTGCTCTTTCAGTATGCGTTCTTCAAGGTCGTGTTCGGCATCGAACAGGGCGGATGCAAATCGTTCCAGGTCTTCCATCACGGTGACGCGTTTGACGTCGCGGATTTCGGTGGCGTCGGCCACGGCGCTGACCGGGCGTTTTTTCGATTCCAGCACCTCGAACTCGATCTTCGCGCTGTGCGGCAAAAGGGCGCCGCGCCAGCGCCGCGGGCGGAACGGGCTGATCGGGGTAAGCGCTAGCACGCCGGCCCCCAGGGGCACGATGGGGCCATGGGCAGACAGGTTATAGGCCGTGCTGCCCGCCGGTGTGGAGACGATCACACCGTCGCAGGTCAGGCTGGGCAGACGTTCGACTCCGTCGATCATGATGCGGATCTTGGCGGCTTGGCGGGTTTCGCGGAACAGAGAGACCTCGTTGATGGCGATCGCCTCGGCGGATTCGCCGTCTTCGGTTACCACCTTCATCTCCAGGGGATGCAGACGAACCGCTTCGGCGGCCTGAAGCCGGGCCGGCAATTCGTTCGGTTCATAGGCGTTCATCAGGAAGCCGACCGTGCCGCGGTTCATGCCGTAGACGGGTTTTTCCAGGGCCAGCGAGTCGTGCATGGCCTGAAGCATATAGCCGTCCCCGCCCAGCGCGACGATGACGTCGGCCTCGGTAACCGGGACATGGTCGTACATGCTCATCAATTCGGAACGGGCGGCCTGGGCCATGGGCGTATCGGCGGCCATGAAAGCCATTTTCAACTCGGTCATGCGCGCCTTTCCGCCCCCATACATGCCGGGATTGCACCGGTCGGACCGGTGTTCCCTTTTTTCAGTCCGGGGCCGCGTTCACTAAGTCGCGTTCCAGGCTGGTTGATCCGCTATTCCCTATGATGGAATGCACCTTTAGTCTGATATTGTATAGCGTCTGCCCCCGGATCACGAAAGTGAGAGAGATGATTTCGACCCATTCCCACCTTGGCTTCCGCCGCGTCACCGGCCGGATGCTCACGCTTCTGGTTCTATGTTTCGGCATCCTGACGGGGATGGGGACCGGCGCGCGGGCGGAAAGCAGACATGAAGGCTATTACTATCCGCCGCCCAATTCAGAGGAAACATACGTCGCCCGGGTGGACACCATGCCGGACGCCAATCGGCGGACGCGCGTCGCCTTCGTAACCGGATTGACCGCGCAGCAATCGCGCAGTTCCTATCCGCCGACCTATCATCTGTTCGCGAAAGGGGACGGGGGCCAGAAGTTCATCCTGGTTTCGGTCGACCGCGACAAGTATTCGACCCTGTATCAGTTGCGGGCCCTGTTGGCTGCGATGACCGCGCTGACCCGCAATACGCCGCTGTTCCAGGACTCCGCGATGCCGGAAAACCTCACCTTTCTGGATCTTTGCAAATTGATGGGGGTGGAAGAAATCGTGGTATCCGACGGTGTCGCGGTGGCGCACCGTATCAATATCCGATAGGCGCGGAGCGGTCGGCGGGGATGGGGAGCGGCACGTCATGATGACAGAAGAAACGGCCTTGTTCGCGAACGACGCCTTTTATGCCGCGTTCCGAGAAGGCGACTATCCGGCAATGTCGGCCCTGTGGGCGACGGATGCGAAACAATGCTGCATACATCCGATGTGGGAGCCCCTGTTCGGACGGGAGGCCGTTCTGGCCTCCTGGAAAGAGGTTCTGCGCACGCCGCCGCCGGTGGAATGCGTGACGCCCTATGTCGTGTCGTCCCATGCCATGGCGACGGTTTTTTGTTTCGAAAAGATAGAGCAGGGCGTCCTGGCAGCGACCAATGTGTACATTCTGGAACAGGGGCGCCCGCGCATGGTCCACCACCAGGCCGCCTCCACCCGCGGCAGGCCGAAAGCCGGTCCCGGCGAGAGCCGCGTCATCAACTGATCGTCTTCATTCCCAGGACGTCAGAATGGCTCGATCGAATTTTGCGGCGAAGAAGGTGATTTCCGCTTGGCAACGGGGCCGGGTTTTCGGAGAAATGGGGCGTGACGATCCCCCCGCCCAGTCAGGCGGGATTTATTATGACTTTATCGATTTGAGAATAGCGGATGGCCGCGAAACAGATTTCCGAAGCAAATGCATTACCGGGCAGCGAGAGAATCGCAGCTTTTCTCGACTCCCGGGACCTTCTGAAATTCTTCGCTTATTGGCAATCGAAACGGTCGGGACGGGAACTGCCGTCCCGGTCGGATATGGACCCGATCGATATCCCCTGGGCCTTGTCCCGTAGTTTCCTGGTAGATTTCGAACCGCCCGACACGTTTCGGTATCGGGTCGCCGGACGGGAGATCGAGGAAGTTTTCGGCTGTTCCATGAAAGGCGCGACCCTGGCCGATATTCTGCCGCCCGATATTTATCCGTTGATCGCCGGCCGTTGGCTGCCGTTGGTCGGCATGCGCGCGGTCGTCTGCATGAAGGGCTTGATCTATGGCGCCAAGGACCGCCAAACGATGGGTGAACGGATCATGCTTCCCTTGGCCGACGAGGATGGCGGCCCGGTCACCGGTCTGTTCGGGATGACGGTTTTTACCTGGCTTTCAGGAGCGGAAGTCTCTGAAAGAAAGACGGTTGAAGTGGAGACGATACCTGTTGCCACGATCCCTTTCGCTACGATGCCGTCGTAATCAGATCGTGACGCGACCCTTGGACAACCCCAATCCTGTCTCCGGGAACCAGCAGGTCTCGGCATTTCTTGGCGATGCGGAGCTGTTGACCCTATTCGACTACTGGCGGTCCAAGCGTTCAGGCCGTGCCATGCCTTCCCGCGCGGATCTCGATCCGATCGAGATTCCATGGGCGCTTTCGAGAATTTTTCTTATCGATTTCGAGGCGCCCAGAACGTTCCGTTATCGGCTGGCGGGACAGGAGATTTCCAGGATTTTCGGCGGAAACATGAAGGGACGCACCCTGCAGGATATCCTGTCGCCGGAAGCCTGCGAGCGGGTCACTGACCGGTGGATGAACCTCGTCGAGACGCCTGCGGTATTGTGCATGAAAGGCCTGGTCTATCTGCCGAAGGATCGTGTTCCGATGGGTGAGCGCATCATGCTGCCCTTGGCAGAGGCGCCGGGCGGACCGGTCTCCGGACTGATCGGAATGACGGTCTGCGACTGGGTCGCCGGGCCGGTTCGGAACCAGCACAAATATGCCGATATTCAAGTCGTCGGCGTCGATTCCATAGCGTAATTGCAGCGCCGGGAAGGGCGGCTGCGTCAGCCCCCGGTCACGCTCATATGGCGGACATTGCTTTTTGCGCCGCGGCGGCGGTCGATCACGAAATCATGGCCTTTCGGCTTGCGGCTGATCGCTTCCCGGATCGCTTCGACCAGAAGTGCGTCGTCGTCGCTTGCGCGCAGCGCCGTGCGCAGATCGGCGGCGTCTTCCTGACCCAGGCACATGTAAAGCGTCCCGGTGCAGGTCAGCCGCACACGGTTGCAGCTTTCGCAGAAATTGTGGGTCAGCGGGGTGATGAAGCCGAGCCGCCCGCCGGTCTCGCGGACCCTTGAATAACGGGCCGGGCCGCCGGTGGTGTAGTCGATTTCGTCCAGGGTCCAACGCTTGGCCAGTTCGGCACGAACCATCGAGAGCGGCCAGTATTGGTCGACGCGTTCGGCGTCGCCGATTTCGCCCATCGGCATGACCTCAATGAAGGTCAGGTCGAAGCCTTCACGGCCGCACCAGGCGACAAGGTCGTGGATTTCGCTGTCGTTCACGCCTTTCAGCGCGACGGCGTTGATCTTAACGGCCAGCCCCGCGCTTTTCGCGGCTTCCAGCCCTTCCATCACCTTGTCGAGCTTGCCCCAACGGGTGATCGACAGGAATTTCGCGGGATCCAGCGTGTCGAGCGAGACGTTTACCCGCCGTATGCCCGCCTTGTAGAGGTCCTGCGCGTATTTCCCGAGCTGGCTGGCATTGGTCGTCAGCGTCAATTCGTTCAGCTTGCCGGTCTTCAGGTGCCGTCCCAGGCGGTCGATCAGCCACATGATGTTGCGGCGGACGAGCGGCTCTCCCCCGGTCAGGCGCAGTTTCGTGACGCCGAGATCGACGAAAGCGCTGCACAGCCGGTCCAATTCCTCCAGCGACAGGACGTCCGATTTCGGCAAAAAGGTCATGTCTTCCGACATGCAGTAAACACAGCGGAAATCGCAGCGGTCGGTGACCGACACGCGAAGATAGGAGATATGGCGGCCGAACGGATCAATCATGGCAGACATCTTTAGTGTCCGGCCGGGGAAATCAAGACCGACCCTGGTATTAGTTCGGAAAATTTGTGTGAGAAATTGTCGCTGACAAAGGCAACCGGACGGGCGGTGCGGTCGTTCTTATGCTGGGCGCGGCCCGTTTCGGGCGACGCCCCTTACTCAATACGCGGTAAAGCGGAAACCTGACGTGACGCGAGCGGGGGCATTGTGCGAATACGGGCGCTTCTCAATCACGACGGCGGAACCCTCAAGACCATGGATCTCGGGGCATTTTCCGAGCATCTGCATGCCCAATTCGAAGCGGAAGGGCATGAGATCTCGGTTTCCGTGGTCGCGGGGGGCGAGGTCGAAGCCGCCTTGGAGGACGCCACCAGCGATCCCGGGTTGGATGCTATCCTGGCCGGCGGCGGTGACGGCACGGTTTCCTGCGCGGCGGCCCATGCCTGGAAGAATCAAATGCCCTTGGGTGTATTGCCGGCCGGCACGATGAATCTGTTCGCGCGGTCGATCGGCGTGCCGCTGGACATCATGGAATCAGGCAGCGCCTTGGCGCGCGCCACGGTGCGGGACTGCGATATCGCCACGGCGAACGGCAAGCCCTTTGTCCACCAATTCTCGGTCGGGATGCAGTCCCGGATGATTCTGGAACGGGAGGGCAGCAAGCACAATTCCCGGTTCGGCAAGATACTGGCGAGCGCGGCGGCCACGTTGTCGATGCTGTCGCGCCCGCCCCAATTCCGCGCATCGATATCGATCGACGGCGAACAGGCCGCGGCCGGAAGACTGAGTGTCATCTCGGTGTCGAACAACCCCTTCGGCGAGGGACATCTGCCCTATGCGGATCGTCTCGATCAGGGGCTGCTCGGCGTCTATCACGCGCGTAAGCTGGACTCGCGGTCCAGCACCAGGCTGACGGCGGATCTGGTGATCGGCGCCTGGTCGGGCAATCCGGATTTCCGCACCGGCGCCGGCCGGCAGGTCACCCTGACTTTTCCGCGCCTGAAAAGGAATGCTCGCGCCGTGGTCGACGGGGAGTTGATCGAGCTGGAGCCCGAGGTTCATGTCGAGATCCATCCGGGGGAGTTGAAACTGCTGGTGCCCATCGGCGAATGATCGGTCGGCGGCGAGGTGCCGGGGTAGGGCGGTTGCCGGTTCCGGCAATGGGTTCCATATTCTCCTGCAAACGGTAGTTCATTGCCGAACGACTTGGATTGGGGACGGTGACGATAATGGCGACAGGCGAAAAGGCGCTGGATCTGGATCCTGTCCAGGAGGACGGGCCGGTCGTCGTGCCGAACCCGGACGACCCGCGCCTGACGGAGGCGGTCTCCGGCATCGACCATGAAGGCAACCGGGTCGATACCCGGGTCGTGGTCGAACGGCCGCTGACGCTGTATCTCAACGGGCAGGAGATCGTCACCAATATGACGATCGGCGACCATCCCGAATATCTGGCGGTCGGCTATCTTCTGAATCAGAACATGCTGCGGGCCGACGACGTGATCACGGCGGTCGACTACGACGACGATATCGACACCATCGTCGTGCGGACCGAACGCAGCACCAATTTCGAGGAAAAGCTGAAGAAGAAGGTCCGGACCTCCGGCTGCGCCCAGGGTACGGTGTTCGGCGACCTGATGGAGAAGTTCGAGGACGTCTCGCTGCCGGCCGACGCGCGCATCCATACCTCTTGGCTCTACCGGCTGACCAAGGCCATCAATACGATGCCCAGCCTGTATCTGGCGGCGGGCGCGATCCATGGCTGCGTGCTGTGCAAGGACGACAAGCCGATCGTCTACATGGAGGATGTCGGCCGGCATAACGCGGTCGACAAGATCGCGGGCTACATGCACCTCAACGGCATCGCGCCGGGCGACAAGATCTTCTATACGACCGGCCGCCTGACATCGGAAATGGTCATCAAAACGGTTCAGATGGGAATCCCGATCCTGGTTTCGCGCTCGGGCTTCACCGCCTGGGGTGTCGACTTGGCGCGGCAGGCCGGCCTGACCCTGATCGGGCGGGCGAAGGGGCGCCGGTTCATCGCCTTGTCGGGAGAGGACCGGATCGTCTTCGACGGCGTTCCCGCCGACGCCGAGGAGGAAGATAGTCGCCACAGACGGAAAGCGAGCCTGCCCGATGACGCCGCCTGACGAGAAGGCCGAGAGGGCCGCAGCGCCGGGGAGCGAATTGGGGGGCGGATTGGAAAAGGAAAAGGATCGCCGCGGGCCGGACCGGCCGCCGGCCTGCAAGCCGCAGGATGTGCTGGCCGCATTGGATGAGGGCGACGATGAAGTGCGGCGCTTCATGCAGGCCTGGCATCGATCCGTAATTTGCGGCAAGCCGCAGGACCGCCGGGTGACCGCGCTCGAGTCCCATGTCCAGACCGGTTTCGGGAAATGGATGGCGGAAAGGTCCGGCGACGCGCTACTGCAACAGCCGGCATTCGACGAACTGACGCGGTCGCACCGGCAGATCCATGACCAGGCCCGCCGTCTGGCCGGGATCGTCGCGGAAGGTCAGCCGATCCGTACGGCGGAATATGACGCGCTGATCAATCATGTCAGCCGCTTCTACGATCAGGCCCGCCGGTTGCGGGACGCCTTCGCCAAGCTGGTGTCTGAGATCGATCCGCTGACCGGTCTGCACAATCGGCAGATCATGGCGCATGACCTGGATGTGGAGTTCGACCGGGGACAAAGAACCGGCGGCCCGCTCTGCCTCGCGCTCACCGATATCGATCACTTCAAGCGCGTCAACGACACCTACGGCCATGCCGCCGGCGATGTGGTGCTGGCGAGTGTCGCCGGGCGGTTCCAATCCAATCTTCGGCCCTATGATTCGATCTACCGTTATGGCGGCGAGGAATTCCTGATCACCCTGCCAAATGCGAATACCGGTACGGCGAATTCCGTGCTGGAGCGCCTCCGCACGGCTCTTGAATCCGCGCCGATCGCGCTGGCGGATGGGACGCGCCTGTCGGTAACGGCCTCCTTCGGTATCGTCCGGGTGGATTACGAGATCCCGTTGAAGCAATCGATCGAACGCGCGGATAAGGCGCTGTATGCCGCGAAACAGGGCGGGCGCAACCGTGTGGTCACCTGGAGCGACGCCTTGGAAGGCCCGGCTGAGGAGGTGGAGGAATGACGGAAAGCCGGTTGAGGCTATGCGGTATTCTGCTTGCCGGGGGATTGTCCAGGCGGATGGGCGGCGGAGATAAATGCCTTCGCGAAATCGCGGGGATATCGGTGCTGGCACGGATCATCGAACGGATCGAGCCCCAGGTCGATCGCCTGGTTCTCAATGCCAACGGCGATACGACGCGGTTCTCAGCCTATGGTTTGCAGACAATACCCGATGCGATCGGGGATTTCGCCGGACCATTGGCCGGCGTGCTGACCGGTATGGAATGGGCGGCGGCGCATGGGGGCGATGACGGCATCGGCCATATCCTGACCGTGCCGACGGATGCGCCTTTCCTGCCGACTGATCTTGTCCGCCGCCTCGCCGCGCCGATCCTGGCGGGGCAAGCGGACATGACCTGTGCGTCATCGGCCGGACGTTCCCATCCGGTTATCGGTATCTGGCCAATATCACTGTCTGGTGACTTGCGGGTGGCGATGGAGGTCGAGGATATCCGCAAGGTGGATCGTTGGACCGCCCGGTACAGGCTTTCCGAGGTGGATTTTCCAACCGAGCCTTTCGATCCCTTTTTCAACATGAACCGGCCGGAAGATGCGCAGCAAGCGGAAGACTATGCCGCGCTTGCCGACCGGTAAGCGTCGCGGCCCGCAATAACAGCCGATCTCATCCGGTCTCATCCGGTACGCCGGCCCCATAAAAAATTGGCCCCTGGGCAAAATGCCAAGGGGCCAAGGTATGGGAGGAAACGTAAACTCTGGAAAATGATACGCGAAAAAAGAAGGGGCGGATTATGCCCCTATCCGGGCCTTCGCCCCGGCTGTCCCTGGGAGGAACGGACGAGCCGGTGCGAGAGGGTCCCGAAAGGCGGGAGGTCGAGCCCGGGGCCGGAATATACGACCGCCGTTTCTGCTTAACCCCCAGTTACCGTAACCGGGTTACCGTAATCACGTTACCTTGGCCGGATGACGTGCCTTTACTGACGGCGCGGCCCTGCCAAGCCCGGGGACTTAGGAAACGACAGGGCGGCCGGTGGAAACCGTCTGGCCGAACAGACCGGTGAAGCTGCGGCCGACGCCCTTGAAGATCTCATGAAAGGTTTCGCTGCGGGCCAGACGCGCACGGGCAATTGCCGCGTCGATCTGTTCCGGGGAGTAGTCCATGCTGGGCTTCGAGATCGTGTTCATGTCATTTCTTCCTTTTATATGTGGCGGAGCGCGGTGTTAAGGATTTGTCTCCGCTAAGTGAAATTTGCTGCAACTGCGTTCGTCGAGGTGGCTTTCTCTCGCCGCCGTTTGCATGACAGAAACATACTGGCGATCCATGAAATTGTAATTGGTAAAAAATGTAAATGACTTTTGATTAATTGGAAAAGATAAACGGTGACATAATAGTGCGGTGCAACATAGAGACATTAAAAAGTGGCGGAATCCTGCGGGTTTGGAGGGCAAGTTAAATTATGAGGAAATCCGCCTCGATGCTGCCGGTGCGTGACCCCGGGGGATGTTTTCTCCGTCACCGGGCGAGTTGGGGCACTTTGTAAGGCGTTTCCTGCGCGGCCGATCTGGCGAGCCACTCCTTCTATTTATGACCCTTTATCCGATCCGAGATCGTCTATTTTTTCTCTTTACCGTCCAATATGGCCATAAAGTGTTGGTAGCCTGGTTTGTCTATGCTAATTGTTCATCAAAGTTGTGGGCCATTGTGCCTAAGCGGAAATAATAATTCGTCGATGGGTGGGATCTCCGGGTCATGGATAACATCAATGAAATGCAGGTTTTTGCGCGTGTCGTGGATACGGGGGGCTTTTCGGCCGCCGCGCGTAGTTTGAGCCTTAGTCCCTCCGCGGTCAGTAAACAGATTACGCGGTTGGAAGATCGGTTGGGCGTGCGGCTGCTGACGCGGACGACGCGGCGGTTGAACCTGACCGAGGAAGGTGACGCCTTCTATCATCGCGTGAAGCGTATTCTGTCGGATATCGATGAAGCGGAGCAGGCTGTTTCGCTATCGAAGACGGCCCCTCGAGGTCACCTAAGGGTGACATGTTCGGTGGCTTTTGGCGAGCATCAGATTGCGCCGATCATTTCCGAATTTCTGGATCGGTATCCTGAAGTGACGCTGGAATTAATGCTGTCGGACGGAATCGTCGATCTGGTCGAAGAGGGGATCGACGTTGCCGTTCGGATGGGCAAACTCAGCAATTCCGCGATGGTCGCGCGAAAACTCGGCGACAATAAGCGCCGTATCTGCGCCGCGCCGGCCTATATCGAAAAATACGGCGTTCCCGAAACGCCCGATGATTTGAACCATCACAACTGCCTGGGATTCGCCGGCCATCAGTTTCTGAACGAATGGCCGTTTCGCTACCCCGACGGTCGCCGGCAGGCAATTCGGGCAACCGGCAATTTCGTCGCCAATAACGGCGAGTCTATTTATGACCTGCTGCTGGCAGGGCTTGGGATCGCCCGTACGGCCGAATTCCTTTGCCGCAAGGACATACGGGAGGGGCGGCTGGTCGAGGTTCTGGGAGATTTCCTGGAAGACGAACCGTCGCCGATCCATGCTGTTTATCCCGATCCGAGGCATCTGTCGCCGAAGACCCGCGCCTTCATCGACTATCTGGTCGAGAAGTTCACGCCGGTCCCGCCCTGGGAAAAGTAGGGCGCTACAATACGCTTCAACATCTGTGTCCAGGCGTTGAAGATAGCTTGATGAGGGCCGTGCGGTGCGTCGCGCGGCCCTTTCTACATCGGCTCCGTTACCTTGCGGCCCATTTCCATAACCGCTTCGCGAATGGATAGATCCGAGTTGCGGATCATCATGAACAGGGCGTCGCCCAGGATCGGATCGCTGGTAATGCCTATTTTCTGCAACAGTGTTTCCATCCGCATTTCCGTCGTCCTGTCGCACCAGGGCGCGGTGCGAAAGTCCCAGTAGCGGTTTTCCCGATGACGGCTGATCGGCCGCCAGGGCATATCCGGCGTGATCGTATCGCTGGGTCCGATCCGCCAAAGTGGACAGAAGTCGCGGGAAAAGAGGACGCGCGAGCCGTCGTCGTCCTCCCAGTCGCCAAAAGGAAGGCGCAGCCGCATCGGCAGGCAATCGGCAACAGGTTTGGAAGGGATGGAGAAGTCCTGGCGCCTGACATCCGCCTTGCCGGCGTCCGTAAACAGAGTCGCCGTTTCGCCGTTGCTTCTCAACAAGACGGCGGTTGAGCCGAAACGCGCCTTCAGACGCGGCGTTCGCAAATGAACCAAACGGCCCGGTTGAAGCCCAGAATGCAGGTTGGACATGACGACCTCCTATCCGCAATGCAGGTTCGAAATTGAGCGTGAGACGATTCGATCAGGCGCGATAGCAGCAAGTGATGCGCGAAGAGCCATGCGGTCTCGCTGCGGGTCGCGCGTGGTTGAGAATGTGATCGCCGATGGTGTCCTGGTACCCGTGTGCCGGGCGCTTTCACGGTGTAGTGTTCAACAGAGATGAATTCCGTTAGCCTTGATAAAAGCCAACGTAGGGGCTGTATTTTGGGGGATTGGCTGCCGGACCGATCATAGTCGGTTACCGGCAATAATTGTGGGGGAGTCATGCAGGCGCGAGGCGATCAATCGCGGCAGTCGTGGATCGATACGTTTCTCGACGTTTCCCGGCATCAGCCGGAAGGTGCGTCGCTTTCGGAAGTTCGGTCCTGCATCATCAAGCTGGACGATATTCTTCACCGCAATTGGAAATTGGGGAAGAACATCATCCTGGCGTGGACGCCGTCCCATGAAGGTATCGACATCCTGGTCGTGCCGCACCATTCGATCATCGACTACATCACCAGTCCCAACCGGATCGAGGAAGTCAGTTTCATCTTCCAGATCATTTCCGGCCGCAAACAGGTGACGCCGCGATGGCTGAAACGTGTTTCCCAAGCGCTGAACTACGAAATCGTGCCCGTTGATTTGGGTTTCGCGACCGGACGGTGGCTGGATGACGAAACCGTCGAAGCGCTGATCCGCCGATATTCCCTGTCGCATGGAACCGACCGGGCGGTTGCGCTGTTCGACGCCGTCGGGTTTTCCCTGCTCAGTCCCCTGGAACAGGTGACCCAACTGAACAGCCTCGCCTATTCCGTGAATTCCGCCCACAGCAAACTGCGCGACAAGTCGATCACCATCAAATTCGCGCGCTCAACCACCGGGGACGGTTTCTATATCTGGAATCGGACTTCCAGCCTGCAGGCGAACCGGGATCTGTATCACTTCATGCATCTGATCCTTGCGGACAACGCCATCGCGCAACGGAAGGCGACCAGTAACTCTGTGCCCAAACTGCGCGCCGCTTTTCATATCGGCGATCATTACGAATTTTACCAATCGGAGGGATTGAGCCCGACGACGTTCAGCTACATCGTCGGCGATGTGACGATCGAGTTGGCGCGCATGATCGAACGCGCCATCCCGGGGCAAATCATCATGGGGGATTTCGATATCACCACCCCGCATCCCCTGACCGGGGAGGACTGGCATCTGGACACGCGTGAATTCATCCAGACGACCCAGTTGAACCTGGAAGATCTGAACGGCCTTGTCCTCAGCGACGATGAGATTTCCGACATCAAGGTCTATCTCACGGGGCCGCCGACGAAGGAAGGCGGGTTCGGTATCAACCGCTATCGCATCCAGGACAAACACGGCCGGTCGCGGTCCGTCTTCAATGCCAAGGTGAATATCTATCGCCAGGCGAAGGATCCTATCTTCCTTGGTATCCAGGATAACCAGTTGGGCAGTTTCCAGACGACGGGCGTCGAAACCCTGGCGGGTTAACCGCCGGATTTCGCGCCGCGCCTCTTGGTTTCAGCCTGATTCTCCTTCTTTGGCGTCGGCCCTCGTTTCCGAGGGTGGCGTGCCGACGCGCTGGCTGGGTTTCGTTTGCCAAGTGGTTGAACAAGGGCCGGGAACGCGGCGAAGCTATTGCGTGAATCCGCTCCCGCGAAGGTGGACTTTTTTGGGGTTGAGCTTGTAGCTCCAGGGCAGGCCGGAATTCTTCCAGCCGTTGACCGTTCTGAACGGACCATTCGGACCATCCTTGCGGGTTGAGCCTTCGAAACCGTCGACAACCACGTATACGGCCGTCAGGCCGAGCCCTTCCAGTGCCTTGGCGGAAGGCGCGCCGCGTGTCCCGCCGGAGCGGCACATCAACAGAACCGGTGCAGATTTGTCCAATCCGCGGGCCTGCAGCGCCGCCATTACCCCCGATGCGAAATCGGGGTTCTTTTCCATCGCCAGAACCGGCTTTTGCGGATGCATTTTTGTCGGGTTGACCATCAGGAAAGGCACGTTGACGTCGACGACATCTGTGAAGCCGGTGAACATGATCTCCACCGGTTCCCGAACATCGACGAACAATACCGCATCACCTTTCGCCTGCTTCATCTCATAGGCTTCCTTGGCGGTCAGGTAGAGCCCCCAAACCGTTTGTTTGTTCGGGTCGGATGGCTTCGGCGCGGCGTTTGCCACACTGGCGGTGGCGATGATTGCCGCCAACGCCATGCTAACGAGTCTAAGCATTGGGCTCTCCTTTTCCAATTCAAGCGGCGCCGTTCAGAACGACAAAACCTTGCTGTGCGGCGCCATCAGCGCTTCGGCCATCGCCGGCGGCTTCGCGACGCCGATGCCTTTGGTAAGCGCGCTCGCGTCTAACCCTTTGCCGGGCAGATAAAGGGCGCAGACATCTACCTTGGCCATCGGCATCTCCATAATCTTCAGCATCAGTCCCTTGGGGCTCATATTCATAGGCGGCTGGCCGGTGGTGGCGGAGGCGGGCGCATCCGCCAAGGCCATGTCTCCGGCCGGCCCGCAAAGCAGGATTGAGGGAGCGAGCCCGCGTTTCGCCGATTGCATGGTAAGGACCATGGCCATCAACTGTACCTGCGGATCGGAAGCGGTCACGACGGTGACCACGTCGGTCGGCCCCTTTTTCCCCATATGACTATCGGCTTGTGCCGGCAAGAACGTCATCGCGGTCATGGCGATGGCGAGCAGAAAAGTCTTAATGCTCATAACAGGATCTCCTATCATTCGGTTTCGGGTTCGTGGGTTCCGATAGCGGGGGCCACGAGGCATGACGGACCTATGGCAGAGGGCGCGCGGGCCGGGCTGTGACTTAGTCACTGAGTGCCGCCCCCTGTGCGCTTACGACGCAGGCCGCACACCGACCCGTCGAATATCCCTGCGAAGGGATCCGTTCAGTCGCTTGCGATCCAACAGTCGCCGCGTGATCGCTCATTTTCGCGGTCTATGCGGGATGAAAGCTATTTGATCCATCTCATTTCCGTTGACCGCCGTTGCGGTATCATCCGCGCGTTCCGGACGGGTAAAAGAGGTGGCGGTGATGGTTGCGAACATGACGGCGATGGTGCTGCGCGACGGTGGCGGCGGCTTGGAACGGCGGGAAGTCCCCGTGCCGGTTCCCGGTCCGGGGCAGGTCCGTATCAAGATCAGTGCCTGCGGCGTCTGCCGGACCGATTTGCATGTGGTCGACGGTGATCTGCCCGACCCGCTGCCGAACGTCATCCCGGGCCATGAAGTCGTCGGTACGGTCGATATGCTTGGCCCGGCGGGCAGCGATATCCAGGCGCTTTCCATCGGCGATCGCGTCGGCGTGCCATGGCTGGGGCATACATGCGGGCGCTGCGACTATTGCCGGGAACACAAGGAAAACCTTTGCGATGCGCCGGGCTTCACCGGGTATACGCTGAACGGGGGATACGCGGAATATTGTATTGCCGACGTCCAGTACGTGTTCCGCCTTCCGGATCGATACGATGACCCGCATGCGGCGCCTTTGCTCTGCGCCGGGCTGATCGGCTATCGGTCCTGGGCCATGGTGCGATCCGCCAAGGTGTTGGGGCTCTACGGTTTCGGCGCCGCCGCCCATATCATTGCCCAGGTCGCCATCGCCGAAGGTGTCGAAATTCATGCTTTCACAACGCCCGGGGATGTCCAGGCACAGGATTTTGCCCGTCAGTTGGGGGTGGTTTGGGCCGGCGGATCGGACCAACCACCGACGCGGGCGCTGGACGCCGCAATCATCTTCGCACCGGTCGGTCCGCTCGTTCCCGCCGCTTTACGGGCGGTGCGGAAAGGCGGCACCGTCGTCTGCGCCGGTATCCATATGAGCGATATTCCGAGCTTCCCCTACAGTATTCTATGGGAGGAACGGGAGGTGCGTTCGGTCGCCAACCTGACCCGTGCCGACGGCGAGGCCTTCATGCAGATCGCCGGCAAGGTTCCGATCGAAACCCATGTCCGGCCCTATCCGCTGACCGAGGCGAACGAGGCCCTTGCCGACCTGCGGGAAGGACGCCTGTCCGGCGCGGCGGTCCTGATTCCCTGATACGGGTGGCGGGCGGGATCCGGCGCCACCTCAAATGACGCGGGCGCGCAGCCAGCCGCTCGCCTGCTCCACCATCAGGACCAGAGCGAAGATGGAAAGGATGATCATGCAGGCCAGGTCGTAGCTGAAGAAATCCATTGCGACCTTCAACTCGATCCCGATGCCGCCGGCGCCGACCAGGCCGAGCACGACCGACGACCGTGTCGCTTTCTCCAGGGCGAAAAGGCCCGTTGCGATGAAGCTTGGCATCACCTGCGGATAGACCGCGCTGAACAGCACCCCCACGCTGCCCGCGCCCATGGCGGTCAACGCTTCTTGCGGGCCGTCATCCGCTTCCTCCATCGCTTCCGCGAAGAAACGGGCGCAGAAGCCGATCGTGTCCACCATGATCGCCAGCGTTCCGGCGGCGGGGCCGAGACCGACGGCAATCACGAAGACAAGCGCCCAGATCAGGTCCGGTACGGTCCGGAAGAAGGCGATCAACCCGCGAAACCCAATTCTCAGGGCGGGGTGCGGCGCGTGTTTCGAACTCGCCATCACCGCAAGCGGCACGCTCAGGGCAATGCCGAGAACCGTCCCGACCGCCGCCATCTGAAAGGTCTCCAGCAACGAGGTCAGAATTGGACCCAGGCGGCTGAAGTCCGGCGGAAACATCTGTCCGGCCAACCGCGCGAGGCCCGGGCCGCCGCCGATGATCTTGTCCCAAGACAGGCCGACATGATTGAACGACACCAGGACAAAGGCGAACGCACCGACCGTCAGCGCGAAACCGAGTGGCGATATCCTGTTGAAGCGATTGGGTGTCAGCAGATCAGTCTTGGCGGGCGCCGTCATAGATCCAATCCAGGTCTTGTTCCTGCAGGCGGGCCGTCGGCCGATCCTCGGCCACAAGGCCGTCTTTCAACGCGATGATCCGGTCGCCATAGGTCAGGGCGTGGTTCAAATGGTGCGAGGTGAAGATCAGCGTGATGCCGTTTTCCCGCATCAGCCGGGCGAACAGTTCCATCACGTCTTCCGCGGCGCTTGGGTCCAGGCTCGCCACGGGCTCGTCTGCGATCATGATTTCAGGGCGCTGCATCAGGGCGCGGGCGATCGCCACGCGCTGCGACTGTCCACCCGAGAGATGGCCGGCGCGTCGCTCCGCAAAGTCGGCGAGCCGAACCTGGTCGAGACAGTGCATGGCCTCCTGACGCAATTCCTTCGGCGCGAGGGATTGGTGACTGGCCCGGATCGGTCCGGCACGGCCATGCGCGCCGTGTATGACATTCGACAAAACCGATAAACGGGTCGACAGGTTATGACGCTGAAAGACGAATCCGATCCGGCTTCTGAGACGCCGCAGGGCGGTGCGCTTCAGCGTAACGACCTCTTCGTCCAACAGGCTTATCGTGCCGTCATTCGGCTCGATCAGGCGGGGCAGACACCGCAGCAGGGTCGACTTACCGGCGCCGTTGGATCCCAGGATGGCGACAGCCTGTCCATCGGCGACGTCCAGCGAGACGCCGCGCAGGATCGCCGGCGAGGATCTCCCGCCGAACCGTTTCACCAGCCGCCGCACCGAACAGACGGTCGCGGGCTGGTCCTCAGGTACCGCCGAAACGGCAGGCGCGGGGGTGAAGCGCCGCTCCACCCCCGGCTTGTTCGTCTCGACTGCGCTGCCCGGTCGGCTGCGGCTGGTCGCGATTGTTTCCGGCACGGTCGATCAGTTGCCGACAAAGGCGTTGAACTTGTCGACGCCGATCGTCGAATACATGGACCGGACGTAGTTGTAGTCCTTGTCCTCGATCGTGCTCAGGAAATGCCCGCCTAGATATTTCTGGTTGTCGTCGCCTTTGACGACTTCGGCCAGCAGTTCCTTGCCGTGTTCGACGAAGACGGTGCGCATTGTGTCGAGCATGGCATCGGAGACGTGCTTGCCGGCGATCAGAACGTCGTTGGGCAGGTCACGGCCGCGCGCCACGACGGTGAAGGCGTGGTCCGGGAAGGCTTTGCGGATTTTGCCGAGATGCGAGAAGTTCATGCCCACGGCCTGGATGTCCCCACGGATCATCGCTTCCACGGCAACGTTCCGGGAAATGATCTGCGGCTGGTAATCCTTGTTGAAGACGAGGCCCATATCCGCCAGGGCCTGCGCCGGCCCGAGATGCTGGCTGGTCGACCCGACGGAACCGAAGGAAACCTTCTTGCCGCGAAGATCCTCCACGCTTTTGATCGGGCCGTCGGCCATGACGACGATCTGAGCGAAATAGTCCGGGCGCTGCCAGCCGATGACCACCTTCGCATCCGTGCGTGCCTTGAAGACGACATATTCGGCCGGGCCGGTCAGGACGAAATCGACATGTTCGGAACTGAGCGCTTCGACCGCCGCGGTGCGGCTGCTGACCGGAAAGAACTCGACATCGTAGCCGGTCAGGGCGCCGAGCTTGTCGCGGAAGGGCCCGAATTCGGTCTGCAACGCTTCCAGACCTTCGATATCGGTCACGGCGAAACGAAGTTTTTCGGCCGCCATGGCGGAGGTGGCGGTGAGCGTCAGCGCGGCGGCGGTGATTGCCCCGGCGGCGGCGGAAAGGAAACGGCGTCTTTTCATCATTCGGTCCCCAAAGGTGAAGCTGTCGCAATGCCGCCGCTTCATTGGTCCCGCGGCTTTCATTGCTGTGTCTCTGCCGGATGCCGATTTGCGCCCGGCCGTTGATGGCGCGAGAGGATGTGACCGTCTTCCTGCAACGGCATGTCGTTTGTGTTTCAGGCAGGGGAAAATCAGGCGAAGGTTTTGTTGCAGGCGGTCCATTTGGGCGGTCGGGGCTTGTTGCCGCCGCGTGGTGCGGGCTAGTGATGTCCGCCGATTGAGACAGTGGGATGCGGGGTTCGGGAGTGTCTATGACAAGGATAGTAAACGGTCTGGTGCTGGTGCCCGACGGCGGCTTTGAGGAAACATCCGTCGGTATCGAGGGCGCGGTGATTGCCGCTGTCGGATCTTCCTCCTCCGGCGGGCCGGAGATTGATGCCAAGGGCCTCTGGGTCCTGCCGGGCATGGTCGATATTCACGGCGATGCCTTCGAACGTCAGATGATGCCGCGGCCTGGCGTGCATGTGGATCACCCCATCGCCTTCATGGAGACCGACCGGCAATTGGTCTCGAACGGCATCACAACCGCTTTTCACGGGATCACCTATTCCTGGGAGCCGGGCCTGCGCGGGGCCGAGCAATGCCGCAGCGTGCTCGACGCGATCGAGGCTCTGCGCCCGGCCTTCGGTTGCGATACCCGAACCCATCTGCGCTGGGAGACCTATAACCTCGATGCAGTCGCCGAAGTGGAAGGCTGGATCGAGGGCGGGCGGATCGACCTGCTGGCCTTCAACGACCATACGCCGGCCATCCTGGAACGGGTCCTGAGCCCGGAGAAAAAGAAGCTCGGCGAATATACCGGCCGGACCGGCCTTTCGGCGGAGGACTTCATCGCTTTGACCCAACATGTCTCGGCGCATGGCGAAGAGGTGCCGGCGGCCGTGTCGCGCCTGGCCGCAGCGGCGGTCAGGGCCGGCGTGGCGCAGCTGTCCCATGACGACAAGACGGCGGAAATCCGGCGCTGGTACGACGGGTTGGGCTGCACGGTGGCGGAATTCCCGATGACCGACGAGGCGGCGGACGAGGCGGTGACGCTCGCCAATCCCATCGTGCTGGGCGCGCCCAACGTGATGCGGGGCGGAAGCCATAACGGCTCCCTGAATGCGGCGGACAATGTCCGTGACGGGCGATGCGACGTGCTGGCCAGCGACTATTACTACCCCAGCATGCTGGCGGCGGCTTTCCGGTTGCAGCGCGACGGATGCTGTGACTTTCCGGAGGCCTGGGCCAAGGTCAGCCGCAATCCGGCGGCGGCGGCGGGGCTGTCGGATCGCGGCGAGATCGCCGAAGGGGCGCGCGCGGACCTCATTCTGGTCGATCCGGATACGCCCGCCGGGCCGCAGGTTCGGGCGACGATTGCCGGCGGATCCCTGGTGTATGACCGGGGAGTCGCGGGGAGCGGAATGTGAACAGTGCGCCGTTCCGATTAAATTTGTGAACGGACGTTAAAATAGAAGGTCGGAACCGTAACGCCCGTGTACCGTCGCCCTCTATTTGGGGGGCGGTTTGCGTACTATCCTATGCAAGTCGTTTCTAGTGTATGTCGTCGTTTCTTTGACCGCTCTGCCCCAGGGGAGGCATCCATGCGTTTCGCAATAAAATCCATTATCACGGCCGCGATACTCGGCGCGTCCGCGTTCGGTGTCGCTTCGGCCAATGCAGCATCGCTGGAAATTCTCGGTACCGGCCATTCGATGGACCTGAACACGGTTGCCTATAATCCGGCGCCGTCCAGCGCTGTCGGCAACTTCCTGTCCCAGAATTCGAGCAATCCCGCGTTCAACAAGCAGATCGTCTATTTCGACGAGGAGAACAAGATCACCAACGGGTTGATCAACGGGTTGGCGCTGCTCGGCGGGCCGGCGATCGTGCGCTTCACCTATCTCGGGACAGAAGCAGGCAACGATAACTATTTCGACCTGTCCGACAGTCTGGTGCTGGACAGCAATAACGAGGATCCCAATGCGATCTTCCACAACCACAGCACCGCGCCGGGTGACTTTGTCGAACTGACTTTCGGGCCGGGCGGTATCGAACTCGGTGACCGCAGCCTGCTGCCCTTCGGTTTCATCACCGACGGCAGATACACCAGGAATGCGGGGGCCATTGCCGACAACGCGGGCATCACGACCGAGGACTCCGATCCGCAGGCTGACCCGCCGGATCAGATGAAACTCGGTTTCTCGACGCAGTCCTTCAAGAATTCCGAAGGTGGGGACATCTTCCTGGTTTTTCTGGGTGACGGCCTCGGCGACAGCGATTTCGATGACATGATCATCGGTGTCGGCGTCTTCGCGGTGCCGGTCCCGCCGGCAGCGATTTTGCTGCTGTCCGGGCTGTTCGGCCTTGGCGCGCTGAAGCGCCTGCGCCGTCCGGGCATGGCCGCTTAAGCGGGTCTCGCGGCGCTTCGTCGCCGCGGTATGAGGTTTCGGGCAGCGCGCCCGGCTGATGAGGCCGGGCGCGTTGTCTTTTCTCGGCCGGGAATACAGTCTGTCCAGCGCTGCGGAAAAAGCGGTGGCGATAACGCGTGATCGAACTTCCGCCGCTTGCCTGATTTTTCAACTTACGTTAACGTAAACGTAAATCACGGTATCCGATTGTGGCGAGCGGCACAGCATGTCCCAGACCTACACCATCCGCGAATTGGCCGACGCGTTCGACGTAACGACGCGGACGATCCGCTTCTATGAAGACGAAGGCCTGTTGAGCCCGCTGCGGGAAGGACAGAACCGCATCTTCCGGTCCCGCGACCGGGTCCGTCTGAAGCTGATCCTGCGCGGCAAACGGCTCGGCTTCACTTTGGCCGAGATCAAGGAAATCGTCGGCATGTACGACGCACCGCCGGGAGAGGCGGGGCAGTTGGAGCTTTTCCTGAAAAAGATCGCCGAACGCCGCGCCGAGTTGGAAGACAAGCGCCGGGATATCGAGGACACGATCGAAGAGCTCGACTCCCTTGCGGAGCAGAGCCGGGCCCGGTTGAAGGAGTTGACCGGGAAATGATCGCCCTATCGCAGCAAACCGACATGGAACCCGGCCAACGGACGGTCAGCGGCACCGTCGGGCCCGGCATTCTGACCTATCAGGGCGTCGCCATTCCGCCCGAATGCGATCACATGGGGCATCTCAACATCGCCGCCTACATGGTGAAGTTCAACGAGGGGATCTGGTCGAATTTCGCCAATGTCGGGCTGGACCGGAAATTCCTTGATGCCAATGGCAGCGGCATGGCCGCGGTCGAGACCCATACGAAATATCTGCGCGAGGTCTTCGCCGGCGACGTGCTGACGATCCGCAGCCGGATCGTTGAGGTGAAGGACAAGGTCGTCCGTATCCTGCACGAGATGACGGTGCTGGACGGCGGCATGGAAGTGCCGGCGGCACGGTGCGAGTTGGTGGCCGCCTATTTCGACAGGGCGGCCCACAAGGCCCGACCCTTCCCGGACGCCATCCGCGCGAAACTGAATGCCCGCTGTGCCGCCGAAAGTATGCCGGCGGCGTTGGAGGAGGGGCGGCGATGACCGGCGGTCAACCGACATTCGACCCGAAGAACCCCGATTTCGAGACCCGGGTGCGGGATAGTTTCGCCCGCCAGCCCTTCATGGCGCATTGCAACATCACCATGCCGGTGGTCGCAGCCGGTTACGTGGAGATGCGGGTGGATTATGACCGGGCGCTGACCCAGCAGCACGGTTTCCTGCATGGCGGCCTGGTCGGTACGGTGGCGGACTGCACGGCCGGTTATGCGGCCTTTTCCCTGATGCGCGCCGAAGACTCGGTCGTCACGGTCGAGTATAAGATCAATATGCTGGCGCCGGCGCATGGGCGGACGATGATCGGCCGGTCCCGCGTGATCCGCGCCGGGGGAAGCCTGATGGTCTGTCAGTCGGACCTTTACGTTCTCTCGGGGCAGGAGGACGGCGCGTCGGAAAAACATTGCGCCACCGCGCTGGTAACCCTGATGGTCCTGAAGAATACGCCGGACGCCCCGCCGGAATAGTTCCGGACGGCGGCGCCGCATTTGAGTTTTCGACGATTGAAACCAGGGGCGCCGCTAAAAGCGCCCGGAGGAAACGGAGCCTAGAATGATCGCCAACGACTATCCCAGCCTGAACTTCAACCTTGGCGAAACCGCGGACATGCTGCGGGATGCCGTCCGCTCCTTCGCCGCGGACGAGATCGCGCCCCGGGCTGACGAGATCGACCGGACCGACCAGTTCCCGATGGATCTGTGGAAGAAGATGGGCGATCTCGGTGTGCTCGGCGTCACGGTCGAAGAGGAATACGGCGGCGCCGCGATGGGCTATCTGGAGCATTGCATCGCGATGGAAGAGATCAGCCGCGCGAGCGCCTCGGTCGGGCTCAGCTATGGCGCGCATTCGAACCTCTGCGTCAACCAGATCCGCCGGAACGGCACCGAGGATCAGAAGAAACGCTACCTGCCGAAGCTGATTTCCGGCGACCATGTCGGGGCGCTCGCCATGTCCGAACCGGGCGCGGGGTCCGACGTTGTTTCCATGAAGCTGCGGGCCGACAAGAAGGGCGACCGCTATGTCCTGAACGGCACGAAGTTCTGGATCACCAACGGGCCGGATGCCGATACGATGGTAATCTACGCCAAGACGGACCCGGATGCCGGGCCGCGCGGCATCACCGCCTTCCTGGTGGAAAAAACTTTCAAAGGTTTTTCGGTGGCGCAGAAGCTGGACAAGCTCGGCATGCGCGGCAGCCATACGGGCGAACTGGTCTTCGAGGATTGCGAAGTGCCGGAGGAGAATGTGCTGGGTGAGGTCGGCCGTGGCGTCAACGTTCTGATGTCCGGCCTGGATTACGAGCGCGCGGTGCTGGCCGCGGGCCCCACGGGTATCATGCAGGCCTGCATGGACATCGTCGTGCCCTACTTGCACGAACGCAAGCAATTCGGTAAATCCATCGGCGAATTCCAGCTCATGCAGGGCAAACTCGCGGACATGTATACGACCATGAACGCCTGCAAGTCCTACGTCTATATGGTGGCGCAGGCCTGCGACCGCGGGGAAACGACCCGCAAGGACGCGGCCGGTGTCATCCTCTACGCAGCCGAAAAAGCTACGTGGATGGCCCTTGAGGCGATCCAGACCCTGGGCGGGAACGGTTACATCAACGAGTATCCGACCGGTCGCCTGTTGCGTGACGCCAAGCTCTACGAGATTGGCGCCGGCACCAGCGAGATCCGCCGGATGCTGATCGGCCGCGAGTTGTTCAACGAAACGGCCTGATCGACGTTCATATGCCAGACGGTGTCGGCAGGGGCCGGTACCGGCATATGAACCTACTCAGGAGGTTGGGCGCCAAAGACTGCCCCAAGAAAATTATGTTCAAGACATCAGGTACCCTGTTCAGCTTTATTGAAGACATTTTTCCAATCCGCGGTTTCAGAGGGGATGCCCCGTCTCAGACCGGCTACCACGCGGCGGACGTCGCGGCCGGCAAAGGGCCGGCGCGCGGGCAGGCCTCGGATGGCCTGATCACGCCGGCTAATGAGAACGACACCCGCGGTCTGTCGCCGATGATCTCCGTCGCCGTTGCCGTTTGCCCCGTCTCGCCGCTGGCGAAACGGGCATAGGCGAGCCTTGACCAACGAAACGCATATCACCGGTCATTACGCCGATGGCGGTCTGTTCGACCGCCTTCGCAGCCTGTTGATCGAGGACGGCGCCGATCCCGACAACCCGTCCATCGACGATCTCGCGCCCTATGATCAATTCCACGGCCGCGCGATCGAGGCGACGCGCGAATTGGCGGATCTCTTCGATCCGGGCGCGGATGCGCATCTATTGGATATCGGCAGCGGTATCGGCGGTCCGGCGCGTTACCTTGCGGACCGGTTCGGATGCCGTGTCACCGGGATAGACCTGACGGCGGAATTCGTTGATGTCGCTCGGCGCCTGACAGATCTGGTCGGTCTATCCGGCCGGGTCGATTTCGTTCAAGGCAATGCCCTGTCCATGCCGTTTCACGAAGCGAGCTTCGACGGCGCCTATTCGATGAACGTGTCGATGAATATAGCCGACAAGGATGCCTTTTACCGCGAGGTGCGCCGCGTCCTGCGGCCCGGTGCGCCGCTGATCCTGTCGGAGCTGGCGAGCGGCGGAGCCGGAGAGGTCGACTATCCGACACCCTGGGCGGAAACCGAGGATGCAAGTTTTCTGGTCAGCGTGGATGAGACGGTCGCGGGGCTTGAACGCGCGGGCTTCCTGGTCGAACGCGTTCGTGACGCAACGGATGAGAATCTTGCATTCGGCAAACGCAGCAAGGAGATGCTGGACCGGGGCGAGAAACCACCGCATCGCGGTGTACATCTGATCCACGGTCCGGCGCTTGCCAAGACGGCTACCGGGAATACCGCGAAAGGCATTCGCAGCGGAAACCTGGTCCCGGTCGAAGTGCTCTGCCGCAGGAGGGGGTAGCGCGGCAGAGCACCCGACGGGATCGGCGCCGTTGGGGAAGGCGCCGCAAAGTGCCGACAGGTCCCATCAAGGTGTCGTTGGGGTCGGGACAAGGGCACTCGTCGAAAAATCGGTTCAAATGATCAAACGGCTCACCGTTGCCGGGTCGACGATCATTTTGAACTTGGGATGACGGCGAAGTTTCGTGATCTGCAAATGGGTCAATTGATGGCCCGCCGAGAGCAGCAATGTGCCATCCGAAGCGCACAAGTCGGTTTCCAAGACATCGCCGGGCAGTAGGCGCGAGGCATCCAACTCCATAACCTCGACGTGGTCGCCGGTACGGTTGGCAGATTCATTGTCCAGGATGTCCTGAACGATCACGAGTACGGCGGGGTCGTATTCCTCACCTTCCATCGACAGTCGCCGGCAGAGTTCCGGATCCGGACGCATATTCGGCCCCATTGGCGTCACCGCGTTCAAGACCTTCAGTATGCGGCTGCCGAGGGGGATCTTTTCTCCGGCAACCGGGTCGTCAGGGTAACCTGTCCCGTCGAAATTCTTGTTCTGATACCGGATCGTACTTGCGACCCCACCCATGCGCGGGACGCCTTTCAACAGGTCGTATGCGACATCAACATGGCGTTCGACGATATCCTGTTCGTCGGCACTCAATTTCTGTTTCAATACGACTTTCTGGATAATGTCGTCGGGAACACTGATCCAACCGATTGACGACAGAAGGGTTGCGATCTTTATTTCCCAACTCTGACCCGCACCCATGGCATCAGCGGCCTTTTCCGCAACGCTGCGCAATCCGCAAACGCGCCCGAATGCAATCGGATTGGTCACTTCCATGACATCCAGCAGGACTTTAACACTGCCGGCCATGGTACGTTCCATCAGGTCACGTTCCAGACAGCGAAGGCGATGCCGTTCAACGGCCGCGATCAGCGTTTCGCGCAGGTCGTCGATGGAACAGGGTTTGTTGAGGAAGCGGAAGACATGGCCCTCGTTCACAGCCTTTACCGCTGTCTCCTGGTCGTTGTTTCCGGTCAACATGATACGGGTCGGATCCGGATATCTCTCGGCTATTGAGGACAGGAATTCTACCCCATCCATGCCAGGCATACGCATGTCCGCGACGACGGCTGCGTAATGCGTGCCTCGACCGATCATGTCCAGCCCGACGGCGCCGCCTTCGGCGCAATCGATGTCGAATTCGTTTCGAAACATGCGGCGGATACCTGCCAGCAATTTGGAATCGTCATCTACGAACAGAATCTTTTCCATGTGTTCCTCCTACGAAATACCTGCAATCCGACGGAAAAATTTCGTCCTCTTTCCACGATCAACCGACTATCTCTTCGATATAGATAACCGGTGTCGGGCGGCACATCCGCATTTGGGGGTAAATGCAAAGAGAATGATATGGACCTGTGGAGGTCTGGTCTTGCGGGGGAAAAAAGCATTACCCGCGCTGAAGCGGGTTCAATAACAAATTGAATGTATTGGAAGGCCGTGCGGGTATCAGGTGACGGCGCGGGTCTTCAACCAATTGCCCAGGTCGGCTTGCCCAAGCGGTTCAGAAATCAGGAAACCCTGCATCTGGTCGAAACCCAGCGATCGTATGAATTCGACATGCTGAAGGTTTTCCACACCTGCGGCGACGGTCTTGATGCCGAGTTTCCTTCCCAGTTCCCGGATCGGCTGAAGGACCTTATCTCTGTTCGTGCTTGAAAAACGGCCGATCAAGGCGTGGCCGCCGCGCAGGCATTCGGCTTGCCCTGGGGCCAGTTCCGAATCCGCTTGGTCATCATCATTGATGCCGTCGACACTGACGCGAATGCCCAATGCATTCAAACCTTCCGCACTCTGGCGCGCGGCGTGTAAGCAGAAGACGTTCAAGCCTTCCGTCAATTCCAGCTCCAGCAAGTGCGCAGGGATGCCCGAAACACGGATGGCATTGGCGACCAGGGCGACCAGGCGAGCATCCGTATAGACCATTGGGGAGACATTGACCGAGACGGGTATCGCCTCATTACCTTGATCGATCCAATCACGCGCCGCTTTGCAGGCGGTCTGCAGCGTCCAATCGGTAATCCACAGGATGTCGCCGGTTTCCTCGGCGACGGGGATGAACTCGGCGGGCGGCACGGCGCCGAGTTTCGAGCTGTTCCAGCGTACGAAGGCTTCGACGGCGCAGGTCTTTTCGGTTTTTGCGCAAATCCGCGGCTGATAGACCATGCTGAATTCGTGATCCGGGTCCGTCTTCGACAAGGCGTCTTTAAGTATATCCTTTCCGAAAGAGCCACTGCCCGGCGGCGTTGCGGTGTCGTCCGGCGAGCGATCGAGAACCGCGAGAAGGGAACGTCCGTCCAGCGGCTTTTCGATCCGGCGCCAGGAAGGGGGCGCGGCGGCCTTTTGCTTCCGGGCTGCGTCGTCTGTCTGGTCGGTCATCAACACGATGGCCGCCTCAGGCACGATCTGCGAGGCTTCCGTCAGAAAATCCAGCCCTGTCATATTGCTCGCCTTTGTATCGCAGATCACCGCATCAATCCTTTTGAAATCACGTAACAGGGCGAAGGCCGTTGTGCCGTCGTCCGTGGTTAATACGTCGAATTGATCCAGAAGGATCTGTCTTGCGACAGAGAGGACCGACAGGTCGTATGAAACGATCAGGACCTTTTGCATTTCCGACACCCTGGTAGCGAGTTGGGTGAGGAGTAACGCGCTGCCGGGACTTGACCTATCCGCATTTGGGGGCGATTTGATGATGCGTTAACAATCATCTTCTAAAATGCGGAAATGATAGATAGCCCAAAGGTCGCTTTCGTTGATGACGAAGCGGCCGTACTCACCGGATTGCGGCGCGCTTTGCGGGACAAGCGTGACTGCTGGGATATGCAGTTCTATCAGGACCCGACCGAGGCGTTCGAAACCATGCGGCAGGACCCGCCGCATGTGGCGGTCGTCGATATCCGCATGCCGGTAATGGACGGTGTCGAACTGGCGCGGCGGATCCGCACGACGATACCGTCCACGCAAACCATCGTTCTGTCCGGTTCGACCGAGTTCGATGTCGCGCTGTCGATGATCAATGACGGGAATATCTTCCGCTTTTACGTAAAACCCTGTCCGGTCGAGCAATTGTCCGAAGGCATCGAGGCCGCTCTGTCCAAGCGACTTGAATACATTGGGGACGGTTCCGATACCGCCGGGGATATCGGGGCAACGGCATTGGACAACCTGCCTTTCGCCGTTCTTGTCACCAATGCCGATGGGCGGCTCCTGTTCACGAACCAGAGCGGCGGGGAACTGATCGCCCAGCATGCGGGCCTTACCGTCGACGCGTCCGGCATCCTGCGGGCCGCCCGTGCGGAGGAGACGGAACAGCTGCACGGCGCGATGCGGGCGGCGCGGGATACACAGCAGACCGCCGGTCTGAAACTGGAGGACGAGGAAGGCCGTCCGATCCGGGCGACGATTCTGGCCGGCGATGCGGGCCCGGGGCAGGAAGCCCGTTTGTACCTCTATGTCTCACGCGATGGGGCGGCGCCCAATCCAAAGCCGGATCTGATCGCGTCCCTGTTCGGATTGACCGTGTCGGAATCCCGTCTCGCCGCCGCGATGGCCCAGGGCCTTAGCCTCGATGAAGCCGCGGCTGAATGCGGTGTGACCAAAAGTACCGCACGCACTTATTTAAAGAATATCTTTTCCAAGACCGGGGCGACGCGGCAGGCGGAATTGGTCCGAAACATCCTGTTGTCCATCGCCTCCCGCTAGACGGGGCGCGTCAGGCGACGCCTTCCTGCAGATCCTTCAGCGCGACGACCACGGCGTCACGCCACGCCTCGATCCGATCCAGGCAACCGGCAGCGGCCAGGTATTCTGCGTCCAACCCCCGCTTGATCATTTCCTCCCGGTCCATATCCGGTTTGTTCAGCGTGCGGACCAGGAATTGCGCGGCATGCACGCAGGCCAGGACGTCCACGGTTCGTTTGGAGTCCGGTGCCAATGTGCCCGATGGCGTATGATGGAAACAGACGGCTTCGACGATTTCGGATGGGAAGTCCCAAAGCGCGACGAGGCGGCCCCCCAGTTGCGCATGGGATGCGCCGAAGCGGTTGGTCTCCGCATCCGGAACAGCGAAACGGCCTTTTTCCACGTCTTCCATCGCGGCATTGAACGTTTTTGAGTCGTTCACTTGCAGGACCAGGGTCCCGACATGGCAAAGAATGCCCGCCGTGGATGCCGCTTCAACCGTCTCAATCGGCAGTTTCTCAAGACGCGCAATGCGTGCCGCAGCGGTGCCGATCGACAGCGAGCGTTCGGCCAGGCGGGCGACGACGTTCTGCAGTTCGGGCTTGCGGTCCGCGATTTTATGAAACTCGGCCAGAGTGGCCAGCGCTTTCACCGTCTCCAGGCCAAGCAGTTGCACCGCTTGTTTGCACGAGGAAATCCGGCTGGGCATGGAAAAACAGGGTGAATTCGACAGGCGTAGGATCTGCGCCGTCAGGCCAAGATCCGTCTCGACGATTTTGCCGACGGAAGCCGCGCTGGACGTCGGTGAGTCGATTTCCGCCATCAACGCGACAAAGGTCTTGGAAGGCGAGGGAAGGGATCTCAGGCTGTCGGCCAGATGCCGGAGGCTCTCCGAGTCCAGGTTGCATTGGAGGTTCAGCAGCCGGTGCAGCACATCCGTCAGGCGTTCGGGGTCGCAGGGCTTGGGCAGAAACTGATGTGCGCTGCCGATCGCGCGCATCAGCATTTCCTGCTCCGCATGCCCGGATAGAATGATGCGAACCGATTGAGGGTGCCGGTGGGCCGCTTCGGCCATGACGGAGGCACCGTCGACGACGGGCATGCGCATGTCCGACACGACCGCGTCGACCGGGTTCGACCGCATGAAGTCCAGAGCAGCCTGCCCGCCTTCCAGGTAAACCATGTTCCAGATATCGCGGTGCTTGCGCAGGCTACGGCGCAAGCCGTCCAGGACCTGGACTTCGTCATCGACGAAGATGATTGTGGGAAGGGGCTCTACCATTATTCGTAACCGGCTTATTTAATCGCTATTAGCCCGCCTATAGGTAAACGATAAACTAGGCAACAGCGGTCTGGACGGTGTCTACGATTGCCTCTTCGCCTTCCACATCCGTCGATTGGCAGGGCAGGGTGATAATGAACTCCGTGCCGCCGTTCTTGCCGGGTCTTGCGTCGATTGTGCCGTCGTGCTTGTCGCAGACTATGTTGCGGCAGATCGTCAGTCCCTGACCCGTACCCTTGCCCGGCGGTTTGGTGGTGAAGAAGGGGTCGAAAATTTTTGCACGGATGTCCTCCGGTATCCCCGTGCCGCTGTCGCGAATGATCAATTCCACCGACCCGTCCAGGCTTCGTGTTTCGATTTCAATACGGCCCAGCCCGTCCTTGCCGCTGCTGTCGATCGCGTCGCTTGCGTTGACGATCAGGTTGACCAGCAACTGCGTCATCTGGCCGTCATTGGCGATGATCGGCGGTAGGTCCTCGTCGAGCTTCATGTCCAGCTCCGACCCGTATTTCCACTGATTGCGGGTTACGATGACCGTATTGCGGATGACCTCGTTCAGGTTCACCTGCTGTTTGTCCGTCGCGCCGGGATGAGCGTAGAACTTCACCGCGCTGATGATGTCGCGGATGCGCCCGACGCCTTCCAGGGACTGGTTCGCCGCAGCCGGCATTTCTTCAAGCAGGTATTCGTAATCGGCCTTTTGCAGCCGGCGGATCACTTCCTCTTCCCTGCCGCAGCTTTTCAGGTCCTCGCACAGGCCTTCGATACAGTCGAACAGGTCTTTCATCGATCCAGACAGGAAGTTCAGGTTGTCGCCGACATATTGGGCCGGGGTATTGATTTCATGGGCCACGCCGCCGGCCAGCGTGCCCAGGCTTTCCAGTTTCTGTTTCTGCATCAGGTCACGTTCCAATTGCCTGTTCTTATCGGCGGCCTCGAACAAGTTCGTGACATCGCTCTCGACCAGCACGATCCCGCCGTCGCGCATCTTTTCCTGGGTTGTCTGTATGATCCGGCCGTCCGGCAGCTTCGTTTCCCAGCGGCGGTAGGCGCCGGGATTGGCGTGACGTTCCATGCGGCCCACGACGGCATCTGCTTCTTCCGACCGGCTGTCTTCCGCCTGCTCGGTGTCCGGCTGCAGCAGTTCGCCCTCCAGCACATCCTGCAGGACGGGCAGGTGGCGATAATTGGATCCGGGCCGGACCTTGCTGCGGTCCAGGCCGAACATGGCGCAGAAAGCGTCGTTCACGTGGACGATGGTCAGGTCCGCCTCCAGGACGGCGACGCCCTGCGGCATGCTCTCTATGGCGTCGTACAGCCGGTCTTCGGCCGCGGCCCGGCGCGCTTCCGCTTCGGCGCGGGCCTCTTCCAGGCGCTGCGCATAGGTGTTCAGGAATTCGGACATGGTGTTGAAGCTGATTGCCGTCTGGGCCAGTTCGTCGCTGCCCCGCACCGCTGTCTGATAGCCGAAATCGCCTTTCGCGACCTGCTCGGCGGCTTTCTGCAGACGCACCAATTGGGCGGTCAGGATCTGTCCCAGCAGCAGACCGAAAACCGCGACGATGGCGATTTCAGCCCCCGCGATGCCCAGCATCCATTCGCGGGCATCGGCAATCGTATCCTTCAACTCGCTCGTGGACATGCCGAGTTCGACCCGGCCGAACGGGCGGCCCGCCACCACGATCGGCGACCAGACGTCCAACCGGTGGTCGTCATTGGTGTCGGCGATGGTGGAATCCTGCTTGAAGGGCAGGACCAGGATGTCGATCGGCCCTTCCTGGGAGACAATGGTGCCGTCTTCCAGCCGGACGCGCGCGTATTCGATGCCGGGATTGGAGACGGCCTGATAGACCAACTCGTCCAGGGTGGCGATATCCAGGGCGACCGTGGCGTCGGCCGTCATTGTCGCCAGCAGGCGGCTCGCGGTCTGGGCCTGGGCGACGATCCGGTCTTCGTTGGAGGTGGTGATGTAGTTGATGCTGCTGATGACCAGGACGGCCAGCATCAGGAATTCGATCGCCGCTATCCCGATAACGGTTTTCAGCCGGAATGACATCGGTTGCCTATTTCATCCACGATTTGCGTCTGGGTCTTGTCCAGGTTCAGCGACCGGACATCGTCCCAATCCGCGTTCTTCCCTTCTTCAAACCCTAATATACCCAGATTTTTCAGGATGTCGCCGTCGGCCTCGGTCATGGCCAGCAGGGCCGACTTCAGGCTGTCGCGCAGCGCGGCGTCCAGCAACGGGTGCACGGCGATGGCGTGCGGCGTGTAGGGTGCGGTCTCGTAAAAGATCTCCAACTGGTCGCGGATCTCGGGCGCCAGGGTGTTCCAGGTCCGGCGCACGCCGCCGCCGGCGTCGTGCAGGCCCAGTGCGACGGCCCGATAGACGGAATCGTGGGACCGCACATAGTCGGGGGTGAAGTCGATGCCGTTCTTTTTCAACTCGGCGCGCGGGATCACACTGGCGCCGAAGGCGGCCGGGCTTGGAAAGGCGATCTTGGCGCCCTGAAGGTCCTTCAACCCGGCTTTCGGGCGGTCCTTGCGGGTCACCATAAGTCCTTGAAGTTTTTTGTCCTTTTGCCGTGCGATGGCCTCGTACCCCGGGGCGTCATGGAACACGACGTAATGGTAGGGGTTCATATAGGCGACGTCATAGGCACCCTTGGCCAGGCAGGATTCGAAGGTCGGGATATCCTTGGCGGTCGCAAATTCGATCTCCCGGCCGAGCTTTTCCGACAGGTGCCGGGTCAGTGGAATCCAGACCCGGGCCAAGCGGCTGGCCGATTGCTGCGGCACCACGCCGAAAACGACCGTTTTCCGTTCCGAGGCCGCAACCGCTCCCGCGCCGGGCAAAGCCTGCGTGAAAAAGGTGACGGCCGCGATGGCGGCGGCGAGAAATGATCGTTTCATCCGGATCGGTCCCCATTGGATTTCCAGGCGCTTTCAGAAGTATCGGACCGGGCCGGATCGCCATACCCCCAAATGGGGATGGTTCGACCGCCGATTTCAGGCGGCGCGCCGGATCAGGACGAACTTTATGATACACTTTTTTCGTTGAAATTGAAAAATCCATATCATATTCTAGGCGTAGATCGGGTGGATAACATGCCCGCGATGCGTGCCGGATTTTGAAATCGGTGGCGTCGGCGGGGAACAAGACGGCACCAGTACGAAAACAGGACGGAAACGCGACATGGCCTATACGATCGCCGAAAAACCGGAAGAGGCGCGTGCCTTCGCCGCCGAAACGGATCGCAACGAGGATCCCGCCAAGCGGGCCGCGTTCGACGACCGTGTCGCCGCGGAAGGCAAGGTGGAACCGCGCGACTGGATGCCGGAAAAGTATCGGAAAACCCTGGTTCGTCAGATTTCCCAGCATGCGCATTCGGAATATGTCGGCATGCTGCCGGAAGGGAATTGGGTGACCCGCGCGCCCAGCCTGCGCCGCAAGGCCATTCTGCTGTCCAAGATTCAGGACGAGGCCGGGCATTCGCTCTACCTCTACAGCGCGGCGGAAACGCTGGGCGTTTCCCGCGACGATCTGCTGGAGGCGCTGCATGACGGCCGCGCCAAATACAGCAGCATCTTCAATTACCCGACCCTGACCTGGGCGGATGTCGCGGCGATCGGCTGGCTGGTCGACGGCGCCGCGATCGTCAATCAGGTCTCGCTGCAGCGCTGCTCCTACGGCCCCTACAGCCGGGCGATGGTGCGGATCTGCAAGGAGGAAAGTTTCCATCAGCGCCAGGGTTACGAGGCGATGATGGCACTGGCCCAGGGAACGCCCGCGCAGAAGAAGATGGCGCAGGATTCCCTGAACCGCTGGTGGTGGCCGAGCCTGATGATGTTCGGGCCGAGCGACAAGGACAGCCCGAACAGCGAACAGAGCATGGCCTGGCGGATCAAGCGCGATTCCAACGACGACCTGCGCCAGCGCTTCGTCGATATGACCGTGCCGCAGGCCGAGTATCTGGGCCTGACCGTTCCCGACCCGGACCTGAAATTCAATGAGGAAACCGGCCATTACGATTTCGGCGAGATCGATTGGGATGAGTTCTGGCAGGTCGTGAACGGCAACGGCATCTGCAACCGCGAACGCCTGCAGGACCGGCGGAACGCCTGGGACAACGGCGCCTGGGTGCGGGAAGCCGCCATGGCGCATGCGGAAAAGAAACAGGCCCGGAAACTGGCCGCCGCCGCCGAATAGGGCGCCGAATAGAGCCGCCGAATAGGGCTGGTCCATAGAGCCACGTTAAGAAACGCGGCGGCCGGTGCCGCCACAAACACAAGAACCCATCGCGGCGCGGCAGCCATGCCCCCGCGCACCGTATCAGGCAGGAGTAAACCCATGTCCAAGGAATGGCCCCTTTGGGAAGTCTTCACCCGCAGCAAGGCGGGCATGCATCACCGCCATGCCGGCAGCCTGCGCGCGCCGGACGCGGAAATGGCGATGCAGAACGCGCGCGACGTCTATACCCGCCGCGGCGAGGGGGTGAGCATCTGGGTCGTCAAATCCGCCGATATCACGGCCTCCGATCCGGACGACAAGGGCATGCTGTTCGACCCGTCGGACGACAAGATCTATCGCCACCCGACCTTCTACGACATCCCCGATGAAGTGGGTCATATGTAGAGTCCGATAGGCTCCGCAACGCATTGAACAGAAAAGAAATTCGGGGATCGTTATGAATAAGGATCAACATGTCGAATTCCTGCTGAGGCTGGGCGACAACGCCCTGGTCCTCGGCCACCGCCTGTCGGAATGGTGCGGCCATGCGCCGGTCCTGGAAGAGGACATCGCCATGACCAATGTGGCGCTGGACCTGATCGGCCAGGCGCGCCTGCTCTACAGCCATGCGGGCGCGGTCGAGGGCAAGGGCCGCGACGAGGACGCCATCGCCTATCTGCGCGACGTGCTGGACTGGCGCAACTGCCTGCTGGTCGAACAGCCGAACGGCGATTTCGCCGACACGATGGCGCGCCAGTTCCTGTTCGACGTCTGGAATTTCGAGGTCTTCTCCGCGCTGACCAAATCCGCCGACGAGCAGTTGGCCGCGATCGCCGCCAAGGCGCTGAAGGAGGTGAGCTACCACCGCCGCCATAGCGGTGACTGGGTGATTCGCCTCGGCGGCGGAACGGAAGAAAGCCGCAGCCGCATGGTCGCCGCGCTGGACCGCGTCTGGGGTTTCACCGACGAGATGTTCCAGATGGACGAAACCGACCGCGCGGCGCTGCAGGCCGGTATCGGTCTCGATCTGGAAGCCCTGCGCCCGGCCTGGGAGGCCTATGTCGGCGCGGTGCTCGCCGAAGCGGGGCTGGAAAAGCCCGCGGTCACCTGGTCGGTCAAGGGCGGCCGCACCAAGGGCCATCACAGCGAGCATCTGGGCTATCTGCTGGCCGAACTGCAATTCATGCAGCGCGCCTATCCGAACAGCACCTGGTAGGGCGCCTGGTAGGGTGCCTTGGACGGACAAGGACGGCGGGAAGCGAAGGCGACGGCGATGACACTCACCCCCATGACGGATCCGGACCTGGCCGAACGCGCGGCCTGGGCGGTGCTGCGGGACGTGACCGACCCCGAGATCCCGGTCCTGACGCTGGAGGATCTGGGCGTCATCCGCGCGGTCGCGGTGGATGCGCAAGCCCATGCCGCGCATGTCACCATCACGCCGACCTATTCGGGCTGTCCGGCCATGCAGACGATGGAGATCGACATCCGCGACCGCCTGCTGCGCGCCGGGTTCAAGACGGTCGAGGTCGAAACGGTCCTGTCGCCCGCCTGGACGACCGACTGGCTGAGCGAGACCGGGCGCGAGAAGCTGCGCGATTACGGCATTGCCCCGCCGGCCCGGGGGCAGGGTACCGGCAAGGCGGTGCTGATGGGGCACGACCCGGTGGTCGCCTGTCCGCAATGCGGGTCGGAAGACACCAAGCCGATCAGCGAATTCGGCTCCACGGCCTGCAAGGCGCTCTATCGCTGCAACAGCTGCCTTGAGCCCTTCGATTACTTCAAATGCATTTGAGGGAGAGCGGTCTGAGATGAAGTTGAACCGTCGGGACAGGGCTTTGGCCCTGCCGTTCCGGTCGATTTGGAAAAGCGCCCGCCGCGTTGCCGCCGATCACCGATGCGCCGCATCGCCTTCGCGACGGCGCCTAACGGGCACTTCTCCAAATCGATCCCGATCGGTCCCCCTTCACCCCAGAACGCTCCAGGCTCGCGGCCAGAGAGTCGGCGATTGCCAGATACAACATGTGTAAGGAAACGCAGATCATGTCGAAATTCCACCGCCTGACCGTCAGCGATGTCCGCCGCGAAACCGACGACACCGTCTCCATCGCCTTCGCGGTGCCGGAAGACCTGAAGGCGGATTACCGCTTCACGCCGGGCCAGTATCTGACCCTGAAGGCGGAACTGGGGGGCGAGGACGTGCGCCGCACCTATTCCATCTGCAGCGCGGCCAATGATTATGCGGGCGCGGGCGAATTGCGGGTGGCGGTGAAACGGGTCGAGGGCGGTCTGTTCTCCTCCTACGCCAATCAGAACATCGCCAAGGGCGACCGGATCGAGGTGATGGTACCGGACGGGCGCTTCACCGTGGCGCCGGACCCGGCCGCCGCGCGCAGCTATGTCGCCTTTGCCTCGGGCAGCGGCATCACCCCGGTCATGTCGATGATCAGATCCGTTCTGGCGGCGGAGCCGGACAGCAGCTTCACCCTGTTCTACGGCAATCGCAGCACCGGCAGCATCATCTTCCGCGACGCGCTGGAGGATTTGAAGGACCGCTATCACGACCGCTTCACCCTGGTGCATGTGTTCAGCCGGGAGTTCCAGGAAGCGCCGCTGTTCAATGGCCGCCTCGACACCGAACGCGCCGGCCAACTGCTCGACGCGCTGGTGGAACTCGACGACGTGGACCGTTTCCTGATCTGCGGCCCCGGCAGCATGATCGCCGACGTCACCGCCGCGCTGGACGCGCGCGGGGTCGCCAAGGACAGGATCGGGTTTGAGATGTTCACGCCCGCAGACGGATCCTCCCCGATGGCGAAACCGGCCGCGGTTTCCGCCGCCTCAAGCGGGGCGGGCGGTTCCGACATCGCCGATCTGGCCGGTCCGGGGGCGGAGGCGGAAATCACCGTGGTGCTGGACGGCACGCGGACCAAATTCGCGCTGAAGGGGGACGGCGAAAACATCATGGCCGCCGCCCGTGAGGCCGGTGCCGATGCACCGTTCTCCTGCACCGGCGGTGTCTGCGCCTCCTGCCGCGCGCGGCTGAAGGAAGGCCGGGTGGAGATGGACGTCAACTTCGCCCTCAGCGACGAGGAACTCGCCCAGGGCTATATCCTCACCTGCCAGTCCCACCCTCGTACCACGCGGGTCGTTGTGGACTATGACGATGCGGTGTAGGCACGCCGCCCTGCAGGTCTAAAACGACGGCCCTGGCCGCGCGCGGGCCGGCCCGGCCTCCCGGGCTTCGCCGATAGGATCGCGTCAGCCGTCGTAGCGGAAGCCGAGTTTCAGGGCGACCTGATAATGCGCGACCTTTCCGTCCACGATGTGACCGCGGGTCTCGGAGACTTCGAACCATTCGAGGTTCCGGAGTTTCTTCGATGCCGTCGAGATGGCGTTTTCGATCGCGTCTTCGATCGACTTGTCCGAGGACCCGACGATCTCACTCAAGGAATAGACATTGTTGCTCATGGGGCTTTCTCCTTTTTCCGGACAACGACCGCAGTCGCGCATCGTGTCGATTGATACGTAAGACTAACGTGGAACGGGTGGGCCGGTTGCGATGCGTTTTCGCCGGTCGCGACGTTTTCCCAACGGGCAGGTCGTGCCCGCAAAGGGTCGGAACCGCCGCCCTCCGTTCCGCTACACCGCCGGCATGAGCGGGTCGGAACCCCCTGCCGATCTCCGGGGATCCGGAAGCGCATTTGCGCGCGATCTCCCGCCAATCGGAACAAAGGTTCGACGCATTGGCCGATGAAGTTCACCGCGCTCAAACCGATGCGCAGGAGCATAGTCTACGGGAAGAAGCCGAGGACGAACACCGCCGGCGGCGTACACTGGAAACCGGCCAAAGCGTCTCACTGGAAGACGTCTGGATCAAGCTGGGTGTTCGCGCGAAGAAACTTGGTTACAGCTTATTTGACTGTTTGATTTAGCAGGGTGGTGCTGTTCGCTCGATAAGCGAGGAAAATAAAGTAAACTGTCACCGTAATCCTGTTTGCTCGATAGACGGGTAGAAAATTAGATAAACTATCGTTCTGATCCCAAGGCGCTAATATTTCCAGGAAGAATCTCAGGTAACAGAGTTTAAATTTTGGAGAAGTCACTCACTACTGTCGCATCGATAAAAGTATCGGGTTCCTTGTTCATCCACGATTTGCCAAGGTTCGCTGGCGAGTGGGCTCCAGTTCTCGCTCATAACAGTTTTTTCTACCGGTGCATTCGCTTTCAATCGAACACTGACTTGCACGCCAGCATCTTGCCAGTTGGTTGGTTCACACGTGATACAAGAACCAGCTTCACCGGTGCACCAGCTTTGAATAACCGACGATTTCGGCCCCGCAGTTGGACCAATCTTTAGGTTCTGAAGAATTTTGTTCGATGTAGAGCCGAGATCTATCTGCAATCCCTGTTCGCGCTTCCAGCGATTTGCAACTTGCCCAATTGGTTCTGCTGGCAAGGATACACCGTTCACAATACGGTGGGCTTTTCCTCTCTGTTCCAAGCAATTGGTCCACGCTTCTACTTGGACCGCCGCAACGTTGGTAGAAGACTCCAAAACCGCACCTACATCGACATTCGCTTTGCCATCTTTCCCCGTCTCAACTTTAACTCCCCCCACTTTCTTTGCGCCGAGAACGACAGCACAGTCGCAAACGATCTTATCCTGTTCACAGCTATCGCGTAGAACCAACCACGCTATGAATGCCCCGACCAACAGCGCGAGGCTGAGGATGATGGCTGTTGCAGTGCTCGCGTTCATCTAGCTGGGCTTTCTCAATTGGGGAAACCGCATCCCGGAAAGAAGCGTGCCGGCGACCAAAATGTCTTAAACATTACCCAAAGGTTTTCTGCTTGTATCTCAATACAGCCAGGAGATAGGGTTCCGCTACCGATGTCTTGAGAGCCTACAACTCCATTGGTAATTTCGCTGCGGTCCATACTCCTGAATTTTTCCGCGTTGGACCTACTGAAGGCGGTCCAAATTTGACCTTTTTGTGACTGGACGAGTTTTTCGACGGCATAAAGTTCTTTAATATTGATTGTAGAATCTCGCCCTAATATGGCGTCATTGTTGTATTGATCGACTGCGGCCACGGTTAAATAGAGAAGAACAGCTTCAACTAGCTCCCCTTCCCCTTCTGCTCCCTCAAGTGCCATTATTGTGTTTAGACCGGGCTTTGGACTTGATGCTTTGATACCTAGCGATTCTAGTGCTTGGTAGGCTGCAACTTCTCGCTCTCCAAACATGTTATAGTCTATCGTGCATCTGTCGCCGCTTTCGCTTGCACTGCAGCTTGAGTTACCTTCCCCGTCTGCTTTGACCGAAGGGCAAGAGCATTTCACTCCGGCCATTGCCACAGCAGTTGCTGTGAAGAACAGCGCAGACCCTACGAACATTCCCCGCCAGAAAACGCGCATTTGACCGCCTCCATCAATATCAACGTATGGCTGGTCCAGTGAATCTGAAATTGAACTCGGAAAGATTGTGAATACTACTATGATACCACCTCAGGATCAAGTTTGTCTCGTAGATATGATGACATGGCCGTAATCGCGGCCTATTTCCCATAACTCCTCCGGTTGCCCACTTTGTTTCCGAAACTGCAACGGGTGCCCGGATCAACAGACCTTATTCAAACGTTCCTTCGTCCCTGAGGGAGCATAGGTTGCCGTCGGGGTCGGTGAAGTTGGCGATGGTTCCCCAGGGATGGCTTTCGACCGTCAGGGGGACGCCCTTGCGCCTGAGTTCGGCCGCCGCCGCCTCGACATCCTCGACATTGAAGCGGAGTTTGGTCGGGTTCTGGTCGACCGTCTTGGTCTCGGCCGGGTCGGGGCCGCCGCCCTCGATCATCAGATAGGCGCCGCCATAATCGCAGCAGGTCAGTTTCGAGCCGGGCTCGTCCTTCGCATACATCACCGGCAGGCCCAGCGTGCCGGTATAGAAGTGGACGCAGGCGTCGTAGTTCCTGGTGAACAGGATGATCCCCAAACGCGTGAACCGCATCGTCCGTCTCCTCTATTCCGATCCCACCCGCAGCGAAGCCGGGCGGCCAGGGCGGGGTTTTGGTCGCCCCGTGCGGCTGGGGGCGCGTACAGGGCGACAGCCTGATCCAGCCGCAACAAGTCCATTACATCCGCGCGAGTTTTTCCTCCGCCGCATCGGCCAGGAAACGACTGCGGCCCCGGGGGCCGGCGGCCTTTTCGATCTTGCGCAGGATGCGTTCGTTCATGGTGATGGTGACCGGCACCGCCTTGCCGGGCAGTTCCGCGGAAATGAGGGCGAGGCGCACGATTTCATCCGGTGCGGCGGGATCGGCGTCGACTGCCCCCGCACTATCCGGTTCGGGGATGTCTTCGCCGACTTCCGCCATCGTGTCGATCCAAAGCTGCAGGGCTTCGGTCGCATTGCGGATCGCCTCTGCCTCGGTCGCACCGGCGGCGAAACAGCCGGGCGCGTCGGGAAAGCTGACGCCCCAATCGCTTTTCTTCTGTTTCCGCAACACGGCGATGTAGTCGGCCATGTGACACCTCCTTGACCGGAACGCCCGGCATTCAAAACGTCAGACCCGAAACCTTTTCGATATCCCGCAACGTACCCACAGGCAGGTCTCGTTTCGGGTGGGGAAGAACAACGATGCCCGGACGCGTCGCATGTTTGAAGATATGATGATCGCCTTTGACGCGGACCAATTCCCAGCCCGCCTTCTCAAGCGCCTTCATGATCTTGCGCGTGTGCATCGCTTCCCCGGCCTCTTTATATGTATATATACGTAGTGGTTTCCCTCTGCCAGGGAAATACGTATCAGTCCGTATTTTTGAGGGTAGCCGCGATATTTGTTCCCGTTTCCCTGTCCGGCCGGTTTGGCTAATATGCTTGGATGATTTTGGATTTGTCGGGAAAGTCCGGCTGCAATGAGTGAAAACCCGCAGAATCGCAACTATCAGAACCGCAACTATACGGCCGATAGCGCGCCGCTGTCGGCGCTGTCGCATCCGGACCATGTCTGGCTGTACGACTATTGGCGCGCGAAGAAGCCGGAAGGCGGGCTGCCCAGCCGCCGGGATATCGACCCGACCGACTTCCCCAAACTGTTGCCCAGGGTCGCCATGATCGCGGTCGAGAGGGGGCAGGGCGGCAACGAATACCGCTATCGCCTGGCCGGCACGGAAATCGTCACCCGCGCCGGGCGCGACCCGACCGGCAAGTGTTTTGCGGATCTGTACGAGGGCGACTATCTGGCGACGGCGCGCGCGCTTTACGACGACCTGTGCGAGACGCGCCGGCCGCATTACTCCGAACGCGTCTTTCCCATCGGCGACGGCGAAAGCTATCTGCGTTACGACCGGTTGATCCTGCCGCTGGCGTCGGATCGCCAGACCGTCGACCAATTCGTGCTGCTGATCGTCGTGGTGGAGCAGACCGGGCTGACGCACCGCGCCGGCAGCTTCACCCGCGCCGGGCGGGGGCCGCGGGACTGACGGTTTGTCTGCCTGACCGGCCGAGCCTCACGCCCTCAGCCCCTCACGCCCTCAGCTTCTCACGCCCTCAGACTCTCACTCAGTTGGCCCGATCATCCGTTCCGGGCGCACCAGTTCGTCGAATTCCTCCGCGGTGACGTAACCCAGCGCCAGAGCCTCCTGGCGCAGCGAGGTGCCGTTCCTATGGGCGGTCTTGGCGATTTCGGTCGCCTTGTCGTAACCGATGGCGGGCGCCAGGGCGGTGACCAGCATCAGGGAGCGTTCCATCAGGGCCTTGATGTTGTCCTCGTTCGCCGTGATGCCGGCGACGCAGCGATCCGCGAAACTGACCGCGGCCTCGGCCAGAAGCTTGATCGATTGCAGCATCGCCTGGGCCATGACCGGCTTGTAGACGTTCAGCTCGAAATGGCCCTGGCTGCCGGCGAAGGAGATCGTCGCCTGATTGCCGTGGACCTGGGCGCAGACCATGGTCAGCGCCTCGCACTGGGTCGGGTTGACCTTGCCGGGCATGATCGAGGAGCCGGGCTCGTTTTCCGGCAGCGAAATCTCGCCCAGGCCGGAGCGTGGGCCGGAGCCCAGGAAGCGGATGTCGTTGGCAATCTTGAACAATGAAACGGCCACCGTGTTCAAGGCGCCATGGGCATGGACATAGGCGTCGTTGGCGGCCAGGGCCTCGAACTTGTTGGGCGCCGTCCGGAAGGGCAGGCCGGTGATGGCGGCGACCTCGGCCGCGAATTTCTCGTCGAACCCCTTCCTGGTATTCAGGCCGGTGCCGACCGCCGTGCCGCCCTGGGCGAGGGGGTAGAGGCCGTCCAGGCACGCCTCGACCCGATGGATGCCCAATGCCACTTGCGCGGCATAGCCGCTGAATTCCTGGCCCAGGGTAAGCGGCGTCGCGTCCTGCGTATGGGTGCGGCCGATCTTCACGATACCGGCCCATTCCCGGGCCTTGCCGTCCAGGGCCCGGTGCAGATGTTTCAGGGCGGGCAGCAGGGCGTTCACGATCTCCCCCGCCGCGGCGATATGCATGGCGGTCGGGAAGGTGTCGTTTGAGGACTGGCCCATATTGCAATGATCGTTCGGATGGACCGGATCCTTCGACCCGATTTCGCCGCCCAGCAGTTCCATGGCGCGGTTCGCGATCACCTCATTCGCATTCATGTTGGACTGGGTGCCGGACCCGGTCTGCCAGACGACGAGCGGAAAATGGTCATCGAATTTCCCGGCGGCGACCTCGCCCGCGGCCTGGCCGATCGCCCCGGCAATCGCCGGGTCCAGCAGGCCCTGGTCCCGGTTAACCCGCGCGGCGGCCTGCTTGATGACCCCCAGGGCGCGGATCAGGGGAAGCGGCATGGTTTCGCCGCCGATCGGGAAGTTCATCAGCGAGCGTGCCGTCTGCGCGCCGTAATATTTGTCCCTCGGCACGTCGAGCGTTCCGAAGGAGTCGCTTTCCTGGCGGATGGTCGGGGACATGGCGGCGTTTCCTGACTTATGGCGATGGAGCTGGACGATCGAAGAGGGGCCTGCTGCGGCCTCCTTTTCAGATAGGCATCCTAACGGTTTTGTCGACCCGCGATCCAATGGACGGATTGGCGGCGGGGTTGGCGGCGGGATTGGCAGCCGGACCGTCGAGGGTCGGTCCTCACCGAAAGCTGACCCAGTCGTGATTGGCCGCGCGTTCCGTTTGCGCGGATGCTTGAAGCCGGGAAGAGCGCGGCGATTGAACCGCGCAGGCAACACCAAACGGGCGAGGGCGTTTTCATGCTGGCGGCATATCGGTCAAAATTCAGGGTCGGCCTTGTCGCCGCATTGGCTCCATTGGCCGTATTGACCGGGCTGGCCCTGTTCTGGTCCGCCGGGGCGCGGGCGCAGGGCGACCTGCCGGATTACGTAATCGCCGAATTCGGCGCGCCGCCGGCGATCCCCGCCGGCCCGCTGCCGCAGGCACTGCGGGAGGCGGTGGAGACCGCTTTCGTCGTCAGCGCCGAAGGCGCGCTGTGGGGGCCGGAGCAAGAGGCCGCGCTGGCGCAGGTTGCGGCGTCCGGCGATCCGCGGCTTGCCTGGATCATCGCCGATTTCCTGCGCTTCATCACCCAGCGGGATCTGCATGTAAGCCTGGCGCAGGCCGCGGCGGCACTGCTGGGGCAGGACCTGCCGTCCGAGCGGTATTGGGGTTTCGTGACCGACCGCCTGATGGCCTGGGACGTGCCGGCGCCGCCGGACTATCTGCGGGTGAAACGGGTGATCTTCACCAGCGTCATTCCCGGCTGGGAGAAGATTTTCGTCGACGGCGATGTGGATTGGCGGCATGTCTCCTGGGGCGGGGTGCTGATCGACGACCGCCCCTACGATCAAACGGACGAGGTCTGCAACTGCATCCCCGCGGCGGACAACCCGCCGGTCAGCAGCGCGGCCGAGGCGACCTGGCTGAAGGACGAGGATATCGTCTTCGGCATCGCGGTGAACGGGGAATACCGGGCCTATCCGCGGCGCATCATGGAAGTGCGCGAGATGGTCAACGACACGTTGGGCGGGCGCCATCTGGGTATTCCCTATTGCACCCTCTGCGGGTCGGCCCAGGCCTATTTCACCGATCGCCTGCCGGACGGGATCGAACGGCCGGTGCTGCGGACCTCGGGCCTGCTGATCCGCTCGAACAAGGTGATGTACGACATCACCAGCCATTCGGTCTTCGATACCTTCCTGGGCAGGGCCGTGACCGGGCCGCTGTGGGAAAAAGGCGTTCGACTGGAACAGGCCAGTGTCGTCACCAGCGACTGGGGCAGCTGGCGCAAGGCGCATCCGGAGACGACGGTGCTGGTTGAGGCGCTGGCGCTGGGCCGCGATTTCGATTTCCGCAATACGCGCGACGCGGACGGGCCGATCTTCCCGGTCGGCGATGTCGATCCGCGCCTGCCGGTGCATGAGGATGTCATCGGCGTGATTACCGAAAGCGGCAAAGCGGTGGCTTTCCGGCGCAGCGCGGCCCTGCTGGCCCTGCGCCGGGGCGAGCAGATCGCTTTCGAGAATATCCGCCTGGCCCTCGATGCCGGCGGCATCCGGGCGGTGGATGCCGACGGGACGAATCTGGGCAGCCATCAGGCCTTCTGGTTCGCCTGGTCCCAGTTCCATCCCGACACCGCCCTTTGGCCCGAGTGAGGGCCGCCATACTGACCGATCGCGCGCGATGGTGTAGAATGAGCTCTGCCGTCGGAAGAAAGTTGGCGCTGCGGGATCTCGCGCGGCGCGGGAGGTGAATGTCGATGGTGTCCACGGGTATCAGGCCGGCCGCGGGTGACGGAAACAGCAACCCGTTGATGCGGAAGCGGCCGCCGGCGCCGCCGCGCCTGACCGCCGCGCGTCTTGCCGTGCTGTTCCTGGCGGGGCTGTTGCTGCTTCTGGTCTCGGCCGGGCTGTTGGCGGATTAGGTTGGCGCCGTGAAGGGGGCCGCTCACTTCGCCAGCGGCGGCGCGTCGTCGCCTTTCCTGCCTTGCAGAAAGCGGAAGAACGCGGCGGTGCGGTTGATCAGGGAGGCGGGCTCCGCATCCGGATCGCCGCGCAGACCGGCGAGCCCGTAGTACGCCCAGTTCCCGTCGCCCAGCCGGTCGATGACATGCAGGGAGACCAGCGCCCGCGCGGCGAAGCGTTCGATGAAGGCGAAGCGGATCGGGCTTTCGTTCACCACGTCCAGGACCAGCCGGTCCGGCGTCTTTTCCAAAACCCGCATGCTGTAAAGATTGTCGCCGGTGGAGCGGGTGTCGTTCTGCCGGAACCACAGCGTTACGCCGGATTGCATCTCCGCCGCGGAGAAGTCCGGGCGCCTGGTCGCGTCCCCGGTCCAGTCCCGGTTGTTTGCGTCCGGACCTTGCAGCGCGGCGGCGTCCGATACGAGTTCGCGCCAATCCTGATCGGTGGTCGACCAGTAAAGCATTCCCACGGTTTCGGAGATGGCGCCGGCGCGTTCGGCCAGATCGTCCACCGATCCGGTGAAACGGACCTTGCCCGCCACCGCGGTTATCACGTCCAACCGCCCCTGCAGCCGGCTGCCGCAGCTTTCCGGTTCCGACGCAGCTGCATCGCGCCAGGCCGCCACCGCGGGCGGCTGATCCGCATCGGCATAATCCGGTGACGGCCGGGTTCCGGCCGGGCAGGGCAGGCGCGGCGTGTCGCTTGCGGCGACGGCGGGCGACGCAAGAACGATCAGGGCCGATATCAGGAAGGCGGAGAGGACCGTGCCGTCCTTCCCGTGCCTCACCTCTTGTCCTCGATGAAGCCGAAGGCCTCCATCCGGAAGACATCCGTCGAGCCGTTTTCCAGGTCGTATTCGGTGCGGTCGCCCTGATCCTCGAACCGGGTGCCGTAGAAGTGGAGATGCAGCAGCGGCTCTGTCCCGACGCCTTCGATGGCGTGGATGCCGTCGGGCAGCAGGGAGACCGCCGTGCCGGGTTCGCAGGTCAGCGTATCCTTCAGGATCGGCCTGCCGGGAACGCTCGGGTCAGCTTGGTAGAGGTAGTGCTTCTCCTGGCCCTGGACGGCGGCGATCATCGCCCAGGACCCGCCATGATCATGCGGGCGATAGGTCATGCCGGGAATGGCGGTGATGGCATAGAGTGCGGCGCCGTTCTCGTTGTCGAAGATCAGATAGGTGCGGTCCGTCGCCCCGCCATCGGGCGCGGGGAAATCCTCCGCCGGAAACAGGTCCCGGCGCTCGGCGAGGGCCATCAGATACGGCTTCGCCGCCTCCATCTTTGCCACCGTCGGCTTATCGCCGATCACGGAGAGGATGCGTTCGGCGGTTTCCGTCACGGCCTGCCGACGCTGCTGTGCGATGGTCATGTTGCGGTCTCCTGTTTCAGTCATGGTGCGTGCCGCACGCTTCAGTCGGCGGGATCATGCGCCGCGTCGAGCCTGTCCCAATCGAAGGTGACGCCGGTGCCGGGTGTGTCGACGGGCGCGACGGCGAGGCAATCCTCCACCACCAGCGGGCGGGTCGTGTATTCGTCGATCGGGAAGCTGTGGACTTCCATCCAACCGGCATGTTCCTGGGCCGAGAGCAGGCTGGCATGCAGTTCCTGCATCCCGTGGCTGCAGATCGGGATGCCGTTGCGCCGGGCGAGCCCCGCCACGCGGAGCCAGCCGGTCACGCCACCGCAATTCGATGCGTCGGGCTGGATGAAGGCGAGGTTCGAATAGCGGAAGGCATGTTCGAATTCGTGGATCGTGTGGAGGTTTTCCCCCATCGCCACGGGCATGCCGGTCTTCGCCGTGATCCGGGCATAGCCTTCGTAATCGTCGGGAATGATCGGTTCCTCGAACCAGATCAGGTCGTAGTCCTTGAAGGCGGCGGCCGCCTCGATTGCGCGGGGCAGTTCATAACCGTAATTGGCGTCGACCATGAAGCCGGTCTGCGGCCCGATGGCGTCCCGCACGGCGGCGACGCGGGCGACATCCTCGGCCAGGTCGGGCTTGCCGACCTTGATCTTCACCGCGTTGAAGCCGTCGGCCAGATGGCCCTTTACGCTGTCGACCAGTTTTTCCTGCGAATAGTTGAGGTCGATCCCGCCGCGATAGGCGCGGCAACGGTCATGGGCGCCGCCCGCCAGGGCGCACAGGGATTTGCCCTGCCGCCTGCCGCGGGCATCCCACAGGGCAGTGTCGACGGCCGAGATCGCGAAGGAGGCGATGCCGCCGCGGCCGACATAATGCATATGGGTCTGCATCGCGTCATACACGGCTTCGACATCGGCGCCGTCATGGCCAGTCAGGAAGGGGGCGAGGTCATGCGCGATCATCGCTTCCACCGCCCGGCCGCCGCGCCCGCCGGTATAGGTATAGCCGACCCCCTCGCTGCCGTCGGACAGGCGCACCACGGCCAGGACCAGTTCGAAATGGGTATGGTCCCCGTGCATCGCGTCGCTCAGTACTTCCTTCAGCGGCAGCCTGTAATAGCGCGCCTCGACGGCCTGAATTTCCGCCATGCTGATCCTCCCCCGATCCGGTTGCGGCGATCGTTTCGGCCACTGTCTGCAAGAGCTTCCGGAATGTCCATAGACAGGGGCGGTGTTATGGGCGGGCGCCTGGAGGAGCGGTCCCTCTCCCGAAAGGGGATGGCGGCTCCCGCCGTGTGGACCGCGGCCGGAGATGCTCAGTCGGGCGCGGAGGGAAAGAAGACCGTTACGGTGGAGCCGGCCCCGACATCGCTGTCGATGGCAAGCGTTCCCCCGTGCAGTTCGACCAGTGACTTGGTGATGGACAGGCCCAGGCCCCATCCCTTGTCCGCGATTTCCGCGCCGTGTACGCCCCGGCGGAAGGGGTCGGTCAGGGAGGCGATCTGGTCTTTGGAAATACCGCTGCCGTTGTCGGCGACTGCGATTTCGACACCCCCCTCCGTGGCGATGGAGGTGATATCGATCCGCCCATTGTCCGGAACGTGCTTTGATGCATTGCCGAGCAAGTTCAACAGGACCTGCGTAATGGCGCGGCGATCCCCGTAGATCGTCAAATCCGCGTCCGGCACGAAATGCAAGTCCATTTCCAGGGTCTTGTCGCCCTTCTGCCCTTCAACGATGCGTGCGCATTCCCGGACCAGGGGCGCGCATTGGATATGTTCCATGGTCAGGGTCTTCTGGCCGGCCTCGATCGCGGACAGATCGAGCAGGTCATTGACCAGATTCAACAGATGCTTGCCGCTGTCATGAATATGCTTGGCATACTCTTTGTACATGCCGGCACCGGGCGGCCCCAGATACTGGCCGCTCAGAACCTCGGAAAAGCCGAGGATCGCATTGAGCGGCGTCCTCAATTCATGGCTCATCATGGCGAGGAACTGTGATTTGGCGGTGCTCGCGGCTTCTGCTTCCTGCAACGCTTTTTCCAGGGCCTGCTCCGCCAGCATTCTTTCCGTGATGTCGATGTTCAGGATGAAGGTGAAGCCGTCAGGCGTCTTTTGTTCGCGAAGTTCGAGCCACAGCCCGTCACTGCGTTTCTGGATGATCGGCCCTTTCGGATTCCTGTGCTGCTCCAACCGTGTTTGGATGAAGGTCTCCACATCGACGTCCAGGTCCAGGATGTGATCGGCCTCGAAATTCGCGCGAACCAGATCTTCGAATTTCACGCCCGGCACGTATAGATGCGCCGTCTTCGCGTTCCAGGATCGCATGCGCTCGTTGCAGAAAATCATCCGGTCGTCGGCATCGTACAGGGCGATGCCGTGCGCGAGGTTTTCGAGGGTGCGGGTCAGAAGCTGGTAGGTGTCGCGTGAGCGGATACTCGCAATCGTGACAAGGTCCAGGCTCGTTTCGCCTTCAAACTGCTCGGTGATCCGGGAGTTGATGCGATTGGAGATGCTCTCGATCTTGCGTTCGTAGGGCTGCGGGTCGGCGATGGTGGGATAGGTCTTCGCGGACCCTTCGTAGTCGAGCAGGATGCTCCGAACCAACTTGTCGATCGCTCGGTCGATCTCGACAGGAATGTCGAGATTATCTCTTGACCAATTGGCAGCCAAACTTCAGCGCCTCCCTGCCGTGCGCATCCTCCGGGGCAAGCCAAGCTTCGCCGCCCAAATCATATTAACATTAGAATATACCAATTGAACATTGTTTCCAGTGCTTTTGGGATTTGGCGCCTTCCGTGCTCGGCCGGTCCGGCTGAGACCAGGCGGCGGAACAGGGTGCAGACAAGGCCGTTCGGTTGTCCCGGAGGCCACGTCAGGTTCCGAAAACAAGCGGCGCGAGCAGCCAGACGGTGCCGGCGATGACGGCGATGGCAGTGACGTTCACCAGAAAACCGGCCCGGGCCATGTCGGGGATGGTCAGTTGGCCGCCGCTGAAGACGATGGCGTTGGGGGGCGTCGCCACCGGCATCATGAACGCCATGGAAGCGGCGAGGGCCGCCGGCACCAAAAGCATCATGACCGGTGCATCGATCGCGGTGGCAAGTGCGGCGATCACCGGCAGGAAGGTCGCCGTGGTCGCGGTGTTCGAGGTCAACTCGGTCAGGAAGACGATGACGGCGGTGAGGATCAAGACGATCGCGAATAGCGGCAGGGCCTGGAAGACGGTCAGGCTTTCGCCGATCCAGGCCGCGAGGCCGCTGGCCGAGACCTGCTCGGCCAGACTCAACCCGCCGCCGAACAGGATCAGAACGCCCCAGGGCAGTTTCCTGGCCCATTCCCAGTTCAGCAGGAATTCACGCTTTTTCAGATCGACCGGAATACAGAACAAGGCGACGCCGGCGGCGATGGCGATGCCTGCGTCGGACAGACCCGCAAGCGGCACGGCGAGGACCTCCACTCCCTGCAGGACAGGGCGGAAAATCCAAAGGGCGGCGGTGGCCAGGAAGACCGCGAGCGTGCGTTTCTCGGCCTTGCTCATTTCCGGCAAGGCGTGTGCTTCCCGCCGGATTGCATCGGCTGCGCCGGGCAGGGCCTCTGTCCCGAGCCGGAAGACGACCCGGGTCAGGATCAGCCAGCCGAGCAACAGCATGACCAGTGCGGTCGGAAGGCCCAGCGCCATCCATTGCGCGAAGCCGATGGTAATACCCAGATTGGCGGTGACGAAGCCCGCCAGCAACGCGTTGGGCGGTGTGCCCACCAGTGTCGCGACCCCGCCCATCGACGCGCCATAGGCGGTCGCGATCAGCAATGCCTTGGCAAAGGGGGGCGCCGCGTTCCCGGCGGGATCCGCCGCGCTGTCGTCGTGCCGGTCGGCCCGCAGCACGATGGCGATGACCGACAGCGCGATCGGCAGCATCATGATGGTGGAAGCGGTGTTGGAGATCCACATGCTCAACCCCGCGGCGACGGCCATGAAGGCGGCGACCAACTGGCGCGGACGAGTACCGGTCCGGGTCAGCACGGCGAGCGCGATGCGCCGGTGCAGCCCCCATCGCTCCACCGCCAATGCGATCATCAGCCCGCCCATGAACAGGAAGATCAACGGATTGGCATAGGGCGCCGCGACCGCTTTCATCGACCCCTGGCCGAGCAACGGGAAAAGCGCCAGCGGCAGCAGTGCGGTGGCGGCAACCGGCACGGCCTCAGTCAGCCACCAGACCGCCATGAGACCGGCGACCGCGGCGACGGCCCAGGCATCCTCGCTCATGCCGCCGGGCGAGGGCAGCAGGCGCAGCAGCACGAATGCCGCCGGACCCAGCATAATCCCGAACCTGGCCGGCAGGCGTTGCCCTTCTATGTGCTTGCGGTGCGGGTGGGGGATGCGGTCGCTCATTCCGGTAGCAAACGGGCCGGGGCGCGAATATGCAAGAACGGCGTGCGCGTCGGCATGCATCGGAGGTGTTCGCCCATATCGAACTGGGCTAAGCTTCCGATCGAAATCATTGATCTTCTTGCTGATTGGGGGGCGGGTCATCCATGACCTATCAGAGACATGACGGAGCGGTCCGCTGAAACCGGATGAGCATCCAAACTGGCCGCGACTGTCTTCGCGCCTGGCCGGGCCCGCTTTCGTACTGCTTTATCTGGCGGTCCTTCTGCTGCCGGCGATAGCCGCCTGGCTGCAGGGGCTGCCGCCACGCCGCTGGCAGGACGACCTGTCCTCCGGGCTGGCCCTCTGCGCTTTTGCAGGCGTAATGATGGAGTTCCTCCTGTCGGGCCGGTTTCGTTTCATTTCCAGCCATATCGGCATCGATGCGACGATGCGCGTGCATCAGTTGATGGCGCGGATGCTGACGCTGGCCCTCATCCTGCACCCGTTTCTCTATACCGGTGGCGGAATCAATTCGCCGATGGTCTGGGATGTGACAAGACAGGCCAGTCTCAATTTCGGTCTGGCCGGCGTGCTGACGGGACTGGTTGCCTGGATCGCGCTGATAGTCCTGGTTCTGATGGGGATGTTTCGCGAAAAACACAGCGGCGGGTACGAGGCCTGGCGGGCGTCGCATGGCTTCGCGGCCCTGATCGTCGCCGTTTTCGGGACTGTGCATGTGCTCAGGGCCGGGCGTTACAGCGAGGCTCCGTTACTGACCTGGTTCTGGATCGCCATGCTCGTCATTGCGATCACCACGCTAGTCTGGGTCTATGTGCTGAAGCCGCTTTGGCAGATCGGTCATCCCTATACAGTACGCTCGCTGCGCCGGATCGCGGACCGGACCTGGGAAGTCGTTATTGCGCCCGATCGCGGTGAGGCGATCCAGTTCGAGGCGGGCCAGTTCGTCTGGCTCAATATCGGGAACAGCCCGTTCTCGCTGTTCGAAAACCCGTTCTCGATCGCCTCCGCGCCGTCGCAGCGGGGGGAACTCGCTTTCGTCATCAAGGAGGTCGGGGATTTCACCCGCAGCCTGGGCGGCATCGCGACAGGCACGCGGGCCTATGTCGACGGGCCGCATGGCAACATGACGATCGCCGGCCGAGGCGGCGCGGGGATCGCCCTTTATGCCGGCGGTGTCGGCATCGCCCCGATCCTGTCGATCCTTCGGGAATTGCGCGAAAGCGGCGATCCCCGACCGGTAATGCTTCTTTATGGCAACCGGGCGGCGGACCAGATCGTCTATCGCGAGGAATTGCAGGAAGCCGCACGGCGCATGGACCTGCAGGTCGAGCATTTCCTCATGGAACCGCCGGCGGACTGGCGGGGCCGGACAGGGGTGATCGACGAGGCCGCGCTGGCCGAGGCATTCCGGAACCGCGACGCCGCCGACTGGCTGCATGTAATTTGCGGTCCGTTGCCGTTGATCGAACGGATAGAAAAGGCATTGCTGTCCGACGGTGTCCCGTCGAGCCGGATCCTGTCCGAGCGCTTTTATTACGATTGATCCCGTTTCAAAGGGGCAGGGAAATGACGGAAAGACAGAAACTTCTGACCATCGTCTATGGGGTCAGCGTCGTCATCCTGTTGGTGTCGATCGCTTTCGCCTTGCGATGAAGGTGGGGCGAAGAAGGGGCGTGGCCGAGGGGTGAAAAGGACGGGGCGGCTCAAAGCCGCCCCGAAACGCAATCCGATTAACCCGTGCCCGTGAGTTACCAGTAACGTACCGGGCCGACATCCACATGGACGAAGTTGGATCTTACATACTTGCCGACGCCGCCGGCCTTTAGGGCCTTCGCGGCCTTGTGCAGACGGTCCAGGTCCACGCGTTCGGCCCGAATGTCCGAGGCCATACCGCGCATGTGATAGCTCTTCTTGGCGACACCGTTTCCGTTAGCGGCCAGTTTCGCATTGGTCTTCGGCGAACGGTATCCGGAAATCAATTGAAAGCGGGGCTGGGCTTCGACCACTGCCGACAGGGCATAGAGCGCGTCGTACAGATTCTGGTCGATCTCGAAGACATCACCGGTTCGGTGGTCCCGCATGATGGTGTTCAACTCGGCCAGGGCATCCGGGTTGTAATGTCCTTGTTCCCAGAAGGTCGCCTTGCATTTTTCACCCGTATGCAGGCTTTCCACCGTCAAGGTTCGGTGCTCCGCCCGTTGCAGGGCGAATGCAGGTCCGCTGCCCAACACGGCCGAGAGGGCAATGGCCTGGGTAATGAAACCACGTCGACTAACGGGGTTGGTGATCAATCTTCGGCTCCTTCGATATCCGTTGAAGATTTTTCTGCAAATTTGCTAACGAATGGCTAACGAATGCCATTATTTCCACATTTTTTCTATCAGTATTCGCGCTTGCCGCGAAATTGCCTTATTTCGGGCTGCTCCGCAGGGACTCCTGCAGGGTTGCGTCGCGCTCGTAAATATCCGGCCGAAATTCAATCGTTCCGCCCTCGCCGACCCAGGCGGTCGCATAGGTGATGTAGATCGGCATCTGTTTGTTCAGCGGCACTTTGACCGGACTGTCCAGGTTCATCGCCTTGTCGATTTCCGGTCCGGTCCATTTCGGTTGATCCGCCAGCAGCAGGGTCGCGAGCGCCGTCGGTTGCTCGACCCGGATACAGCCGGAACTGAAAGCGCGGCTGGCACGGCCGAACAGATTCTTGTCCGGCGTATCGTGCAGGTAGACGCTGTATTTGTTCGGGAACATGAACTTGACCCGACCGAGCGCGTTCTTCGGCCCCGCCGGCTGGACATAGCGGTAGGACATGAGCTGCGAGGTCGGGGCCTGCCAATCGATCGCCTGCGGATCGATCACCTGGGCGTCGTGGTTCCAGCTGCTGAAGATGCGGATGCCTTTCTTGGCAAGAAACTCCGGGTCCTTCCGCATGCCCGGGATGATGTCTTCCCGAAGGATGGTCGGCGGGACCGTCCAGGTCGGGCTGAATTCAAGGTAGGATATCGCGGCCGAGAAGACGGGCGTGCGCCGGAAGGGACGTCCGACAACGACCGCCATTTCCAGGCTGGGGACGCCCAGTTCGAAGACTTCCAGGCGGAAACCGGCGATGTTCACCAGGATATAGTCGTTGCCCAGATCGCTGGGCAGCCAGCGCCAGCGTTCCATGTTGACGGCAATCTGATCGATGCGCGCCGCGATCGAAATATTCATCTCCGCCAAGGTGTTCTTGCCGACCACGCCGTCCGGCTCCAGCCCGTGCCGTTTTTGGAAACGGATCACGGATTGGACGAGAACCGGGTCGTAGAGTTCGCCCTCGGTCCCGTTGGGTTTTGCGACGAGGTCACCGAGCTTGCCGAGGCGGTCGCGGATGAGCGGAACGCGGGGATCGGCCATGCCCGGTTTGATCGAGGGGCCGGCCGGGATCGGCGCCATTTCTACCGATGTCGCTATGGCGCGGTAGGTGGAGAGTGCCCGCCGCAGCGCCCGATAGGGCGCATTGCCCGGTACCGCGTTTTGCAGCGCCACTGCGATATCCGGCGCTTCGGTCAACATGGTCAGTGCCTGAACGGCGTCAAAGGCAGCGCCGGCCTCGGTGCCGTCGGTGTCCGGCAGTCGGCCATGCCGCACTTCGTACAGGAAATGCAGAACCTGGCCGGTGATTTCCAGGTCCAGCAGCAGGCCGTGCGGGCCGTCTGCGGCGATCCGCGCAATCAACGCGGGCGCGTCGTAATGGGTCGGGTCCAGTCCTTCCTGGTCCGCCGCGGCGAGATGGGCGAGAGCCTTCTTCGCGCGGCTGTTCGGCTTGCCGTCCTCAAGCCATAGGGGCGCATTGTCCCGTGCGGCATAGAACTCCTGAATCGCCGGCCAGACCGGCGCGATCACGGAGTGCTGTAATTCTTCGGGAAGGGCTATGTCGGTCGGGTGTGTATCGGCCTGCGCCGGAAGAGCGAGGGCCAGTGAGAAGGCCATCGGCAATGCGAAGATTGCGGGGCGGAGGACACCCATTTAGTCCGTTCCATCGGTGTTGTCACAGACATCGTCGATATCACGATGCGGGTTGCCGGTGCAACGCGGGATATCGGACGAGAAAGCGGCCCGAACGGTGGCGGGCGGCGGCGTGCGCCGGTGGGAAACGGCCGTGCGCCGCTGGCAGGTATTCCGCGTTAGACCCGGACCATATCCTCGAAAGTGTGATCAATCCCGTGGCCGATATCGATGATGTCGCGTCTCACTAGGTTGGCGCCGAGCAAGGCCTGGTTTTCCTTCGGGCCGAATCCCAGGTCTTCCGTCGTCTGGTCCGAGAACAGGATCTGACCCGCCTCGCCGTCCCTGGCCGGGGCCAGGGGCAGGGCGACGGCTTCCGCATACATTAATTGTCCGGAGGTGTAGACCTGCTGCAGGTCGGCACGGAAGCCGCAGGGCGTCTCGACGACCATTTCCATTACCCGTTTCACGGAGGCGACGCGGTCGGTCGGCACATAATCGTAGTAGTTCACCCGGGCGGTCGGAAAACTCATCCGTTCCCGGAGGTTTTCGCCGATAATCCGGAATTCACATCGATGGTCTTTGATGACGGAGCCGAGGGCAATATGCGGTGTGGACGCGGCGAAATCCGATATGTCGAGATCGGTGAATTTTGGCGGGTGGTTGCCGTTCGCGTGGAGATACTTTGCATATCCGGCAATGAGCCTGCGGCCCGACTCGGTTTTACAGCGAGCCGAGATTTCATCCAGGTTCCCGACAAATTCAGGTTTCTTGGAAACCCATTCCATACAAAACCCCTTACCCCAGGTAATCGAGGTAACACCCCTTACAATCAGTCCTATTGTCGACTGTATAGAGTTAACTATCCACTAATATGGATGTCGAAAAGGGAAAAGTGCGGGGTGAGGGCGGGTAACACGGTCGTTCACGTTCGCAGGAGGGGCGATGCCCGACCGGTTCTCATCCGTTTTCGCCGCGCAAGGCGGTCTCGTCCGCTTTCCCGTTACGCGAGCGTTTCACTGCCCGCGAAGTGGAAATAGGATGGGCAGTCGCCGATTGTTCCAAGCAGACGGGAATTGGCGCGCGGGAGGAGAATGTGCGTTTTTTCGTCAGTCATCACGCGACCGAGCAGTATTCGCTGATCCCCTATACGGACCGGGAAATCGTGAAGGCCGTACGGCACTTTTTTCCGGATGCCAGAAGCCATCTTTTCGGTCGTGACGACGCGGCGGATGCCCGGCAATTCCTGGCGATGAAACAGGCGTGCGACACCGGGGAACCCATGTTCTCCCTCGATACGACCGGGCAGATTCCGTTCCATTCGCTTCCCTTCAGTGCCGAGCGGAACAAGCTGATCTATCTGTCCGACGCCCCGTTCGGGTCCTTTACCCTGCTGCGCGCCATGCCGGAAGGCAGCTATGTCGGATACAGCGATCGGCGGTTCCTGGAATTCCATCAGGATTCCGGCCTGCCGATCCGCCCCGTTTTTTTGCCGCATGGCGGGCCGGTGACGGTCGACCGCGGCAAGGATCCGGGTGACAGGGCGTTGCCGGTCGCCTTCATCGGCAAGGTCGAGAACCCGGAGCCGTCCGGGCAATTCGATCACGCGGCCCTGGGCGGCGATCCGGCCCTCTTGGCCCTGTTCCGGCAGGCGGCGGATTTGAGCCGCGACAGCGGCGAGGAGATCTATCGTGCCTATCGGTCGACCTGTCTGGGACGTGGGGAAAATCCGATGGCCGTCCTGCCCCGGGAAGCGATGTGTGAGGTGCTGTGGGCGATGCAGCACTGGGTGGAGGCGCATCGGCGTCTGGAGGTGCTGCGCGGTTTCGCTGATCGGCCGATCGACATTTTCGGACCGGTCGATCAGGCTATCCCGGGCGTCACCGATCGCGGGCACAGGTTTCATGGCCCAATTCAGGGAAAACAGGCGCTGCAGGTCCTGCAGGAAACGCGGATCCTGTTGAACCCAGTCTTCGTCCTCGCCGGCGGCGGGCACGAGCGCATCTGGTTCGCGCTGGCGAACGGATGCCTGCCCCTGACCGATCCGAGCCGCTTCGTCGAGGAAAGCTTCACCGACGGGGAGAGCCTGTTGTTCATCGATTACGCCGATCCGTCGGGTTCGGCGGAAAAGGCCTGGGCGATGGCGCAGGCGCCGGACCGTATTCGGGAAATGCTGGACCGGGCGGTGCCGATTTACGAGGCCGGGCATACCTGGATCAGCCGGTTGCGCGAGGCATTCCGGCAGATCCCCGAACTGACCCCTTACGCGGCGGACTAGCTTTCGCGTCAGAGGATCGGCAATTCCGGTGCGGCGCGTTCGGAGAGGAGAACCGGCGGGCCGTCGGTGATGAGCAGATTTTCCTCATGCACCATGATCTTGCCGTCCGCGACCTCCATCCCCGGTTCCAAGGTCATGACCATGCCGGGTTTCATCACCGTCATATCGAAATGGATATTGGACGGGCTTTCGGTCAATTGCATGCCCAGCCCATGGCCGTATCGGCCGACATCACCGCCGCCGGTCTTGCCTTCCGGATCGATCACGGCTGCCATGGCGTTGTAAAGGTCGCGACAGGTGGCGCCCGGTCTTGCAACCGCTAATGCCGCGTCGGTTGCTTCGTAGAGCGTGCGGTAGGCGCGTTTCGCCGCGTCGCTGGCATGGCCGAATGCCCAGTTGCGGTCGAAGTCGCAATAATAGCCGCGCAGGGTTGCCCCGGTATCCAGCATCAGAACATCGCCGGCGCGCAGCGGCTTCACGCCCGGCGGAGAAATAACATCCGCATAGCCGCCCTGGTCCGCGCCGCCGACAAGGTAGGGGACGTCTTCCGCCCCTTCGCGCAGCAGGTCGATCTTGAAGGATCGAAAGGTTTCCTTCAGGGGTTGCCCTTCATGGAAGAGCTTTGGCGCATTGGCGAAGGCGCGCGATGCTATCGCGCAGATCTCGGCGATGGTGGCGATTTCCGCCTCCGACTTCACCTCGCGCAGGGCCTGGATCATCGGCGTCGCATCAACCGGTTCCATGCCGGGCAGCATCTCGTGTATCCGGGCCAGGTCGTTCAACGGCATTCTCAAGCTACTTTCCCTTCCCATGGGAATGCCGACGCGGGTCGATCCCCGCAGCGCGTCGGCCAGCAGGGAAACGCCGTCGTCGTCTTCGTGCGGCGAGGACCAGCAGCGTACATCCTCGATCCAGGTGGCGCGCATCAGGGCCGCGCCGATTTCGGGGATGATGGCGATCGGTTTGCCGGCTTTCGGTACGACCAGGAACCAGGGCCGGGTCGGACTGAGCCAGAACAGGGTGCGGAAGCCGGTGAAGTAGCGCATCTCCGCTTCCGTGGTGAAGAGCAGGGCGTCGATGCCGTCCGCATGCATGGCCCGCTGGGCGCGGTCGAGCCGCGCTTCGTATTCCGCCTGCGGAAAATCCGGTTCGGCTGCCTCAATCATCGATCGCACCTTCCGAGACATAGAACAGGATCCGTGCTTCCGGGCCGAGGCCGTCAATCGCATCGGCCGCCTTCGCGGTAACCAGCCCTGCCAGCGCCGCGCCCGCGGAAGGAGAAATGGCGATACCGTGCCTGGCGTAGCGCGCGACCGCGTCGGCCGCTTCTCCTTCGGTCACCGTCATGAAACTGTCCGCCTCCCGCGCCAGGTATTTCAGCGCCAGGTGGCTCGGTTCCTTGCAATCGAGCCGGCCCATGCTGGAGACGGGCCCTTCGGTCGTGACCGGCTTGCCGGCTTCGATACTCTCGATCAGGGCAGGCGCGGCCTCGGGCTCGACGACGCAGACATGAACCGCGTCACCCCAGCGCTCGCGTACCATGGCGGTGCAGGCTGCCGCCAGGCCGCCGACGCCGGCCTGCAGAAAGACATGGGTCGGGACGGCGTCGATTTCGTCGGCCACCTCGGCGGCCATGATCAGATAGCCTTCCATCACGTCGCGCGCCGGTTCCCAATAGCCGATCCAGGAACTGTCGGACAGCAGCCGCCAGCCGTTCCGCTCCGCGTCGTGTGCGGCGGCTGCCATGCTCTCCTCATAGATCGCGCCGGCGCGCACCACGTCGGCCCCTTTGCCGCGCAGCCGTTCGGCGAAATCCTCCGGGACCGTTTCGGCCAGATAGACGGCGGCTTTCGCGCCGAAGACAGGCGCGCCGGCGGCGACCGACAGGCCATGATTGCCGGCACTGGCGCAGACGAAGGTTTCGCCCTTCAGCGCATCGGCATAATCCTTGGCCGACCCGTCGGCGACCCTTTTGGCGGCCAGTTTGGCGATGGCGTGTGCGGCGCCCAATGCCTTGAAACTGCCCAGGCCCATGCGCGCCCGTTCGTCCTTGATGACAACGCTGGCGACGCCGAGTTCGGCGGCCAGGCCCGGCAGCGGCGTCAGGGGCGTCCTGTGACCGGCGGGACACATTTTATATAGGGCGATCGCGGCGGAGGCGTCTGTGCAGACCTCGCCTTCGGAAATGGCGATCCCCGGCGGCAGTCCCCTACCGCGCAATGGATTCTTGATCAGCCGCATGATCCGCTGCCCCCCGCGTCCCGTCTGTCCCATCATCTGGATGCACTATGCCGGAGCGTCCGGGCCCTGGCCAGTCGCGGCGGCCGGGCGGTTCAGACCGCGGCCAGGTCGTAGTAATAGTCGCGCCGCGCGGCCAGTCGATCGAAGATGTCGCCGTCCAACTGACCGTCATTCACCATGGCGCGCATGATGCGGATGACGTCCTCGGCATTCTTGCGGCCGCGATAGGGTCGGGGCTGGCCCAGGGCCTGGAAGATATCCGCGATCGCCACGATGCGCGATCCGGTGTCCAGTTCAGCGCCCGACAGATGGTTCGGATAGCCGCCGCCGTCCAGCCGCTCATGATGGTTGGCGGCCCATTCGGGAAAGCGCGTGCCGGGAAAGCAGCGTTCCAGCATCACGCGGGTCTTTGCGACATGCTGTTTGATGATGGAGTATTCCTCGGCGTTGAGGGCGCCGTCCTTCAGAACCGCCGCGGTCGGTGCATCCACATAGCCGAGATCGTGCAGCAGACCGGCGGTGTGCAATTCCTGTTGTCCCTTTCGATCGAAACCGATTTCCGCTCCCAATTCCTCGCAGATCAAGCCCACGCGCTCGGAATGCTCCAGGGTGAAGCCGCTCTTGCCGTCGACGAGACGGGCCAGGAAGACGGCCAGTTTGCGCAATTCGTCGCGTCCGATTTCCTGAAGAAAATCGCGGTCCTTGCCCAGATTGGCGCAGAGGTTCTGCAACTCCGGACCGCGCAGGGACCGCCAGAAGACCGGATCCGCCATGACGGCGACCAAGGCCTCGACCTGGCCCTTGTTGAATCTTTCCCCAGATTCCTCACGCAATGCCGCGGCGACCGTTTCCGGTGTGTCGAGCGCGCCGCCGGCCCCTTCGATTAGCCTGTCGGCGAAGGCGGAGAGATTGATCAGCGCGGCGGCATCGCGGTCAGGCTGCGGGATCGGCAAGCCCTTCAGAACCGTCCAAGGTGTACGGTAATGCCGGATGACGGCCGCGAAGGGCCGAAGCAAGGCGACATGCTTAGCGTATTCGTGACCGCGGATACAGGGACCGCTGTCGGGTTCGGCGGTCTTGCCGTCGCCGGTGCCCACATCGTCCGCATTGGCCGGCAGACCGCAATTGTGCAGCACACCGGCGACGTAGATATATTCCCGCCGTGCGGCGGGCCAGCCAAGCTGCTCGGCGCAGCGCATGGCGATATAGGCGGTTCTGAACCCGTGGTCCTCGCCGTCTGAGCCGATATAGTTCACGGCGCGGCCGATCATCAGGGCGATATGGCGAAGGTCGGCTCTGACCTTATCCGGAAAGGCACTGGTCACGGCAGGCGGCATACGGGACTCCCGGTTCCGGTCCGTGTCCCGATATCTGGACGACCCCTCAACCCGCTGGAGGCTTTAGGACGGACTCGATTACGGAAATAATGGCGTCGGATTCCGGTTTTGTCACGGATGGCCACCCGGCGATGGCGCTGCCGTCCGGCCCGACCAGGATCTTGTGGAAATTCCAACGCGGCGTGCCGGCATCGCCCAATTCCTTGCCTGCCCACTGATAAAAGGGATGGGCGTCCGCGCCGCGGACCGTCTGCTTCTCCGTCATCGGGAAGGTGATGTCGTAATTGGTTTCGCAGAACGTCTTGATCTCCGTCGCCGTGCCGGGCTCCTGCGATCCGAAATCGTTGCTGGGAATACCCAGAACGACCAGGCCTCGGTCCCGGTATTTCTCGTAGACCGCCTGCAACCCCTTGTACTGCCGGGTGTAGCCGCAGAAGGAGGCCGTGTTCACCACCAGCACGGCCTTGCCCGCAAAACCGCGCATCGGCATCGCGTCGCCCTCGATGGAGACAAAGTCGTAATTGTGGGCGTTCGGATCCGCCGCGAATGCGACTGATGCGGTGTTCGGCAAAGGCAGCGACGCGAGGATGGCCGCGGCGAGGGCAATGATCGGGACGCGTAGCCTGGTCATGGGGCAAATGGCTCCTGTGCTGTCGATAAACCGTTCTTTACTGGTACGAGGTGAATGGCGGCGCCGATCATCCTAGCATCAAAACCGGGTTGGGTGGGATGCGGGCCGCCGGGTTCAGCGAAATGTGATAATTCCCAAGGGAGGGTGCGATGAGTCAGCAAGTCATGGAACAGGCGATCCTGCTCTCGCTGGAGCCGCTGTTTGAAAAGGCGGATGCCGACGGGCTTTGGTTCTATCATCATTCGAAAGAAGCCGGCGAAGTCTGGTGTTCGCCGAAATATCTCCGCCTCTGCCACGACAAGGGGCGCTATATCTGGGGGCCTGACAACTGGGAACTGCGCAGTCCGCTGGTCTACATGAAACAGCTGAAATACAAGGCGCAGGAACTGGTCGAGGAATATAACGAGATGGCGGAACGCATGCAGTTGGAGGAGAAAATAGAACTCGCATCCGTTTCCAGCAATCCGGCCGATCTGCCCGAGAACATGCCGCAGGATGACAGCAGAACGGAAACGGCGTAATTAGGGCGCTTCCCATTTCTTGCCGGCCGAGAGGCGCCCCTCATGACGAAACAGAACCATCCCTCAGGCGACGCCGCCGTTCGCGCCAATCTGGAAGCCTGGGAAGAGGTCGCGCCGATCCATGCGGGCCATAATCAGGCGGATCTGCTGAGAGCGTTCGCCCGGCCCGGGCATTCGGTGCTGGACGAGGATACAAAGGCAACCTTCGCCCAACTGGGCGTCGCCGGGAAATCCGTGGCGCAGCTATGCTGCAATAACGGGCGCGAACTTGTTTCGCTGAAGGCGCTGGGGGCGGGACGCTGCGTCGGTTTCGACGGCTCGCCCGCTTTCGTCGAACAGGCGCGGGAACTCAATGCCGCAGCCGGTCAGGACTGCGAATTCGTCGCCGGGGACATTCACGCGGTTCCGGCGCAGTACGACGGCAGCTTCGACATTCTCTACGTCACGATCGGTGTCCTGACCTGGATGCCTGATCTACGGGCCTTTTTCGATGTCGCGGCGCGGCTGGCAAAGCCGGGCGGTCATTTCCTGATAGAAGAGCAGCATCCGATCATGCACATGATCGAACCGGGCGCCCCGGACGCCCCGGTCGAATGGCTTTATTCCTATTTCCAGAAACATCCCTTCGCCGAGGAAGGCCTCGACTATTGGGGGGAAACGACATATGAGGCGACGACCAACTATTCCTATCAGCATACGATGGGCGATACGATAAACGCGGCGATTGCCGCGGGCTTTGACATCGTCCGCTTGGACGAGCGGCCCGACCACATATCGAACACGTGGTACAATGTAGAAAAGCAGGGTCCGATCATGCCGATGAGTTTCGACCTGCTGCTGCGTCGGCGCTAAGGCCTCTGATCGGTCAATACAGTTCTGCCGCTGCGCCGCTTGCCGCTAACACAACTCGGGCGGTAACGTCCTTCCCAACATCAAGCACAAAGAGGGGGAGGCTACCCATGGCGTTCGTGATCATTCCGGAATTCCGCGTGAAGGAAGACAAGGTCGAAGCGTTCAAGGAATTGATGACCAAACATTCCCACAACTCTGTTACCAAGGAGGAAGGGTGCCTGGGTTTCGATTGCTGTCAGGACCAGAACGATCCGACCCGCTTTGTGCTGTATGAGATCTATGTGAACGCCGCGGCCCTGGATGTGCATCGGGCAAGCGAGCATTTCGCCTGGTACAACGAGCAGGCCAAGGATCTCGTGATTCCCGGTGAGGACGGGCGCCTGCCGCAGAAGATCACCTTCTATGACCGGACGGCCTGCGGCGCCGCTTAACTGGCCTTGGCGACAGGTTCCTGATCGAAGGGCAGGACGGGCGCGACATCCTGTCGTGGGATGTCGACCGCCACTGTGGTGCCTTTGCCCAGATCGCTTTCGATCCTCATCCGGCCCTGATGCAATAAGACCAGCGCATTGGCGATGGCGAGGCCGAGGCCCCAGCCCTGTTCCGCGTCCATCGGATTGCGGTCGCCGCGAATGAACGGGTTGGTAATGGTCGGCAGACGTTCCGGTTCTATGCCCTGACCGGTATCGGCTACCGTTATGGAGGTCTCGTTCTCGGTCGCGATGGCGCGGATTGAGATCGTCCCCTCCGGCGGGGTGAACTTGATGGAATTGGTAATCAGGTTCAGCAGGACCTGTTTGATCGCGCGCTTGTCGGCGACCATGGGCGGCAGGTTGCCGGGAACCTTTGTCTCAATCGACAGGCCTTTGTCCGCCGCCTTGCTTCGGAAGTTTTGCAGGCAGTCGTCGATCAGATCGGCGACGCTGATCGGTTCGGGATTGAGCTTGGTTTTGCCGGCCTCGATATAGGAAATGTCCAACAGGTCGTTGACCAGTTCCAGCAGGTAGTTGGCACTGCTGTGGATGTCGTCGGCGTATTCCAGATATTTCTCGTTTTCCAACGGACCCAGCATCTGCTCGCGCAGGATGTCTGAAAAACCCAGGATCGCGTTCAGCGGTGTGCGCAGGTCATGGCTCATATTCGCCAGGAAACGGGACTTTGCCAGGTTCGCGCGCTGGGCCTCCTTCAACGCATTGTTGCGCTGAAGTTCGGTTTCGACCTGTTCGGTGATGTCACGGCCCACCCCCCTGAATCCCTTGAAATTGCCCTGGTCGTCGAAATAGGGCTGCCCGCTGGTGGCGAGGTGCACCAGCGTTCCGTCCGGCTTCCGCCGTGAATGGGCGAAGTGCCGGAATGGCCGGTGTGCCGCGAGGTCTTCCAGATTCTTCCTGTAAACATCCGGATCCGTATGCGCCGATACGCCCGATTCCTGCCGCGTCTTGCCGAGCAGACTGTTCGGATCGACGCCGGTGATCCTCTCAAATTTGTCGGAGAAGTAACAAAAGCGCAGATTCTCATCCATTTCCCAGAACCAGTCCGAGCTGGAAGAGGCGAAATCCTCGAACCGCTGGCGGGTGAATTCCAGGTGCTCCAGCATGATGCGCCGCTCGAGCTCCGCTGAGGCTCGCAAGGCGACGATCTGCAGCAGAGTCTCCACCAGTTCCACATTTTTCAGCGGTTCGACATCGGCGATCGCGATGAGACCGATCGGGCGATCCTCGTCGCCCCAAAGCGCTATTCCCGCATAACTCTCGGCTTCCAATTCCGCGAGAAGGGGGAAATCCGGGAAACTCTCCTGCACACCTCTCGAAAAGCAGCAAAGCTCATGTTTGAGCACGGCGCGGCAAGGGGAGTCGGTCATGACATATTTGATGTTGGGGACAATCGCGCCGTGGGCGTGAAAGGCGACGGTCTGGATCTCGTCGCTGCCGCTCGGCACAAGCCGGTCCACCGCCGCATAGGCGACGCCTAAGGCTTCAGCCAAATGTGTCACAAGCGCGGAAAAGAAGTCTCCGTCCGTCTTCGTCCACGCACGTTGCGCGATGAACCGCAATGTCGCATCGACCTTGTCCCGGTCGGACAGCAGTTCGGGATGGGACTTTTGTGTCAGCTCGTTACTCATAAATACGGTCCTGGTCCCGGACACTCAGATGTACCGGGACGTCGGCTTGTTACATATCAGGTGCGCACACCTCGCGTCGATCTCCCCGCAAGCGTTATTTTCCGCAGTATATAAGCAGCTAGGATTAATATCATCTTAATGCGGCACGACGGCACAATATTGCTGGATATCACCGGGATCCGGTTGCCGCGGTCTTCCTCACTTTTTTCGTTTGGGCCGGAAAATGGCCAAACATATCCTCGCTTTTTCCCCAGCACAGGGATATAGGGGGGCATCACCGGATTTCAGTTCGAATCGGGCGGCCGTTCCATGCCGCCCCGTTTCATCTTTGCACCCCGCTTCCCCGTGGGGAAAACCATGATTCAAAGGCGTTGAAGATGTCCGATACCGCTCAGGAGAGAGTCGACACGGCTGGACGTGCTCCCATCGGCATGGGGGAATTCGTCACCCTGATGGCGATCATGATGTCGATGTTGGCCTTGTCGATCGACGCCATGCTGCCGGCGTTCAACGATATTGCGCGTGATCTGGCTTTGGAGAACGCGACCGACGTTCAGTACATCCTGTCCAGCATGTTTGCCGGTCTTGCTGTCGGTCAGCTTTTCTACGGTCCGATTTCGGACAGTTTCGGGCGGAAGAACGCCATCTATCTGGCGGCGTCGATCTTCTGTATCGGCTGTCTGCTGACCATATTCACCGATGACTTCGCCGTCATGCTGGTCGGACGCGTGCTGCAGGGCCTGGGCGCGGCCGGCAACCGGATCGTCGTCATGGCGATCGTACGGGACAGCTATTCCGGGCGAATGATGGCGCGTGTCGCTTCGTTCATCATGTCGATCTTCATCCTGGTCCCGGTCATCGCGCCCTTTATCGGTCAGGGTATCCTGTGGATCGCCGAATGGCACATGATCTTCGTGATGTTCCTCGTCGTCTCCCTGATTGCGACGACCTGGTTCTTCCTGCGTCAGCCGGAAACCCTGCCGCCGGATCGGCGCAGGGCTTTCTCGCTGGCCACCATCATCGACGGTTTCCGCACGGCCGCGACCGACAGGATCACGCTGGGCTATACCATTTGCGGCGGCATGGTTTTCGGATCCTTTCAGGGGTATCTGGTTTCCGCCCAACCGGTCTTTCAGGGCATCTACGGCGTGGGCGACATGTTTGCCGTCTATTTCGGGATACCGGCGCTGGCGATCGGCGTCGCCGGTGTGATCAACGGCCGTATCGTCATGAAATACGGGATGCGCCGGCTGGTCCGGATCGCCCTGGTGACGACGATCGGTCTGGCGCTGGCCTTCGGCGGTTACGCCTATGCCAATGGCGGGGTGCCGACGCTGCTGGAACTGGAAATCTATCTGATCCTGACCTTCTTCTGCATGGGCATGCTGTTCGGGAATGTGAACGCATTGGCCATGGAGCCGATGGGCGCCATCGCAGGCATCGCAGCGGCCTTCGTGGGGGCGGTTTCGACCATGATCGCGATTCCGCCGGCCGCCCTGGTCGGGCATATGTTCGATCAGACCATCCTGCCGATGGTGGGCGGGTTCGCCGTGCTGGGCGGCCTGGCATTGGCGGTGGGGCTTTGGGCCGATCGCGAGCATCCGCCGGGCCCGATCGTCGAGGAGGACTGACCGCCCGGCGGTGCGCCCACACTTAGCATCGCGGCGGTGCAAGATGTTTGTCCTGGGCGGACGTTGCTTGGACGTGTGATTGACGGTAGGCAAGGATGGCCGGCACAGCCGGTTCAGCCTTGCCTAATTCAGCACGAGGAGCACCTTGCCATGCCGATGCTTATTCAATGCGCCGACAAGCCCGGCCACCTTAAGATGCGCCTGGACACGCGCGGAACGCATCTCGCCTATCTCGACAGCAAGAAGGACATCATTCTTGCCGGCGGCGCGGTGATGGATGCTGAGGGGAATCCCTGCGGCTCGGTCCTGATCATCGATACCGAGGACGAAGCGGTCGCCCGTGACTTCGCGGAAAACGACCCCTTCAACAAGGCGGGTCTGTTCGAAACGGTGACCGTCACTGCGTGGCGCAAGGCATTCTTCAATTTCGAAAACCTGACGTAAGTAACGACAGGAAACGACAAGACTTTGACGGTCGGGGCATGGGAGCCCCGGCGTGTGATCAGGGAGAGCAGCGAATGGCCGAAGGGTCCAATCTACGCAATGGCGGACGTATTCTAGTCGACGCCCTGAAAGGGCATGGCGTGGAGGTCATGTTCGGTGTGCCGGGGGAAAGCTATCTGGCGGTCCTGGACGCTTTGCACGACACGCCGGATATCCGTTACATCAATGCCCGTCACGAAGGCGGTGCGACGATGATGGCCGATGCCTACGGCAAGCTGACCGGCAAGCCCGGTATCGCGATCGTGACCCGCGGCCCGGGTGCTACGAATGCCTCAGCCGGCGTGCATGTCGCCTTCCAGGATTCGACGCCGATGATCCTGCTGATCGGTCAGGTCGGCCGCGACATGGTCGAACGCGAAGCGTTTCAGGAAATCGATTATCGCCGCATGTTCGGCCAGATGGCGAAATGGGTGGCGGAGATCGACGACCCGGCGCGGATTCCCGAATTCCTGAACCGAGCCTTCAACACCGCGGTTTCCGGCCGACCCGGCCCGGTGGTGCTGAGCCTGCCTGAAGACATGCTGACGGAAGTGGCGGACGCCCTGGATGTCGGCGGTTATGCCCAGGTCGAAGCGCATCCGGGCGATGAACAGATGGCCCAGCTGCGGATGATGCTGATGGAGGCGAAGAAGCCGTTCGTCATCGTCGGCGGCGGGGATTGGTCGGCCGAGGCCTGTGCCGATATCATGGCTTTCGCCGAGCATATGCATCTGCCCGTGGGCGCGTCCTTCCGCTGCCAGGACTATTTCGACAACCTGCATCCGAATTACGCCGGACATGTCGGGATCGGCATCGACCCGGGCCTGGCCAAGCGGATCAAGGAAACCGACCTCTTGATCGTTGTCGGCGCGCGGCTGGGTGAAATGACGACCGGCGGCTATTCGCTGTTCGACATTCCGCGACCGACGCAGAAGCTGGTTCATGTCTATCCCGATGCGGCGGAGATCAACCGGGTCTATGACGCGGATCTCGGCATTGCATCCGGCATGAAGGCCTTCGCGCGGGCGGCGGCGCGGCTCTATCAGCTGCGGGAAACGCCGGTCTGGTCCGCCGAGGTCAAGGATCTGCACGAAGGCTATCTGGCCTTTTCGGAACCGACCGAGGTTCCGGGCGCGGTCAATTTCGGCCAGGTCGTCAGGACGCTGGACGAAAAACTCGGCCCGGATGCGATCTACTGCAACGGCGCGGGAAACTATACCGTCTGGATCCACCGTTTCCGCCGGTATCGCAAATACCGGACGTGTCTGGCGCCGACCAGCGGATCAATGGGCTACGGCCCGCCCGCGGGTATTGCCGCAAAGTTGGTTCATCCCGACAGCCCGGTCGTGGTGGTCGGCGGCGACGGCTGTTTCCAGATGACGGGGCAGGAAATGACGACGGCGGTGCAGTACAATCTGCCGATCCTCTACATCGTCGCGAACAACGCCATGTACGGCACCATCCGGATGCATCAGGAACGGGAATACCCGACCCGCGAATCCGGCACGGCCCTGGCCAATCCCGATTTTGCGAAATGGGCTGAGGCCTGCGGCGCCCATGGCGAGGTCGTCGAAAAGACGGAAGACTTCGAAGCGGCGCTGGACCGGGCCCTGGCCAGCGGCAAGCCCGCCTTGATCGAGGTCCGGACGGATCCTGAAGCGCTGACCCCCGCCGCGACGCTCAGCGGCACCCGTGACAAGGCGCTCGCGATCAAGAAGTAAATCAGTCGGATGTGACGGTCCCGGCGCGTTTCAGGTCTCGTACCAGGAAACGCGCCGGATGGACCGCGTGCACCAGATCCCGTTCCAGCGGCAGGGGCGCATCCGTCATCATGTCGGCCAGCAGGTCGGCCATCAGCGGGGCGAACTGATAGCCGCGCGCGCCGAAGCCCGATACCACGTAGAGACCCTTCCGGTACCGGGCGGGCGGATATAGCGTCCGCGGCCGGCCGTGCCGAAGATCCGCATAATCGCTGCGATAGGCCGCCGCATCGGGAACCGGCCCGGCGACCGGCAGGCGATCCGCGGTCATCGCCCGCAGGCCGGTCCAACCGGTTTGCGAATCGGGTGCGGACCGGTCGAAAGCCGCGGCGAAATCCGTTGCGTATCGTCGGTGATCTTCCAGCGACCAGGCTTGCCATGACGTATCGCCTTCCGGGTCGCGCCAGGGATCGAAACTGGAACCCAGGACGCGGCCCTCGCGGCCGTCCGGCAATCTCAATCGCGGTGTGAGATAGCCGCCGTAGAAACCGGTCCCCTGTTCGGGCAAGCCCGCGCCAAGGGCGTCGTCATTCACCCAACTCACCTGACCGCGGCTGGGCCGGATACCGAGCCACGGGGCCTGCAGCAGCTTGCCGGTCCAGCCACCGGCGGCGACGATCACGGTCGGGCCGGACCAGATTTCCTTTCCCGTCTCATCCAGGAGGCGCCAGCCCTCAGTGGTTTGTTGCAAAGCGTCGATATCGGCGGTTTCGATCGGGGCGCCGATGGCCCGTGCCACCGCTTGTGGGTTCAGGCATCCGGACAGGGAGAAGGATAGAGAGGGCGGCTCGGAAGAAGGCGCCAAGGCCATGATATCCTCGGGCCAGCCGAGCGCATTGATCAATCGCGCCTGCCTCTGGGTTTCTTCGTCATCGGGCGCGATTTGGGAAAGTCCGCGCGGTGGATGCCAGACTGCGTCACCCAGCCCGTCATAGAAGGTCAGGGCCTTCAGAAAAGCGAGTGCATTCAACCGCCCGGAAAGACCGGGGCCCACCGTCAGTTTAGGCGAGAGCATGGCGGCGGGGTTCTCGCCCATCCCGCCCAAATCTCCCAATCGGTCAAAAAGCCGGGCGTTGATGCCGCGGGATCTGAGGGCGAGCCAGCAACAGCTCGCGGCGATGCCGCCGCCGATGATCGCGGCTTCGCCAGCCTCGGCAGGGGGCGGCGGATCGAGCCATGGAACGGTCGATTGCGGTGCTTCCGGCGTTGCGGTTAGCGTGCCGGTGAGACGTTCGCGCTTATGCGCGTAGCCCGGCTGTTTTTCGACCGAGAAACCTGCTTCTTCCAACCCCCGGCGCACGAAACCGGCGGCGGTATAGGTGGCGAGGCTGCCGCCGGGCCGGGTTCGCAGCGCGATCGCGGCGAAGACCTCGGCCGACCACATGTCCCGATTGCGCGAAGGGGCGAAACCGTCGAGATACCAGGCATCCATCCTGCCGGTCAGTTGGGGAAGCATCTTCTCCACCGGACCGAACAGAAGGGTCAATTGCACGCGCCCGCCATCCAGGGAGAGCCGGTGAAACCCCGCATGCCGGATCGGAAACACGCGGCACAGCGGGTCGATCAACGGCGCCAGGTTGGGGACGTCGCGATAGAGATCGAGGGCTCGGGCGAGTGACGGCCGGTCGAGCGGATAGCCCTCCACGCTGACATAGTGCAGGCACGCGGTGGCCGGGGCCGTGCGCCGCCACAAATCCCATGTCATCAGGAAGTTCAGGCCCAGGCCGAACCCGGTTTCGCCGATGGCGAAGCGCTGCCGGTCGCGCCAGACCTCGGGCGCGCCGATGCCGCCAAGGAAGACCGCCTCGGTCTCGGCCGCGGCGCCGGCGGGCGAGGAATAGCCGTCGTTGAACAGGTTCGACCGCGGCCCGTTTTCAGGGTCTATGTCGAAAGCCGGCGAGGGGAGTCGCGGCCAGCCCGTCATTCGGTCACCCGGTTCCGTTCTATTCCGCGCCGTATGGTCAGATAGCCTCGAGGCGTTTTCGAGGTCGATCAGCAGTTCGGTCAGCTCCGCGACCTTCTGCTTGGCGGCGGCGATCCTGCCCCGGAGCACGGCTTCTTCGTTGTCCAGTTCCATGAATTCCTGTTCGCGCCCTTCCAGCAGCCACGGGGCCGTCACGTTCAGCATGCCGGCCATCATCACGATCTGGTTCGCACGCGGCACGCGACGGGCCTTTTCCCAGCCCCTGACGGTCTTCGACGTGACGCCCATGCGTCTTGCGAAGCCTTCCGCTGTCAGGCCGGCGGATTTCCGCGCGACCTTGATACGTTCACCAAGCTGCTGTTGCGCCAAGTCGCCGGCCTTGGCCAATTCCTTCTTCATCGAATACTCCACTACGTCCTTGTCTTTCCCGGAACCCGGATCAGGCCGACACTCCGTAGTCGGCCGCCCAGCCCAATCCCGCCTTCGTCTCGCCCTTGGGCCGGTATTCGCAACCGATCCAGCCCTGATAGCCGAGCTCGTCGAGCAGGTTGAACAGGAACGGATAATGCACTTCCCCTATGTCGGGTTCATGACGATCCGGATTTCCCGCAATCTGAATGTGCTCCACGCGGTCGAGCAATGCGCGGGTGCGCATGGCGAGGTCCCCCTCGCTGATCTGGAGATGATAAAAATCCAGTTGGAGCCCGATATTCGGTTCATCGACCGCGTCGAGAACTTCTATGGCCTGACCGGTCGTTGCAAGGAAAAAGCCGGGGATGTCGCGCTGATTGATCGGCTCGATGCACAGGTTGACCCCGTCCTGCGCGGCGCGTTTCGCGGCTTTCTTGAGGTTCGAAACATAGGTGTCGGTGTTGCCGCCCTGCGGGCGCATGCCGGCCATCACATGCAGGCGCGGACAGTTCAGAGCCTTGGCATAGGTCAGCGCCTTTTCCAGGCTTTCCATGAACTCGTCTTCCCGTCCGGCCAGGGACGACAATCCGCGTTCGCCTTTTTCCCAGTCTCCGGGCGGCAGGTTGAAAAGGGCTTGCTGCAACCCGGCGGCGTTCAGGCGCGCGGCCACTTCCTCCGGCGTGAAATCATAGGGGAAGAGGTATTCCACCGCCTTGAAGCCGCAGGCAGCCGCCTCCGCGAAGCGGTCCAGGAAGGGCACTTCGTTGAACATCATGCTGAGATTGGCGGCGAGCTTGACCATGAGCTTTCCTTTCACACTCGGACGGATATAGGCCGACAGGCCGGAAGACTGTTCAAATTGGGAACCGTTCGCGCAATTCGGCGACCTGTTCCGGCGTCAGGGTTCGGATCGGGATGCCGCGCAACATCAGATGCAGCTTGGCGGTCTCCTCCAGTTCCTCCATGGCGCCGACCGCGTCACGCAGGCTCTTATCCGCGACGACCGGGCCGTGATTGGCGAGCAGGCAGGCCTTGTGGTCCGTGAAGACGGGCCGCATCGCATCCGCCAACCCTTTGTCGCCGGGCGGATAATAGGGAACCATGGGCAGCTTGCCGATCCGCATCACGTAATAGGCGGTGATCGGGGGAAGCGCGTCATCCGGGTCGGTCTCTTCCAGGACAGACAGGGCGACGGAATAGGAGGAATGCAGATGCACGATGGCCTCGGTGTGCGGGCGGACCTCGTAAACGGCCATATGCAGGAAGGATTCCTTTGTCGGCTTGTCGCCGGAGAGATGGGTGCCGTCCGGGGCGAGCTTGGCCAGGCGATCCGGTTCCAATTCGCCCAGCATCGACCCCGTCGGCGTCATCAGCCAGCCGTCATCTAGCCGGGCGCTGATATTGCCGGACGCCCCCGGGGTCAGCCGTCGGTCGAACATCGACCGGCCCAAGCGGCAGATTTCTTCCCTGAGAGTTTCCTCGGATCGGCTCATTTCGGCAGGACCTTGAAGGCTTTCTCGAAGAAGTCGGGCGCGCCGAAATTGCCGGATTTCATGGCCAGCGCGGAAGGGTCGGCCTCGACACTGGCTGTCCAGGGCACGCCGGGGTCGATCTGCGGTCCGATGCGCAGCGCGGCGACGTTCAATGCCTTCACGACCGCACCTGAAGTTTCCCCGCCGGCGGAGACGATCCGACGGGCGCCCTTGGCGTGCAGGCCGGCGGCGACGCGGGCCAGGATTCCTTCCATCAGCTCACCGGCCTCGTTTCGGCCGATGCGGTCCTGCAGCGCCTTCACGTTCTCCGGTTCCTCGGTGGCGGAAACCATGACCGGCGTATCGCCCAGTTGCGGCGCGGCCCAGGCGAGAATGTCGTCGGCCAGCGCTGGTCCTTTCTCAACCGCCGCGTCGGCATCGATCCGCCAGAGTGGAACGCGGCCTTCCATGTAGGCGACCTGGCCGCGCGTGGCTTCCGAGCAGGACCCGCTGAGGATCGCCGCCGCGCCGTTCACAGCCGGCAGGGCGTCGGCGACCTGATCCTGCGCCAGCAGACCGGCCGCGCGGAAATTGTCGGGCAGTCCCATGGCGACGCCGGACCCGCCGGTGACCAGTTTCAGATCCTTGCAGGCATGGCCGATTTCGATCAGGTCACGATCCCGGGCCGCGTCGACGATCGCGTGGCGCTTGCCGTCGCCGCGCAAGGCGCCGAAGGCGTCGGCGATGGCGGGCGCGCCCTTGTCGACGGTCAACTGGTTGACCAGTCCGACCGCGTTCGGCGTCTGCCGCGACAAGACCCGGACCAGGTTCGGATCGGTCATCGGCGTCAGCGGATGGTTCCGCATGCTCGATTCCGACAGCAGCACGGGTCCGACGAACAGATAGCCGTTGAAGATCTGCCGGCCGTTCTCCGGAAAGGCGGGACAATAGATGGTGAAATCGCCACCCGTTGCATCCAGAAGGGCGTCCCCGACAGGACCGATATTCCCTTCATCGGTGGAATCGAAGGTGGAGCAGTATTTGAAGAAGACCTGATGCGTGCCGCGCTCGGCCAGCCAACGATAGGCGGCCAGCGATTGCTCGATCGCCTCGGCTGCCGGGATGCTGCGGCTCTTCAACGCGACGACGACCGCGTCGACCTCGCCCAGATCCAGACTGTCCGGCGGTATGCCGATGGTCTGTACCGTCCGCATGCCGGCCTTCACCAGCGTGTTGGCCAGATCGCTGGCACCCGTGAAATCGTCTGCAATCGCGCCCAGAAGAATGGCCATGCGTTGTTCCTGCCCCTGTCCAATATGCTTTGTGGTTCTTTGGGGGCTGAGAATACACGAGCGTTCTTGGCAGAAAAGGGGATGCGGGGTCCAAAGTGAAACGCCGGGCATGACAAGGCCCGGCGTTTCTGATGATGATTGGAAGCGCGGTTCGGCGCTAGGCAGCCGCCACCTGGGCCTGTGCCTCCTTCATGACGCCGGCGACCAGGCTGTAACATTCGGTCCAGGCTTCCTCGACCTCCGGCGTGAAGTCGTCGCCGAGCCCCTTACCCAGTGTGTACAACAGTGCCGCGCCGACCGTGTCATATTGTTCCAGCTTCACATTATAGCCCGCATGGCGAACGCCGAGGCCCTGCAGCACGGGTACGACTTCCTCCACCCGGTCGAGACCGTTCACGGCCCCGGCCAGCATTTTAAGCAGCTTCTTCTTCTGTTCCTTCATGTCGTCCGGGAACAGGGAACGGACTTCCGGCGCGATTTCAAAAAGCCGGTCATAGAAGATGTCCGCCGCCGTGTCTGCGATGGGAAGGACTTTCTGAAAGCTGGATTGAACCAGTTTGATCTGTTCGGGTGTCATTATCAGTCTCGCTTGCGTTTGCGTTAGTCGATTTCGCCGCCCGCCATCGGGAGGTTGACCGTCAGGCGCCAGGCCGTCGGGCGCGCTTATTCCTCCTTCGGGATGCGGATAACGACGCCGCCCATCACTTCGCCCAGTTTGAAATCGGTGCGCGGCGAGTCCTTGTGACCGTTGTGACAACTGACGCAGGCTTCCGCGACGCCGACATCGGCATAAACGGCGGTGAAATAGGTGACGCCGCCCAGTTCTTCCTCGCCGTAAAAATTCTCACCGGGATTGTCCGCGATGAATTGCAGGCCTTCCTTTTCCAGATCGGTTGCCGGGGCGTTCTGCTTGTTGATCGGCCAAAGCGAAAGCAGGGAGTAGGTGAACTCGTCGGTTTCTTCCGCGACCAGTTCAGCGCCGAAGCGGAACATCTGAGCCGGCAGCGGCAGCGCCTTGTCATCGTCGAAATGTTCGGAGGCCTTGATGACTTTTTCCTTCACGGCCAATCGGTTCACTACCTGTTTCGTATAGACCGTACGGTCCGACTTCATGACCAGATGCAGCAGGTCGGAAACCGTTTCATACGGCATGCCTTCGGCCAGGGCCGAGGCCGATGCGCCGGTAACAAGCATAGCCGCCAGGCCGGCGGTTTTGATTTTTTTCGATATCGAGTTCATAACAACTGTCTCCTGTGGATGTCGCAATTTGCAGGATGCGTGGACCGCCTGGTCATTGGTTGGCGCCGGTGCCAGGCTGGTTCACGCGGTTTACCGCCCAATCGATGCTTTCGATGTGGCGAACCGGTTTGCCCGTGAAGTTGTTCGCGATCAGGTCCGGGTCGGCCAAGGCGTCGATGGCGAAGGCCAACCCGTGGCACTCCATGCAAACCGGCCTGATCATTTTTTCGTTCGGGCGAAGTGTGTCGTTCTGATTGTGGTTGGTGACGATTCCTTTTGACGTTTCCTCCTTGGGCATGTGGCAGGTCGCGCAAGTGACGCCCTGGCCCGGCTGCAGACTGCCTGCCAGTTCCTGTTCCCAAAGCGCGAAATGCGGACTGGATTTGTAGGCGCGGCTATGGCCGTCGTCGTGGCAACTCAGACAAGCGCCAACGGCCGCTTCCGCCAAGTTCTGCGCATGCGGGTCATGGCAGGTGTTGCAGGTCAGTTCCCGACCCACGGCATCGCCGTGCAGCGCGACCCGTGCTTCATCGGTCGTCATCGTCGCAGGCGGGGCGGGGTCCTGGAGCAGCGTTTCAAACATGGCGACCAGGGTCTCCGGCGGGTCCTTCCAGCCGAAACCCTTCAGGGCTTTCTGCACAGTTCTGGGTTTTGCCGTGTCGGGGTGGCGTCGCATGCCGTGCCGACCGATGCTGAAACTCTTCCGTTCGGCTTTGTGACAGGAGGCGCATACCTCTTCAGCGGGCCGGTTGAGCCAGTTCGTTTCCGCCTCGGCGAGGGTCTTCGCTTCCGGCGCGTGACAGGCGGCGCAACCGACCTCCCCGGTCGCGTGGCCGGATGCCGCCCAACGCGAAACCAGCTCTTCCGACCGACCCGATATCGGGGCCAGAATGAGCGGTTTCAGGGCAGTGGGATCAGGCGCGTTCCCGGATCGGGGCTGCCGCCGTGTCGCCGCCAGAGCATGTGTCGGGTTTTCGGCCAACCATTCCTGGCCGGCATTCTTGACGAGGAAGTCTTCGTAGAGCGCTTTGTTGTCGTGGAAATTGTGGCAGCCCGCGGTGGCGCAGGTATCGAAGGACAGGCCCGCATGGCTCGGTCTGTCGACACGGACGTCCTGCTCGCCCTCGGAATGGCAGGCGACACAGTAATCGCCGGGCAGGGTCACCATGCCCGCCAGCGTGACTTCAGGCCGATGTTCCTCATGGCAGGTGGTACAGAAACGGGCGTCCACCTTTTCCCAATAGGCCGCTTTGCGCGGGTTCTTGAATTTCTTGATCGGATGGCTGTCGTTGGCCGCTTTCAATTCGTCCTTATGGCACTCGACGCAGGTCTTGTTCAGATCCTTCCTGACCTTGCCGACGGAAGCGAAGGGAGAGGAGGTGTGGCAGGTGTCGCAGGCGATTTCGATTTGATGATGGACGCCCGCAGTCTGCCCGGGCAGCAGGACCGTCCGGTCGCCGGCGACATAGAGCCTCGCCATCGCCGTGCCGGCCACAAGGACGGTGATGAAGGACCAAAGCACCCAGAGAAGAAATGTCCGTGTCATCGCATCTCGCCCCTCAGAACGCGTAGACCGTCAGGACATGGACCAGCAGCAATGCCGGCACCAGCCACAGCGCGATGATGTGCGCCCAGGTCGGCAATGTTCGGGGCGGCTTGCGTGCCGTTCCAATCTTGCGCGCCCGCAGGCTGTGGTCGCCGCCGGTCGCCAGCCCCGCCACCGCGCCGAATACCAGGGTCGCGGTAAAGGCGACGAACAAGGCCAGTGTCAGGTTTGCCCCGGGCCTGAAGCCGGTATGGACGAACAAAGCGCCGGCCACCAAGGCTCCGATGCCCAGATGGACGAGACGCCAGATGTCGAAACTGCCCAGACGGTCCATGAAACGGAACCGCTTGCGCAAGCCGATCAGCATCGCGGCGACCGTCAGGCCCAACAGGATGTAACCGGTCCATTGCTTTGCGATATTGTCCCGCCACAACAGGCTGCGCAGGCTGTCCGCGTCGAATGAAACGGGGAAGGGGATGCGAGGTGACAGGACGAGAGCAAGCGCCGCGATACCGGCAACGGCGGAACAGGCAAGAACAGGTTTGAACAGGCGCACCGGTTTTGGGGGCGCGCCGGCATCGATCAGTTCTTCGAGCAATGGCGTACAACTGCCGCAGACGCTGCCGGCCCCTGTGGACAGGGTGAGGTCCTCCGCACAGACGGCGCCGGCGCGCATCGCGTCGCCCAATCGGCCGCGTGTCACACCGGTGCAGTTGCAGACGATCGCGGTTCCGGGAAGCTCCGCCACGGGGATTTCCCGGGTTGGCCAGAGCTGCCCCGTGCGCCGGAAGCGCGCGACCATCCAGGGATAAACGGTACCGCCGGTTTGTACGGCGTTCTGAACCTGGCTCGATTGCTCCCACCCGCCGACGGAAATGGCGCCGGAGAGTTTGCCCGCGGTGATGAAGATGCGCCGATAGCGGTCACCGTCCCGCCAAATATGAGATTGGGTGCCACTGAACTGCTCAAGTTGCTCGACCTCGCCGACCGAGAATAATTCCGCGCCGATCACCTTCAATTTGGTCGCGGGGACCGATCCCGGATAGGCGGACGGCGTGCCCGCGATTGCTTTTGCGACAAGGTCGGCCTGTTCGTAGCCCGGGCCGACCAGTCCATAGATCCGATCGCGATGCTGGGCGCATTCGCCAATCGCGTAGATCATCGGATCCGCTGTCCGCAAACCGTCATCGACCAGAATGCCGCGGCTGATCGGCAGGCCCGCCTCGTAGGCAAGCCGTGTATTCGCACGGACGCCGGTACAGATGATCACCGTGTCGCAGGCAACCTCCCTGCCATCGGCAAGACGCACGGATTGAACACGCAGTTCCCCAGCGATTTCCTTGACCGCGGTGCCGGTGACGACCGCAACGTCCAATTCTTCTATCCTGCCCTGAAGGACCGCGCTGGCCTCCAGGTCCAGTTGCCTCGGCATCAGTCGGTTTTCGTGTTCGATCACGGTTACCGAAGCCTGGCGGCGCTGCATTCCGCGCGCCGCTTCCAATCCGAGCAATCCCCCGCCTATGACCACCACGTCCCGTGCCGTCAGGCTGCGCGCCAGCAGCGCGGCGGCGTCGGCGGCGGTGCGGAAGGTGAAGACACCGGAAAGGTCACGGCCCGGAATGTTCGGAACATGGGCATGCGACCCGGTGGCCAGGATCAGGGTGGAATAGGGATAACACCGACCGTCCGCCGTCTGTACTTCATGCGCGTCGCGATCGATCGCGATGACGTGGCAGCCCGTTTCGCACGTAAAATGCCCGTCCGGGATTTTCGCCCTGGGCACGCCGATCTCGCCGAATTGAACGTCGCCGGCCAGCAGGGGGGTCAATTGAACGCGGTTATAGGGTTCGTAGGTTTCCGCCGTCAGCACCGTCACCGGAACGCCCCGGCCGGCAATCTGTTGGGCCGCCCGCATGCCGACAGGGCCGCCGCCGACGACCACGATCTGCTTCTCAGGCAGAGAAACCGGTACTTCCTGTTCGAATAAGGCTGTCTGCGCCACGCGCGGAACCCCCAAATAAAAAAAGCCCACCCCCTCGGCCGTCTGACCGATTGGATGAGCTTCATTGCCCGTTTGCATTATGCGGCGGAACGCCCTTGCCCCGCCCAAATCGCTTCGTCGCTGGCTAAACACTAGCAGCGAACTTCGCGACTGCAAAATAATTTTTTGCAATGCAGCAGACACTCGGTGTCCCAGAGCATGGCGCTAGAGGATAGTAGCGATGCTCCCGCCAGACTGAAGCGTGGCGGTGCTTGGATGAATCTGATTACTCTTTCCCGTTGTCATCGGTTTCGGGGAAGGCTTCATCATGTCCCATGCGTCGAACGCGGATGCACCGCGCCTGTCGCCAACCGCGCGGCGGGTGGTGGTGACGGGCGGGGCGGGGTTTCTCGGCTCCCATCTCTGCAAGCATCTGCTGGCGCGCGGGGACGAGGTCGTCTGCGTCGACAATTATTATACCGGCCGCCGGGCGCTGATCGCCGATCTGCTGGACGATCCGCGTTTCGAGGTGCTGCGCCACGACATCACCTTTCCGCTCTATGTCGAAAGCGACGAGGTCTATAACCTGGCTTGTCCGGCATCCCCGATCCATTACCAGCGCGATCCGGTGCAGACGACGAAGACCAGCGTGATCGGCGCGATCAACATGCTGGGCCTGTCAAAACGGGTGGGGGCGCGGTTCTTCCAGGCCTCGACCAGCGAGGTCTATGGCGACCCGGAAGTGCATCCGCAGCCGGAGGACTATACAGGCAACGTCACCTCGATCGGACCGAGGGCCTGTTACGACGAAGGCAAGCGCTGCGCCGAGACGCTGTGCTTCGACTATCAGCGACAGCACGGGTTGGATGTGCGTGTGGCGCGGATCTTCAACACCTATGGTCCGAACATGCATCCCGACGATGGCCGGGTGGTCTCCAACTTCATCATCCAGGCGTTACGAAATCAGCCGATCACGATCTATGGCGACGGGGCGCAGACACGATCCTTCTGTTATGTCACCGACCTTGTGCGTGGCATCGTCGCACTGATGGAGGCCGATACGGTGGAAGGCCCGGTCAATTTGGGCAACCCGCAGGAAATCACGATCGAGGACCTGGCCCGCATCGTCATCGACATGGTGGGCTCCAAGTCGGAACTGGTGCATCACCCGCTGCCGCAGAACGATCCTGTCCGTCGTTGTCCGGACATCACCAAGGCGAAAGGGTTGCTCGATTGGCAGCCGACGACACCCTTGAAGGAAGGGCTGATTAGCACCATCGCCTATTTCGAGGATTACCTGCGCGGCGCCGACGCGGTCTAGGCAAACAGGTCCGAGGTTTCGAAGCTCTCGTAGTGAGGGCGCCAGTTGCAGGCTCGGCGTAATTTCTCCGATGCCATCTGCTGGTCCAGCGTTGGGCCTTCCGCCCAGTCCCCGTGTTCCGCGACGAGGTCCTCCTTGGTCCGGACGGTGAACTGCTTCGGAGCGCCGTATTGTGCGGCAATGGCCTTCACGATCTCACCCACGGGCACACCGGTCTCGGCGCTGGCGTTGAAGTGGCCGGTCAGGTCCGGTTGTTCCAGCAACAGGCGATAGGCGGCGGCGAGGTCGTCGCGATGGACCAGTGGCCAGCGTGTCTCCGGTCCGCCCCAGACCTGGATGGGTTGACCGGCCTTTGCCTTTTCGAGGAAGCGGGTGAAGACGCCGCCCGCCGAGTGATAGACCATGGCCGGATGCAGGACGGCGGTGGAGAATTTCCCCGACGCCGTCAGCCTTTCCGAATTCTCCACCATCCAGGCGAAGGAGGGGATGGGGGAGAAAGGGCTTTCTTCCGTGGCGACATCGTCGCCGGTCGCGCCATAGAGCCAGCAGCCGCCGGTATAGAGGAAACGAACCGGCGGGACGGATGGGACGGCGGCGTCGATCAGGGCTTCGATCACACCGCGATCGACGTCGCCCATATCCTCGGTGAATGTGACGGCGACGTGGACCACGCCATCGACCTCCCGGACCGCGCCGGCCCATTCGGCGGGATGGCGCAGATCGCCGCGCAGGGTCGTGTAACCGAGGTCCGTCAGTTTCGCCTCGGAGGTATCGGACCGGCAAAGCGCGACAACCTCATGACCATGGGCGGCGAGTTCACGCGCCACCGCCGTTCCGATCGATCCGGTCGCGCCGAGGACCAATACCTTCATGTCCGATGCCTGCCGCTGCTCATGCGATGACGCCGCACTCGGCGAGCAGCGCCGCATGACCGGTCATGAACCGGTCGAGATGGGCCAGTTGGCGTTGGCGCAGGTCTTCCCGCAGGAAGAGTTTCAGGTTCATGCGCCGGAACTTGCCGTCGACGCCGAGCGCGAGTTCCCCGTCCACATGGCGGTCGCCGGCGGAGGTTGCATGGACGAAGCGCGTCCGGCCCGTCCCGTCGGCCACGGCGCTGTCGAGCAGCGAGCCATGGGCGTTCCATTCCGCAGTATCCAGCTGCCGGATCTTTTCCGGCGCCGAATGGGCCAATGTGTTGAAGCTGTTCTGCTCGAACAGCAGCCAGACATGCTGTTTCAGGACCAAGTCGCGCCAGGCATGGGCGAGGCCCGCATCCACGCAGATCAGGAACCCGGTATTGAGATAGGGCGCGGCCGGATCGACGCCGAAATCGCGGAGCTGTGTGGTAAAGGGCTCGATATCCCGGCCTCGTTCACGCCATTGCGCGATGAAATCGCCCAGGCTGCAGCCGACATCGTCGGGGCAGAGCGCGGCGCTCTGGCCCTTGGCGCGCATGTCGTCGGCCAGGGCCGCTACATCGGCGGCGAACGGACGCAGCGGGATGATATCCGCATCGATCCAGACGAAACCGCGCGTTGCCATCTCGTCCGGCGGCAGGAAATCGCCCATCGCCGCCTTCGCATACCAGGGGTGATCGTGGCCGGAGAGAAAAGCGGGTTTCGGCAGCAGGACACCGATCGCTTCGAGGAAGCGCCGGACCGGCGGAGAGAAACCGAAATCGCAGACCTTCACCTGCGCCGCGGGATCGATCGCCTGCACGGCGTCCAGCAACATGAAGAGATTGCCGAGAAGATGATCGTCGGCGCCGGACAGATAGAAGGGGGCGGTGGTTTCCGTCATGCCGTTCGGGCTTGGGTGAAGGGGGTGGTGCTATGTCGGCGCAGCTTGCGGCAGGACGCGGGCAAAGAAAAGGGCGGTGCCGGTTTCCCCTGTGTCAGGGGCCGGACACCGCCGCATGTTCCGTTCGGCCATTATGCCGGAAGGGCCCGCGTCAGGCGACGTTCTTCTTGGCGTCCTGATTGGCTTCCTTGCTTGCTTCCTTATTGGCGGCCTTATTCGCCTCCTTGGCGGATTCCTCACTGCTGCCGCGGCGGTAGGCGACCGCGCAATGGCTCTGGCAGTAGGGCTTGCCGGGGGCGGCGGTCTCGCCGCAGAAGCGGAAATCGTCCTGGCCGGGATGGCCAATCGGCCACTGGCAGGTCCGGGCCATCTTGCTGAAATCGATCGGCGCCTCTTCGCGCTTCACCGGCTGCGGGCGGGAGGACAGGCCCAGCCGGTGCGCCTTGCCGATCACCGCGTTACGGGTGACTCCGCCCAGGCGCTCGGCGATCTGCCGTGCCGTGTATCCGTTTTTCCACAGTCCCTTTAGGGTCTCGACCCGTTCTTCGGTCCATTCCATGACGCCTACCCCTATGGTTTGATCTCTAAGGAAACGGTCTGGTTCGTTTCGCACCACAATATATAAGGGATGTCCCGATATATGGTGTTTTTTGTCTCCACGTTGACAATATACAGCCAAGCGCGCGCAAACAACATCATTATCTGGCGTTTTTTATCCACATACCCCCAATATCTGGGGACAAGTCTGTGGATGATTCGATCCTTCCTGCTAGATATCAACGGCTTTAGGCCGATTCCACCCAAGGCAAAAATTCTTTTGGATTTTTTTGATTGCGCGGCGGTCGGCCACCGGGATGGCCGCGGTGGTCAGGTATGGCGCGCGACCTGGCCCAAGGACGGCCAGTCGGGCCGGGTGGCGACGTCCTTCGACCCGCAGCCGCTGCACCGCATATGCACGCCGATATCCGGAACCGGCAGGGCCGGGCCCAGTTGTGCGGCCAGGCGGTGGCTGTCCACCACGGCATTATGGCCGCAGCGGTTGCACCAGCAGAAGACGGCGATGCCCTTGGGCAGCAGATCCCCGATCCGCGTGGCCGTCAGCCCTTCGTCCCGTTTGGCCATTGCCTGATGTTTCATGCGTCCCATCGCGAGCTCCATTTGATCACGATTTGTTCTCTTTATTAGCGTTCCTTTTTTGTTCTGTAAAGAGCAGGGTGATGCGACGGGGTGAGGCCGATCGTGTTCGGAAATTGATTCCGACTTGCCGTTTAACAGGTTGTTCTAAATCGATAAACCGTGTCAGCCACGTTGCGGGACGAGGTGCAGGGGCTTGTCGAAGATCGACAGGACATCGGTCAGGGATTTCGATTTCGCGAGGATGCGCCGGCCGCTGAGGACGAGATATTCGAACCCCTTGCCTGAGGTGCGCTTCGCCACCGCGAAGACCGGCGTTTCATAACTGTGTCGGAAGATCGAGAAGATCGCGACGGGACCGTGCTGGTCGACGGCGTAGTCCTTCCATTCCCCTTGTGCGACGCGCATGGAATAGACGTTCAGCAATGTCCGTAACTCGTTACGGTCGAAACGGATGCGTTGTTTCTTGTTGCGGCGACGATAATCGGACAGATCGATCAGGTTGCTCATGCGGCAGCCTCCATCTCACTGCCGCGGCACTGTCGACTTTCCTCGTTCTTCCCCTCGCTTGCCGTCAACAGACATCCCCTTCTATTGGTCCATCCACTTGGTCCATCCACTGTGCAGGGCCGTTGGCCGATCTGCACGCTCGACGCTTCTGAACGGCGCGAAATCAGTATACCGCGACCGGAACCGCAGGGAAGAGCTTTGTTACGGAAATCTTACGTTGCCGGACTGAAAGGCAGGGCGCGGGCGCGGGCGGGCAAGGCCGCCCGCCGGCCGGTCAGGGCATCGTGCCGCTGACCTGTTCCGCGCCGTCGCGATAGGGGTCGGGATGGTCGTAACAGTTGATGTTGCCGAGCGTCCGGTAACAGTAGACCGGGCGTTCGATGACCCGCTGTTCCGGGGCCCGGCACAGCGGTCCCTTGTCCATCGATTGGCGGATCGAGTTGCAGTCCAACCCGGTGACGGCATCGGCAATGAAATCGGTCGGCAGTTTGTCTGAATTCACGACCGTGGAGGTTGCCGCCGTCAGGGCGAGGAAACCCGGTTCCGCCCCGCCGCAGGCGGTAAGGGCAAGAATTGCCAGGGCCGCGCCGAAGCGGCGGGCCGTCCGGGGGGCAGGATGCGTTTGCGGTTTTGCCGCGGCAACGCTGGGTTTCGATAGGTATTCTACCTGCATGGAACACTCCGGCATTAAACAAGCGCCCTTACACCAAGCACAAATCGTGCCATGGAATGTGTGCCGGGCCTAGGCCAGGGTTGTCTCTCCCGACCGCCGCCTCCGTTGCTCCGGGGTCCGGATAATCGGCGGATTCTTGGGCTGGGTCCGTGCGGGAACGGTTGCCGCATCGGGTGCGACACCGTAAAGAAGGCGCTTGGACCTGCCTGTGCGGGCGCATCCGGTGTCACCGATGCCGAGGGAAGCGCCGCTGCCGCCGGCCGGTCCGGATAGATAACAGAAATTTTGCCGTGAATACGGGGTCATAGCGTGTCGGAAATCTTTCGTGAAATTGATGAGGAACTGCGCCAGGACAAGCTGAAAGAGCAGTGGGCGAAGTATGGCCGCTACGTCGTCGCGGTGGCGATCCTCGTCGTCGGCGGTGTCGGCGGATACAAGGGCTGGCAGTATTACGAAGTGCAGCAGCGGGAAAAAGCTGCCGCGATGTATGCCCAGGCGGTCGACCTTGCCGGACAGCAGAACCTGTCGGAAGCCGCGGCCCAACTGGGGCAGCTGGCCGATGAGGGCAATACCGGATACCGCATCGTCGCGACGCTGCGCCAGGCGGCCCTTTTGGTGCAGGCCGGCGATCAGCAGAACGCGGCGGTGATCTACGAGAAGCTGGCCGCGGATACCTCGATCCCCGAATACTACCAGGAACTGGCGCTGGTCCTGATGGCGATGCAGCAGGCGGATGACGCGGACCCGCAATCGCTGATCGACCGCCTGAAACCGCTTGCCGCGGAAGGAAAGCCCTGGCGAACCACCGCTCATGAATTGATGGCCAGCCTGTATCTGCGCCTGAACGACACAAGCGCCGCGCGGCAGGAACTGGCGGCGGTCGCGGACGATCTGGATGCGCCGGCCGCGGCACGCGCCCGCGCTGCCGAACTGCTGCAGACCTTGCCGGAATAAGGGGCGGGGTTGGCGGACCATGTCTGATTGGAAATTGTCCCATAGGACCCCGGTGCGCGGGGTTCGGTCCGGGGGCGGCCGGCTGACGGGCGCCATCCTGGCGCTCGCCCTGTTGGGCGGCTGCAGCCTGACCGAGGAATGGTTCGGCGATCCGGAAGCGCCGCCGCTGCCGGGACAGCGTATTTCCGTCATCATCGAATCCGGCGCCGTTGAACCGGATCCGCGGCTTGCGGATCTGGACGTGCTGCTGCCGCCGCCCTACGCGAACACCGCCTGGCCGCAGGCCGGCGGTTACGCAGACCATGCGATGCATCACGTCAAGGTCGCCGACGGTCTTTCCCGGGCCTGGAGCCGGGATTTCGGGGCAGGGTCGGAAGGGGATCAACGGATCCTGAGCGGCCCGGTCTCGGCCAACGGACTGGTCTTCACCATGGACCGGGATTTCATCATCCGGGCCTGGCGCGTCGATACCGGCGCGGCCGTCTGGGAATTCGACCCGCAGGTCCCCGAGGAAGACGAAGAAGCCTTCGGCGGCGGCCTGGCCTATGACGACGGGAAACTTTTCGCCAGCACGGGCTTCGCGCAACTGATCGCGATCGATGCCGCACAGGGCACGGAATTGTGGCGGGCCAATCTGCCCGGGCCGATGCGGGCGGCGCCTTCCGCCGGCAGCAACACGGTCGTGGCGATCACCATTGATAACCAGGCAAGCGGGTTCAACGCGACCACCGGTGAACTGGCCTGGACCCATTCCGGTTTCTCCGAAACGGCTGGTCTGCTGGGCGGGGCGAGCCCGGCAATCGAAGGCAATACGGTGGTGGTGCCCTATTCGTCGGGCGAACTGTTCGCGTTGCGGCTGGGAACCGGCCGCGCCATCTGGTCCGATACGCTGACCACGGTCCGGCGCGTCGACACCCTGTCGACGTTGGCCGATATCCGGGGACTGCCGGTCATCGACCGCGGCGTGGTCTATGCGGTCAGTCATGCCGGCCGGACGATCGCGCTGGACGAACGCACCGGCGGCCGCGTCTGGGATCAGCAACTGGGCGGTCTGCAAAGCCCCTGGATCGCGGGCGAGTTCCTGTATCTGATCACGACCGAGGGCAATCTGCTGTGCCTGACGCGCCGTGGCGGCCGGGTGAAGTGGGTTTCGAGCCTGCCAATCTGGGAAGATCCGGAAGACAGGCAGGACCCGATTTCCTGGGTCGGTCCCATTCTGGCCGGGGACCGTTTGCTGCTGGCCAATAATTTGGGCGAAGTCTGGGCGGTTTCGCCGTATAACGGCAAGGCGCTGGGCAAGATCGACGCCGGATCGCCCATTCGTGTGCCGCCGATCGTGGTGAACGGCACCGTCCTCTTGCAAACCGAGGGCGGCAGCCTGCTGGCCTATCGATAAGATCCGGCCTGGCTAGAGAAAATGACCGAATTCACAGTCGCTATCATCGGACGCCCCAATGTGGGCAAGTCGACGCTGTTCAACCGCCTGGTGGGCAAACGGTTGGCAATCGTCGACGACACGCCGGGCGTCACCCGCGACCGCCGCGAGGGCCCCGCGAAAATCGGCGACCTGCGCTTTCGCGTGATCGACACGGCAGGGCTTGAAGACGCGACCGACCAAAGCCTGGAAGCCCGGATGCGCCGGCAGACGGAACTGGCCCTGGAAGAGGCGGATTTGGCCTTTTTCCTGATCGACGCGCGCGCCGGCGTGACCCCGCTGGACGAACATTTCGCCGGCGTGCTGCGCAAGGCGAAGACGCCGGTGGTCCTGCTTGCCAACAAATGCGAAGGACGCGCCGGACAGCCCGGCCTGCACGAATCCTTCAAACTGGGGCTGGGGGAGCCGGTGCCGGTTTCCGCCGAGCATGGCGAGGGCATGAGCGACCTTTACGACGTCGTCCGGGATGCCAAGGAGCTTTGGACCGGCGGTGACGAGGACGGTGCGGAATCCGACGAGGATATCGAGGACCGCATTGAGAAGCTGCTGGCGGAAAACGAGGACGGCGAAATCGACGAGGAAGCGTTGGAAGCCGCTTTCGAGAAGGAAGCCGCGCCGCGCAAGATGAAGCTGACCATCGTCGGCCGTCCGAATGTCGGCAAGTCGACCCTGATCAACCGTCTCGTCGGATCGGACCGTCTGCTGACCGGGCCGGAAGCGGGAATTACCCGCGACTCCATCGCTCTCGACTGGACCTGGAACGGCCGGCCGATGGAACTGGTCGATACGGCCGGGTTGCGCAAAAAGGCCCGCGTCAGTGAAAAGGTGGAGCGCCTGTCGGCGGCCGATACCTTGCGCGCCATCCGGTTTTCCCATGTCGTCGTCTTGCTGCTGGACGCGGCCGATATGCTGGAGAAACAGGATCTGACCATTGCGCGCCAGGTTCTGGAAGAGGGCAGGGCGCTGATCATCGCGGCGAACAAATGGGACGCGGTCGACGACCGCCAGGAAGCACTGCAGAAGTTGCGCGACCGGATCCTGCGGTCCCTGCCTCAGGCCAAGGGCGTGCCGGTCATGACCGTTTCCGCCCTGCGCGGGCAACGGGTGGATGCCCTGATGGACACCGCGTTCGAGGTCTATGACCTGTGGAATACGCGTATCCCGACCAGCGCCCTGAATCAGTGGCTGGCCGACAATGTGGAAGCGCATCCGCCGCCGCTGGCCCGGGGACGTCGCATCAAGCTGCGTTACATGACGCAGGCGAAGAGCCGCCCGCCGACCTTCGTGGTTTTTGCCTCGGTCCCGGAATCCCTGCCGGACAGCTACCATCGCTATTTGATCAACAGCCTGCGGGAAACCTTCAATCTTCCCGGCATCCCCTTGCGCCTGTTGGTGCGCCGGGGCAAAAATCCCTTTGCGCCGGGCGCCAAGGGCGCTGGGCGCCGCCGCGGCCGGTGACGCAGGCCCGGTGTTCGTATGCCAGTGTTGCAATGCCGGTGTTCGAATGCCGGCGGCGATGCACCCCATTGCCGGAAATCGGCGCCCAGACAGTGAAGCATGCAAACGACGCAGGATCTCGGATCGGATGCCAAACATCAGCGAAACGGGCGTAATGCCGAACATCGTCACACCGCTCAAACGCGGGGCGGTCGCCGCGCTTCTCCTCGTCGCTCTCGCGGGGTGCAATACGGCGAACCTGTTAGCCGGCGGGTCATCGGCCTATGACGGGATCTGGGCCGGCCGGATCCTGTTCACCTATGGTCTGGAAAACTGCCCCAAACGCGGCGCGATACGGGCCGAGATCCGCGGCGGTAATCTGGATGCCGAATTGCGCTGGCAGGATGGCATCGGCGACATGGACGGTACCATCGCCGAGGACGGGCGCCTGATGGGCAGCGACATGTCGAGGAAGGGGTTTAACTTCGCCGAGGCCGAAGGCCGTTTCGAGGAACGAACCGCCAAGGGCACCTATGAAGGCAAGAAGTGTCGGGGCACGTGGGAATTGCAGAAAGTCCGTAACCTCTGACGGTTGCGGCGGTGAACGAGGGGATCGTGTGTAATGAGTAAGGATAAGAAGTTCCGGCCGGTTTCAGGCACCGTATTGCCGCGGTTCGCGGGTATTCCCACCTTCATGCGGTTGCCGCATGTCTCGGTTGATGAGGCGGACCCCGTCGATATCGGCATGATCGGGGTGCCGTGGGACGGCGGCACGACCAACCGCGCCGGGGCGCGCCATGGACCGCGCCAGATGCGCGATCAGTCGACGCTGATGCGGAATGTCCACCACGTTACCGGCATCCGCCCCTATGAACTCGCCAATTGCGCCGATCTCGGCGACACGCCAGTGAACCCGGTCGATCTGATCGATACGCTGAAGCGGGTGGAGGACTTCTACAAGGGCGTTCATGCAAAGGGCGTCCTGCCGTTGACCGCCGGCGGCGATCATCTGATCACCCTGCCGATCATGCGCGCCATCGCGGATACGTCCCGGCCGCTGGGCATGGTGCATTTCGACGCCCATACCGATACCTGGGACCGCTATTTCGGCGGCTATGAATATACCCACGGCACCCCTTTCCGCCGCGCCATCGAGGAAGGCCTGCTGGACCCGAAACGGACGATTCAGATCGGTATCCGCGGCGGGCTCTATACGCCGGAAGACAAGGATTGGGGCCTGGCACAGGGCATCCGGGTCGTTGAGATCGAGGAGTATTTCGATCTCGGTCCGGAAAAGGTCGGTCAGCTGGCGCGCGAGGTCGTCGGCGACGGCCCGGTCTATGTCAGTTTCGATGTGGACGGTCTCGATCCGGTCTACACGCCGGGCACCGGCACGCCCGAGATCGGCGGCTATTCCACCCACGACGCCCAGAAAATGCTGCGCGCCTTGCGCGGGCTGGACATTGTCGGGGCCGATGTCGTCGAAGTGTCGCCGCCTTTCGATCCGTCCGGGGCGACGGCGCTGGTCGGCGTCACGATGATGTGGGAACTTCTTTGCATGATGGCGGAGAAGGTCGGCGCGCGCTGACGCATCACCGCCGTTCCGGTCAGGTCACTCCGCCGCGCTGCGGGCCTTCTCGGTCGATTGCGCGGCGGGCAGGGTGACCGTGATCCGGGTCCATTCGCCTTCCGCGCTCTCGATCCTCAACGAACCGCCCATCTGTTCCGCCAGACCGCGCGAAATAGCGAGTCCCAACCCGGTTCCCGGATTGGACGCGTCATGTGCCGAGCCCGCTTTCTGGAACGGCGTGCCCAAGGTCGGCAGAATATGCGCGGGAATGCCGCGCCCATTGTCTTCGACGGCGATTTCGATGTCCGGTGTCACGTCCGCCATGCAGGCGGTAATCGCGATCCGGCCGCCGGGTGGCGTGAACTTCGCGGCGTTGGACAGCAGGTTCAGCAGAATTTGATGGATTGAGCGCTGATCGGCCCTGAGCGGCGGCAAGGCCTCGGGAATATCGCTGGTCACCGTCAGGTCCGCCTTGCGGATCACCGGCCTTGTCGCGTCGATCGCGTTGCCGACCGCCTCCGACAGATTGATGTCCTCGATTTGCAGATCGATCCGGCCGGCTTCGATCCGGGACAGATCCAGTATCTCGTTGATGATCGACAGCAGGTGCTGGCCGCTGGTCCTGATGTCGCCGGCGTAATGCCGGTATCGTTCCGCGCCGAGCGGTCCGAATGCCTCGCTTTCCAGCAATTCGGCAAAACCGATGATCGCGTTCAACGGTGTCCGCAATTCGTGGCTCATCGTGCTGAGGAACTGGGATTTTGCCTTGTTGGCGTTTTCGGCCAATTCCAACTGCACCGCCAATTGCTGGGAAAGATCGCTCAATTCCCGGTTCCGGCGATCGACATCTGTCATGTCGCGCACGATTGCCGTCACCAGGTATTGCGAGCCGATATCCGAATGGCCTAGCCGAACCATGATCGGAAACAGGCTGCCGTCCCGGCGCCGCCCCTGCAGCAGTCGCCAGTCGCCCATGGTCCGCGCGACCTGCTGGTCCTTGTTCATATAGGCCATGGCCATGGCCGTATGCGCGTTGCGGTGTTCTTCGGGGACGAGAAGGTTGATCGACTGCCCGACAATCTCGTCGCGCGGCCATCCGAAAACCTTTTCGGCCGCGGCGTTGAAGGATTGGATGCGTAATTCCGATCCGACGGTCAGGATGGCGTCGGGCGCGTTTTCCAGCACCATCGACTTCCAATGCTCGCGCTGCCGGAAGCGGTCCTCCAGGATCTTCTGTTCCGTCACATCGACGATGACGCCGCGCACCTGGCCGGGCTTGTCCCCGTCAACCGTTCCGGCGCCCGCACGGTCCTCCACGGTCGTCAGGTGGCGCATCCACAGCACCGCGCCGCTGCGGGACAGCATTCGATACTCGAATTCGTGCTCCATCCCGTCCGTGGCCGCCCTCCTGTGTTCCTCGACCGCCTGGTCGCGATCCTCCAGGTGGATCCGACTGGCCCAGAAGCCGGGTTCGAACCAATCGGCCAGCTTGTATCCCAGTACCGATTCCGCGAAGGGGGATACGAAGGTGAAGGTCAGGTCCGGGACGGTCGCCTCATACAGGATGACATTGGCGCCGGCGACGATCCGGGAGACGCGGTCTTCCGACCAATCTGGTTTCGATGCGCGTGCGCCAAGGCGTGTTGCATCTTGAAGAAACGCGACGAGGTAAAGCGGTTTGCCGTCCGTGTCGATGACGGCGGAAGCCTGGACGCTGTTAAGGAATGCCGTTCCATCTTTCCGGTAGCACAGGAATGCGGCGGAGGCGGGCTGACCCTGCTGCACATTCGTCTTGAAGTCTATCCATTCGGGCTGTTCGCGATCGTCGCCCATCAGGAAGCCGCAGGGGCGGCCAATCGCTTCATCCGCGGAAAACCCGGTGAGGTCCGTGAAAGCCCGGTTAACATAAATCAGGGGCAGGCCGGGCTGACGATAGTCGGCTACGGCGACACTTTGGTTCAGTTTTTCGAAGACGGATTTCAGTTCACCGAGGGGCGTCGGGGCCTGCATTTCATTGGCGATGGATTGCGGGCCGGGGCCGCTGTCGGGAGACGCGCGGAACAGACGGAAAATCCCGCCTAGCGCACCCTGCACTGCCTTCGATCCGTCCATGGTTATTCACTTGTCTCCACAACGCAGGTCGGCGGAAGGCCCCAGGACCCACCAAGGCCTTGGACCGCCCAAGCCCTGGAAACACCCGAGGCACCCGATCGAAAGTCCAGACGACCGGGCCCGTCCTTATCCCTGAGAATGATGAAAACAGTCGTCGATACGCGACCAACAAACCAAAACCGAATCGAATACCGGTCAGGGACGGCGAAATCTGCCAAAGTCTAATGAAAGTTTCAAACCAAAGAACGGTGCTCCGACGAATTGTCGCAGAAAATGTGTTGTTATTTTGGTGGAGCGGTATTCAGGTAAGTCTCGAGATGAGCCTTGGCGATCCATGTCGCCTGAAACGACAAAGGGCCCCGTCGAGGGGCCCTTCGGAAACAATCGCTTAAGCGCGATCGTTCTTATTTCATCTTCGATTCCTTGAAGACGACGTGCTTGCGGACGACCGGGTCGTATTTCCGCATTTCGAGCTTCTCGGTCAGATTGCGCGGGTTCTTCTTCGTCACGTAGAAGAAGCCCGTGTCCGCGGTGCTGACCATCTTCACCTGTAAAGTCGCCGGTTTGGCCATGGGATTACCCTTTCATTCCGAATCCCGGCTTGGGCCGCGCCCATCCAGGTTAATTCAAATTCATCGACCCATTTCTTCGACGATACCGACAACGGCCCAATCGGTTCGGAAGGGGCCCTGATCGCCCGAGGGCGCATCGGTATTTCGTGAGTCCGGCGCGCAACTTAGGTATTTGTACGGCGAAGTCAAGCAAAGGAATGCGCCGCATCCCGGCCCGGCTGTTTCCATGCACTCAATCGCTGTCGGGCCATTTCAGGTCTTCCGGGTCGATCTGCGGCGGATCGCCCGGTCGGTCCTCGCGCATCGCGAAGCTTCTGTTGCGTTGGGTGAAGCAGGGGATCGGCCGGTCCGACGGTTCAAACGGCCCGCCGGCAGGGGACCCGGCGCACCAGATCGCCAGGGCCCGGGACAGAACGAAGCGGGTGATGTTCGCCATCGGATAGGTGGCGATCACCATCTCCGCCCGATGCCAGGAGACGTCCTCCAATTCCCCGGTCGCGCGGGCCGTGCCGCTGACATGCCGACCGTCGTCGCCGGCATCGGCAAGGAAGAATCGGCTGTCGAAGCGGATGGGGGATTCCCGCGGCGTGACGGCGCGCGCGATGAATGCCATCCGGTCGGAGGCGGGCGCCAGTCCGGCGGCGCGGTAGGCGTCCGCCGCCGCGCAAAGGCCTTCGCCGACGGACCATCCGGCATCCGGCGCGCCCAGAAACACCTCGGCTTCCTCCCAGGCTTCGCGCAGGGCAGCCCAGACCAGGGCGCCCTGACGTTCCGGCGCTGCGTGGCGGGCCAGGCTTTTCATGGTCTCGGGATGCAGCGCCAGGCCTTGGGACACGGCATCGTCGGTGTCGTCCACGGTGCCGCCCGGAAAGACGTAGTAGCCCGGCATGAAGCGCAGGTTCTCGTTTCGGCGGCCCATCAGGACTTCGGGTTTCTCGGGCGTGCCTCGCAGCAGGACGAGGCTGGCCGCGTCGCGCGGTATCACGGACATGATCAGGCTCCAGCGTCAGAAGGCGCGCGGGCAACGCGTGCACGTTCCGGAAGGGATGGATGGCTGCCGGGGCGGCAGCGACGGACACAGCCTGTCACGAGGCGGGAGGCAATTCCAGGGTTATTGCCGTTTGGTAGAGATCGGGACTTTGCAACAGGCGAACCGCCGTGGCGACGGCACGGTCCGGTCCTTCTTCCGGCCGCCAGGGACAAAGGGTCGCGACATGTTCCCGCGCCGCGGGTTCGTTCGGACCGACGCGCCGACGCAGCGCCAGGTTGTGGATCGTGGTCGCCGGTTCGATCAGTAAAGCGTGCCTTAGCAGCGAATCGACAGGAACCGACGACTGGGAACAGATCGTCGGCATGACGCCGGCCTCATGCAGGACATAGCCGCTCGGCGCCAGCAATCGGGCCCAGGTCAGAATCAATTCACCGCCGTTCGGCATATCCAGCACGGTCTGCACGGTTCCTTTCCCGAAGGAGGAAAAGCCGATCGGTACACCGCGGCCTTGATCCTGCAGGGCGGCCGCCAGGACTTCCGCCGCCGATGCGGTCGCCCCGTCGATCAGCACGGCCAGCGGTTTCCCAAGCGAGATGTCGCCGGGTTCCGCCTCGAAATTCTGGAAGCTTCTGGGGTTGCGTCCGTCGGTCTTGGAGATCGTGCCGCTATGCAGGAAAAGGTCGGCAACATCGATCGCCTTGTCCAGCAAGCCGCCCGGATTGCCGCGCAGGTCCAAAATAAAACCGATCATGTCCGGACCCAGGGCTGCCTGCGCTTCGCTCACCGCCTCGGCGACCCGTTTCGGGGTCCGGTCGTTGAAGGCGGTTATGCGGATGACCGCGGCCTTGCCCTTGGGGGTGAAGAACACGGTGTTCGGGACGATATGCGTCCGGCCGACCGTGACCGTCAGCGGGTTCTGCAAGCCGGCGCGGCTGATGTTCAGGACAACGGGCTTTTCGACCGGCCCGCGCAGCATCCGGATGATCTGGCGCAGCGGTGTGCCGGCGAGGGGCCGGCCGTCGATCGAAACCAGGATGTCGCCGCCATGGATGCCGGCGGCCTGGGCCGGATGGCTCGGCGTCACGGTGAGGACACGGGCGCCGAGCGGATGCGGGCCGACGGAAACGCCGATCCCGCCGAATCCCTGCCGGGATTCCCGGTTCGATTGCGCCTCATCGGCGCCTGCGTAACGGGTATAGCGGTCCAGCAGCCCGACCATCGACCCGAACATGATGCCGTAGACCTTTTCGTCGCTCGCATCGCGCAGGGGTTCAGAAACGGCCCGCGCGGCGGCGAGCACCCTGTCCGCCTGCAGCGCCCATTGGTCGATCCTCTCCTCGGCCGGGATGTCCGCGCGAAAGACCTCGTCATCCCGATAGATCAGCAGGATGGTGCCCTCGTCGGAATCCACGGAGAATCCCGGATCGATCTCGCTGATCGCCTCCAGGGCCGACAAGGTCAATGTCCCGGCTTCCTGGCGTTCGATGTAGTTGGTCTCGATCGCGGTCAGGATGGCGCCGAACATCTCCGTGGTAAGGGTGGGGGTGAAGGGTTCGGGCTGCTGCGGGCCGCTGGCGCAGGCCGTCAGCGCGGCCAACGCGGCCGCGGCCAGCAACCGCTTCATCCCTTTACCAAATGGTGCGACCATCCGCGCCTCTATCCACCCGCCATTTCCCCATAATGGCCCGCCGAAGCGGCACAGGGAGGGTGACGCCGGTTCGCCCCCGACGCAAGCGACGATCTGAACGCAATGTGGTGAAGCGTTTCCGGTTCAGCGTTTGCCGCGCGGCTGTCCCTTGGTCTTTCCGCGACCCTTGCCGCCCTTTTTGCCGCCCTTCGTGCCGCTGGGACCGCCCCGGCGGCTGCCGAAGGCCCCACCCCGGGAGGCGCGCGGGATATTCCTGGTGATCTGCTTGGACGCCGGTTTGCCGCCATCGATCACTTCGAAGACCAGGCCGCCGGTCAGCGTATTCGCTTCGGTCAGGCGGACGGTCACGCGGTCGCTCAAGGTGAAGGCGATGCCGTTCTCGCGCCCGACCAGGCAATGGTGCACCTCATCGTGGTGATAGCGGTCCCAAGGCGACAGCGTGCTGATGGGGACAAGGCCGTCCGCGCCCGTCTCGTCCAGGGCGACGAACAGGCCGAATCGCGCGACGCCGGAAATCCGGGCGCTGAATTCGGCGCCGACCCGGTCGCTCAGATAGGCGGTCACATAGCGTTCCGTTGCTTCCCGCTCTGCCGTGGCGGCGCGGCGTTCCGTGCCGGATATCGCGTCGGCGATTTCATCGAAACTCTCGATTTCCTCCTCGCCCAGACCATCTTTCCCAAGTCCATAGTCGGAAATCAGGGCGCGATGAACCAAGACGTCGGAATACCGACGGATCGGGGAGGTGAAATGGCAGTACCGCCTTAGGGCGAGGCCGAAATGCCCCATGTTGTTCGAAGCGTAGATCGCCTGCGACTGGGACCGCAGAACGATATCCGACACCAGCGGGCCTTTCCCCGCCTTTTCCGCCTGTTCCAGGATTCCGGTGAACATGCGCGGCTTGATGACCGCTCCCTTGGCCAACTTGAAACCGAGCACGGCCAGGCTGTCGCGCAGGGCCTCCAGCTTGTCGAGCGGCGGCGGTTCGTGAACCCGGTACATGATCGGGATTTGCGTGCGGGGCTGTTTCGCCTCCAGTGCCTCCGCCGCGGCGACATTGGCGCAGATCATGAACTCCTCGATCAGCTTGTGGCTGTCGAAGCGTTCACGGACGGTGATCTCCGAGATCTTGCCGTCCTCGCCGATCTTCACCTGCCGTTCCGGCAGGTCCAGTTCCAGCGTCCCGCGCTCTTCACGCGCTTTGGAAAGGGCGCGGTAGGCAGCGTAAAGGGGCTTCAGGATCGGTTCGACCAAGGTGTCGGTCGTATCGTCCGGCGTGCCGTCCATGGCGGCCTGGACCTGGGTATAGGTCAATCGCGCCGCTGACTTCATCAGCGCCCGGCTGAAGCGGTGGCGCAGCAGCCGGCCGTTCGAATCGATCACCATATGACAGGCCATGCAGGCCCGTTCTTCGTTCGGGCGCAGCGAGCAAAGGTCGTTGGACAGACGCTCCGGCAGCATCGGGACGACCCGGTCCGGGAAATAGACGGAGTTTCCCCGTTGGCGGGCGGCGCGGTCGAGGGCGCTGCCCGACGGCACGTAATGGGAAACGTCGGCGATGGCGACGATCAGCTTGAACCCGCCCGGGTTTTCCTTGTCGTCATCGGCTTCTGCCCAGACCGCGTCATCGAAATCGCGCGCATCCGCGCCGTCGATCGTGACCAGCGGAACGTCCCGCAGGTCCTCCCGCTTGCCCAGTTCCGCGGGCTTCAGCTTGTCCGCCTCGGCCAGGGCCTTTTCGGGGAAGGCGACGGGAATGCCGTTCTGGTGGATCGCGATCAGGCTGAACGCCTTGGGATCGGACAGATTGCCGATCCGTTCCACCACCTCGGCTTCGCGGGCGACGTTCTCGAAACGGCGCGAACTGGGGGCGGGCAGGGGACGGACCAGGACCAGATCGCCGTCGCGAACCTCCTGCGGCACGCTGTCCAGGGTGTATTCCCGATCGATGCGGCGGTCCGTCGGTTTCACGCGCCAGCCCTTGGGTGTCCGCGTCACGGCACCGAGGATATTCTCCGGCCCGGCGCGCAGGATACGGATCGGCTGGGCTTCGTAACGGTTCTCGCCAATTCGTTTGAGGCGGGCGAGAACGCGGTCGCCCGGCTTGGGCAATCCGGTCGCGCGACCGCCCGGAACGACGATGATTTCCGCTTCCACCTCGGCATGCGGACCGACCGGTTTGGCGAACAGTTCTCCGTCGATGCTGGCCTCGGCGACCATGACGACGGCGACCTCGGGCAGGGCGCCTTTCGGGGCCAGCTTGCGTTTGCGGCCTTTGTCGATCGCGCCTTCGTTCTCGAGTTCCCGCAACAGGGCCTTCAACTCGACACGCTGTCCGCCCTTGATCTGAAAGGCGCGGGCGATTTCACGTTTTCCGACGGGCGTCGGGCTGTCTTGGATGTAGTCCAGGATTTCCTGTTTGGTGGGAAGCCTGTTGCGGTCGTCGGTCACCGTGGATCAATCCGATCCGGCGGCCGATTTCGCTGCCGCCGCTTTCTTGGCCGCCGCTTTTTTTGCCCCGGCCTTTTTGGCGCCCGACTTTTTGGCGCCAGCCTTTTTAGCCTTGCCCTTCTTCGCCGCGCCTTTCTTGGCCGCACCCTTTTTCGCGGGGCCGCCCTTGGCTGCCTGCTTGGCGGCCTTTTCGGCGAGAAGCCGGACGGCCTCCTCCAGACTGACGGTGTCCGGATCGACGTCGCGCGGGATCGAGGCGTAGAGCTTGCCGTGCTTCACATAGGGACCGAAACGGCCGGCGCCCTGGGTAATGGCCTTGCCGTCCTCGGGATGCTCACCCAGCGAACGGGTGGCGCGCGCCTTACCCTTCTCCCCGGCCTGGGCGATGACTTCCACGGCACGGTTCATGCCGATCGACAGTACATCGTCATCCGCCGGGATCGAGACATAGGCGTTGCCGTGCTTCAGGAACGGTCCGAACCGGCCGACGCCGGCGGTGATCATGGCGCCGCTCTCCGGATGCGTTCCGATTTCCCGCGGCAGGGCCAGCAGGCGCAGGGCAAGATCCAGATCCACGTCGGACGCGGTCATGCCTTTCAGCAGCGAAGCCCGTTTCGGCTTCGGCGGGGCCTTCTTGCCCTTTTCCTTCGGCAATTGCTCACCGACCTGGACGTAGAGGCCGTAGGGTCCTTTCCGCAGACTGACGTCTTCGCCGGTCTCGGGATAGGGTCCCAGGATTTTCGGGTAATTCGCCTCTTCGCCATCTTCCGAACCGTCCTCGCCCAATTGGCGCGTATAGCGGCAATTCGGATAGTTGGAACAGGCGATGAAAGCGCCGTGGCGCCCGAAATTGAGGCTCAGCCGGCCGCCGTCGCAAGCCGGGCAGACGCGGGCGGCTTCGGTGCTGCCGTTCTCGTCCGCCGGGAAGAAGTGGGGGCCGAGTTCGCGGTCGATCGTGTCGCGTACCTCGACACCGGTCAGTTCCTTGGTGTGTTCAGCGATCTTGTAGAAGTTTTCCCAGAACTCGCGCAGCACCTGGCGCCAGTCGCGGCGGCCGTCGGACACGTCGTCCAACTGCTCTTCCAGATCGGCGGTGAAGCCGTATTCGAAGTAACGGTCGAAGAAGCTGGACAGGAAAGCGGTGACGAGGCGACCGCGATCCTCCGGCACGAAACGGCGGCTTTCCAACTGCACGTAGTTCCGGTCCTGCAGCACCTTCAGGATGGAAGCGTAGGTGGACGGACGCCCGATCCCCAGTTCCTCCATCTTTTTCACCAGGCTCGCTTCCGTATAGCGGGGCGGCGGCTGGGTGAAATGCTGCTCCGGGATGACTTCCTTCAAGGTGGAGGCCTCGCCCTCGGTCATGTTGGGCAGGCGGCGTTCGTCATCGTCGTCACTGGCGCGGTCGTCGACATCCTCGAAATACAGTTTCAGGAAACCGTCGAACTTCACGACCGATCCGTTCGCACGGAAGGTCGCGGCGCCGTTTCCGCTTTCGATATCGACCGCGACCCGGTCGATGACCGCGCTTTCCATTTGCGACGCCATGGTCCGCTTCCAGACCAGTTCGTAGAGCCGCTGCTGATCCTTGTCGAGATAACGGGCGACGTCTTCCGGTTTCCGGAAAAGGTCCGTCGGGCGGATCGCCTCGTGCGCTTCCTGCGCGTTCTTGGCCTTGGTGCGGTATACGCGCGGCGAGTCGGGCAGATAGGTGTCGCCGAAAATGTTCTGGATGGCGCGGCGGCATCCGGCGATGGCCTCACCGCTGAGCACGGTGCTGTCGGTACGCATATAGGTGATCAGGCCGACCGTCTCGCCGCCGAGTTCGATGCCTTCATACAGGCGCTGCGCGACGCTCATCGTGCGGCTGGCGCCCATGCCCAGCTTGCGGCTGGCTTCCTGCTGCAGGGTGGAGGTGGTGAAGGGCGGGGCGGGGTTCCGCTTCTGGGTCTTCCGTTCCACCTTGGTGACGGCATAGGGCTGGCCCTCGGCCATGGCGACGGCGCGTTTCGCCGCGGCTTCGCCGCCCAGGTCGAAACGGTCCAGCTTCTTGCCGTCCAGATGGGTCAGGCGCGCCTTGAAGGCCTCGCCCGCGGCCGTCGCCATCAGCGCCTCGACCGACCAGTATTCCTGTGGCCGGAAGGCTTCGATTTCCGCCTCGCGCTCGCAGATCAGGCGCAGGGCGACCGATTGAACGCGGCCGGCGGACCGGGCCCCCGGCAGCTTGCGCCACAGGACCGGCGACAGAGTGAACCCGACCAGGTAGTCCAAGGCGCGGCGCGCCAGATAGGCGTCGATCAGCGCCTGGTCCAGTTCGCGCGGGTGGTCGACCGCCTCGGTAACCGCCTTCTTGGTGATTTCGTGGAAGACGACACGGCTGACATCCATGCCATCGATCACCTTGCGGCGGGCAAGTTCGTCCTTCACATGCCAGGAAATGGCTTCACCTTCGCGATCCGGGTCAGTCGCGAGATAGAGATGCTGCGCGCCTTTGACGGCCTTGGCGATGGTATCGAGCTGTTTCTTGCCGCGGGCGTCGACTTCCCAGCGCATGGCGAAATCGTTGTCTGTGTCGACGGAGCCATCCTTCGCCGGAAGGTCGCGGACATGACCGAAACTGGCGAGAACCTCGAAACCGTCGCCGAGGTATTTATTGATGGTCTTGGCCTTCGCCGGCGATTCGACGACGACTACGCTTTTTTCCGCCATGTAAGGAACCTGGCCCCCGATTGCTCTGTTCAGGACGCGAGGTACTGGCACGGCAGATTGGTTGCCGTCAACTGCTCAAAGAAGTTGCTAATGTCGCAAGCGGCCGGAAAACGCGTCAGTGTCTGGTCGCTTTCGCGGCAATGCACCAGGCATTCACGGTCGATCTGGCGTGATCCTTGGTCACCGCTTCGAAGGCCTCGATTGCCGGCTTAACGAGGTTCTGCTCACGCATCTCCTTCATGGTGCGATGGCCCAGAATTTCGGGCATGACCGTCGTGTACTGGTTGGCGTCCATGCCGAAGGCGCGGCACATGATGCCAAGCGATTCCGCGCCCGATCGCGTCAGCATCGCGCGCGTTTCGACCTCATTCCGGCCGATTACCTCACCGACTGCCGCAATGAAACCGTCCTCGCCCTGCGCCTCCAGGGCGCCGATCAGGCGTTGGGCGTGGTCGCGGCCTTTTTCGTCATACCAGTCGATGCCGGCATCCTCGGCGTTCAGTGCCGCTTCGACGGCGGCGGAGACCGCGTCGCTGATGACCACCCGGTCCAGGTCGTAGTTGCGGTTAATATAGTCGCGCAGGGCATCCCCGACCCAACCGTACATCCGCTTTGCCACGGCCGGCGGCAAATCCCGGCGATGGAGCAAGGGGGCCTGCAGTTCCTCGTCACGGATCGACAGGCGTACCGCTTCACCCAGGCCCCAAGGCGTCATTTCCGCCGACAGGTTCCTAAGCAGATTGATCAAGACTTCGGTATTGGCGGTGGAGACCAGTTTGTCGCTGACCGCGGCGCTGAGGCCCGGACGCTTTGCGACCGCCATCTGGTGCGCGGCGCTGTTGCGGTTGATGATCGAGATCAGATGCTCATCCTCCAACTGTGTGGAATGCACCAGGATCGGGTAGGCGACATTGATGACGTCGTTGGCGAGGAAATCCAGCAGGTCCTGGGGCACGTCGACTCGCTCGGCCAGGTAATCCGCGATGTATCGGCGAATCTGAACTTCGACCTGGCCGATCAGTTTGCGCAGAATGTCGAAGGTGAGGGCGAGTTCTTCCTCGTTCAGGTCGGCCCGCGAATCCAGACACATCTTGGCGATTGACGCTGCCAGCCCGCCCTTGCCATCAACAGCTCTTTGATGGGCGAGTTTCAACAATCTCTCGTACGACGCGGAACCCATTTTTTTCGCACTAACCGATCCGTCCGGTATCCCCATCCCGGACTTTCTGTTCGCTTGAGCGTTACCCGCGTCGTCTGACATCAAACTGGACATTGCAGACACCCCAAAACACAACGGTAACAGCCGCTTCAAAACTGTCGGATCAAGGGGTGCAAGACGCACTGACGGCGGGACTAAATCGTATCGGGCCCTGCCCGAAATGGCTTCTCCCTAACAGCACATCGGTGCCGGCCGCAATGGCCTTCACCCGTGCCCCGTCTCCCCCAAACCTCAGCAACGAGTATGCGTGCGAAGTGTAAACTTATTGTTAACAAGCACGCCAAATTTCAACCACGGTTAACATATCCGCGTATGAAGAACTAGCTAAAATGTGTGAGAGGAGTCTGATTTTACGATCTTATTAGCGTGATATGAATCCGCCAGGGTGCCGGGTGAGCGTTCCGGCCAGCTCCATTTCCAGCAAGACGGCGTTAACCAATGGCGCGGGAAGGCGCAGTTCCCTGATCAAGCTGTCGACGGCCACCGGCGTGCTGCTCAAGCCGCGTTCGACCTGATCATGGGCGGTCAGGATTTCACTCTCATCCGGTTCGTCTCCGCCCGATGTCATGATCTCGGAAAGGCCCGTTCCCGCTGTCTGACCCGGGCGATCGCCGAAAGAGGCGGGCATGTCCTGCAGAATATCGTCCGCGCTCTGCACCAATGTCGCGCCGTCGCGGATCAGGTCGTTGCAACCGGTGCCGCGGACATCCATCGGCGCGGCGGGGGCGGCGAAAACGGTGCGGCCCTGTTCGGCGGCCCGGCGCGCCGTGATCAGGGAGCCGGATTTGCGCTTGGCCTCGATCACCGCAACGGCCAGCGAAAGGCCGGATATGATCCGGTTACGGCGCGGGAAATGCCGGGCCAGCGGTTGCATGCCCGGCGGCATTTCGGAAATCACGGCGCCGCGCTCCACCAGGGCCTTGTGGAGGGCTTCGTTCTCTGGCGGGAATACCACGTCCACGCCACCGGCGAGGACGGCAATCGTGCCGGTTTCAAGCGCACCTTCATGCGCGGCGGTGTCGATTCCCCGGGCCATGCCGGATGCAATCGTGAAGCCGGCATGACCGAGATCGGCGGCCAATTTGCGCGCGAAGCCCTTGCCGGCGACCGACGCGTTGCGCCCGCCGACCATGCCGATGCAGTCGGATTGCAGCAGGTCCGGATCGCCCAGCACGTAAAGGAAAGGCGGCGCATCGTCGATCGCGGCCAGCGGATGCGGATAGCCGTCGCAACCTAAATGCAGATCCACGGCGCCCAGTCGCTCGGCGGCGTGCCGTTCCCGCTCGATATCTTCCGGTGACGCGACGCGGTGACCGCGAGCCCGGCCGCCGCGGCGGACCAGTTCGGGCAAGGCGTCCAGCGCCGCGCATCCCGAGCCGTATCGGTGCAGCAACTGCCGGAAAGTGACCGGACCGACATTCTCCGTCCGTGCCAGTCGGAAACGGGCAATACGTTCCTGATCAGACAGTGGATGGTCGGTGTTTGTCGCCTCATCGCTCATGCCCAATCCTCGACCGGGCGGCGATGCGAGTCAACGTAAAGGCGATCAGATTATTCGATTCAACTTTTACGTTTGAAGCTGATCTTGCTCTCTTCGCCGGCGATCAGGCGGCCGATATTCTGGTGATGCCTGATCCAGCCGAGGGCCGCCAGCACGGCGGCTGCGACCGAGACGTGCTCCAGGTCCAGGCCCCAGGCGATTGCCGGGGCGGCGAGCAGCGCCGCCAGGGCCGAAGCTGAGGAATAACGGGTCGCCAGGGCGACCAGCAGCCAGACCAGACAGGCGCCGAGCCCCACCGACGGGGCGATGGAGATCAGGACGCCGAGCGTTGTCGCGACGCCCTTGCCGCCCTTGAAACGGAGCCAGACCGGAAAATTGTGCCCGAAGACGGCGGCGACGCCGGCGAGAATGCCGGCGACAGGGCCTGCCAGATAGGCGGCGATCAGGACGGCGATGGCGCCCTTGCCGCTGTCCAGCAGCAGCGTCGCGGCGGCAAGGCCCTTGTTGCCGGTGCGCAGGACATTGGTCGCGCCGATATTGCCGGACCCGATCTGGCGCAGGTCGCCGTGGCCGGCCAACCGCGTCAGCACGAGGCCGAAGGGAATCGAGCCGAACAGGTAACCGCAGGCAAGCGCCAGGGCGGAAATCTCCAAGGGTGGCAGGGTGCCGTTCATGCGCCGTCGGACCTTACAGCGGGGCGTCGGACGCGCGGTACAGCGTCCGGCCGTCGACGATGGTCATCAGCACCTTGCCCTGGACAGGACGCTTGTCGAAGGGCGTGTTCTTCGACCGGCTCTTCATCTGGGTCTCGTCGATCTGCCAGGGGCGATCCGGGTCGAAGACGACAAGGTCGGCCGGCGCTCCCCGGCGCAGTCTTCCGGCCTTCAGGCGCAGAAGATCGGCGGGTTTGCAGGTCACCGCGGCCAGGGCCTCCAACAGGGACATGTGCCGGTTGTGGTACAGTTCCAGCGTCAGCGGCAGCAAAGTCTCCAGACCGATGATGCCGAAGGAGGCCTGCGGGAAGGGCAGGCGTTTGGAATCCTGGTCATGCGGGGCGTGATCGCTGGCAATCGCGTCGATCGTGCCGTCGGCGATGGCGGCGACGACCGCTTGGCGGTCCGCCTCGTCGCGCAAGGGCGGCGAAACCTTGGCGAAAGTCCGATAGTTGCCGATCGCGGTCTCGTTCAACGCGAAATAATGCGGGGCGGTATCGCAAGTGACCGGCAGGCCCTGGGCCTTCGCCTTGCGGATCGCGTCCAGCGCGTCCGACGTCGTCACATGGGCGAAATGAAAGCGGGTGCCGGACATGGCGGCCAGGCGCAAGTCGCGCTCGACCATGATGACTTCCGCCTCGCGCGGGATACCGGCCAGGCCCAGACGGCTCGACAGCTCGCCCTTGTTCATCAGCCCGCCGTCGGCCAGCGTCGGTTCTTCCGGGTGTTGCACGATCATCGCATCGAACGCTTCCGCATATTTCAGCGCGCGTGACAGCGTCTTGGCGTTGGTGGTCGGCTTCTCGCCGTCGGTGAAAGCGACGACACCGGCATCCGACAGCAGGCCGATTTCCGTCAATTCCTTACCCTGCATCCCCTTGGTGAGGGCGGCATAGCAGTTGATTTTCACCTTTTTGGCTTCGCGGGCGCGCCGGGCGATGAATTCCACCACCGGCACGTCGTCGATCGCCGGTTCCGTATTCGGCAGGCAGGCCAGCTGGGTGACCCCGCCGGCCAGCGCGGCGTCGCCGGCGCTGTTGATGTCTTCCAGATGTTCCTGGCCCGGTTCGCGCAGCTGCACACGCATATCCACAAGGCCGGGGGCGAGGCATAGTCCCTCGCAATCGACGACCTGGCGCACCGACGGCGCGCCGCCCTTGAACAGATGGGCGCCGAAATCGGCGATCTTGCCGTCCTCGACCAGCAACGCGCCGGTTTCGTCCAGGCCGGTGGCCGGGTCCAGCAGGCGGGCATTCAGATAGGCTATGCGTCCGGCGGGCATGGTCTAGTTCCCCCCGTCGGTTGCGGTCGGATCGACGAACGTGTCGGTTCCCGGCCGGGCCTGGTTGCGTGTCAGAATGTCGATGCAGGCCATGCGCACGGCGACGCCCATTTCGACCTGCTGACGGATCACGGAGCGGTCGATGTCGTCGGCCAGTTCCGAAGCGATCTCCACGCCGCGATTCATCGGGCCGGGATGCATCACGAAGGCATCCGGCTTGGCATAGCCGAGCTTTTCCGCATCCAACCCGAAGTAACGGTAATATTCACGGACCGACGGCACGAAGCTGCCCTGCATGCGTTCCAGCTGCAGGCGCAGCATCATCACCACATCGCAATCGGCCAAGCCCTTGCGCATATCCGTGAAGACCTCGACCCCGAACCGGTCTATGGCCGGCGGCAGCAGGGTCGGCGGCGCCACGACGCGGACGCGCGCGCCCATGGTCTGCAGCAGATGGATGTTCGACCGGGCGACGCGGCTATGGGCGATGTCGCCGCAGATCGCGACGGTCAGGTTGTTCAGGCGGCCAATGCGGCGGCGGATGGTCAGCGCGTCCAGCAACGCCTGGGTCGGGTGTTCGTGGCTGCCGTCGCCGGCATTGATGACGGAACAGTTGACCTTCTGGGACAGCAGTTCGACCGCCCCCGAATCAGCGTGGCGCACGACCAGCACATCCGGGTGCATCGCGTTCAGGGTCATCGCCGTGTCGATCAGCGTCTCACCCTTCTTTATCGCGCTGGTGGCGACCGACATGTTGATCACGTCCAGGCCCAGACGCTTGCCGGCTAGCTCGAAGGACGTCCGCGTGCGCGTTGAATTTTCAAAGAAAAGATTGATCAGCGTGCGGCCGTGTAGCAGGTCCCGCGTCTTGTCCGCCTGGCGGTTCTGCTCGACATAGCCGTCGGCCGTATCCAGCAATAACGTGATTTCCGAGGCCGAAAGGCCTTCCATGCCGAGAATATGCTCGTGGGGGAAAACCGATGTGGAAAGGGCGCTTGTCATCGGGCGGCGACTATACGCCGGAGTCCGGTGAACGCAATGGGAATGTCGCCCTGTCGGCAATCGAAATGCGGGGGCCGTGAATTTGCTTCACACAGGGGTCTTTCATTCGAGGGCTGCGGTACCAGGGCGAACCGGTCATGATCCGGGCCGCCTGTGGTTTCAGTAAATATTGGGAAGGAATTAGCGGATGAAGGTCGGTTTTATCGGATTGGGGAATGTCGGCGGCAAACTGGCCGGCAGCCTGTTGCGCAATGGCCCCGACAATGGGCTTCATCTGACCGTGCGGGATCTCGACCGCGCCGCCGCGGACCCCTTCCTGGCGAAAGGTGCCGCCTGGGGCGAAAGTCCGAAGGCGATGGCGGCCGAATGCGACATCGTCATCACCTGCCTGCCCAGCCCGGCGATCTGTTCCGCCGTCGTCGAAGGGCCGGAAGGCATCCTGGAAGGGCTTTCCGACGGTAAAATCTGGGCGGAGATGTCGACAACGGACGAGGGCGAGGTGAAACGGCTGGGCGCGAAGGTCGAAGCGATCGGCGCCCATCCGGTCGACTGTCCGGTTTCCGGCGGTTGCCATCGCGCGGCGACCGGCAATATCGCGATACTGGCCGGTTGCGACCGCGCCACTTTCGAGAAGATGCTGCCCATTCTGACGCTGATGGGACGGCGGATCCTGCATACCGGCGCCCTCGGCACCGCGTCCGCCCTGAAAGTCGTCACGAACTTCCTGGCCACCGCCAATCTTGTCAGTCTGGCCGAAGCCCTGACCACCTGCAAACTGTCGGGGATGGACATGAATATCGCCTTCGAGGGCATCAAGATCTCGTCGGGAAACTCGTTCGTTCACGAGACCGAAAGCCAGGTCATCCTGAACGGTTCGCGGGACATCAACTTCACCATGGAACTGGTCCTGAAGGATATCGGCCTGTTCCAGCAGATTGCCGAGAAATCGGGCGCGAAGCTCGATCTGTCCCCGCTGTTGATCGAGATCTTCAAGGACGGAATCGCGAAATATGGCGGCGACGAGTGGTCGCCCAATATCATCCGCAGGTATGAGGAATCCGCCGGAATCAAGGTCCTCGCCCCCGGCTTCCCGCCTGAAATCCTGGACGATGAGCCTGAGGAACGGGGATACGAAGTGGTCGCGATGCGCTGACCCCGTCGCCTTTCGGCCCCCGCTTTCGTGGTCCCCTTAGGCTGTTACGGCCGTGTCCGGCATTTCAGCTGAATCATCCGAGACATTGATCCAGGTTAATCCTTATTTAATTCGATTTGTTCTAATGTAGCAGGAGGTCAAATAAGGTTGGAATGACGAGGGGACGGGAATGGTTCGCGCCGGTCAACCTGTCGAAAACGCGTGGCGTGCCGAGGGGGCAAAACCTTCGGACGACCTTTTTGCGTCCTATGTGTTCAAGCTGTTCGTATCGGGGCTGCTTCTAAGCATCGCCGAATTATCCTTCAGCCTCGATTGGCTGAAGTCGATCCCGGTCTGGGTGCTCGCGGTGCGGATTGCCATGACACTTCTCCTGGCGGGTTATTGTGTCGCGTTACTGGGAAAGGGCGACTTTTCCAGATACGCCATTTGGGTCGCGGCGTTGTTTTTCATCCTGATGCAGGTCACGAACCAATACAGTGAATCACTTGAAAACATAGCAATTTTCACAAGCGTGACCCTGCTTGCCGGGGCGACGTTGGCGACCCGGATGCGGGACCTGCACATCTTTTTCGCCGCAACCTTTCTTGCCTTCCTGCCCACGGCCTTGTTCCGGTTCGAGCCGGTCATCTTCATCGGACTTGCCATCCTGTTCGCCTTTGCCGGCTTTTTCGGACTGATCTTCTTCCGCTATCGAACCAGCCTCGCCGTCGCCCTGTCCGTCCTGGGGAAATCGGTGCTGCAGGACAGGTTGACCGGGGTCGGCAACAGGCGCGCCTATGACGAGGCGGTGGCGGCTTTGATGGAGAACTACAGGCGCAATCAGATGCGCTTCGCGCTGCTGCTGATCGATATCGATCACTTCAAGCGGGTGAACGATCGTTTCGGTCACGATGTCGGCGATGTCGTGCTGACCCGCGTGGCCGACTGCATACGGCAATGCATTCGTGTGTCCGATTTGAGCTTCGCACATATCGAAGGTCTGTACCGTTTCGGTGGTGAGGAGTTTGTCGTCCTGCTGCCCGGCGCCGGCCGCAGCAACGCCTGCCGTGCCGCGGAACGTATTCGCAAACAGGTGGAAACGGCCGCCTTTTTCGCGGACGAGGAACAAGAACAGCGGATCGACGTGACGATTTCCATCGGCGTCGCAACGTCCCGAGACGGTGCCGATGTCCACAATCTGTTCAAGGATGCCGATCAGGCCCTGTATGCGGCGAAGAATGCCGGCCGCAACCGGGTGGAGGCGGCTGCGGACGATTTGGGCATGGCCGCCTGACCATGATGCGGCGGGACCGAGACAGGGTATGCCGGGATCGACCCTTCCGGCTAGTTCGAGCCGAACGGCGTTTTTCGCCTAAAGAGTAGAGTGCGATATGGAGCTTTCCAACGAGGCCTATCTGACCCAGGCGGTTTTTCGTTTCCTGGCTTTCGGCGCGGCCGCGGGGGTCCTGCTTTGGAACCGGGGCGCGCCCTCGTTCCGGCAGGGCGGATACCATCTTGTCCTGTTCGGACTGCTCACGATCTTCCTGGCCAGCCTTTTGGATTCGATCGACCGTACTGCCTATGGCCATGCCATCGTCGAGTCCCTGGGGATCGGGACATTCATCCGCCCGATGATCTTCTATTTCGGCTATGCCGCGGCGACCCTGGTCCTCTGCATCGGAATCATCGCCTGGGCCTTTCAGATCCGTGAGAACGACAAGACCGCGCAGCGGCTATATGTGGCGGAGGAAGGCAACCGCCTGCTCGTCGAACGGTTCAACACGGTGTCCGACCTCAGCCGCGTGTGGCTTTGGGAAACGAATGCCAAGGGGCGGCTTACCTATATCTCTGATGCGATCGAGAAAGTGGGCGGATACCCGGCCGATCAGTATGTTGACCGGCCGCATGAGGAACTGCACTGGTTGGCGATAGACCAGCACGATCGATCCTGGGCCTTGGAAAAATTCGCCGCGCGGGAAGCCTACAAGGATCTGCGTTACGATTTGCGACGGCCGGACGGCGAACTCCGCCATCTGTCGGTGGATGGCTTCCCGCTGTTGTCGGAAGATGGGGAATTCCTGGGCTATCGGGGGGTCGGACGAGATGTAACCGCGGAAACCGCCACCCGTAGGGCATTGAACACGATCTCGGAAGGACTCGGCGGGTCCACAGGCGAGGACTATCTGCTGCAACTGGCCGAGCGTCTTTCAAAATCGTCCCAGTTCGACTTCGTGTTCATCGGCCGCTTGCATGAAGACGGCGACCGGATCGAGGTCGTTTCCGGTGTCGGTGACGGCCGCAAGCTGCATGGTTTCGATTACAATATTGCCGCTTCGCCCTGCGGTGACGTTATCGGCAAATCGACGGTCTGCGTGCCGAAAGGCGTGGCGGCATCCTATCCGAACGATGAACTTCTGAAGGATTGGGGGATCGAGGGGTATCTGGGCGTTCCCCTGGCGCGGCGCGACGGAACGCCGATCGGTGTCGTTGCCTGCCTTAGCCGGCGGCCGATCGCGGATGTCGACAGCACGCGGCGGATCGCGGAAAGTTTCGCCGATCGGGCGGCGCTGGAACTGGAACGACGGCAGATGGAGATCGATCTGCTTGATGAGCGCGACCGCCTGCGTGAGGCGCTGAATATCGGCCGGATGGGCTATTACTATTCCTATGTCGGCGTCGATCGGGTGCATTGGTCCGACAGCCTGTTCGAGATCGCCGGTATCGAACCCCGTGAACTGACCACATCGACGATCAAGAACCTGATCCACCCCGATGATGTGGATGGCTTCTACAGCGCACGGCAGAGAGCGATCGACGAAGGCAGGCCCTATAGAACGGAAGTGCGCGTCATACACCCGAATGGTGATGTCGTCTGGTGGGCATTGACGGGAACACCGCAATGCGACGGCGACGGAAATGTCGTGAACATTTTCGGCATCGTTCAGGAGGTCACGGCGCGCAAGCGAACCGAATTGGCCCTGCAGGAAGCGCAGCAATCAGTTCACGACGCTTTTCAGGAACTGCGCAGTGCGATCCATGCCCTGCCTTTCTCGGTCGTCATCTACGACAAGGACCTTCGAAAGATCGTCCATAACGACGCCTATCGGGAACTGCTCGGCTATACGACCGAGGAAATGTGGAAGCTGGAAACGCTGGAGGACATCCTGCGGTATGAAGTGGAGGTCAAGAAGACCTTCGGCGACCAGACGGTGGAAGATGTCTATGCCGACGTCGTCTCGAAACTGGACAAGGATCAGCCCTATTTCGGTCGCGAATACTGGCCGACCCGCAAGGTCCATATCGAACGCCGCATTGCGCCGCTTCCCTCGGGCGGTTGGATCTTCGCGCTTGTCGACATCACCGATCTACAGGATGCGCGGCGGGAATTGGAGAAACTGAACGCCGATCTCGAACGGATGGTTGCCGAGCGGACGCGGCAGTTGCAGTCCAGCGAGGAGAGATATCGCGATATCGCGGAAACCTCGGCCGACCGGTTCTGGGAATTGGACGCCGATCTTCGGGTCAGGTCGATTTCAGACAGTTTCGAAGCTTTCGACGGGGCCGACCCGGCGGAAATCATCGGAACCTCCGTTGGCGATTTCATGGCGCGAACCCAGGTCGGGAAGGAAGACTATGCGCGTGTGATGGAAAGTTTCAAAAGCCACAAACCGTTCCGAAACATGCCTTTGACCAGAACCGTGAACGGTAACGTTCAGCACTTGGTCGTTTCCGGAAACCCGCTTTTCGAGAAGGGGGAATTCGCCGGATACAGGGGAACCAGTTCCGACGTCACACGCCTGCGCCTGGCGCAGGAAGAATTGATGGAATCCGAAAAGCTGGCGTCGCTCGGGCGCTTGGTTGCGGGTGTGGCGCATGATGTGAATACGCCGGTCGGCAATGCGCTGACGGTGTCGAGCAGCCTCGAGGAAACCGTCCAGGAATTGCAGCAGGCTGTGGCCGAGGGGAAACTGTCACGGCAGCGCTTCGATCACTTCCTGGAAAATGTCGGCAGCGCCAGCAAGCTGATCCGCACGAACCTGGAACGCGGCGCGAAACTGATCCGGAACTTCAAGCAGGTCGCGGTCGATCAAACCAGCGAGAACCGGCGCGACTTCGAGGTTTCCGAATTGATCGACGAAGTCGTCACGACGTTGCAGCCGCTGTTCAAGGGGAACAAGCATATCGTTTCCCTGCATGTGCCCGATAAGATCTTGATGAACAGCTTCCCCGGGCCGCTGGGGCAGGTCATCACCAATCTTGTGGAGAATGCTGCGGTTCACGCCTTCCCGGAAGGGGCGGAGGGCAATATCGGTGTGTTCGCGGAACGCTGCTCTGGCGAACGGGTCCGGATCCAGGTTCGGGACGACGGGCGCGGCGCATCCCCGGACCTGCAGAAGAACATGTTCGAACCGTTCTTTACGACGCGCCTGAACAGTGGCGGCAGCGGTTTGGGGCTGACGATAGTCCATAATATTGTTACGGGTATTCTGGGTGGGACGATCGATGTTGAAAGTGCGGAAGGCGAAGGGACGGCCATTATCATGGAATTGCCTTTGAAGGCGCCAGCGCATGCGACGACGGCGGAACAATGAACGAAGATTTTCTCAGCACGCTGGGCGATGAAACCGCGGAAGAAGACGTTGGGAACTGGCGAATTCTTGTCGTCGACGATGACAAGGATGTCCATGAGGCGACGGAACTGGTCCTCAAACGGCGCGTGATCCAGGGCCGCAAACTGGAACTCCTGCATGCCTATGACGCGAAAGAGGCCCTGGAGGTGCTGCGCCGGTCACAGAACGTCTCCGTTATCCTGCTGGATGTGGTCATGGAAACCCCGACCGCGGGCCTGGATATCGTCGAGCGGATCCGGAACGAGTTCGAGATGACTTCGGTGCGGATCATCCTACGCACCGGACAACCCGGATACGCGCCGGAAACGGACGTTATCGAGCGGTATGACATCAACGACTATCATACCAAGTCGGAACTGACGGCGGCGCGACTGGTCACGTCGATCACCGCCGCTTTGCGTGCCTTTCAGCAGGTCGAAACGATCGAAGCCAGCAAGGCCGGACTGGCCAAAATCGTCTCCGGCTCGTCCGATCTACTGTCCAACCGGTCGCTACGGGAATTCGCCGAAGGCGTTCTGCTCCAGATCAACAGATTGCTCGACGTGAAAAGCGACGAAGGCATCGTCGTCGTCCGCCGGCGATGCGACGAGGGAGAATTGGAAGTTCTCGCCTGGGCCGGAAAAGGAGTGGGCGGCACCGATGGGAATGGGGCCGCCGATGATGCGCATGTTCTGATCGATAGTCTGGAAGACGGCTCGTTGAGGGACGTGGTGCGCGAGGCCTTGGACGCGAAGGAGACCAGAAGTCACGGGCGATATGTCGGTTTGTTCATCGGCCGCGCGGATGCGGCGGATATCGTCGTCGCGCTGCATCTGGAAAATCCGCTGCAGGAGTTGGATCGTCATTTGCTTGAGGTCTTTACGACGAATATCGCCACCGGTTTCGATAACATAGATCTGTTCGTGCAAATGCAGCGCATGGCAAACCGCGATGCGCTGACCGGCGCGTTCAGCCGGACCGGCTTGTTATCGCATATGCGCGACAATACCGGGGAATACTCCTTCGTTGTGCTGATCGATATCGACGATTTTCAGAACGTGAATGACGGATTGGGCATTGCGACGGGCAATAGCGTGTTGGTGGAACTCTGCGACCGGTTGACCAATGCTTTTCCCGGTTGCCTGATCGCCCGTCTCTATGCGGATGTTTTTGCCGTCGTCTTTGGCACGGAAACGACGCCGCCATTGGCGGACCTGGCGCCGAAGCTGGATCATGTCGTCGAAACGCCGATCGTGGTGAACGGCGACAGTGTCGCGCTGCGCGGCGCCTATGGTGCTTCCGAAGTCGTCGAGGGCCTGGACCCGGAATCGGTGATCCAGCGGGCGTTGCTGGCCACGAAACAGGCCAAGGTCACCGCCGCGTCGCGGATCAAGCGGTTCGATGCGGAAATGGAAACGCTCGCGGTCAGGCGCCGGGAGATTGCATCCGGCCTGCAGCAGGCGATCGAGAAGCAGCAGTTCGAGATCCACTACCAGCCGATCATCTCGATGGCGACGATGCAGCCCGCCGGGTTCGAGGCGCTGATCCGGTGGCACAGCGATGACGGTCCCGTATCGCCCGGCGAATTCATCCCCATTGCCGAGACGTCCGGCATGATCATCCCGATGGGGATCTGGCTGATCGATCAGGTTGCCGCCGATATCGACGTTATCCGCACACAAATCCCCAACGCTTATGTCAGTATCAATGTGTCGGGCCGGCAGATCGAGGAGGGCCGGACCCTGACACAGTTGCGGCATGTGCTGGGGGGACATAGCTGGCCGGCCGAGACGATTTCTGTGGAGATCACCGAGTCGCTCGCGATGGAGGAGGAAAGTTTCCCCATCGCCGATCGGTTGAACGCAATCCGTGACATGGGGATGGGCCTGTCCATCGACGATTTCGGCACCGGGCATTCTTCGCTGGTCCGGCTGAAGGAAATGCCGGTCACGCAAATCAAGATCGACCGCAGTTTCGTGCTTGGCATGGAAAGCGACAATCGGCGCCGGGCGATCGTGCGCAAGGTCATCGATCTTGCCCGCGAATTGGATCTGGACCTTGTCGCCGAGGGGATCGAGACCGAGGACCATGTGCAATTGCTGCAGGAATTCGGCTGCCCCAAGGTTCAGGGATACTACTTCGGCCGACCCATGCCCCTTGCCGAGGCGCTGGACCATCTCAAGGGGAAGGGGACATAGACGCGCCGGTATCCATCCCCTGCGCGAACAGCTCTTCCAGGAAGACACTCAACAACTGGGCGCGGCCGTCGACGCCGGCCTTGGCGTAGATTTTGGCGCTCTGGGCGCGGACCGTGCCGGGGGCGGTGCCGCGCATTTCGGCGATGGTTTCGTTTTCGACGCCTTTCAGGATCATCAGGGCAACGTCGCGTTCCGACGGCGTTAGGGCCCATTGGTCGAAGAAATGGTCGACCAGGGCGGCCATCTCCCCGCGCGCGGCGCGCAGGCCCGTCTCCATGGAGGCAACCCGCTGCAGCATGATCCGCAATTCCACCATCAGGAAGATCACGCCGGCCACCAGCGCGACAGCGACCGCTGCCTCGATCGCCAGATGCAGTTCGACCCGGCCGTCGCCGCCTTGCAGGTCGATAATAACGTCACCGATGAAGAACAACGCGCAAAGGGACTGAAACAGGATGATGACGGCGAGCGTCGCCGCCCGCCGTTCCTGTGTCAAAACCGGCAACAGCCTGGAGATCATTCGCGCCTCTCTCCCTCCATCGGGACTCCTTCCGGTATCCGCTTCCTGCCGTCCACCATGGCCCGGACCAGCGGCACGCCGGACCGCCAGGTATCGAAGAATACACCCGCCACATGCAGTGCGACCGATGCCATCAGCCAGCCGAAGGCGGCTTCGTGCACTTCCTCGACCCATTCCATGCCAAAGAAGGTCACGGTGCCCATCATATAGCCGGTTACGCCGAGTGCCGCGACCGTCGCCCAGATGTTGTAGACCATCAACGCGCCGATCGGATTGTGGGAAAGATGGACCGTCCGCTCGCCGCGGGCCAAGGCCGCAAGATGCCGCAGCGCGCGGACCGGACTGGGCGGGAAGGCGCTGAACCGGGCCTGCCGCGTGCCGATCAGGCCCCAGAGAAGACGCACGGCGACGAGGCCGAGGGCGGCATAGCCGACCCATTCATGCAGCGCGCTTTCCTCGTCGGTGAACAGACTGTTGACCACGACGGCGAGCGCCAGCGACCAGTGGATCAGTCGCACCAACGGGTCCCAGACGGGGACGGTGCGGGCGGGGAAGGGGTGTTCCGGGGTGAGGCGGGCGCCGGGGCGCCCGCCATGATTGGTGTCGATCGAAGCCATGGCAGGATTACTTCGTTTCCAGCTTGGTGACTTTGCCGGTCTCAGGACTGACATAGATTTCGCTCATCTTGCCGTCCTTCACGACATAGAATTCGATCTTACCGTCTTCCATTTCGGCCTTGCGGACCTCGTAGCCCATCTCCGTCAGCTTGGCCTGGATCTGTTCCATGGTCGTGCCCAACTGGGTGCCGGTCGAAAGGTCCATGGCCAGGGCCGAGGTGGCGGTGAAGGCGGCGAAAAACGCGGTGGCGAGAATGGTTTTGTACATGCGTGTTGCTCCTGCATTGGGGATGGTGCATTGCGGACCCTGCTGGGCGCCGGTGGGGAAGACCTAGCGACGGTCGGGCCTGACGGGAATTGGCGATGGGCTTAGAAACGCCCGCATAAGCGCGTGCTTACGGGCGTGAGGCGGGCGGAAATCGCGCGGTGAGGGGCAAGGTCACCGATATCGTCCGAGCAGCGCGGCCTTTGCACCCATCGGATCTTTGCGGCGGAACGCTTCTTCCTCTCCGGCCGGCCGCACGTGCCAGGGTTGTAGAGGGTACCTTTTGGCTTTACGTCAGAAGGTAGGCCGTCAGGCTGTGCCGCGTGGGGTTGAGGGGGAGGAACCGATGGGGCTCGATTGTATTTCCTGCGGGGAGGAAATCGATGCACAGGACATCAATATCGAGAAGGATATCGCGAAATGCGCGGCCTGCGGAGAGGTCTTCGCGGCGTCCGTGGGGGTGCATGGCGGCGGTGCGGCTGACCCCTTCGACCCGCATGACTGTCCGGAAGGCGTCTCCTTCGACAAGAATTCCCAGGGTTTCGTGTTGACCGCGACCACACGATCCGGGTCGGCCTTGTTTCTGATACCGTTCACGCTTGTATGGAGCGGTTTTTCGATCGGCAACCTGTACATCGTGCCGTTGCTGTCCGGGAAAGGCCTGGGCGTGACCGGGTTGTTCGGCATCCCCTTCGTGATCGGCACCGTGATTCTGGTTTCCGCCTGCCTGATGCGGGTGATGGGGCGTGTCGAAATTCGTGCCGACGGTTACGACGGCACGGTCTTCACGGGCGTCGGTCCGTTCGGCTGGACGAAGCGTTTTTCCTGGCGCGACGTCTGGCGGATCAACGAAGGGGACAGCAGTTTCCGGGTCAACCGGCAGGCGCGCCGGCAGCTCAGCCTCGACGGCAAACGTCGGATTGCTTTCGGGACCATGCTGTCCGAGGAACGCATGTACCATGTTCGCAAGACGCTCGAAGGCCTGCTGAAAAACATGAGCAAGTAGAGACCCGGTCCAGCCCGGGGGGCTTAGCCCGTTGCGGTTCTCGCGTACTGCAATTCCTCGTATCTTTCGATCAGCCGGCAGGCGTTCAGATAGTTCGGCAATTCGACCAGCGCGCCGTCGACCTCCACGCGCGCATCGCCCTTGGCGCGGGCTTCCTCGAAAAGGGTCTTTATCCTGCGCGCCTGCGCCACGGCTTCGGCGGAGGGCGTCAGGATGTCGTTGATGATTTTGGCATGTGCGTGATGGACCGCGCTTTTGGCGACATAGCCGCGCCGCCGTGCCCATCGGGTTTCCGCCGCCGCGCCTTCGTCGTCGCGGAAGGTGAAGGGGCAGTCGACGGCGACGACCTCGGCCGCGCGGCATTCGACCAGGAAGCGCGCCCGGGCATAGTCCAGCTCCGCGCCGTCCATGCCCCGTTCCGCGCCGAGATCCGCCGCCAGGTCTTCCGACGCGATCAGGCAGCCGGTGACCCGTGGACTGGCCGAGGCGATGGAGAGGAGGTTCACCAATCCCTTGGCGCTTTCGATGTTCGGCAGCAGACGGGTTCTGCCTTCCAGCAGGCCGTATTCCCGTTCGAAGCGCGCGACCGCTTCCTCCAACTCGACGACATGTTCGGCCCCGGCGACTTTGGGCAGGGCGACGATATCCGGCCCGCCCTTCATCACGGCGGCTAAATCATCCATCCCGCCCAATGCCAGCGGATTGACCCGCACCGCCACGACCGTGCCGGCGGCGCGCCAGGCGGCATAGGTCTCGACCGCCAGCGCGCGGGCCCGGGGCCGTTCGGCGGGCGGGGTGAAATCCTCCAATTCCTGGATCAGCACATCGGCGCCGGAGGCGGGCGCGGTGCGCAACGCCTCCTCATTCGCTCCCTCGACGAACAGCCAGGACCGGCAGAGGTGAGGGGCACGCATTACCTCAACGCCTCCAACGCCCCCTGCAGGATGTAGGCGGCGGCCATTTTGTCGACAACTTCGCCGCGGCGTTTGCGGGTCATGTCGGCGCCGTCGATCAGGAAGCGTTCGACCGCGCTGGTCGACAGGCGCTCGTCCCAGAAGGCGACCGGCATGTCCAACCCGCGTTTCTCAAGATTCCGCACGAATTGTCGTGTCGACTGACAGCGCGGGCCTTCGGTGCCGTCCATATTGACCGGCAGGCCGAGGACGAGGCCGCCGACATTCCATTCCGCGATCACCTTGTCCAGCGCCTCCGCGTCCTTGGTGAATTTGGACCGGCGGATGGTTTCCAGTGGCGTCGCCACCGTCAGGCCCGGATCGGCCAGCGCCAGGCCGATCGTCTTTTCCCCCAGATCGAGCGCGAGCAGCCGGCGCCCTTTCGGCAGGACGTCCGGCATGTCGCGCAGCTCAACGATCATCGGAGGGCCTATTCGGCGGCCAGCGCCAGCCCGCCCGCCGCGGTGAAACCGCCGCCGACGAGGGTGCCGTTCTTATAGACCGCACGGTGGTTCTTCTTGTCCGCCGCCATTTCGATATCGGCGACCGGGTCGCCCTCTACGATCACGAAATCGGCCAGCATGCCCTCGGCGATCGAGCCCTGTTCGGGCAGGCCGATCAGGTCGGCGGCGTTGCTGGTGGCGGTGATCAGCGCGTCGGACGACGTCATGCCGCCTTCGACCATGTAGCGCAGTTCCTGCAGGTTCTCCCCATGCTTGTTGAAGGGGGTGCCCGCATCGGTGCCCATGGCGATCTTGCCGCCCAATTCATAGAAGCGCTTGAAGCTCGCCTTGTGGATGTCGGCGATGCGCAGGGACTTCTCGATGACGTAATCCGGAATGCCGTTGCCGGCGTTTTCCAGGATGTTGCGAAGCGCGGCCAGGGTCGGGACCAGATAGGTGCCGCTTTCCAGCATTTCCTCGTAGCATTTCTCGGACATGAAGATGCCGTGCTCGATGGAGGAGATGCCCGCGCGTACCGCGTTCAGGATGCCCTCGGTGCCCTGGGCGTGGCTGGCGGTCGGCTTGTGGAAGCGTTTCGCCTCATGCACCCCGGCGGTCATTTCCTCCGGGCTGTAGTGGGCGTCCTCCGGGTTCACGCCGGGGGTCATCACCCCGCCGGTCGCCATGATCTTGATCAGGTCGCAGCCCGCATGGACCTGCTCGCGCACGGCCTTTTTCACTTCGTCGCAGCCGTCGGCGACGCGGCCGGTGCGGTTGCCGTGGCCGCCGGTCATGCAGATCATCCGTCCCGCCGCATGGATCGAGGGGCCGACGAATTCGCCGCGGCGGATCGCGTCGCGGACGGAAAACTCGATATAATCCTTGCCGCCGCAGTCGCGCAGCATGGTGATGCCGGATTTCAGGCTGGTCTGGGCGTTCGACAGCACGGTCAGGGCGATCTGCCCGACCGATTTCTTGGTCATGGAGGCGTTCGGGTCGGGCGCCGCGTCATAGCAGAGATGGACATGACAATCGGCCATCCCGGGAAGCAGGGTGCCGCCGGAGGTATCCACCACCTCGCCCGCAAAACCGTCGAATTCGCCGACCGGCGCGAGTTTGACGATCTTTCCGCCCTCGGCCAGCACGCCATGCCCGTCCAGCAGGGTGCCCTTGCCGTCGAATACCTTACCCCCGGTGAATAGCGTCGCCATGTCGGCTCCTTTCACGATACGAATGACTGAAAACCGCCTCCCGCGGCGGCTTGATTTCAACTGTAATGATCCTGGGCCGGGGATGGGTCAAGGCCGCGCCTGTCACTGGATTTGTGCCGCGGGGGGCGTCAGGAGGGACAGGCGGGATTTCGTCGGACGGCGGGGTGCCTGCAACCTTGTTTGGCCGGGGCGTGGGTGTTAGCTTCCGCGCGCCCCGATCCATGGGTTTCCGTGGGGGGCTTTCGCAGACATTTCATTGGACAGTATCCCATCGGGACGGAAGGGGCGGATATGGCGCTCGACAAGCAAACCGTGGCCAAGGTCGCGCATCTGGCGCGCATTCGCGTCGACGAGGACGAATTGGAAACCCTGGCCGGCGAATTGAACGGCATCATCCATTGGGTCGAGCAACTCGGCGAAGTGGATACCGACGGCGTGGAGCCGATGACCTCCGCCGTCGATCTGAAACTGCGCCTGCGCGAGGATGCGGTCACCGACGGTGATTATCCGGACCGGGTCCTGAAGAACGGCCCGTCGACCGAAATGCATTTCTATGTCGTTCCCAAGGTTGTCGAGTAAGGGGTGAACCAGATGTCCGAATTGCTTTCCCTCACGCTCGCCGAGGCCCGCGACAAGCTGCGCGCCAAGGAAATCACTGCGGTTGAACTGACCGACGCCTATTTGGCGGCGATGGATCAGACCCGCGATCTGAACTGTTACATCACCGAAACGCCCGAGAAGGCGCGGGAAATGGCCAAGGCCTCCGACGAACGGATCGCCGCCGGCAATGCCGGCGCCATGGAAGGCCTACCGATCGGGATGAAGGACCTGTTCTGCACCGAAGGCGTTCAGTCCACCGCCGGCAGCCATATCCTGGAAGGCTTCACGCCGACCTATGAATCGACCGTTTCCCGGAACCTGTGGGATGCGGGCGCAGTCATGCTGGGCAAGACGAACCTGGACGAATTCGCCATGGGCTCGTCGAACCTGACCAGCTATTACGGCGCGGTGAAGAACCCCTATACCAAATCGGGCTCGAACCAGGCGCTGGTGCCGGGCGGGTCTTCCGGCGGATCGGCGGCGGCGGTTGCCGCGCGCGCGGCGTTGGCCGCGACCGGGACCGATACCGGTGGTTCGATCCGTCAGCCGGCGGCTTTCGCCGGTCTTGTCGGGTTCAAGCCGACCTATGGCCGCTGCTCCCGCTGGGGCATCGTGGCCTTCGCCTCCTCGCTGGATCAGGCCGGGCCGATGACCCGCACGGTGCGCGACGCGGCGATCATGCTGGGCAGCATGGCCGGGTTCGATCCGAAGGATTCGACCAGTGTCGAGGCCGCCGTGCCGGATTACGAAAAGGCGCTGACCGGCGATATCCGCGGCATGAAGATTGGCATTCCGCAGGAATACCGTGTCGACAACATGCCGGGCGAGATCGAGGCTTTGTGGAAGCAGGGCATCGAATGGATGAAGGATGCCGGGGCGGAAGTGGTCGACGTCACACTGCCGCACACCAAATACGCCCTGCCGACCTATTACATCGTCGCGCCGGCGGAGGCTTCCTCCAACCTCGCGCGGTATGACGGCGTGCGCTACGGCTTGCGGGTCGAGGGCAAGGACCTGAACGAGATGTATGAGAACACGCGCGCCGCCGGTTTCGGGGCGGAAGTGAAGCGCCGCGTGCTGATCGGCACCTATGTCCTCTCCGCCGGTTACTATGACGCCTATTACCTGAAGGCGCAGAAGGTCCGCACCCGGATCGCGCAGGACTTCAAGACCGCCTGGGGCCAGTGCGACCTGCTGCTGACGCCGACGACGCCGTCGGCCGCCTTCGGCATGGACGACAAGTTCGACGACCCGGTGGCGATGTATCTGAACGACGTCTTCACCGTGCCGGCCTCGCTGGCCGGTCTGCCGGGCATCTCGGTGCCGGCGGGCGTCGACAAGGACGGTCTGCCGCTGGGTCTGCAGCTGATCGGCCCCGCCTTCGGCGAGGAAACCGTGCTGCGGGCGGCGGGCGTGCTGGAACAGGCCGCCGGTTTCTCGGCCAAGCCGGCGCTGATGGCGGCTTAGAGCTTCCGGCGGCATAACGATTTTAGACTACGGTTGATCTGAAGGACGCGAGAGATGGGCGACATCATTAAAGGCGAAACCGGCGACTGGGAAATCGTGATGGGCTTGGAAGTGCATGCCCAGATCACCTCGAAATCCAAGCTGTTTTCGGGTGCTGCGACCGATTTCGGCGGCGATCCGAACGAACAGGTCAGCCTGGTCGACGCCGCGATGCCGGGGATGCTGCCGGTCCTCAACGAGGAATGCGTCCGCCAGGGCGTGCGTACGGGCCTAGCGCTGAACGCCAAGATCAACAAGCGCTCGGTCTTCGCGCGGAAGAACTATTTCTACGCCGATCTGCCGCAGGGCTATCAGATCTCCCAGTATGAAGAGCCGGTGGTGGGCGAGGGCGAGGTGCAGATCGACCTGCCCGACGGCAGCAGCAAGGCAATCGGCATCGAACGTCTGCATCTTGAACAGGATGCGGGCAAGTCGCTGCACGACCAGCACCCGTCGAAATCCTATATCGACCTCAACCGGTCGGGCGTGGCGCTGATGGAAATCGTCTCCAAGCCGGACATGCGCTCGGCCGATGAGGCGACGGCCTATGTCAACAAGCTGCGCTCCATCGTGCGCTATATCGGTTCCTGCGACGGCAACATGGCCGAAGGCTCGATGCGGGCCGACGTCAACATCTCCGTCCGCAAGCCGGGCGGGGAACTCGGCACCCGCACGGAGCTGAAGAACCTGAACTCCGTCCGCTTCATCCGCCAGGCGATCGAGATCGAGGCGAAGCGGCAGGTGAAGGTCATCGAAAGCGGCGGGGAAATCGTTCAGGAAACGCGGCTGTTCGACCCGAACAAGGGCGAGACGCGGTCCATGCGCTCGAAGGAAGACGCGCATGACTACCGCTATTTCCCGGACCCGGACCTGCTGCCGCTGGAACTGGAAGACGCCTATATCGAAGACTGCCTGAAGAGCCTGCCGGAACTGCCGGACGAGAAGAAGGCGCGCTTCATGGCCGATTACGGCCTGAACGCCTATGACGCCGGCGTGCTGGTGGCGGATCAGGAAACAGCCGCCTATTTCGAGGAAGCCGCCAAGGCCGCGGGCGACGCGAAACTGGCCGCCAACTGGATCACGGTGGAGCTTTTCGGCCGCCTCAACAAGGCGGGTACCGAGCTTTCCGACAGCCCGATTTCGGCGAAGCAGATCGGCGAGCTGATCGGCCTGATCAAGGACGATACGATTTCCGGAAAGATCGCCAAGGACGTCTTCGACGAGATGTTCGAGACCTCCAAGGATCCGGGCGCGATCGTCGAGGAAAAGGGTCTGAAGCAGATCACCGATACCGGCGCGATCGAAGCCATCGTCGACGACATCATCGCCAATAATGAAGGCCAGGTGAACGCCTATCGCGGCGGCAAGACCGGCCTGCTCGGCTGGTTCGTCGGCCAGGTCATGAAACAGACCCAGGGCAAGGCCAATCCCGGCGTCGTCAACCAGCTGCTGAAATCGAAGCTGGACGGGTAGGACGGTTTACCGTTCCTTGCCTCCTATGCCGTCCTTCCCTTTTGTACGCTAATAGCGTATGATCGGCCGATGGGCGAGGACGGGACAGGCATAGAATTCGATCCCGCCAAGGAAGCGGCCAATGTCGCGAAGCATGGCGTATCGCTGTCCCTGCTGGGTGCGGTCCTGGCCGGCGAGGTGATTACCTTCCCCGACGAACGGCGCGACTACGGCGAAGCGCGATTCGTCACGTTCGGTCTCGTGAAGGGCAGGCTGTATGTGGCGGTATGGACGCCGCGCAGCGAGGGGATCCGGGCGATCAGCGTAAGAAAAGCCAATCGGCGCGAAGAGGATCGTTATGGCTGACATTGACGACTGGGACGACAATCCCGATTGGAGCGATCATGCGCCGCGTGCGCTGACCGATGCCGAAAAGCTTACCGTCGTTCGCGCCAAACTTGGCCTGTCGCAGCAAAAGCTCGCCGACTTGCTGCGTATTCCCGTCGCTACCTTGCGGAACTGGGAGCAGGGGCGGACCGAACCGGACGGACCGGCGAAGACCCTGATTTTCTTGCTCAGCGAGCATCCGGCGGAACTGAGGGCCTGGCTTTCGGCGGCATGAGCAATTGCGCGGCCAATGGCCTCTTTGCTGGGTCGGCCGTTCGATCAGGAGCGTTCTTCATGGTTCGCTTGCGCGTGACGTTTATCGGATTTCTCGTCATCTGCTTGGCTGCCATCGGCACGGCGCGGGCGGAGTTGGTCAATGCGGACTGGCGGGTGCGTGGTGACAAGCTGCTGACCCGGGATACGGAAACGGGCCTGGAATGGCTGAATATCGAGCAGACCTATGGGCGGTCCAGGGCCGAGGTGAAGGAGCTGTTCGGCGTGGATCAGGAATTCGAGGGGTTCCGCTTCGCTACCCTGAACGAATTCGAAACGCTTCTGAAGAATGCCGGCATACCGCTGAATTTCGATCAGGCGGATCCCAACGACAATTTCCTTGCGGGCACGATGCAGGACGCCCGCGCGGCCTTCGCGCTGACCGACCTCATGGGCTATGCGCCCTTTCTGTTCAAATACGGTGAGCCGGACGATAACCACCGGCGGCTTCACGGCGTTCTGAAGGACGGCTTCAGTCCCATCCTGGAGACGTTCGAGCCCATCACCTTCAGCGCCGGCGATACGCGCAGCGGCCTGCATGCCCGACTATCCGCCGCCCTGCTGGCGGAGAAACGGACCGGCGTGGATGTCGGGATGTTCCTGGTGCGGGTGGCGATCGTTTCAGGGCTTCCGAAACCCGCGAGATACGCGTGGTTCTACAACAAGATACGGTGACGAATGCAGGCGACGATCAACCGATGAACGAAGGAGCGGGATTGCAAAGGAGTGTCCTTCCAATCCGGCCAGATTTGAATTGCTGAAACGATGAAGGCGATTCAACCGACTTCGTCACAAGCGCGCCGACACTGTCGATCCCAGACGCCAAGGTTAGTCGTGAAACTTTGTGTCGTTCTTAGCGGGCATGAAGAGCAAGGCAATTGAGATCGCGATGTTTATGCCGGGAATGATTGCCCGGTAGACGTAGACCCTCTCCAATCCCGCTTGCCGGGCGCGCCTGGCAAGAACCTTGTAGAATGGATACGCCGCAACAAGCAGCCAAATAGAAGCGGCCGCGCCCAGTTCCGCAATCCACTCGGGGTAGAATCGAATTCCGACCCCAGCCAAGATCCAGGGGCCGAGATAGAAGAGAAACCAAAACGCGAAGGTGGTCCGTGAGGCTGTTGCCCGGGAATCCTCATACCAAATTGCGAGGAGTGGAATGCCGAAATAGGCCAAGACACCGCCAACGGTAAACCAGTCGATATTCGGTACGTCGGAATACCCCACCGTCGCGGTCTCCTGGATACTTTCTACGGCTTACACCCTTACATTCAAAACCTAGTCTAAACGGAAGATCCTGAACGCCAAGACAGAGCAGGTACCCGATGCAGGTTTTAAGGTTAGGTCGACCATTTCCGTCAACTCATTGAACAGCATGGCTTCGCCAGCGCTCAAAGAGGATGTGTTTCCGTCGACGGCGATCTCAATCGACCCGTCGCATGCAACAATCAGATGCCAATCCGCTGGGGCCAGTGTGATTTCCGTCGGGCCCTGAACGTTGATCGCCTGGGACGCGACCGAAACCGAGTCGCGGCGCCAGATCAGGTTCAGGTCGTGGGACGTAGCGGCAATGGTGGCGGAGACGGGGCGGTCGCAGGAGAAATGTTCAGGGGTGAATATTTCCAGCGTGCGCTGCTCGCCATCCGCGAAATTCAGCATCACCGGCGGGCCGTCGATCAGGGTGATGATGCGGTCGCAGCCTTCGAAGAGGGAGAAGGGGCCACTGGCATGAATGGTCGCGATGCTGGCGCGCCAGACCACGCCTGACGCGTCCTGGTGTTTACAGATCTCCCGCGTCGTGCCGCCGCCGTTCTTCCAGGGCATCTCGGTCTGCTGCGACAGCGGAATGTAACGGACGTTTTCGGAACGGTCGGGCATCCGTTTGCCTTTCATGAAGAGACGGCGACGCGGATCATCACATTACCCGGGTACAATTGACACCGGAGTCTGTGTCTTCCATCCTCGGGTTTCCCCTGTTTTACCATCATCGAGCTTATTCCCCATGACAAACCGAACCACGACCGGAGCCGCGGCTGCGCGGCCCCTCCGCAGCAAGCTTCTCCTTGCCCTGGCCGCGATCCTACCGCTGGCGGGCTGCGTGACGGCGACGGAACAGGCGCGCAATACCGGGCAGACCCAGGGCGTGGTTGCCGATGCGGCCTCGGGTGGGATCGACTATGCGGCGCTGAACCACAGCGACCATATGCTGACCTGCACCATTCTGTTGAACGCGCGGCATTATCAGGCCCTGGATGAGTGCATTGCCGTTTTCGAGAAAAGAAAGTTCGCGGCCCAGGAAGGCCTGACCACCGGCCTCGTCGCGGTAACGCCCGAATACTATGAATCGGGTTTCGCCCTGTTGAAGGCCAAGCGCGCGACCGAATTGGGCGAGTATGATGCGGCGGCGCAGGAAGCACAGGTTGCTGTCGCGGTGGGGAAGAGCCGCAAGGCGCTGGTGCAGGTCAACAGCGGTTACAGCATGCTGTCCGGGATCATGTCTTTCGGCCTCGTTTCCCCGCCGAACGATCCGGACTCCGAATACCAGAAAACCCTGCGAAACATTCTGCTTGCCGATGCCTATTCCGCGCTCGCGACGGCGCTTTACGGGCAGGGCGACATGGCGGGACTGGAGCAGGTCCGCGCGGCGCTGAAGCAAATCTATGCGGATGCAAGGCTCAGCAACCAGAACCCACTGGTCCGGCACCTGAAGCACAGCCTGTCGCATACCTATTTCCTGACCGGAGAATATGAGGAGAGCTATGACTGGCTGGTCCGGGACGATCGCAGCGGGCTGCTGCAACTGCTCGACGGTGTGGGCGAGGCGTATCTGACCATCGGCGTGCTCTCTACGCCGGTGTCGGAAGCCATGGCGCAGGCGATCACCGGCGCCTCGACCGACGACCTGAACTTCATCAACGATCTGCCCTTCAGTTTTCAGATCTGCGTGACGGCACTGGAGGTCGGCCGGGTGGATCAGGCGCGCCGCTGTTTCGAGGCGATCCTGGACGATCCGCGTAGCCTGCCTTTCGGCGAATACCGCTTCGGCGCTCATTACGGCATGGCCCGGATTACGCGGGATGAAGGCGATCGGGCGGGCGCGGTCGCGCATCTGGCCCGGGCGATCGAATTGATCGAAAGCCAGCGGACCTCGATCCTGACCGAGAAGCACAAGCTGGGCTTCATCGCCGACAAGCAGGATGTCTACCGGATGCAGGTCGACCTGCTGCTGGAAAGCGGCGACGCGGCAGGGGCGCTCGAATATGCGGAACGCGCCAAGGCGCGCGCCCTGATCGACCTGTTGGCGTCTCGATCGGATATGCTGTCGGCGGAAGCCGCCGCCGGCCCCGCCGCACCGCAGGCCGCCGAACGCAACCGGCTGCTGGCGGAACTGGCGGAAATCGAACAGCAGGCACGGATCGCCCTGCCGGACCGGGACCGCAGCGTTCGGGTGGATGAACGCCGTGCGGTCATTCTGACCCAGCTGCGCCAGTCGCATAGACAGGCCCTGCCGCTGGTCCAGGTGCAAAAGCCGGATCTGGCGGATCTCGGCCGATATCTGCGCCCGGACGAGGCGATGGTGGTCTATTTCGGTGACGCGGACGGGCTGGTCGGATTCGTGTACGACCAGGCCGGGATCGCCGCGTGGCGCCTGGAGGCGGAGGATCTGGACCTGATGGTCGAAACCTTCCGGGAGCAGCTGGCGCGGCGGACCGGCGGCGGCTACCGCGCCATGGCCAAACGGCTGCATGACCGGCTGATCGGGCCCTTTGCGGATCGCATCAGCGGCAAGTCGCTGGTCGTCGTGCCGCATGGCAAACTGCATTACCTGCCTTTCGCGGCCCTGTTCGACGGCAATACCCATTTGGCGGAAAGACACGCCCTGCGGGTTCTGCCCAGCGCCAGCGTATTGTCCTATATCGACCGGGCGCCCGGCGGACCGACGGGCATGATGGCGCTCGGCAATCCGGCACTGAACGATCCAGCACTCGACCTTCCGGGCGCGGAACGCGAAGCCGCCACCATTTCCGCGGAATGGGGCGGTTCCGGCGGGGCCGACCTTTATCTGCGCGGCCAGGCAACGGAGACCGTGGTGAAGACCGGCGCCCGGGGCTACGGCATCCTGCATCTGGCCAGCCATGGCGTGTTCGACGGGGCGGAGCCGTTGGCGTCACGCCTGTTGCTGGCGCCGGATGGGCAGAATGACGGCGTGCTGACGGTGCGGGAAATCTACGACCTTTCCCTGTCGGCGGATCTGGTGACGCTCAGCGCCTGCGAGACCGGATTGGGCGAAATCGCGAATGGGGACGACATCATCGGGCTAACCCGCGGGTTCCTCTATGCCGGGGCCGGGTCGATCGTCTCCAGCCTGTGGACCGTTTCGGACGCCTCGACCGAGGTGCTGATGAAGGCCTTCTATCGGAACCTGAAAACCCTGCCCAAGGCCGAGGCCCTGCGCCGGGCCCAGTTGGAAACCGCCCAAGCCTATCCGCATCCGTATCACTGGTCCGCTTTCCAGTTGAGCGGCGCACTTTAGGCCCTTCGCCAACAGCCGCCGACCGCCTCTCTACGGCTGGCCGGAGGAGGCGGTGGGTTCTTCCTCGCTGCGGGCGAGCGCCGTGAGGGCGGCGTCGATCTCCGCCGTGTGAACCGGGTCGACCGGCAGCCAGGCGAGGAGGGTGGGCAGGTCGCGGAAACGCCGGATGGTTTCGGCGGTCTGGGTCGCGGCCACGGCTTCGTAAAGGCGTGACAGGCCGACCTGCACGTCGTTGCCCAGCAGCACGCCGCATCGAAGCGTGGTGCCGACGAGATCCTCACGCCCGGCGACCCAGGCGGCCAATTCCTGCATCGCGCTGAATTCGATATCCATCGCCTCGGCATGCCGGAAATCGGAAATCTCCACCATGCCGGGCCGGTAGCGGGGATCCCTGGCCGCTGCCTTATAGCCCTCCAGGAAATCCGCATTGGTCACGATGCCCTGATAGGACACGAGATGTACGCCCGGCGCGGCGAGGAAAGTATAGGCAATCGGCATGTCTCGTCTCTGGCCCGTCTCGTCTCTGGTCCGTCAGGCGAAAACCAGTACCCCCCGGTACCCTTGGGGCGAAACTACACGAGCGACGGGCGGGCGAAAAGTTTGAGGGAGCGGGGATACGGGACTTTGAATCGGCGGTGTCCTGTCTGGGCGGATCAGCAATGCGATGCGGCAGGCTCGTCCGGCGCCGTGAGAAGCACGGCCAGGGAGGCTTCGATCTTGGTCGCATGGGCGGAGTCGATGGGCAGCCAGTTCAGGATATCGGGCAGGTCCCGGAACAGGCGCACGGTCTCCTTCCTGTAAATATCGGACACGGCCGCATAGAGCCGGGACAAGCCTTCATGCAGCTCGCTGCGCTGCAGGATGCCGACCCGGATGTTCACCCCTGCCAGAGCCTCCCGGTTCGCGATCCAGAGGACGAGGTCCTGAATTGCCGCCAGGTCGATATCGAAAACATCCATGTGCCGCATGTCGGATATTTCATGCATGCCCGGCCGGTAGCGCTGGTCCGCATAGGCCGCCTTGTACCGGTCCAGGAATTCCTCGTTCGTGACGACCCCTTGATATGAGACCAGCAGGACTTCCGGCTCATGCAGGATCGAAAAGGCTATGGGCATTCAGGCTCCCTCAGCCGGTAACGGACACAAAGGCAGTGTAGCCGAGCGTGGGAAAAGCGCAAAATCCGGACGTCACGGCCGGGTTTTCGTTCACGAAGCTGTTTCTTTCCGCGCATGAACGCCGGATGTATTCCCTGTCCATGCCTCAGCACAGACGGGATCGTGAATCGTGCATGACCTAGCCTTCGTCTCCCTCGATACCATCGCCGAGAAGGACCTCATCGATCTGATGAACGACCCCGCGGTGGGTCGCTTGCTGCCGTTGCTGAGGGGACGTTTCGGGGTGGAGGAGTGCCGCGCCTTCCAGGCGGCGAAACGGGCGCTTTGGGAGCAGCATGGTTACGGCCCCTGGGCATTTTGCATCAATGGTGAGTTCGCCGGCTGGGGTGGGCTGCAGCCGGAACGGGGCGAGGCGGATTTCGCACTGATCCTGCATCCGCGGTTCTGGGGATGGGGGCGGCGGATCTTTATGGCGGTGAAGCAGCGCGCCTTCGGTGAGATGAAGCTGCCTTTCATCACCGCCCTGCTACCGCCGGGCCGGACGAATGCGGGTGCGATCCGGCGTTTCGGTTTCGTCGAGGACGGAAACGTGGAGATCGAAGGGAATACTTTCCGGCGTTTCCGCCTGGACGCCGAGCCGGCCGATTGACGGAGGGAAATGCCGCATGGATCCGTTGGACGATATTTTGAGCACGCTGGACCTGAAGGGCGCGCTGTATTTCAGGACCCATTTTTCCGGCGACTGGTCGGTCCGGGTTCCGGAACTGAACCGGGCGGCGCGCTTCCATCTGGTCGTCACCGGGACCTGCCATGTCGCCTGTGCCGACGGGGGCGTCCTGACTTTGGGGCCGGGCGACCTGGTGATGATCCCGGCCGGGCGCAGCCATTCTCTATCGAGCGATCCGGCACCCAAAGCCGTGCCTGAACTGGAAACCGTGCTGCAGGATGCGGGCTATGACGGGAAAGGCGTTCTGGTCCTCGGTGCCGGCGACAACCGGGACGCAACGCAGATGGTCTGCGGTCATTTCACCTTCAGGCAAGGGGCCGATCACCCCTTCCTGCGGGCCTTACCGGACCAGTTGCTGGTGACGGCGGCGGATCGCGCGCGTTTGCCCTGGCTGGACGATTGCCTGCGGCTGATTGCCCGGCGGGTGCTGTCCGGCTCCCTCGGGTCGGTCGCCGCGGCGACACGTTTATCCGAGGTACTCTTCATCGAAGTCCTGAACGCCCATATCGACGGCGGGCCGCTGGTCGGCTTCATGGAAGCCTTGCGTGACCCGCAGATCGGCAAGGCACTGGCCGCGGTCCACGAAAGCCCCGGCGCGGATTGGACGGTCGACGGTCTGGCCCGGCATGTGGGCATGTCGCGCAGCCGGTTTTCGGACCGTTTCTCGCATCTGACCGGCACCGCGCCGATGGCCTATATCGCCGACTGGCGGCTGCAAAAGGCCCTTGCCATGCTGGATGGCGGCGGGGCCAGCGTGCAGGAGGTCGCCGCCCGGTCCGGCTACAAATCGCCGGCTGCCTTTACCCGCGCCTTCGCCGCCAAATTCGGCCGTCCACCGAAAGCCTATCGCCAGGCCGCGGCCTGAATTGCATACCGGCGACCGGCGATTTTTGCAGATCGTCCCGATGGCGTTGCGGATCATCCCAAAGAAAAGCGGATGCGTTGATCGATCGTCCCGAAGGTCCGATTTCGGGCGTGTCACCCGCACCGGGTGGCGCAACAACCGAAACCAACATTGGGAAATGACATCATGAAGACGTCCGCAACACTCGCCTCCATCGCCCTGGCCGGACTGCTGGCTGCCGCGCCGGTCACCACGACCGCCTTCGCGGCGGATGAATACAACGTGTCCAACGGTCTGACCGCCGCCGGGGCGCCGCTCGGCCTGCACGGGGTCGATCCCGTTGCCTTCATCAAGCTCGGCAACCGCATCGAGGGCAGCGCGGCCCATACCGCCGTGCATGACGGCGTGGCCTATTACTTCGCCTCGGCGGAGAACATGAAGGAATTCCAGCAGTCGCCGTCGGCCTATCTGCCGCAGAATGGCGGCTTCTGCACCTTCGGCGTCTCGGTCGGAAAGAAGTTCGACGGCGACCCGCAATATGCCGCGGTCGAGGGCGGCAAGCTCTACGTCTTTCTGAACGAGGAGATCTTCAAAGCCTATCAGAAGGACCGGAAGGGCACGATCGCCAAGGCGGAAAGCAACTGGCGGAAGATCGAGCACAAGGCCGCGGCCGATCTGTAAATCGGGCAGGTATCAGTACGGGGACGGGGCGGCAAAGGCCGCCCCGTTTGCCGTTTCAGAACGCGTAACGGTGCATGCCGCCGTCGACCGGCACGGTCACGCCGGTGACGTAGCCGGCGATGGGGGAGGCAAGGAAGACGATCACATTGGCGATCTCCTCCGGCTCCCCGAAACGGCCCGACGGGATCATCGAGGAGATGAAAGCGTCCCGCGATTCCTCGGTCGGGTGCAGCCGTTCCATGATCTGCCGCGTCTTGATCCGGCCGGGCGCGACGCAATTCACCGTCACCCCGTCTTTCGCGACCTCGGCAGCGAGGCCCTTGGACCAGCTGGTCAGGGCGGCCTTGGCGGGGGTGGCCGCATTGACGTTCCAATAGACCAGGGCGCCGGAGATGTTGACCACCCGGCCCCAGCCGCGCTGCCGCATCCCGGGCAGCAGCGCCTGGGCCAGTTTCCGGTTGGAGGTGAAGTTGAGGGCCATCGAGTCTTCCCAGACTTTCTCGGCCTCTTCTTCGGAAATCCCCTGCATCGGCCGGGACGCGCCCGCATTGTTGATCAGGATGTCCACCTCGCCCAGCGCGTCCAGCGCCTGCCTGGCGAGGGAAGCCGGGCCGTCGGGATCGGTCAGATCGGCGGTGCAGACGGCGGGCGCCGGCAGGCCTTCCGCGGCGATTGCGTCCAGCAGGGGTTTCAGCCGGTCCGCGCCGGTCGCGGCGACGGCCAGCTGTGCACCTTCGCGCGCCAGGATCTGCGCCACTGCAAAGCCGATCCCCGCGCTTGCCCCGGTTACCAGCGCCTTCTTGCCTTTGAAATTGAGGTCCATAACGTTCACTCTTCCTGTCTTGAATATGTCCCTGGAATTTAGAACGAAATGGGCCGGCATCTCCCCGGTCCGCCGTCACATCTGCAATGCACCGGCGAGGATAAATCCGGCCGATCCGATGCAGGCCAGGGTCCGGACATGGTTCCAGAAAGTCCAGCGCCGCAGATAATCTTCCCAAACGGCGTTGCCCTCCGGCGTTCCGGCGTCGACCCGTTCCAGGGCATTGTTCAGGGGCACGTTCCGGGTTCCGGTCACGCCGATGCAGCCGAAGATGTAGAGCGCCGCACCGAGCGTGGGAAACAGGCCTGCGCTTGTGGAGATCAGCGCCATCGCGGCGACCACCGCACCGAGAACGGCGGTGCCCAGGAGGAACAGGAAGACGAGCGGGTTGATCACCGTGATGTTGATCTGCTGCATCGCCTTGGTCCCCGCTTCCGGGCCGGCGCGGCCAAGGCCGGCCATCACGAAACTCGAAAAGGCGAAGAAGATGCCGCCGACCAGGGCCGCCGCGACACCCGTCGCGGCAGTGAGGAAGGTGAGGAGATCCGGGCTCACGACCGGCCCTCCCGTGTGTCGGCCCAGACGCCGGTCGCGGCGGCATCGCGTGCATAGTCGGCGAAGTCCCGGGCATCGCGGCCCAGGGCCTGTCGGACGCCGTCCGTGACATGCGCGTTGCGGCCGTCCAAGACGGTGGTGAACAGATAGTTCAGCAACCAGATGAAGTCCGCCGGAACCTCGGCCGCTTCCAGACCGGCGGCATAGTCCTCAGGCGTGATCCGGCGGAAGCGGAAGTCGCGGCCGCTGGCCTGGGCCACCTCGGTGACCGCTTCGGCGAAGGTCAACAAGCGCGGACCGGTCACTTCGTACAGCCGGCCGATATGCTTGTCGTCCGTCAGGGCGGCCGCGGCCACGTCGGCGATGTCGTCCACGTCGATGAAGGGTTCCTTCACATCGGCGACGGGCAGGGCCAGTTCGCCGGTCATCAAGGCATCGAGGATGAAGGTTTCGCTGAAATTCTGTGCGAACCAGCTAGCCCGGATCACGGTCCAGTCGGCACCGCTTTCCTGCAGCACGCGTTCGGCGGCTTGCGCTTCTTCCTCACCCCGACCCGACAGCAGGACCATGCGCCGGACGCCCTGACGCAGGGCGATGGCGGTCAATTGACGGATATCGTCGACCGCGCCCGGCACGGCGAGGTCCGGCTGGTACACGATGAACAGGGCGCCCGCGCCCTCGACGGCGCTTTCCCAGGTGGATTTGTCCTCCCAGTCGAAGCGCGTGCCGGTGGACCGGGACAGGATGTGGGCCGGGCGCCCCTGCGCCTGAAGGCGGGCGGCCACGCGGGCGCCGGTCTTGCCCGCGCCGCCCAGGATGACGACGGGTTTCTGAACTTCTCGGGTAACGGTCATGATCGATTCCTCTCAGTGTTTAAATGGACACGGTGTAAAGTTTGACGAAACGGCAAATAGGTGTAACTTGACACAATGTCAAGAGATGGAAGCGAAACCCGCGAAAAAATATTGAGCTGCACGCTCGACCTGCTCGAGGCGGGCGACCCCGCCCGCGTGCGCATGTCGGATATTGCAAAGGCGGCTGGCGTGTCGCGCCAGGCGGTCTATCTGCATTTTCCGTCCCGCGCGGATTTGCTGATCGCGGCGACCCGGCTGGATGACGAACGCAGGGGCGTGGCCGAACGGCTGGCGGCCAGCCGAAACGCGGAAACGGGCCGGGAGAGGCTGGACGCCTATACCGCCTGCTGGGCGGATTACCTTCCGGAAATCCACGGCCTCGCCAAAGCCTTCCTGGCCATGGTCGAGACGGATGAGGAAGCGGCCCGGGCCTGGAACGCCAGGATGCAGGATATGCGCGAAGGCTGCGAGGCGGCAGTGGAGGCCTTGAAGAAGGATGGGGATCTGGCCCCGGGCCTGACGGTGAAGACCGCGACAGACCTATACTGGATGCTGCTGTCGATCCGGAACTGGGAACTGCTGACCCGGCAATGCGGCTGGTCCCGGAAGGACTATAAGAAACACGTCATGGCGGCCGCCCGTCGATTGCTGGTTCGGGCGGCTGGGGACTAGGCGCCGTCCTTCACCGCCAGCGTCGCGAACACGGTCAGCTTGCCGCCGGTGAATTCCGCGCGATCCTCGACCGTCAGGCCCGATTGGGTGAGCCAGTCCGCCATTTCGTCCTCGGCGAAGCCGGACCAGACATGCTGCAGCGTGGTGCGGATATCCGCATTGTCGTGGCGGACCAGATCGACGATCAGGACGCGCCCGCCCTTGGTCAGCACGCGGGCGATCTCGCCGATCACCTGGGCGGGTGCCTCCGTGTAATGCAGCACCATATGAACCAGGGCGGTGTCGAAGGTCTCCGCCTCATAGGGCATCTGCGTCATGTCCGCATGGCGGACCTGACAGTTGTTGAGGCTCGATTCCTCGATATTGGTGCGGGCGATGTCCAGCATGGCGAAGGAATTGTCGATCCCGATCCCGGCTCCGATGGAGGGGCCGAGGTCCAGCAGCGCCTTGCCGGTGCCGGTGCCGACATCCAGCAGATGCTTCACCGGCTTTGCCAAAAGCAGCTTGCGGATATGGGCGTCGATCGCCGGCTGGTCGACGAGGTCGGTGCGCATCTCCTCCCATTTCGGGGCATTGTCCCGGAAGAATTGCTGGATGCGCTGCTGGCGCGCGTCCAGCCTCCGGGTCAGGTTCTCGTGATCGCGCCGGAAGACCGGGTGCATCATGTCGATATTCTGCAGGATATAGCGGGCGAGGGAGATGCCGGACTTGTTCGCGGCCTGTCCCGGGATGACCGACCCCTGACCGGCCAGTCGATAGCGTGCCCACTGGCCTTCCTGATAGCGCTCCAGCAAACCGGCTTCGACCAGGATTTTCAGATGACGTGAGACGCGCGACTGCGTCTGGCCCAGGACCTGTATCAGGTCCGTGACCGACAATTCGTGGTCGGCGCAGAGCGCCAGAATTCTCAACCGTGTCTGTTCCCCTGCCGCGCGCAGGGCCTGAAGCAACAAATCCACAACCACCACCCTATCGCGGGTCCCGTTCCAGCCGCCGACAACGTTCTTTCTGGGCCTTCATTCGCCATAGAGTTCGGGGGAAATCAAGAAATCAAGAAAACTTGATATATTGATATTGATGTGCATAATGGCCGTGTGACACAAGTGACGGGATCGGAAGGCCCGCAGGCCGTCCCGGCGGAGAGGCGCAGATGACAGAGTTGAAGCTTTCCTTCGAATATTTTCCGGCCCGGACCGAGAAGGCCGCGGCGACACTGCGGCGCTCGGCGGCGCAGCTCGACGCCCTGGGCCCGCGTTTCGCGTCCGTGACCTATGGCGCGCTGGGCTCGGACACGGAGGCCAGCCTGCACACGATCAAGGACGTTCAGTCGGTGACGGCTTCGCCGGTCGCGGCGCATCTGACCTGTTCCGGCGCGACGCGGGAGGAAATTCACGCCACGGCCGAGCGGTTCTGGGAGATGGGCGTCCGCGCGCTCGTCGCCCTGCGGGGCGATGCGGCGGAGGACAAGGACGCGATCCGCGCCTATGACCATGCTTCCGGCTTCGTCGCCGCCTTGAAGCAGCGGCACGGTTTCGAAGTCAATGTGGCGGCCTTTCCGGAAGGGCATCCGGAAACCAGCGGCCCGGGGATCGACGGGCAGGGGCGGGATATCGAGAATCTGAAGCGCAAGGCCGATGCCGGCGCCGACCGGGCCCTGTGCCAGTTCTGTTTCGACGATGACGCCTTCCTGCGGTATCGCGACCGCGCCGCCGGTGCGGGCATCGGCTTGGAAGTCGTTCCCGGCTTCCTGCCAATCCTGAATTTCCGCCGTCTGGAAGACTTCGCCGGCAAATGCGGCGGCACCCTTCCGCAGGCGCTGCGCGATCGCTTTGCCGGGCACGAGGACGATGCGGAGGCGACGCGCCGGATCGCGGTCGAGGTCGGGGCCGAGCAGATTGAACGACTGCGCGCGGCCGGCGTCGACGGATTCCACGTCTTCACCCTGAACAAGGCCGGGCTGACGCTGGATATCTTCCGCGCCGCCGGCATTGAAACCGATAGCAGAAAACCGGGCGGCCGGATCGCCGCCTGAAAGTCCCGCGCCTGCCGAGAAGCATGAAGATCGTTCGGGACGGAAATTAAGGAAGAGAGGCCGACTATGGCGACACAGTCATCCAATATCGAACTGCTGACCGAAACGGCGGATAGCCGCATCCTGGTCATGGACGGCGCGATGGGCACGATGATCCAGGCGGAAAAACCGACGGAAGCCGATTATCGCGGCGAACGCTTTGCCGATACCAAGGCGGACCTGTTCGGCAATAACGAACTGCTGTCCCTGACCCAGCCGGAATTGATCCGCCGCATTCATGACGCCTACCTGGAGGCCGGCGCGGATATCATAGGCACCAATACCTTCAACGCCAATGCAGTGTCCCAGGCCGATTACGGGCTGGAGGACCTGTCCTATGAATTGAACCGCCAATCGGCCTGTCTGGCCAATTCCATGGCGGATGAATGGACGGCGCTGACGCCCCTGAAACCGCGTTTCGTGGCCGGCGCGATCGGGCCGACGAACAAGACTGCCTCGATCTCCCCCGACGTCACCGATCCCGGCTATCGCGCGATCGATTTCGACACGCTGGTCGCCGCCTATCGCGATGCGACCCTGGGCCTGATCGACGGCGGCGTCGATCTGCTGCTGGTCGAAACCATTTTTGACACGCTGAACGCCAAGGCGGCGCTGTATGCCATACAAACGATCTTCGAGGAACGCCGCATAGAATTGCCGGTCATGATCTCCGGCACGATCACAGACCGCTCCGGCCGGACCTTGACCGGTCAGACGCCGGAAGCCTTCTGGGCCTCGGTCGAACATGTCCGGCCATTCAGCGTTGGTTTGAACTGCGCCCTGGGCGCGGACGAGATGCGGCCGCATATCGCCGAACTGTCGCGCATCGCCGACGTGCGGATCAGCGCCTATCCCAATGCTGGTCTGCCGAACGAGTTGGGCGGCTATGATGAGACGCCGGAAGAGACTAGCGGCGCTCTGGCCCAATGGGCGCAGGACGGCCTGGTGAATATCGTTGGCGGTTGCTGCGGCACCACGCCCGACCATATTCGCGCCATCGCGGCGGCGGTGGACGGCATTGCCCCGCGGGATATTCCGACGGCCAATCCGCGTCTGCGCCTGTCCGGCCTCGAACTGTTCGAGTTCCGTGCGCAATGATTGGGACATTCATCAATATCGGCGAGCGGACGAACGTCACCGGCTCCGCCAAGTTCCGGAAGCTCATTCAGGCCGACGATTACACCGGTGCGCTCGACGTGGCGCGCCAGCAGATCGAGGCGGGCGCGCAGATCATCGACGTCAACATGGATGACGGCCTGATCGACGGGGAGGCGGCGATGACCACCTTCCTGAACCTGATCGCGTCGGAGCCGGATATCAGCCGTGTGCCGCTGATGATCGACTCGTCGAAATGGTCGGTCGTAGAGGCGGGGCTGAAATGCGCCCAGGGCAAATGCGTGGTGAATTCCATCAGCCTGAAGGAAGGCGAGGACGAATTCCTGATGCATGCGCGGGAGGTGCGCAAGCTGGGCGCCGCGGTCGTCGTCATGGGGTTCGACGAGGACGGCCAGGCAGACACGGTCGACCGCAAGGTTGAGATCGCCGAGCGCAGCCACGCCGTGTTGACGCGCAAGGCGGGATTCCGTCCGCATGACATCATCTTCGATCCGAACATCTTCGCCGTGGCGACGGGGATCGAGGAACATAACGATTACGGCGTCGCCTTCATCGAGGCGACGCGGCAGATCCGCGAGCGCCTGCCTGGCTGTCATGTCTCCGGCGGGGTCTCCAATCTTTCCTTCTCCTTCCGGGGGAATGAGCCGATCCGCCGGGCGATGCATTCGGTCTTCCTGTATCACGCGATCCGCGCCGGGTTGACCATGGCGATCGTCAATGCGGGGCAGATCGACATCTATGACGAGATCCCCGAAAACATCCGCGACACAGTGGAAGACGTGATCCTGAATCGCCGGGACGACGCGACCGAACGCCTGCTGGCGCTGGCCGAAGAAGTCCGCGATACGGGCGGGCCGAAAAAGGAAGCCGCCAATGCCGAATGGCGGGAAAAGCCGGTTGCGGAGCGCCTGCGCCACGCCCTGGTCAACGGTATCGACAAGCATGTGGTCGACGATACCGAAGAAGCACGTCTAGCCGCCGACCGTCCGCTGGAGGTGATCGAAGGCCCGTTGATGGCCGGCATGAACGTGGTCGGCGACCTGTTCGGATCGGGCAAGATGTTCCTGCCCCAGGTCGTAAAGAGCGCGCGGGTCATGAAACTCGCCGTCAATCACCTGATCCCCTACATGGAGGCGGACAAGCGCGCAGAGGATCGGCAAGGCAAGGGCAAGATCCTGATGGCGACGGTGAAGGGCGATGTGCATGATATCGGCAAGAACATCGTCGGCGTCGTTCTGCAATGTAACAACTATGAAGTCATCGACCTCGGCGTCATGGTCCCGACGGAGAAGATCCTGGAGGTCGCCCGGGCGGAAAACGTCGATGTCATCGGCCTTTCCGGGCTGATCACACCCAGCCTGGATCGGATGGTCGAAGTGGCCTCGGAAATGGAGCGTCAGGGCTTCGACATTCCGCTGCTGATTGGCGGCGCGACCACCAGCAAGAAGCACACCGCGCTGAAGATCGCGCCGCAATACAGCGGCGGGGTCATCCATGTGGACGACGCCTCGCGCGCCGTCGCCGTGGTTTCCCGCCTGTTGTCCGACCAGACCAGGCAGCAGGTGCTGGACGAGGCGGCGGCCGACTATGCGGCGATCCGCGATAATCGTTCACCCGATGCGCGCGCCAAGGGTGGTGTCTCGCTGGAAACCGCGCGCAGAAACAAGTTCGCGCCGGATTGGTCTTCCTATACCCCGCCGCAGCCCGGTTTTACCGGGGTTCGGGAAATCGAGGATCTGTCGCTGGCCGAGATCGCCGAGCATATCGACTGGACGCCCTTCTTCCATACCTGGGGCGTGAAAGGGGCCTTCCCGCGGGTGCTGGAGGACGAGAAGAAAGGCGATGTCGCGCGCGACCTTTTTGAAAAGGCGCAGGCGATGCTGGACCGGATCGTGACCGAGGAATGGTTCCAGCCGCGCGCCGTGGTCGGTTTCTGGCCGGCCCATGCGGAAGGCGACGACGTTGCACTCTACACCGATGAAAGCCGGGCCTATCTGCTCGAGCATTTCCGTTTCCTGCGGCAGCAGGGCGACAAATCCGCCGGTCGGCCCAATCTGTGCCTATCCGATTTCGTCGCCCCGGCCGATACCGGTATCCAGGATTGGATCGGCGGGTTTGCCGTCACCGCCGGACCGGAACCGGACCGGATCGCCGACCGTTTCGCGCAGGAAAATCGTGACTTCGACTCTATCATGGTAAAGGCCCTGGGCGACCGGTTCGCCGAGGCCCTGGCGGAATACCTGCACAAGCGCGTGCGGCGGGAGCTGTGGGGATATGCACCGGACGAGGCGTTGGACAATGCCGGCCTGATCGCCGAGGACTATCGCGGCATCCGCCCGGCGCCCGGCTATCCGGCCTGTCCTGAGCATACCGAAAAAGGCCTGTTGTTCCGCCTGCTGGATGCGGAGGAAAAAGCGGGCGTTACGCTGACCGAATCCTTTGCGATGTGGCCGGCCGCCGCCGTCTCCGGTTTCTATTTCAGCCACCCCGACGCCCGCTATTTCGGTGTCGGCCGCATCAACCGCGACCAGGTTGCCGACTATGCGGCCCGTAAGGGTATGACGGTGGAAGAGGCGGAGAAATGGCTGTCCCCGAGCCTGGCCTACGATCCGAATGAACCGGAAGAGGCGGTGAAGGACGCGGCGTAGGCGTTCGACTCAACAAGGGTGGAAGGCCTTTAGCGTCCGATTTCGGGGATCAAAGGACGCTGCTCGTGGTCCTCCACATGGCGATAAAGGGCGCGCGCATCTTTTCGCAAGTGCTGAGAATGGTTGGAAGGGGATTTCCACCGATATTCTGGACCAGCGGTCGGAGTGGTTAGATTGGAACGGTTTGGTGTCCATAACCCGTGATCCGGAAAGCTGGGGCAGCTTTCTTTACACGTTGTTAGACAAGGGGCGGGACGTAGCCCCAGTGTTGGCCGCATTCATTCTATGGAGCGTCAATTGCAATCACAGCGACAATGCGACGACGGATGCCTTGAAAAAGGTCGGGCGCGGCCGTTCCGGTTTCGAGGGAAAAATCGCTATGGCGACGTTCCGCGCCGCGCGACCTAAGCGGGTATTATTTCCTTGTCTGAACACGTCCGAAAGAGCCATTCTGTATCTGGCTAATGGAGGTGGCGGACAATGTCTACCAACGATGCAATTGTACTTAAGGCCAATTTCGAAGCATGGAAGGTTAGGGTCGCTGGAATAAATGTTGATCCGTGGCTCTATTATTGTGTCGAGCAATTCGTGAAACCGTACATGCTGGATGATGAGGAGATACTGTCCGGCATCGTGGATGGCGGAAACGATGGCGGATACGACGCAATTTTTTTAATCGCTAATCAGCGTCAAGTTATCGATGAGACCGTAGAGTTTGACGCCAAAAATGTGTCTCGGATTCGATTGATTTTTATGCAGGTGAAAGAGAGCGGTGGATTTCAGCCGACGGAAATAGAAAAAGGGATACAATTCACAGACGATTTTTTTGATCTATCGAAGCCAGCGGACAGCTTTGGAGTCCGATACAATGAAAATGTTGTCCGGATTATGCGCACTTGGAAGGAAACTTACTTGAAGGTATCAGGAAGTTTCCCGGAAAATAGTATCGATTACTACTATATAACAGGTGATGATGTTTCTCCTGACCCATATGCCGTTGACGCTAGTAATCGCGTTCTAGAAAAGACCAAGTCTCACATTAAGGCAGAGTCCGAGTACCACTTTGTAGGTGCAGAGCAGCTTTGGGATCAGGTGCAAAAGAGACCACCAAAGAGTCGAAAGCTTAACTGGTCAGAAACGCCAATGGCAGCAAAGGATGGTACCGTAGGTCTGGTTAATTTGAAGAAATATTATGAGTTTCTCAAAGATGAAAACGGAGACCTCACCGAGTCCATTTTTGAATCGAACGTTCGTGGTTATCAGCAGAATGTCGGGGTGAACACGCAGATACGTGCGTCGCTGGATGAAGAATCTCAAAAGCCCAATTTTTGGCTTCTCAACAATGGAATAACTATCATAACGCCAAAAGCAACGCCTGCTGGGCACCTTAGGGTGGACGTTCAAGACCCACAGATTGTCAACGGATTGCAGACCTCCAGAGAGATATTTGACCATTTTAGCGACGACGACGACGAAGCTGACGACCGCTCTGTCCTTGTACGTGTTATTGAGACGAGCGATGCAGATGTTCGAGACAAGGTTATTAGGGCTACCAATAGCCAGAATCGCATGCTGCCCGCCCAGTTGCGCATGACGGATCAAATACATCGTGACATTGAAGAAGTATTCAAAAAAGTCGGTCTCTACTACGACAGACGAAAAGGCTTCTACCGGGACCAAGGAAAACCTGTTTCAAAGATCATTAGTGTCAACGCAGTGACACAAGCGGTCCTAACAGTCCTTTTGCAACGTCCCAACGACGCTCGGGCGAGACCAGGTGATTACTAAAAAAAAGACGATCGATATAGCCTGCTGTTCGGTGAAGGGAAGTACCCATTGCCGATTTATCTGACGTGCGTTCAAATTGTTGCTGCGACAGAGCGCTTTTTGGAGAGCGAAGGAATGAGTGGCGGCGATATAAAGAATGTCAAATTTTATGTCGCTTCTGGTGTCACGAGAACACTCTGTAAAATGGTCTCGCCACCCGCAGCAAAAATCGCACTCAGCATTCCCGACCCGAAAAATATCGACGTATCGGTCTTTAAAGAGTCGGCTCGCCGCGTATCCAGAGTTTACAGCTCACTTTCTGCAAAGTCAGATGGCGATACCGTAGCTCGAGGGACGGAATTGATGCGTCGACTCACGAATCTATACAAGTCAGATTTTCGTAAGAAAAAGGCCAAAAAGAAATGAGCGAAAATAGACCGATCCGCAGCGTCACACTTCAGAACGGCTAGGCCTGAATCTGCGAAACCGCTTGCATGAATACATCTCGCAGACCCACGTGACGGTCTTCGATCCCGCTTAGGCAATAGCCGTTCAGGAACTGGCGGCTGGCGAAGAGGGCGCGGTCGACAGGGCTGACATCCGCCAGTCGGCAAACCTCGGCCCAGTTTTCGGCGATGGCCGCGATCTGTTGTTCCACGATGGCGATCGCCTCGGCCTCTCCCAATTGATAGTCCGTCGCCGCGTTCAGGCAGGCTTCCAGCGTGCTGGAACGGTCCTGTCCCTTGAGCAGCATGGCCTGGGTGGCGACATTGCCGGTGCGGCCCTGCGGGCAGATATCATAGGCCGGCGTCAGGGTCAGGGACTTGCCGTCCCAGAAGGCGGCATGGTTGCGGCGGGTCTATGACGCAGCGGCGGCGGCCGGCATCGACTTTATTCTGGGAATAGAGACGACCGGCTTCTCCTTCCAGACCGTTTCCTGGCCCGATTTTTCGAATCCCGACCAGGAACCGGTGGTGCCGCTGGGGGGCATGGTCGACCATAATTACCCGACCCTGCCGGCCGGTGCGGGCTATACGGAGTTTGAGCAGGACTTGCTGCTGTATCCCTATCTGACGCCCGCCATCGTCAACCCGGTATCCCAGACGCCTCGCCGGTTTATCTCGTCGAAGGGTTAGAGCCTGCACGCCGCACAGACCGATGCGTCATTTGGGCGATTTTGAGAAGAATTGGCGGAGAAATGCATGGTGGCCCCATGATCGGTTGGCGGGTCAATGGTTGAGCGAGAGCTTGCTGCCGGTCTGGTTCCAGGGTCTCAGAAAAGTAAATGTCTGGACGGTTCAGGATGCTCTGCGATCATGGAGTCCCCTAACCGCCGATGCTCGTCCAGATAGAGACGACATTTTCCCATCACGACCTTGGCGCCGCCGAGATCTGCTTCGACTTCCCGTGTGATCCCGGCTTTGGCCCGGTTACAGTCCTCTACCGATTTCCAAACATCGTTCCAGGTTTCAATCGGAGCGCAATGAAGGAGGTCCGGCTCACACACGGCGATGAGCATGACGACAAATATGGGGGGCACGCTGAATACTCCGGGCGGGGCGGGACCGCTCCGGGCTCATTATCGCGAATAATTCGCAATTGCAATAATAGTGTTCCTCAGAAAGCGATACTGAGTTTTCTCACCAGGTCCTTCGCCCGCGCGGGCAGGTTCGGAACGGACAATAGATCACCATGCGCAAGCGGGGCCGTTCGAGGAATGTCATAGGCGGTGGCATTTATCGTGCCGCTGCTGTCCAATTCTTCTGTAAGTCGTCGTTGCTGCAGGTCTTTTTGGAAATCGACAAAGGGGGAGGTGCCTTCGGTCACCAGAATATAGCGCGGTTGCCCGACCCCGTTTTTCAGCAGTCTATGCGCGGTGATGATGGCTTCGCCGGAAAGATCCTCCATCCCGCCCATGCTGAACCGCAGCACCTCGCCGTGATGGACAATGATCTTCAAGTCTAGTTCGCCAATTGCCGTACAGGCTTGGCAGGGACAGGCGTTTTCGCGGATCAAACTATCCTGTCGGGTATCGAAGGCCTGCATGATTTCCATGAGGGCACGCCCGACATCCACCGGACCGGTCTTCGAAACGCTTGCGTAGAAAACCACGGCGTCTCCTTCCAGACGCATTGGACGAAAGGTGACACTGCCCGCTTTCAGCACCGCGGCAAGCAGTTGCGCGATCACGTAATGGGCATGGGCGAGGCCCAGTTTGGAGAGCGACATGAAGCGCGTATAGCCGCTGATATCGGGGATCACGATCAGCAGGTCTTCCGGCTCTGTGGATGAAGGGAGGTCGGCGGGGTTTTCGTCGATGCGAAAGCGGTTACCGGGCTGCAGCCTTTCGAGCGCGGATTTGGGTGCCGGCCTGAGTTGATAGCCGAGAAACCCGGCGGCCAGGACGACCAGCAGCACCGGCACCAGCATCCAGACCATGAAACCATGCTGGCCCGTTTCCATCATCATTGTCGCATTACTCCATGCCGGCTCGCCGGCCGAGTCTATCATGGTTCGGAAGAGAGCGGGGCCGATCGCATGTCATCGGCCCCGCCATTCCACCCAATTGGCCGCGTCAGAACATGAAACGCGAGCCGATGACGAAATAAAGCTCGTCCTTCTCTTCGCCTTCCTCGGTCTTGAAGTCCGCCGTCTTGCCGAAGACGCGTTCGTAGTGAACACCGATATAGGGCGAGACGGTTCGGTCCACGAGGTCGTAGCTGAGGCGCGCGCCGACCTCCAGTTTCGGTCCGAAGGCACCGATGCCGATTTCCTCGTCGTCGCTGAAAGGCAGGTCCAGTTCGATACTGGGGATCAGCGTGACATAGTTCGTCAGCAAGGCCTCGTATTCCGCATCGATCCTGGCGCTTGTATCTCCGTTCTCGCTGACGAACAGGTCCAGGTCGACCTCGAACCATTGCGGCGCGAGGCCCTGGATGCCGAGGACGCCGTACCAGCGGTCAGGCCCGTCCGGCGCGTCCAGGCGAACCCCCGCCTTGGCGTCGAAGAAGTCGGAGATCGGGATCTGGCCGACGAGGCGGTTCTCGAAAACCTCGAGCGTATCCTCCTTGTCATCGACGTATTCGCCCTCGCCGATATAGCGAAGTTTGAATTCGTCGGTGCCGATCACCCCGTCGACATCCCAGGCGGCGACCTCGGCATCGTTGCTGATACGGTATTCGAACTGTTCCGCCTGGACTCCCCAGATCAGCTGTTCGGCCTGGGCCGGAAACAGGGGAAGCAGTACCGTCAGAGCGGCCGCGGCGGATGTGGCGATGTGTTTCCGCATGCGATCACCCTCCCGTCTTCATGCTGTGTTCCGCGGCGGCCTGTTTCGGGCCGCCCTCGACGATCACCTTGCGGAACATGCCGCTGTCGGCGTGGTAGGACAGATGGCAATGGAAGGCCCATTGTCCGGGCGCGTCGACCTCGGTTTCCATAAAGACGGTCGTACCGGGCGACACGCTGACCACGTGCTTCACCGGGTTGCGCTTGCCGCTGCCGGTATCAATGATCGACCACATGCCGTGCAGATGCATGGGGTGGGTCATCATCGTCTCGTTGACGAATTTAAAGCGCACCCGCTCGCCGTATTGCAGACGGATCGGATCGGCGTCCTTGTATTTCACGCCGTTGATCGACCAGATGTAGCGTTCCATGTTGCCGGTCAGGCGCAGTTCGATTTCCCGGGTCGCATCGCGATGCTCGTACAGCGGCTTATGGGCCTTCAGGTCGGCATAGGACAGGAACTTCCCGCCGTTTGCCGCTTTCGGGGCCAGCCCGCTGCCCGGTGCATAGAACGGATCGGCTTTTTCCATGGCCATGCCGCCATGCGCGGAATGATCCATCCCCTTCATGCCGCCGTGGGCCATGCCTTGCATCACCGTGCCGTCGGGCATCGTGTGGCTGCCAGAAGACATCTGGCTGTGGTCCATGCCCTGCATGGCGCCGTGGGACATGCCCGCCATCGTGCTGCCGTCGGCCATGGTGTGTGTGCCAGAAGACATCCGGCTGTGGTCCATGCCCTGCATGCCGCCATGACCTTCATGGGCCATGCCCATATCCGCCATGGTCAACAGTGGGTCTTCGCGCAGGGCAGGTACCTCTGCTTCCATGCCTTCCCGCGGCGCCAGCGTGCCGCGGGCATAGGCGGTGCGGCCCATGGATTCGGCGAAGACGGTGTAGGCCTTGTCCTCCTCTGGTCGGACGATGACGTCATAGGTTTCCGCCACGGCGATCCGGAATTCGTCCACGGTGACGGGCAGCACATTGTTCCCGTCCGCCTGCACGACGGTCATTTTCAGGCCCGGTATGCGGATGTCGAAATAGGTCATGGCGGAGGAGTTGATGAAGCGCAGGCGGACCCGCTCACCCGGCTTGAACAGACCGGTCCAGTTCTGTTCCGGCCCCTTGCCGTTGATCAGGGGCGTGAAACCCTGAACGTCCTCGATATCGGTCGGCATCATCCGCATTTCGCCCCAGGCCTTGCGGTCGGCAAGTGCCGCGTCGAACCCCATTTCGCTGGCATCCGACAGGAAGTCGCCGAAGGTCCGTTGCTTGCGGTTGTAGTAGTCCGGCGAGAGTTTCAGGTTCCGCATCACGCGATTGCCGGAATGCGGGTGGGCGTCGGTCAGTTGCACGACATATTCACGGTCGTAGCGGAACGGCTCCCGGTCCTTCGGTTCGATCACGATCGCGCCATAGGCGCCGTCCGGTTCCTGAAAGCCGCTATGGCTGTGGAACCAATAGGTGCCGGACTGAACGATCGGGAAGCGGTAGGTGAAGGTCTCACCGGGGGCGATGCCCGGATAGCTGATCTTCGGCACGCCGTCCTGCTGATAGGGCAGGATCAGCCCATGCCAGTGGATCGAGGTCGATTCCGACAGGTTGTTCGTCACGTTGATGACGACATCCTCGCCTTCCTTGAACCGCAGCACTGGGCCGGGGGAGGCCCCGTTATACCCGATGCCGGTTTTCTTGAAGTCGCCCGTGTCGATGGTCACTTCGTCCACGGTCAGATTGTAGGTCCCGGCCTGGACGGCTCCCGCCGCCGTGGTCGCGAGACCCAGCCCGAGCGTCGCCGCCCGGGCCAGGATCATAGCTTTCATGGTCTTGTTTGCTCCCGGATCAGTGCGACAGACGGATCTTGCCCGTCATCCCGGCGTCATAGTGACCGGGAACGTTGCAGGCGAATTCCAGCGCGGCGTGATCGGGGAATTTCCAGATGATCTCGCCGGTCTTGCCGGGTTCCAGAAGGATGCTGTTACCTTCCTCATGCATGCCATGGCCCATGGTCGCTTGCATATGCTTGGCCGCTTCATGGTTGATGCGGTCCGGCTCCAACACGCCGTGCTCCATCATCATCATCATTTCCGGCGCGTGGTCCTTGTGCATCCCCGGCGTGGCGATGCTGAATTCATGCACGAACTCGCCTTTGTTGGTGACGACGAAACGCACGGTCTCCCCTTCCTCGATGTCCAGGGACTCGGGTTCGTAATAATTGTCGAACATGGTCACTTCGATGGTGCGGGAGACGTCGCCCGGATTGCCGGGGGCGCCGTGCGGTCCGGCGCCGTGACCGCCGCCGTGTTCTCCGGCCGCCAAGGCCGGAACTGTGACCGCGGACAAGGGAAGGGTGACGGCCATCGCGGCCGCCAGAAGGATGCTTTTGGCTTTCATGGAAAACTCCTGAAATCTGAACTGACTGTGGTTCGCGCGCAGAGTGCGCGCCTATGGTGTCGAGGTTCAGACTCTCGGAGGACGCAGTTCCGTTTTGGGCCGATGCTTCGCCTTGCGGCGGTCGTTGACCAGCCCGATACCGTCGGTCGGGTTATAGGAGACAGCGGCGCCGGTCAGGCCGAAATCCGGGGCGATGACGCTGCAATGGCCGGGCAGCATCTCGCAATGCCCGGTGCCTGGATTGTCGGTCCCTTGGTGATCGGCGTCGTGCATGTCGCCATGGCTGCTGCCGGCCATCGCCATGGGTTTCGCCCCATGGTCGTGGCTCATGCCCTGCGCCGCCGAAAGCACGGCGATGCCGATGGCGAAGACGCAGATGATGGTGCCGATCAGCCGTTTCATGGCTACAGATGTGGGGCTTCCCCCAACGGGAAGGTCAAGCGCTTTCGTGTGGCCCGATGATCAGGCGGCGCCGTCCTGGATTGTCGCTGCGGCCTGGGTGAAGACATCGCGCAGGGATTTGTGGCGCTCTTCCAGGCCGGCCATGCAATAGCTGTTCAGGAATTGCCGGCCGGCGAACAGGGCCTGATCGACCGGGCTGACTTCCGCTTCGGCGCAGGTCTCGGCCCAGTGTTCCGCGATCGTCGTGATCTGGGTTTCGATCACGGCGAGGGCCTCGGCCTCGCTCAACTGATAGTCGGCGGCGGCGGAGAGGCAGGTTTCCAGGGTGCTGGACCGGTCCTCTCCCTTTATCAGCATGGCCTGGGTCGCGATATTACCGGTGCGGCCCTGCGGACAGATGTCATAGGCCGGGGTCAGGGACAGCATGCGGCCGTCCCAGAAGGCCGCGTGGTTGCGCGCATGGTCGTCTGTATTGCCGCACAGGATGTTGAAGCAGATCCGGCCGAAAAGTTCCCGCAGGGTCCGTTTCGGGTTCGAGAAGCGGTGCCGGACGATTTCTGCCAGATCCTCGTAGGAGGCATATCGCGCCATCATCTCGTCCATGCCGAACAGGGTCAACGCCGAGACCATGGATCGGCGGGCCCAGCCGTCGCCGCTCTTGTCCCGGTCGAAGCGCTCGATCAACAGCACATCCTTGCCGGCGGCATGGGTGAGGGCGACGGGGGCGACGTCCAATCCGCAACGCGCGGCCAGCCGCATGGCGATGAATTCGGCCTTCACGACACTGTACAGGTCGACGCCCGACGAAAACTTGGCGATGAATTTCCTGTCATCCGCATCGATCAGCGCTTTGGGTCTGGCGCCGCCGATCGAGGTGCCGTGGTTGAGCGCCTGGTCCAGGGCCGGGGTGATCGGCAATCCCCGCTCGATATGATCGGCCGCGTCCAGCAGTTCCTCCAACTCCGCCGCGGCGGTGAGCCGGGGGACGTATTCCGTCGGCGAGGCCTGGAAGTCGAGCGCGCCGATCCGGTCCGAGCCCGATTGCAGCAGGAAGGTGAGCTCTCCCAGATCGGGCACGTCCCGGGCATCCGGTTTCATGCCCGTCATGCGGTTGATGATGACGCGCCGCCCCCAGGCATCGGGGGACCCGTCGCGGATGCAGCTTGCCATCGACAACCCGTCCAGCGGCTCGATCCTGCCCGCCTGCAGCGGCAGTTCGGGTTCGTAGAGCGGGATGGCGTTCGGCCGGCCGCGATAGCTGCTGCCATAGTTGAAGACCAGCCGCGAGCCTTCCGCCGTCAGCCGGCCGGCGACGACGGGATCGGTCTCCCCGGGCAGCCAGGTCCAGACATAGACCTCGGTCGGTGCCTGCGCCTCAGAAGTCATCGATCACCTCGCCTTTCGCCCGGCGGACGCTTTGCGGCATCAGCGTCAGTTTTTCGGACAGCCTCCTGTCCTGCACCGCCAGCGTCCGGGCATCCGGTTCGAACAAAGGCACGCCGACGATGGCCGCCAGTTCGAAAACGGTTCCGATCTCCGGCCCCGGCGCGCCCTTTTCGATGCTGTAAAGCGTGGTGCGGCTGATCCCGGCACGCTCCGCCAGGTCCTGGGCCGTCATGCCGCGCTCGATCCGGCCGAGGCGGATGAGGTTGCCCAGGATCGACAGGGCCTGGCGCGTACGGCGGGAATAAGTTCTCTTGCGTTTCATCGTCTGGTTATGGTGTTCAATTAATTAAGCTTTTAAAGCCTGATGATTAATATAATGAACAAAGTAATGCGAACGGTCACTTTTTTCAAGGCGGCGCCCATTAAACTGAACGTAAGCAGTGTAAGGTTCGATTAATTGAACATTTTAGTTCTGGTCGGGGCGCTGATCCTGGCGCGTCAGCTCACCGGGGCGGCGCCGCCTTGCTCGGTGCGTCGGGCGATGAAGGCATCCAGCGCCTCGATCCGGGCGGGATCGTGTGCCGGCGGGGCATAGTCGGCCAGCTTCTGTTTCCACAGATCGGTGGCGCGTTGATCCGCCGTTCTGGCGCCGGCCTCCGACCAGGTGCCGAAATTCGACCAGTCCGCGACCAGCGGTTCGTAAAAGGCGGTCTGATACCGGCTCATCGTGTGGTCGCCGGCAAAGAAATGGCCGCCGGGCGCCACCGCGGCGATGGCGTCGAATCCGATGTCCTCCGTCGTGCCGGGGGGCGGGGTGCAAAGCTCCGCCAGGGTCTGCACCGCTTCCAGATCGATCATCATCTTCTCGAAGGAGAAGGTAAGCCCGCCTTCGAGCCAACCGGCCGAATGCACCACATGGGTGGCGCCCGCCATCAGGCAGGCCCACAGGCTCATCACCGTCTCCGTCGAGGCCTGGGCGTCGGCCACATTGGCGGCGCTGGCGGCGGCCGCGCGCCAGGGTAGGCCGATCAGCCGCGCCAATTGCCCGGACCCGAGCGTCGCGGTCACATGTTCCGGCGTGCCGAAGGCGGGGGAGCCGGATTTCATGTCCACGTTGGAACTGAAACTGCCATACATCACCGGCGCGCCGGGCCGGACCAGTTGGGCCAGCGCGATGGCGGCAAGCGCTTCGGCATGCTGCAGGGTGATCGCACCGGCCACCGTGATCGGCGCCATGGCCCCGGCCAGGCAGAAAGGGGTGACGATCGACATCTGTCCTGCCTTGGCGAAATCGATCAGCCCCTGCGCCATCGGAATGTCGAGCGTGCGCGGCGAGTTCGTGTTGATGATCGTATAGGTCCAGGCATCGGCCAGGAACGCGTCCCGGTCCAATCCGCGCATCAGGCGGATCATCTCCATCCCGTCCTCCACCTGCGGCGTGCCGCGGGCATAGAGGAAACAGGGTTTGTCGCTCAAGGTCAGGCCGCCGCGGGTCATGGCATAGTGGCGGAGGTGGATCGGCACGTCCTGCGGTTCCACCGTCGGGCCGATCGTATGCAGAACGTCGAAGCCCTGAACCAGTTTCACCGTGTCCAAGAAATCCTCGAGCGAGCCCGGACGCCGGCCGCGTTCCCGGTCGGTCGCGTGGGGACAGCCGGCCCCGGCCTGGAAGGACAATGCGCCCAGTTCCATCACCTGGTCGCGGTCCGGCACCGCGCCGCGCAGTCGGAAGCTTTTCGGCGCGGATGCGAGTGCGCTTTCCACGACCTCCCGACCCAGGCGCACCATCTCGGTCTCGTCGTCAACCAGGGCGCCAGCGCGGCGGTAGATGTCGCGGGCCTCCGGCAGCAGGACCTTGATCCCCAATTCTTCCAGGATGCGCAGCGCCGTGGTGTGCATTTCCGCGATCTGATCGTCGCTGAAGGCCGGTTGTGGACTGAAAGGGTTGTGAAGCCGGCGGTAGTCGATCCGCCGTTCCGGTTTCGCCGCCGCCGGGCTTGCCCGCCGCCGTGATTTTCGTGCCCGTCGCGCCGCGTCGTCCATCACCATGATACCTCCCCGGCGGAGAGTGAAGCGAAAGCGGTTCCGGTGCAAGCCTCTGTAAATATTGGCTGTTTCATCGATGGTCCGGGATGCGGAGCCGGGTAGTGCGGGAGTCACGCAACCGGCAACCGCGAATGCGTGGAATTTTAGGAAACAGCGATAAGAATGTTGTTCTTATCCGAAGCGATAAGAGTCGCCTTGGCCAACGAATTCCACAATCTTCCAGCTTGAGGGGTGCAGGTCCGGATTCGGATGGGACGGAGGCTACGCAGATGATTGAGGTTACGGTGCAAAAGAATTTTTTTCTGACGGTAGATGAAGTGGACTTGCTCCTTGGATGCACGATCGACCCCTTGCTGCGCGCGCAGTTCCATCGGGCCAAGAACGTACCCGACGGTGATTTCTGCCTGCTGACGCTGACGGAATCCGAACTGCATGAGGTTTACGCGCTGCTGGCGGAACTGCTCACCGCGGAAGGATTGAACGAGGAAGGGTATTTCAACGAAATCGGCGCCAAGGTCGACGCAATCATGGTGGTCCTGGAAGCCCAGATGCTGCCCAGGTCGTCACAGACCCAACAGCACGGCGACATGCCCTATCCGGAACTTCTCGCCGCCGAATGAACGCAATGAAACGGGGCCGGTCCGCACCGGTCCCGGTCATATCCCTTCAAATCTTGTTATCCGGTTCGTGACCGTCGGCGTCGGGGCGTGTCTTCGGATTCCTCGCCGGTTTGCACGGCAACCAGCACGACCCCCAATTCCCGTTCCAGCTGTTCGATACGCGCCAGGCGTTCCCGGTCCAATCTTGCCGGGGTGACGTCGACCTGCGCCATCGCCAGCAGGGGGGCGCCGATTTCGGTTTCCAGCGACCGCAGGGCCGCCAGTTTGTCTTCGGGCATATTGGCCAAGGTGAATACCATCGCAGGATCCTCCTTCCTTGCGGGCCTCGTTCAATACGAGCCGAAAGATGATACGCCGGATCAGCGCGGAGAATCATCATTTTCCTTCGGCTGTGCCTCCGATGCGGCGATTTCCGCCTCTTCCATCATTTCCGCCATCTCCTCCACATAGGCTTCCGGATGGGCCTGGATCGGTGCGGTGGCGGAGACCGCGACAAAGTCCTCCTGCGCTTCCTGCGGCGGTGTCGGCCGCCGTGTCATCCGCCACAGGGTGTACAGCACGAAGGATCCGGCGGTGCCCGCGAACAGCAGGAACAGCGAGCCTGGTTGGAAATTCCCCAGCAAGGCGCTGCCGACGGCGGGGCCGGCGATCGCCCCCACGCTCCAGGCCAGCAGAAGCGTGGCGGCGAGGGATACATGCTGTCCCGGCGCGGCATGATCGTTGGCATGCGCCGACCCGACGGAATAGAGCGTTTCCATCGAGCCCGCCAAGAGCATGAAGGCAAGGATCACCAGTACCAGTCCGCCGGTTGCCCGCAGGTCCAGCAGACCGACCATCAACGCCGCCGCACCGGCGACCAGCGCCGCGACGACGAGGACACGGCGCCGGTCCAGCTTGTCGGACAGCAAGCCCATGGGCAATTGCAGCACGATATTCCCGAGCGGCGCTGCGGCCATCAGCAGGCCGACCTGTTCCTTGTCGAAGCCTTCCAGCAATGCATAGACGGGACCGATGCCGTAAAAGCTCATGGTCAGCGCCCCGGCGGCGGCGGAGGCAACGACGCCCAGCGGCGAGATCTCGAAAGCCGCCCGCAGGTCGATACCGGCGCGCTCCGGCGGCGGCGGCGTCGGGGCGGGGGTGAAGGCGAAGGGGATGATGGCGGTCATGTAGAAACCCGCCCCCAGGATGAAGGCCGTCGCCATGTCCAGGTTCAGGCGGCTCATGATCAACGAGCCTAGGCCGATGCCGATGATGTAGAGAACATAGAAGATCGACATCACGCGGCCCCGTTGGTCCGAGGGCGAAATCTCGTTCAACCAGCTTTGCGCGGCGACGAAGATCGCCGTGGAACTGAAACCGGTCGCCACGCGGGCCACGGTCCAAAGGGGCAGGGACGGCTCGGCGCTCATGGCCAGGATGCTCAGCCCGGCCAGACTGCAGAAGAAGGCCAGGGCCCGGATATGGCCGACACGGCGCACCAGGGGGCCGGCAAAGAAACAGCCCAGCAGCAAACCGATGCTGAAGCCCGTGACCACCATGCCGACCTCGCCCTCGCTGAAGTCGAGCAGTTTCAGCCGCGTCGGCGTGAAGGTCGCCATCAAGCCGGACCCCGGCGCGATCAAGGTCATCCCGCCGATCACCCACCAGGTGGCCTTGCGCGGATCGGTGCCGGTATCTTCCGCTATCATCGTCATGGGTGGACCCCTCTCGGATTATCTCGGCCCGTCTCTGATCGTTGCGGGCGTTGATGTGGGCGCGGTTTTGAAATGGCAACGCGGTTGCCAACCCCTCCGCCGCACTACACGCTCCGCATTGACCGTGCAATGACAGGGGCGGTCGGTTTTTCTATGTCTACGACGCGCCAAATCTCAGGGCGGCTGTCCCGTGGGCCTGTACGCTGCAAGGAAGAGGGTTTCGTGAGTATCGATCTTTACACATGGCCGACGCCGAACGGGCACAAGGTGCATATCCTGCTGGAGGAACTGGGTGTTCCCTATACCGTCATTCCGGTCGACATCGTGACGGGTGATCAGTTCGATCCGGCCTTTCTGAAGATCAGCCCGAACAACAAGATGCCCGCCCTTGTCGACAGCGACGGGCCGGACGGTGAGCCCATATCGCTTTTCGAATCCGGCGCGATCATGATCTATCTGGCGGAAAAGTTCGGCCGGTTCATGCCCTCTGATGCGCGCGGGCGATACGCGGTGCTTCAATGGGTGATGTTCCAGATGGCCAGTATCGGACCGATGCTGGGACAGGCGCAGCATTTCCAACAATATGCGCCGGACGGAAACGACTATGCGCGGAACCGGTATTCGAACGAGGCCGCGCGTCTATACGGCGTGGTTGACCGACGGTTGGCGGAAAGCCGCTATATCGGCGGTGATGATTACACGATCGCGGATATGGCGGTCTGGCCCTGGATGAAGTTTTCGCACTATCAGGGGGTCGACAGATCCGGGTTCCCGAATTTCCTGCGTTGGTTCGATGAATTGGCGGCGCGGCCGGCGGTTCAGCGCGGCATGGCGGTCCTGAAGGAAAAGCGGCGTAAACATACGATCACGGACGACGCCAAAACCATTCTGTTCGGCGACAGGCAGTACGAGAGGCGCTAAGGGCGCGCGTTTAGTGAATCGTTTCCCGGCGGCGGCGCATGTCGGCCGGCGCGGTATCGTGTTTCTCGGTCTCGATTTCGACCAGGACGTCCTCTTCCTGTTCTTCCGCCGTCTCGGGCGCCCAAATCACGGGCGTGGAGTGGGGCCCGTCGATCTTTGCCATTCGGTCTCGGCCGATCACCCGGTCAACGCCGAAGACCAGGCGAACCTCCGTCCATTCCCCGAATTCGCTGGTCACGACAAGTTCCGCGGAATGGGCATCCGCATAGGCGGAAACGAGCGACAGGCCCAGGCCGGTCCCTTCGCGGGTGCGCGACAATGTCGAATCCACCTGATAGAAGGGTTCGGTCAATTTCGAGATGACGTCCGGTTTCATGCCGATGCCGGTGTCGCGGACGACGATGGCGACGGCCCCGTCATCCTCGTCGGCGACGGTGATGAGCACGCTGTCGCCGGGCTCGGAATACTTCACTGAATTGGACAACAGATTGACGACCATCTGTTTCAGCAGGCGTTCGTCAGCGAACAGGTTCGGACATTCCTCAGGCAGGTCCATCGTAATGTCGCGGTCAGCCGATTCAGGCCAACCGCGGCAAAGCGTGAAACACGCGTCCAGCACCTGTCGCAGGTCGACCAGATCGTCCCGCAGTTCGAAACTGCCGGACTCGATCTTCGATACATCGAGGATGTTGTTGATCACCGACAGCAGGTGCTTGCCGCTGTCGCGGATGTTTTCAAGGTATTCCTTGTATTTCGGTTCGATCGGCCCGAGCAGCTCGCCGTGGACGACTTCGGAGAAACCGATGATCGCGTTCAGCGGCGTGCGCAGCTCGTGGCTCATATTCGCAAGGAACTCGGTCTTGGCGCGGCTTGCGGCAACGGCGGCTTCCAGCGCCTCGCGTTCCTTTTCCGCCAGTTCGCTGCGCGCGGTGACGTCGCGGAATGTGTAACTGAAAATATTGCGGGTGTTGGTCCGGCGCTCCCAGCGGCTGTCGGTGGGCTGAATGACGAACCGTCCGACGATCACCTCCAGTACCAACGGGATGCCGGATGCGGTGGTTATGGAGACCTCACGCGGTCCGACGAAACGCGATTCCTGGCCCTGCCTTTCCCGTTGGGTCAGTTCCGTTTCCATCGCTTCGACTTCGGGCAGGAACGCCGCCATGGGTTTGCCCGTCATGGCTTGGGCGCCGGTTCCCAGCAAACGCGAGGCTTCCTTATTGACGCGTTCGATGCGGCCGATCGAATCGGTCACGACGATGCCGTCGAAACTGTCCTCCAGGACGCGGTCGATCACCCCGCCGCGATGCATCAGCATCATCGCGTGGCGGAAGAGATCCGCGGCCTTTTGTTCCAAAGAGGCCAACAATCCCCACAGGAAGCAAAGAAACAGAACAAGGTCAATGGAAACTGTCGGCAGCAGCAAGGGGTAGAATGCCTGTAGTCCATAGGCCAATGCTTCCGTCGCGGAAATAGAAACGACCAGCGCTAAACCGGCCCATTGCCAGTTCCATTTTGCCAGTCTCTTGCCGAATATCATCGCGACGATCAGGACAAATGCCAGGATCGCTTCCGGCCGCAATTCCTGCAGGGCGCGGTTCTGGATCAGCGATTCATAGGCGACGGCCTGAATGACCGGGCCGGGCAGGGACCTGAAAACCGGAACCGCATGCTGGTCCCCCAATTCGGTCGCCGTCCCGCCGATGATGACCTTCTTTCCCTTGAATTCGTTCAGGGGGATGCGTCCGCGCAATAGATCGGCAACGGAGTAGCGCGGCAGGGTGTTGTGATTGATGCCGTAATCGATTGCGAATTCCGAAACGCCCAAGGTTTTTGGGCCTGCCAGCAGGGTCACGAAGGCCGGAATCGTTTTTCCGTCCCATTCATGGGTCGTCATCAGGTTCCGGACCAACCCGTCGCTTTCGGGGAAGATCGTGACACTGCCAAGCTGCACGGCGGCTTTGAAATCGAGGTGCGGGGACGTGTCATGTATGTCCGAGGATGCGGCGCCCGGCCGGGCCTGCTGCCGGAAAACCGGCAGAATCACCAACTGTCCCAGTTCCTGTAATGTCTTGGCCAGAACGTCGTCGGTGGACCGGTTGGATCGCGACGAGAAATCGATATCGACGGCGATTTCTGTCGCCCCGGCTTGGGCCAGCCTTTTCAGGACATTGGCGTAGATATCACGCGGCCAGGGCCAGACGCCGATTTCCTCGATGGATAGCGGATCGATTTCCACCATCACCAGACTGCCGGTTACCGGCCGCGTAATCGTCTCCATGCGCAGATCGAAAAGCATCCTGTCGAACGGGCGAAGGGTGCTCGACAGGAACAAGGCCCCGACAATAAGGGCCAGCAGAACATGCGGGTATTCGGCAAGCAAACGTCCCAGACGCGAGACTATCGTCGTCCGGGACGTTGTTTGAGTAGGACGGCCGATCTCCCCCATCGTCCGCCCGCCGTCAGTTTCGACGGGAAGGGTTAGCCATTCCCATTCCCATTACCATTGCCGTTGCCGCCGCCATTACCGTTGCCGCCGCCGTTGCCGTTGTTGCCCAGGCCGCCGACACCGCCGCCGACACCGCCGCCGACACCGCCGCCAACACCGTTACCTACGCCGCCGCCGACACCGTTACCTACGCCGCCGCCGACACCGCCGCCAACACCGTTACCTACGCCGCCGCCGACACCGTTACCTACGCCGCCGCCGACACCGCCGCCAACACCGTTACCTACGCCGCCGCCGACACCGTTACCTACGCCGCCGCCGACACCGCCGCCAACACCGTTACCTACGCCGCCGCCGACACCATTGCCGTTGCCGTTGTTCGCGCCGCCACCGACACCGTTTCCAACGCCATTGCCAAGGCTGGACACCGTGGATCCGGCCCCGTTGCCGTTACCATTCCCACCGGCATTACCGTTGCCGTTGCCATTGCCGCCTGCGTTGCTCGAGCTGTTGGCACTTGAATTGCCATTGCCATTGCCACCGGCATTGCTGTTGGACGAACGGTTGGCTTGGCCCGCGGTGCTGCCGGGAAGCGAACTGGTCACAACGGCGACATCGATGGTGACGACGCCCAAAGTCTGGCCGATGCTTTTGCCGTTACCATTTCCATTTCCGCCGGCGTTGCCATTGCTGCCCGCGTTGCCATTGCCATTGCCGCCTGCGTTGCCGTTGCTGGCTTCCGTGGCTGTCTCGGATTTCTTTGCGCTTTTCTCTGCCCCTTGGCCATTGCCGTTCCCACCGGCATTGTCGTTTTCGGTTCCCAGTGCAGCCGTATCCGTGCTCTCGGCCTTTTTCTCCTGGCCGGGGGCGGCAGCTTTCTTACCTTTCAGGTCAAGTCCGGCGGCCGCCGAATTGCGGGTCGCGGTCTGACCGGGGCGGACGAAGACCGCCTGGCCCGTGACTGCGTCCGCGACCTGTACCAGGCCTTCCATGACATGCACGGCGGCACCGGTCCGGTCGACATTGACCGTGAAGCTGGTTCCTTTGACCACGGCGGCGAGATAGGGCGTCACCACTTCAAAATGTTCGGTTTTCTTCTTTTCCACGTTCAGGAAAAGCGTCCCGACTTTTTGAAGGATGCGCGTCGCCAGGCCGCCCGTGTTTTCCACGGGAATGGACATTTCCGTCCCCGGGGCGACAACAATGGTCGAGCCTTCGCGGGTCAGGATGGCGCGGCCGGTCTCTCCGGTCACGACGCGGTCGCCTTCCGACAAGGCGTCACCGGGGCTCAACGCGACCGATTGAATGCCTTCCTTGATGATCTTGGCGTCCCCCTCGATCGCGGTCACGGTCCATTCGGACCCGGCTTGCGCGGCCGTGGTCACGAACAATGCGACAAGAAGGATGGAAACGAACCGGATGACGTCCGCACTCGCCGAAAAGAGGCGGTGCGGCATGGAAAAGTTACCTGAATTCATTTTACGGCTTCCTCAAAAGAAACTGACGATCTTCGCCCCATTCCATTTTACTGGAAACCTGCCCGGCTCTTTGAATAGTTTATCAGCAAAACCTGATCCAGCAGTTCATGTTCCAATTTACCTAAAATTTGCTGGAAAATTGCCGCAAAGGCCGGGATGTTTCCGCGAAAATTTTTGAACCGGGCCGACCTCCCCAAATATCAATTACCGGAATGAACGATTGCATAGGGAAATTAATATATCGTAAATCACTGTTGCATCATGATTTGACGATCACTTGCCGTGGTTTAGTTGGGGGATTGGGATTACAATCGCGGCGGGCCCGGGATTTAAACGGTTGGAGGGGAACTCCCTTGCGAGAGTTCAAAAATAAGGCGGTCTGCCTGGCAGGCGCCGCCATGTTGTTGGTTGTTTCAAACGCAGGGTCGGTTTTTGCGCAGCGTGCGGATTCTTTCGACCCTGTGCAGATCAAACGGCAGATCGAGGAAGCGAAACCCGCGCGTCCCGAACGGGAACAGGAAATCGAAACCGAAACCGAGGCGGCTGCCGAACCCGAAGAGGAAGCGCCGGATGACGGTGTATCCTTCATTCTGGGCGGCGTGGTCGTTGAAGGAAGCTCGGTCTTCGAACCCTCCCGTTTCTCCGAGTTCTATACCGATCTTATCGCTCGCCAGGTGACCTCGGCCGATATCGACCGTGTGGCAAAGGCGATTACCGACCTTTACAAGCAGGAAGGCTATGTCTTCAGCCGGGCAGAGGTGAGACCGCAGGAGGTTGCCTCCGGCGTGCTGATCATCGACGTTGTCGAAGGCTATATCGCTGAGGTGGATATCCAGGGTGAGGGGCTCGATCCGGCGCATTTTCAGACCTATTTCGGCGATTTGCTGGCCGAACGGCCGACGCGTTTGTCGACGATGGAACGCGCGCTGTACCTGACCGGGGACCTGCCGGGCTATTGGGTGGCGAAATCGAACGTGGTGGAAGGGGAGGTGCCCGGCGCCTATGTGCTGCAGGTCACGCTCGGCTATGACGCCTATGATTTCTACACCTATCTGGACAATCGCGGTACGCCGGAAAGCGGCCGGCTGGAAAGCTGGACCTCGGTCGGCGCCAATGATGTTCTGGGCCTGAACGAACGCCTTCAACTTGGTTTCTTCACCAACCCGCTGGAACCGGCCGAAGTGCTGTATGGCGAATTCGCCTGGACCCAGCCGATCGGAACGGCCGGTACCTCGATGACGGCGACTCTGTCGGCGACGGAAACCGACGCTGGCGGCGGCGACCGGGAACTGGACCTGGAATCGAAAAGTCGCAGCGCGACGCTGGATGTCTTCCATCCCCTGCTGCGCGGATCCAAGCACAGCATCTGGGTGACGGGCAGTTTCGATGTCCTCCACCTGCGTGAGAATCAGCGCGGCAATGACAATTTCGAGGACAGGACCCGCGTGCTACGGGCCGGGCTGCGGTATCTCGGCATCAACCGCTGGAGCGGGGATCATTTCCTGCAGTTGGAGGCGAGCCGCGGGCTGGAAATCCTGAACTCCTCCAAGACCAATGACGGCACGCTGTCGCGCAACGACGCGGAGACGGATTTTACCAAGATCGAGTTCTTCGGCCGCCGCGTACAGCGATTGGGGCAGATGTTCAGTTTCGAACTGGCGGGCAAGGCGCAATGGTCGGACGCGCCGTTGCTGACCTCCGAGGAATTCTCCCTCGGCGGCGGTGCTTTCGGGCGGGCCTACGACTTCGGCGAACTTGAGGGCGAGGGCGGCGTCGCCGGTCTGGCCGAAGCGCGGGTGGATCTGGGCCAATATGTCGACTTCATGAACCAGATCCAGTTCTACGGCTTCTACGATGTCGGCACCGTGTTCCGCGACAATTTCCAAAGCGATTGGGAATCGCTGGCCTCGGCCGGCGGCGGCGTGCGGCTCAGCGCCTATGGTCTCAACACGGACCTTCAGATCGCCAAGCCGATGACCCGCCGTCCCACCGGGCAGAATGACGAGAACCCGCGCTACATGTTCTCCCTCAGCCTCGGCCTGTAACGGGAAGCATCCTCCCCGGCGTCAGTCGGGGATATCGGCGGTCGACTTCGCGATGATCGCAAAGCGGTCGGACAATTCCGTCATCGCGACCTCATGGACCGTTTCTGCCGCTATCGTGCCGTCGCCGGTCGCGCTGGGCAGCGGCCGTGTGGCGACCGCGGAGGCAACGACGGTCGCGCCGTAGCCGTGATCCAGGGCGGAACGGGCCGTGGCGCTGACGCACATATGGCTCATGAAGCCCGTGATGATCAGCGTCTTGCGGCCGATCCCCTTCAGGACCTCGTCCAGATCCGTTCCGGCAAAGGAATTCGGCAGTTTCTTCTCGATCTGCGCCTCGCCGTCCTCGGGTTCGGCCTGTTGCATGTATTTGAAGCCGTTGCCGTCCTTGCCGAAGGGGCTGCCGTCGGGACCGACATGGCGGACATGGACGATGGGCGTGCCGGCCGCGCGGGCGCGCGTCAAAAGCCCGGCGATTTCCTCCGCGGCGGGACCGACCCCGGTCAGCACCAGGGGACCGTCGGAATAGACGCGCTGGGCGTCGATCACGACCATCGTGGCCGCGCTCAAAGCGGCGGGGGTCGGGTCGGCGCCCGCCATCTGCAGCAGGGTCTTGGGCCGGTCGGTCATGTTTTCCTCCTGAACTCGGGTTTCTTGGTGCGGAGTTTAGTTCTGCATTAATGCCGAAACCATCTGGATAAATTCGCCAGCCCGCCGCAAAAATGCAGAATGATAAATTGGAACGATTTGCGGGTCGTCCTGGCCATCGTGCGGGAGGGGACCTTGAGCGCGGCGGGCCGTAGCCTGGGCGTCGACCAGACCACCGTCACCCGCCGTCTGGCGGCGCTGGAGGAAGGGCTCGACGCCCGGCTTTTCGACCGCCGCGAGGGGCGCCTCATCCCGACCGCGGCGGGGGAGGAAGTGATCTCCCGCGCCGAACGGGCCGAGGTCGAACTGGCGGCGCTGGAACGCGACGTCGCCGGTCGCGACACCAAGCCCGGCGGTCTGGTGCGCCTGACCAGCGTGCCGACCCTGTCGAACCGGCTGCTCGCCCCGCGGGCCGGGGCCTTGTTCGCGCGTTATCCCGATATCGAACTGGATCTGATTGCCGAGCCCGCGACCCTTAGCGTGACCCGGCGCGAGGCGGATATCGCCCTGCGCCTGGCCCGGCCGACGGAGGACGGCATGATCGCCCGCCGGCTGGGCGCCATCCTCTATGCGCCCTATGCCCTCGCCGCGGTCGCGGGGCGGGCGGATCTTCCCTGGATCACCTATGAGGAAAGCTTCGCCGCCATCCCGCAGGCGAAATGGATCGCGCGGGAGGGCAAGGCGCCGCTCAGCCCCCTGCGGGTGAATGACGGCGAACCGATCCTGCAGGCCGCCTTGTCGGGGCTGGGACGAACCTTGCTGCCCGTCTTCGTGGGGGAGAATGAGACGAGACTGACCCGGCTGGACGATGCGGTCACCAGCCGCGAGGTCTGGCTCGTCGTGCATCCGCATGTCCGGCGCAGCGCCCGGATCGACGCGGTGGTGGGGTGGATCGACGGCATTTTCGCGGCGCTGAAAAAGCAGGGGGCGGTCGAATGACCGCCCCCGCCAAATCCGATATGTCCTGAATGCCGCCGATTACGCGGGCATCGGAATGTCGGCGACGAATTTCGGCTGGTCGTAGCCGCGCTTGGTCGCGGGACGGTTCGCGATGTCGATATACCAGCGCTTCACGTTCGGAAACTCGTTCAGGTCGATCTGCTGCCATTCGAAGCGGGAGATCCAGGGCCAGGTCGCCATGTCGGCGATGGTGTAGTCGGCGCCGGCCATATAGGCGCCGGTCTCGGCCAGGCGCTTGTCCAGCACGCCGTAGAGCCGCTTGGCTTCCTTGGCATAGCGTTCTTCCGCATAGGGCGCCTTGCCCTGATTGAAATGCAGGAAGTGGTGGGCCTGACCCAGCATCGGACCGGCGCCGCCCATCTGCCACATCAGCCATTCGACGCAGCGGAAATAGCCCTCTTCGTCCTGCGGGATGAACTTACCCGTCTTCTTCGCCAGATACAGCAGGATGGCGCCGGATTCCATCAGCGCCATGCCGTTGTCGTTGTCGACGATGGCCGGGATCTTGTTGTTCGGGCTGATCTTCAGAAAGTCCGGGGCAAATTGCTCGTCCTGGCCGATATTGATCGAATGGCAGGTGTATTCCAGGCCCATTTCCTCCAGCGCGATGGAAACCTTGCGGCCGTTCGGCGTGGTCCAGGTGTATAGATCGATAGACATCCGTTATTCCCCCTTGTTCCGCGTGTATGGGTTCTGCATGTATGCGTCGTCGTTATGGCAAACTAGGTCATCAGCCCGCTGCGTCCAGCGCCTGTTTCAGGTCGGCGATCAGATCCTCCGCGCTTTCGATTCCGACGGACAGGCGCAGCAGGTCGTCGGCGACCGGGCTGTCCGGCGGTTCGACCGAGCGGCGATGCTCGATCAGCGTCTCCACCCCGCCCAGCGAGGTCGCCCGCTTGATCAGTTGAACCCGTTTGGCGACGCCGAGCGCGCCCGCCGCGCCGCCCGCGGTATGGAAGCTCAGCAGCCCGCCGAAGCCGCCCTGCATCTGCCGCTCGGCTAGCGCGTGGCGCGGATGGCTTTTCAGGCCCGGATAGTTCACCCGCGTCACCGCCGGATGTGCCTCCAGGAATTCAGCGATCTTCAGCGCGTTCGCCGATTGCCGTTCCACCCGCACGAACAGCGTGCGCATGCCGCGGACCAGCAGGAACAGATCGAACCCGCCCGGCTGCGGACCGGTCAGGTAGCGGTGCTTGCGGATCCGTTCCCAGAAATCCGTTTTTGCGCGCACCGCCAGCGCGCCGGCCAGGACGTCGGAATGTCCGTTCAGATACTTGGTCGCCGAATGCACGACGATATCGGCGCCGAATTCGATCGGCCGGCAATGCACCGGCGTCGCCGTCGTGGAATCGACGCAAAGCACGCCGCCCGCCTTGTGGGTCGCCTCGGCGACAGCGGCGATATCGGTCAGGTGCAGGTCCGGGTTGGACGGGTTTTCGATCCAGGTGAGCGCGGTCGGCGCCGCGGCGATCGCCGCCAGCAGGGCCGCCTCGTCGCCCGACGGCACGAAGACCGATGTCAGGCCATGGGCCTCCCCGAATTCGGCGAGCCAGGTGGGAACCCCGAAATAGATACCGCTTTGCACCACCACCCGGTCGCCTGGTTTCAGCGCATGGAAGGGCGCCATGCAGGCGGCCAGACCGGAGGAAAAGACCATCGCGTCCTCCGCCCCCTCCAGCGCGGCGATCATGGCTTCGGCCTGATCCAGCGCCGGCGAGGCGTCGCGGATATAGGTCCGCGCGTCGGGCAGGTCGTAGTTTTCGTCACGCGCGAAGGTGGTGGAAACATGGACCGGGCGAATCACCGCGCCGGTTGCCTCGTCCTCCCAGCCCAGGCCCTGGGCGGCCAGGGTCGACGGATCAAGCGGCGCGTTTTTCTTCATGGTCTCTGCCCTTTCTCGAAGCGGCCCGGATCGTACCCGCTTCGCCCAACCGGTCAATCGCGGCGGCCTGTCCGCAGGGGAAGAGCACTCTTTCGCGACGGTTCGTGAATTCGGCGGCCTGGCCGGTTTCGCCGGTTAAGGATTGCCTCTAGTCTTTGCCGAACGAACGGCTAACCATGAAAAGGGAGGGGGCGATGGCGGCACTGTTGATCGTCGATGTCACGGAAATACGGGATCCGGAGAAGTATGAGGTTTACAAAACCATGACGCCGGGCGCGATCGCCGCCTTCGGCGGTCGGTTTGTGGTCCGCGGCAATCCCTGCGAGCAGCTCGAAGGCGATTACCTGCCGAGCCGCCATGTCATCGTCGAGTTCGAGAGCATGGAAAAGCTGAAGGAGTTCTATCACTCCGACACCTATGCCCCGGCGCTGGCGATCCGCAAGGCGATCGCCACCAGCAACGCCTATGCGGTGGAAACCCTATGAGCGCGCCGCAATACGACTATTCGGGCAGGACCGCCGTCGTCACCGGCGGTTCCAGCGGCATCGGCCGGGCGATTGCGGAACGGCTGCGGGATGCGGGCGCCACGGTTCATGTCTGGGACATGGCCGCACCGGAATTTGACGGCGTTTCGTTCACCAAGGTGGATGTCAGCGACCCCGCCCTGGTCAAGGCGGCCACGGACGGATTGGATCATGTCGATCTGGTGGTAAACAACGCCGGTTTCACGGGACCGGCAGTCTCCGTCCTGGAATACGATCCGGCCCTGTGGCGTAAGATCGTCGATGTGAACCTGGTCGGGGTCTACGAGGTATGCCGCAATCTGGTGCCGATCATGCTGAAAACGGGCACGGGCCGCATCGTCAACATGGCCTCGCTTGCCGGCAAGGAGGGAACGCCGAACGCGTCCGCCTATAGTGCGGCCAAGGCAGGCGTGATCGCGTTCACCAAGTCTCTCGGCAAGGAATTGGCGCAGACGGATATCCGGGTGAACAGTCTGGCCCCGGCGGCAATCGAATCTCCGATCCTGGCCCAGATGTCGGCGGAACATGTGCAGATCATGATCGACAAGAGCCCGCTGAAACGGCTCGGCACGGTGGACGAGGCGGCCGAGATGGTGCTGTGGATGCTGTCCGATGCCTGCACCTTCTCGACCGGCGCGGTGTTCGATCTGTCAGGCGGGCGCGCCACATATTAGGAGGCCCCTCAATGCCCCCGATGCCTTCATTGCCCTCAATGCCGGCGGAATGGGAACGCCACGAATGCTGTTGGATGGCCTGGCCGGACAACGCGATGTGGGAGGATATCCTGCCCGATGTGGAGGCCGAATACGCCGCCGTCGCCCGGGCGATCCGCCGGTTCGAACCGGTCCGCGTCGTCGCCAATCCACAGTCTGCGGGACGGGCGCGCAACCTGCTGGGCAAGGATATAGACGTCGTCGAGCTGCCGCTGGACGATGCCTGGTTCCGCGATGCCGGGCCCAGTTTCGTGCGCCGGCCGGAGGGCGATGTCGCCGGTGTGTGCTGGCGCTTCAACGGCTGGGGCGGCGCGAACGCGGAATTCGACAAGGATGCCGCGCTCGGCCGCGCCTTGCTTGATCATATCGGGCTGCCCGCCGCGACCTCGGCCTTGGCCATGGAAGGCGGGGCCTTGGCGGTCGACGGGGCCGGCACGATGCTGACGACGGAAACGGTCGTCTTCAACAAGAACCGCAATCCGGGCATTACCCGGGCCCATGCGGAAGCCGAATTCGCCAGGACGCTGGGTATTCGCAAGGTGATCTGGCTGCCGGGCAACACGGCGGAATTCGGCACCGACGGTCATGTCGACGGTATCGCCTGTTTCGTGCGGCCGGGCGTCGTACTTTTCGAGGAAAGCGCTGTCGCTTCCGGGCCCGGATACGAAACGACGGAAGCCAATCGCCGGGCGCTGGAAGGTCAGACCGATGCGGAGGGCAGGCCGATCGAGTTGATCTACATCCGCGAGGCGCCGCCGCTGAAACGGCAAGGCCAGGGGGATTGGGGCTATTGCCGCTCCTACGTCAATTTCTACATCGCGAATGGCGGTGTGGTGATGCCATGTTTCGGCATCCCCGAGGATGAGGCGGCGTTGGAGGCGGTCTCGGCCGCCTTCCCGGACCGGGAGGTCGTGCAGGTCGACGTTTCGACCGTGTCGCAGGGCGGCGGTGGCATTCACTGCATTACCCAACAGCAGCCCGCGGTCTGACGCCCGGTGCTGGATGACCCTAGATAATCAGGGGTTCCGCTAGTTCTTCGTGATCCAAAGTATCGGAATAATGCAGGATATTGATGAATTTGTCCGGCCGGTGACCGTCCGCCGCAACCGGCAGGACCAGCTTGGACAGAACCTGCGGATACCCCATCAGGGTCGGCACCGTTCGCTGTAGATAGACCGGCTGCTTCTCCGCCAGGGCTTCGAAATAGGGTTCGAAGACTCCGGGATACTTGTCCGGGGGAAACACCTCGTCCAGATAGCGGCCGGTATTATTGGCCCGTTCGATATGCGTCACCTGGGTCCCGGCGAGACGGATCTTGAAACGGATCGCATCGCCGTAGTCGATGTCATAGATGCTGACCCAGCCGAGCCAGGGCTTGAAATCCGCCATCTCGAAATCGGCACGCGACGGCAGCAGGCCCGGTCCGGGGCGCCGTACTTCCCATAAGTCCACAATATTGGCGAATAGCTTGCGGACGTCTTGTCGTGTGGTCGCGTTCATCGGCAGGAGAGGTAAGCACTGCGCGCCTGTCGCGCAATCCTTGATTGACGGGAGGCCCGTTTGCCGGAACGCGCCTCAGCCGTCGGCGAATTCGCGGTCCAGAAAGGCTTGCATCAGGTGGGGGCTCGACTGACCGATCAGCTTGATCCGCCCGGTCCGTTCCAGGATGAGCGACCCGATGGCCTGCGCGATCCCTCTGCCGGCCGTCGATGCCGGGTCGGTTATGCCGGCGTTGCGGCACTCTTCCGTCAACATGGCGAACAGATCCGCCAGTTTTGCGTTCAAGGCGCGGTCCAATTCCTTGTTCAACCCCTTCGGGCCAAGCCCCTGGAACAGATACAAGCCCAGGGCCAACTCGTCGTGCCTGTCCCTGTAATAGTCGTGAAAGGCACTCAGCCCCGCCCGCGCCCTGGCCCGCGGCGCGCCGGCATTCTCCACGCATGTCCGAATGTGATCCTGCAGGGCGTCCAGGGATTCGGCGAGGACGGCGCCATAGATCTCTTCCTTGCCGTGAAAGTAGGGGTAGATCGCGCCCGTGGTGCAGCCGGCTTCCGCCGCGACGGTTCGCATCGATGTCTTGTCCAGGCCTTCCCGCGTAAAGACCCGTTTGGCCGCCTCTATGATTGCCGAGCGCCGTTCCTCGCGCAAAGCATCCGACCGTTCTTGGGGCTGATCCTTCGGCTGCTGTGCTCTTTGTCTCGGCATTCTACGCCTCTATTTAGGGGCATTGATCGGCCGGTCCGCGGTCCAGTCGTAAGTGCCTTGATCGCGTTCCCGGACCGCATGCTTCCAGGTCATTTCCTCGGCCCGCCTTTTGAAATTGATGCCTTCCGGCGAATGGCGGGTTATTCCGTCCAGGATTGTAGCGAGTCGTTGCGTATTGGTCAGCCCCATAGCCTCGATCGCCTGATTGATGACCATTTTCTGCATCATCAGCTGATTGACCGGGACCGAACACATTCGTTCCGCGAGGTCCTCGACTTCCTTGTCCAGCTCCTCGACGGGCACCGATTTGTGCACGAGGCCGATGCGCGCCGCTTCCTTTCCGTCGATCTTGTCGCCGGTGAAAAGCAGGCGCTTCGCCTGTTCCGGGCCCAGCCGGTACACCCACATCGCGGTTGTCGGGCATCCCCAGACGCGCACCGGCATGTAGCCGATCTGAGCATCATCGGCCATGACGATCAGGTCCGAGCACAGCGCGATATCCGAACCGCCCGCGACGGCAAAACCGTGGATCTTGCATACGACGGGCCGGTAACTGCGCCACAGGGACATGAACAATTCGGTGTTACGCATCATGAAGGCGTAATCCTTCATGGGATCCCAGGGCATTTCCTGGGTCACGTCATTGCCGCCCGGTTCCTGCGCATAGGCGGTCAGGTCGTAGCCGGCCGAGAAGGCGCGCCCGGCGCCGCTGAGGACGATGACATGAATGCCGGGGTCGTCGTTTGCCCGCGCCACGCAATCGGCGAGTTCCTGCGGCATGTCGCCGTCGATGGCATTCAGTACGTCTGGCCGATTCAACGTTATTCGCGCGATGCGCCCGTCTTTCTCGTATAGGACCGCGGACATCTTCATTCCTTTCTCGGTCCGGCGGGGAAACCGGACGATGGACATTCTGCGCGCCGCTGGGGACGGGACGCAAGTTAACCGGAGAGCTGTGAAAATAACACCGTTATGATGTGGTGCAATGGGTTTCTGTATCTCCACAAAATTGGTTTTGAGTGCCTTTTTGCGGAAGGCTGTTCGACGATCCTGTTTGTTGATCCATCTCCGATTCTTGGCCGTAGGCTGCGCAGTAGACCGTTACGAACGACGATATGGTATGGTCCGCATTGTCGTTGAATCGGATCCTGCCCGGGGATCATGGAAAGGATGGCGGAAACCGTGACGACCAGATCACTTGAATTCTACGAGGCACTGGCCAGTTTCGATGACTTTTCCTCGGTTCACGATTTGCGCCTCTTCACACCCGCGCCGGATGATTGGGCGGTTGTCATCGCCGATATCCGCGGGTCGACCAAGGCGATCGAAGAAGGCCGGTACAAGGATGTGAACATGATCGGCGCGGCGTGCATCACCGCCGTGCTGAATGTGATGGGGGAAATCGATATTCCCTATGTCTTCGGCGGTGACGGGGCGACACTGCTGGTGCCGGTGGAGAGGATCCCGGCGGTGCGCACGGCCCTGTTGAAGACGAAGAATCTGGCCCAGGCTAGTTTCGGCCTGGACCTTCGGGTCGGCGCGGTTCCCCTGTCGTCGATCCGTGCGCACGATGCGACCGTGCTGGTCGCGAAGTTCCGCCTCAGTCCGGGCAATCACATGGCGATGTTCAACGGCGGCGGATGTGCGGTGGCCGACCGGTTGATCAAGCAGGATGACGGCGGGCAGGGTTTTCTGTTTCCGGGCGCCGGGGATGATGACGAGCCCGATCTGGACGGCTTGTCCTGCCGTTGGGAACCGTTGAAATCACGTCATGGTGTGATGCTGTCCATGCTGGTGCATCCCCTGGCGGCGGACCGCGATGCCGCCGCCGCGGTCATCCGGCGTGTGCTCGATGATCTGAGCACGACGCTTGGGTACGAGATCGAACGCAACCGACCGGTCGCGGCCGAGAATATGAAATTCAAATGGCCGCCGCGCGGTTTGGTGTCGGAAGCGCGGGCGACGCACGGGCAGGGACCCGGGTTCAAACGCCGGTTGTTGAAGATTTTGGTTCAGAGTTTCATCCAATACTTACTGGAGAAATTCGACAGGTCGGCCGGCGGTTATGACGCGCCGGTCTATCGGGAGGAATTGCGCAGCAATTCCGACTACCGCCGCTTTGACGATACCTTGCGTCTGGTCCTGGATTGTCCGACGGCGGATGCCGACAAGATCGAAGACGTGCTGCGCCGGTTGCGGGCGGAAGGGCTCGTCGCCTATGGCACGCATCGCACGGACAGCGCCTTGATGACCTGCTTGCTGTTCAGTCTGACGGACAGCGAACACGTGCATTTCATCGATGGTTCGGATGGCGGCTTCGCCGTGGCGGCGATTGGCCTGAAGGCGCAGTTGCGGGAAGCCGCCGGAACAGCCTAAACGGGCGGCGGGCCGAAACCCGCCGACTTGCACCTAGAAACCGATGGAACCGGCCGCCGGCAGTTTGGGGCCGGCCGCGTCGAGTTCGTCTAGCAGCGCCAGCACGTCTTCGGACGCTTTCTCCATTCGACCGATCGCGTCCATGGCGCCGTCCAGATTGCCCGCATTGAACAACCGTGCCGCCTCGATCCCGTTCTGGTGCACGGCGGCATGCGGGTTTTCCAGACGTGTGAAGGCGGAATGCTCGCGATAGGGCAGGGAACCGGGGCCATAATACCATTTGCCCAAGCGGCAGGATTTGTGGTCCGCCAGTTCCGATTCCGACAGGGACGTGCGCCCGACGGACATGTCGACCAGGCGCTTCTTCCAGAGCACGTGGTCCGCCTTGGCCAGTTTGACGACCTTGTTGACCGCTTCGAACTTGGCGAAGTTGCCCAACTGCTGGGCAACGCTGCGCTGGGCATTGTCCAAGGCGTCCGCCAGGGCCGCGACCTGGTTGACATTGTCGCCGGTCCGGCCGGCGATGCCCGTCACCCCTTGCGCGACTTCCGCCGAAGCTTCCGTCTGCTGATCCAGGATCTCGGCGATCTCTGCCATCCTGGACGTTACCGTTGAGACCTTTTCGCCGACCGCGTTCATATCGCCGCCCAGCGTGTCGATGATCTGCTTGCTGCGTTCGACGGTTTCCGTGCCGGCATTCATTGAGGAAACGATGACGTTGATCTGACTCTGCAGCCCCTCGATATGCGAGCGGATTTCCTCCGTCGCGTTAGCGGTCTGCTGAGAGAGATTTTTGACCTCGCCGGCGACGACCGCGAAGCCCTTGCCGGCTTCGCCGGCGCGGGCGGCCTCGATGGTGGCATTCAGGGCCAGAAGGTTGGTCTGCTTGGCAATGGCGCCGATGGTATCGACGATGGAGCCAATTGCTTCGGAGGCTTCGCTCAGGGACTGTGCCTGCGCCGACGTCCCGGCCACGGTTTCCGCCAAGTCGCCCATGGCGCGTACGGCGTTGCCGGCCTCGGTATTGCTGTGCTCGACGGAGGCCCGCATTTCTTCGGCGGCATCCGCCGCGTGACGGCTCGTCTCGCTGATCTGATTGACCGAAGCGACCATTTCCTCGGTCGCCGCGGCGATCGATTGCGCCTGGGAGTCGATCGCCTGGGCCGCTTTCAGGATATGCGCGGTGGCGACGGAGGACTCGTTCGCGACCATCGCGATCTTGACGCTGTGGTCGAGGTTGGATGACAGATCCGCGCGCAGCATTTCCGCCAATTCCGATGCCAGGCGGCCAATCTCCGTGTCACCGCTATAGGTCTTGGTCAGATCGCGTTGCGTCAGTGCCGTCAACAGCGCCAGGGCGGGATCCGTGGTGTCGGACGAGGCGTTGGATTCTTGATCGAGCATGTCCACTCCCTGCATCTCTTTTCGCCTCGCTGGATAACATCCAATGATTAACGAAAGTTTACTTTTTTCTGCCGCTGATCCCGCCGGAAGGAAGGCGAGAGGAAGCGGCGGATTCCATGGGGCGGGCGAATGTATCGACGCAGGGTGTCGATGCGTTTTGGGGTATGGTCGGTGGCTGGAGAAGGGAGGAAGTCTCGCCCGGTCACTCAGCCCGGCTGCCAGTATTCCCAGCCGTCATTGCTGCCTTTGCGCACGCGGTTCTGCTTCAATGTCTTGCGATAGGTCGCAAGCAATCCGCCGAACCGGTCCTGCAGGGCCTGGGCAGGGACATGATCCTTGGACGGAACCGCGTCTTCCGCTTGTTCCATCACGGCAGCGACATGGGCGTCGGCCGCGTCAGCGAGATTCAGGTAAAGCGTCTGGTACAGTTCCGTCGCTTCCGCAGCCAGGCCGGGATCGGGATGAATTTCCAGCGGCAGGGACGGGCTGTTCAGCACGATCCGCCGCCAGGCATGGACCAGAAGGCTGCGCAGCACGAAGGCCCGTTCGGCGGCCGCGCCGGATCCGCCGACGGTTTTCTGGGGTTCGCTGGTATCGAGCCCCAGTGCGGTCGGGCCGAACAGGGACAGAAAGTTCCTGTATTTCGTCTGCAATTCCTCCAGCGGCCAGGCATCGCGAACCATCTGGTGCAGGGCTTCCTGCCGCATGCCCGGTGCGCCGCCGGCGCGCCATTCCAGAACCTTGTCGGCGACGCCCAGGCTTTCCAACGTCTGTCCCACCGCCCGCGGCACCGGCACCGGATTGACCAGCAGGTTGGGGCCGACCTGGGCGAAGCCCTGCCAGCCAAGCTGCTTCACGACGGCGGCCCGTTCGGTGCGGCTTAACGCGCCTGTTAGGATCAGCACCAGCCATTGTTCGTCCCACGGGACCGCATCGCCCGCATAGATGCGGCGCTCGGCGGCTTCGAACATCAGACGCGCCGGCGGCGTCAATGCGTAGAAACTGCGGCGGCCTTCCTTGGTGGTGTCGAAATAGGCGTCCTGGCTCAACCGATAGACGGCCGTGCGTACCACCCGTTCGCCGACGCCGAACGGCTCCATCAGGCGGATCAGGTCGGCCAGCCAGATGGCCCCGCCATGGGGCACGATGGCGTCCCCGAAGACGGTCACGATCATCGACTTGCCGCGGATTTCCATTTCCGACAGCAGGCGCGCGACCAGCGGATCGGCGCTGCTGTCATAGGGGCTCGTGGGCAAGTCGTCGGCGGTGTCGGCCATGGCGGGGTCCGTCTTTTCTATCGGTTGTCGATCACACGTTTGGCCTTGCCCATCGACCGTTCCACCGCGCCTGCGGGCTTGATTTGAACCGCGGCGCTGACGCCGACCAGGCTCTTGATATGGTGGGCGAGGTCCATGGACATGGCCGTGGCGGCGGCCTCGTCGGCCGGTTTGCGGCTTTCGACATTGACCGTCAGCTTGTCCAGCGGGCCTTCCTTGTGCACCTCCAACTGATAATGCGGGGCCAGGCGGTCGTCTTTCAGGATCAGTTCCTCGATTTGCGAGGGGAAGACATTGACGCCCCGAATGATCAGCATGTCGTCGGTGCGGCCGGTGACCTTCTCCATCCGCCGCATGCTGCGCGCCGTGCCAGGCAGCAGGCGCGTCAGGTCGCGGGTGCGGTAGCGGATGATCGGCTGCGCCTCCTTGGAAAGCGTGGTGAAGACCAGTTCACCCAACTCGCCGTCTTCGGCGGGTTCGCCCGTATCCGGGTTGATGATCTCCGGATAGAAATGGTCTTCCCAGATATGCAGGCCGTCCTTGCTCTCTATGCATTCCATCGAGACGCCGGGGCCGACGATTTCCGACAGGCCGTAGATGTCCACCGCCTGCATGCCGGTGCGTTCCTCGATGGTGGTGCGCATTTCCTCGGTCCAGGGTTCGGCGCCGAAGATGCCGACTTCCAGCGAGCACTCCTCCGGGCTCAGGCCGATGCGTTCCATTTCATCGGCCAGCGCCAGCATGTAGCTCGGCGTCACCATGATGATGGTGGGGCGGAAATCGCGGATCAGCTGGACCTGCTTTTCGGTCTGGCCGCCGGACATCGGAATGACCGTCGCGCCCAGGCGTTCGGCGCCGTAATGCGCGCCCAGACCACCGGTGAACAGACCGTAGCCGTAGGAGACATGGACGATATCGTTCGGCGTGCCGCCGCCCGCGCGGATCGACCGCGCCATGACCTGGGCCCAGACGTCGATATCGCCCTTGGTATAGGCGACGACGGTCGGCTTGCCGGTGGTGCCGCTGGACGCGTGCAGGCGGACGATGTCGCGCATCGGGCTGGCGAACAGGCCGTAGGGATAGGTGACGCGCAGGTCTTCCTTGGTGGTGAAGGGGAATTTCTTCAGGTCGTCGAGGGTGTGGAAATCGTCGGGGTGGACGCCGTGCGCGTCGAACTTCGACTTGTAGTGCGGAACGTTCTGATAGGCGCGGGTCAGGGACCGCTTCATGCGGCCGATCTGAAGGGCGGTGATCTCGTCGCGGCTGGCGGTTTCGATCGGCTCCAGGTCGTTCGGGTCGTGTTGCGTGACGGTCATGGCGTTCTAGACATCTGCTTGCGGAAGGGAGGGGACGATCGGCTGGCCCAGCGTGCGCGACTTGCCTCGGAACAGCGCGATGACCACGCCGTCCTGATTGGTCACGGAAACGTCGTAGACGCCCGACCGGCCGCGCAGGAAGGCTTCCCTGCATTCCGCGGTCAGCACGTCGCCTTCCTTGGCCGCATTGGTGAAATCGACGTCGCAGCTTTGCGCCACGGTCATCTTGTTATGGCTGTTGCAGGCGAAAGCGAAGGCGCTGTCGGCCAGGGTGAAGGTGAGGCCGCCATGCATCATCTTGAAACCGTTCAGCATGTCGGCGCGAACCGTCATCGCCAGTCTGGCATAGCCGGGCCTGACTTCCAGCAGTTCGATCCCCAGCATCCGGCTTGCCGCGTCTTCGGCCAGCAGGGTGTCGGTGACGTCCTGGGCGATCTGTTCCGGCGTCTTGTCGGGGGCCTGCCCGTCCGGTGCGGCCATGGTTCAGGCCCCCTTGAAGGCGGGTTTGCGCTTTTCCAGGAAGGCGGTGACGCCTTCGCGGAAATCCTCCGTCTTACCGGCCATACGCTGCAGGTCGCGTTCCAGGTCCAGCTGCTGATCCAGCGTGTGGTTCGGCGACTGATTGAAGGCCTGCTTGATATAGGCCAGCCCGCGTGTCGGCTGGGTCGCCAGGTGGCGGGCCATGTCGCCGGCGGTTTGGGCCAGGGCGTCATCCTCCACGCAGTCCCAGATCATGCCCCATTCCAGGGCCTTTTCGGCGGGCAGCGTATCGCCCAGCAGGGCCAGGCCCAGGGCGCGCTGGCGGCCGATCAGCCGCGGTAGAACCCAGGTGCCGCCGCAATCGGGGATCAGGCCGATCTTACAGAATGCCTGGATGAACTTGGCCGATTTGGCGGCGATGACGATGTCGCAGTTCAGCGCCAGATTGGCGCCGGCGCCGGCCGCGACGCCGTTCACCGCGGCGATGATGGGAACCTCCAGCGCCCGCATCCGGCGGATAAGCGGATTGTATTCCTTGTCCAGCGTCGCGCCGGTGTCGGGCGGGGCTTCGCCGGGTTTCACGGCCCGGTCGTTCAGGTCCTGGCCGGCGCAGAAACCGCGGCCGGCGCCGGTCAGCACCATGGCGCGGACCGCGGCGTCGGCTTCGATCCGGCCGAGCGCGTCGCGCAGTTCGGCGCGCATGTTGGCGGTGAAGCTGTTCAGCTTGTCCGGCCGGTTCAGCGTCACGGTCGCCACGCCGTCGGCAATGTCGAAAAGGATGGTTTCGTAAGATGCGGTCGCGGACATGCGGATCGTTTCCCCCAAAGCTTCGGACCGGTTCGGTCCGGTTGTTTCCGTTCTTGAAAACGTGATACGCGATTGGACAGGATTTTTCAATTTTGGTATCACGTTTTATCCGTAAAAACCGTCCGGACAGGCGATCCGGGCCGGTCAAGCATCTCACCTGAAAGGATGAGCATGGCCTTCGTCTACGAAATCGACGGAATCCGTCCGGTCGTCGATCCGACCGCCTTCGTGCATCCGACCGCGGTGCTGATCGGCGACGCCATCGTCGGCCCCGGCGTTTATGTCGGACCCGGCGCCAGCATGCGGGGCGATTTCGGCCGGCTGATCCTGGAGACGGGATCGAACCTGCAGGACAATTGCATCATGCACGGCTTCCCCGACGGCGACACGGTGGTCGAGGAGGACGGTCATATCGGCCACGGCGCGGTGCTGCACGGCTGTACCGTCAAACGCAACGCGCTGGTCGGCATGAACAGCGTGGTGATGGACGGCGCGGTGATCGGCGAGGAATCGATCGTCGGCGCGATGGCCTTCGTCCGCGCCGGGCAGATCTTCGAACCCCGATCGCTGATCGTCGGCATGCCGGCCCGCCGGATCCGCGCGGTGACGGAGGAGGAGATCGCCTGGAAAGGCGAGGGAACCCGCGATTACCAGGATCTTGTCGGGCGCTGCGCAAAGACGATGAAGGCGGTGGAACCGTTGACCGAAGTCGACCCGGACCGGCCGCGCATGCCGGTCCGATCCTCCCGCCCCCTGTTCGAGGTGAAAAAGGGCTAGCCCGGCCGCTTCGTCGAGAAGTTTTCTTGATTTAGGGAGCGCGGCCCTTAGGTATTCGGGGACGAATTGCAGCAAACCCGTAACGCAGCAGAAAAAGGGGCCCGTCATCAGCGCCGTCTGGACATCACCGCCGCGACCGAACACGCCGAAGGGCGAGGTTCGCCGGATCGGCATCGAGTTGGAATTCGCCGACCTGGACGCCATGACCAGCGCCGGCATCGTGCGCGACCTGTTCGGCGGCGAGCTGGAGGCCGCGAGCCAGCACAAGATCCATGTACGCGGCACGGATGTCGGGGACTTCCTGGTCGAACTGGACCTGCAACTGCTGCATGAGGGCGATCCGACGAACCCGCTGCGTATCCTGGCGGGTGACTTGGGGGCGGCCCTGATCCCGATGGAAATCGCCTGTCCGCCGATCCGGTATGACGAGGCCTATGCGATTGACGACCTGCGAGAGGCCCTGCGACAGGCCGGCGCGCAAGGCACGCTGACCAGCCCCTTTTATGCGCTCGGCGCCCAGTTGAACCCTGAATTGCCGTCGCATGACAGCGACTATCTGCTCGCGGTGCTGCGGTCCTTCGTGCTGCTGCGCGAATGGCTGCGCGAGGAGATCCAGGTCGATACCAGCCGGCGCCTGACCTTCTTCGCCTCCGGCTTTCCCAGCGACTGGTGCGACATGATCCTGCACCCGGCCTACGGCCCCGATATGGAAGGCCTGACCGACGGCTATCTGGAGCACAACCCGACCCGGAACCGGGAGTTGGACATGCTGCCCTTCCTGGCCTATCTGGACGAGGGCAGGATCCTGACAGCGCTGCCGGGGCAGAAGATCCGCAAGCGGCCGACCTATCACTACCGCCTTCCCAACGCCTTGATCGACTCGCCCGACTGGTCGCTGGCCCTGGAATGGGACCGCTGGTTGGCGGTCGAACGGCTGGCCGAGCGGCCGGACCTGATCTCTCATTACGCCGCCCTGTGGCGGGAAAACCATGCCCGTCTGATCCCGAGCGATTGGACCCCGCTGTCCCGGGAATTGCGGAGGCAGTTGTGAGACGGCCCGTTATCGGCGTAACCGGCGGCCGCCGCCGCGGGCGGATCTCCTGGCTCTGCGCGGCCTTGTCGCTCAGGCTGCACGGCGCCCGCGCCGTGCGGATCACCGCGCCCAGAACCCCGCATGCCCGGTTCGATCCGGCGGTCGTTGCCGGTCTGGACGGGCTGGTGATCGGCGGCGGCGACGATATCGGCGCCACCCTTTACGGCGCGGAACCGGTACCGGATGTCTGGATCGACCCGGCCCGCGACGCCCTGGAACTCGCGGCCCTGGAAACCTTGTGGCGCACCGAAATCCCGATCCTGGGGATCTGCCGGGGTTCGCAGATGCTGAACATCTTCGCCGGCGGAAACCTGCATCAGGACATCTACACCGCCTTCGAGGAAGTCCCCCGGATCCACACGCCCCTGCCGCGCAAGCACGTGACCCTGGAACCGGGTACGCGGCTGGAATCCATCATCGGCAAGGGAACGGTGACGGTGAACGCGCTTCACCATCAATCGGTCGACCGTCTGGGTGACGGTTTCGCGGTCGCGGCGCGTGACGAATTCGGGATCGTCCAGGCGACCGAACATCAGGGAGAGGCCTTCCGGGTCGGGGTGCAGTGGCACCCGGAATTCCTGTTCTACCGGCGCGCCCACCGGCGGCTGTTCGGGGCTCTGGTCGGGGCGGCGAGGGACTACGCGGCCCGGGGGTGAGGTCCGCGACCTGCGTCAGATATCCTTGCAGAGGATCTGGCTGATATCTTCCGAGATCAAAGGCGCGCGCGCTTCTTCCCGCGCCGCGAGCCGGTAGAGACTGACTCCGATGACATGGTCGCGGCACTCTTCGGAGGAGGCGAGGGGCATCAACAGGCGTTCCGCCCGCCACAGGTCTTGATTGGAAAGCTTTTCGTCCTTGGCGCCGTATTGCACCAGCGGCGTGTCGATGATCGCGCGCCACCGTTGCAGCACGATGGGATGGTCGGTTTCCCCAACGATCTGGCGTAAAGTCTTACCCTTGATCGGGGCGCCCCAGGCCCGGTTCACGTCCTCCCCGGCCAGCAGGCACGCGAAGTCGTCCAAGACCGGGTCGAAGCGATAGAGCCAGGTGAAGCGCAGCAGGGTCGGTACTTCGAACGGGTCGAAGTCCTGCTTGTTCGGCACCAGGCGGCCCCTGCGGGCGCCCATCCAGGCTTCCAGGAATGTGAGCAATCTGTCGTCGGCACCGGGCGGCAACAGTCCGCTCGCGGCGCGCTTGGCGCCGCCGATTTTATCACGGGTCATGGAAATCAATTTTGTTCAATATGAATTTCGGCGCGCCTGATATCAGCATCATTCTAGTATTACCATACCGCAAATTCGAAAAAACCAGACATTTCCGGGCAACCGATTTCGGGCATCCGATGTGAATTGATACCGCAAGGTAACATAAATGCTGTTGCCTCTCAAATCATCGGGTTTGGGAAAAGGCTTTGAACGCACCGCTATGGTCGGCCGCCGGCGTCGGGACGGCGAAATCACCCGCCTGCGCACTGGACCTGCGCCCGGGCTTGCTCTAGGCACAGGATGGACCAATTTACGCAAGTGCATGGCCGGCCCCGAGGGGCGCAGGCATGCGGCCCGGCGTCAGATCGAACGATAACAGCGAGGCGACATGTTCAGATCCTTTTTCCTGTCCCGGGAATGGGCCCTATGGGCCTGGGGCGGCATGGCCATCATCTTCGGCGGGACCTGGTATCAGGTTCAACTGGATGTCAGGATCAACGAATGGTTCGGCGGCTTCTACGATCTGGTGCAGAAGGCGCTCGGTGAACCGGGGACGGTCACCCTGCCGGAATTCTACGGCTTTCTGCTGACCTTCGGACAGATCGCCGGGATCTATATTGTCGTCGCCGTCTTCCTCGGCTTTTTCACCAAGCACTGGACCTTCCGCTGGCGCCAGGCGATGAACAATTTCTACATGTCGCATTGGGAGAAGCTGCGCCATATCGAAGGGGCCAGCCAGCGCGTCCAGGAAGACACACGCCGCTTCGCCAATATCATGGAATCGCTGGGCAGCCGCCTGCTCGACTCGCTGATGACGCTGGTCGCCTTCCTGCCGATCCTCTGGACCCTGTCGAAACAGGTGACGGAGGTGCCGATCATCGGCGAGCTCGACCATGCCCTGGTCTATGTGGCGGTCCTCTTCGCCCTGTTCGGGACCGTGGTGCTGGCGGCGGTCGGCGTCAAACTGCCGGGCCTGGAATTCAACAACCAGAAGGTCGAGGCCGCCTATCGCAAGGAACTGGTCTATGGTGAGGACCACGAGGACCGGGCCGAACCGCCGACCGTGATGGAACTGTTCCGCAATGTGCGCCGGAACTATTTCCGCCTGTTCTTCCACTACATGTATTTCGATGTCGCCAAATGGTCCTATCTGCAATTCGGCGTGCTGGTGCCCTATATCGCCCTGGCGCCGACCATCGTTTCCGGCGCGATCACGCTGGGGGTGATGCAGCAGATCGTCCGCGCCTTCGGCCGGGTCGAAAGCTCGTTCCAGTTCCTGGTTCACAGCTGGACCATCATCGTCGAATTGATGTCGGTCTATAAGCGCCTGCGCGCCTTCGAAGCGACGATCTACGACGAGCCGGACAAGGACCGCTGGTCCGTCGTCGACCCCGCGGAATAGGGGCGGCGTTGGAAGTGTTCGACACGGTACGAATGGATAAGGCGCTGATGGGCATTAAAGGTAAGCGTCTTACGTACGAGGGGCGCTGCTGAAAAAGCGTCTAAAATCTTGACGGATTCAGTAAATCGCCCCATATATCACGTGTGTGACCCTTGCTTGACGAAAGTGCCCCTGGGCATCTCTGGAGACAGATAGTCAAGATTGCGGGTCACTTTTTTTTAGTAGTAGTGGTGTGTCCCCGCCGCCCAAAGATCGAACTCAGTATTGATTTTTGCAGATATGCGGTTGTAAGCGGAATCATCGCCCCTCTCCCATTTGCGCTGGATCGCCCAAGCACAATAGTCAGCAACCTGTAGACACGGGTCTGTAGCCGCTTCTGGGAATGAGACAGACCAAACGTTCTGGCGGATTACCTGTTGGGCAACATCGTTAACGGCGGCCTTGAACGATGCCTTGCCCTTATTCGTGCGCAGGGCGGCAGCACAAATAGCTAATTCGTCGCCAACCTGTACTAGTTGGGGGCCAACATGTCGAAAATGATAGTACCAAGCGTATTTGTAGAAGGTGGGCTCGTCTCTGCGGGTTTGGGGCTGGGCTTTCGACTTTTCCAGAATTGTAACGTCAACACGCATATTGTGATTTTCAATGATGCTAAACACACGATCTCTTATGGCTGGTGAGTCTGTCGTAGCGTGGAAGGCGTCCCTTGTTAGTGTACCGTCATGTGCAAGTTCCCGCTTCAGGTCCAGCAATTCGTGACCAACGTCGCATCGGTCCATTGTGGCAGTACAAACCATGAAATACGTAGACGCGCCGTTGGCGCGCTTGAAAGTGAAGCAACCGGATTCATCTGAGAATATGTGCTTTAAGGCCATAGCTAGGTTACAAACATGGGCAAGACATCAACCGAACTAAACAATCTCAGAAGTTCATCGACAAGGCCCGCGAACTGGCCACAGACGAAGATGAAAAAGCGTTTGAGGATCGTCTCAGGTGCATAGCGAAACAGCAACCTAAGAAGGAAACCCCGGACAAATGATCCGGGGTTTTTGTAAATGAACATTGAACAACTTCGTGACCGGATACACGCTCCGCTCTTTCATGAGTAGATCGGCGTCAACGGTTATGAAACCCTAGACCTCCTGAAGGGCAACGACATGGGGAAGTGGCGTCTTCAGGAGGTCTTGCAGGCGTTAACCGGCGTCGATGATGCACTTGACGCCTTCATAGCGAGCCAGAAGCGACTTGAGTCGGGGATGGACTACAAAGGCATCGCTTGTCAGCGCAATCTTGGAAAGCGCGGAAACCTCGATAGGGGCTAATGCTGGCGGCCTGTTCCCCGGAGGGGCATAGGTCGAGACGATCCGCGCATCAACATAGGTTACTGCCGGGTCACCTAAGTCATAGACCACGTAAGGCTCAAGTGTGAAGTTCTCGCCTTCGTATGTCGCGGTGACCCGCACCTTCTTTGAAATGGCTTCACAGAGGATATCGCTAGAAGCCTTCTTACCTTGGGGCGGCGCTCGGTTCATTCCGAGACCCAGCCCAAGGCCCATTCCAGTGGGCATGCTGTACTCTCCTTCGCTTGGGATTAGCGGGTGCTAAATCCTCTCAAGATAGGAGAATCGGGCAGAGTCCCAACCTAGAGTCAACGCATCATAGTACCGCCGCCAACTAGATGTTCAATCTCAGGTGTTAGCTTCCAAATCCGGGATGGGTTTGCGAAGCATATAAACGCCTTTCCTTTTGGAGCGACCCTACCCGCCGTTGCCGCCTTCCGTCTCGATCTTGATCGGTTCGCCGCAATGCTTGCAATGGACCGCGTCGGGTTCGTGGCGGGTCAGGCCGCAGCCTGGGCATTTGTACTTCACCTTGGAGGGCTGGAAGATCGCGCGGGCCAGTTGGACGAACAGCGCGACGCCGACGACCATAATGAAAACCGACAGCAGCTTGCCGCCCGTCGTGCTCATGGTGATGTCGCCGAAACCGGTCGTGGTCAGCGTCGCCACGGTGAAATAGAGCGCGTCGACATAACCGGCCGGCCCGTCCTGTTCCTCGAAGGCGAGGACGAAGACCAGGGATGTCGTGAAAAAGATGAAGACGAACAGGTTCACCGCCGCCAGGATCGCGTCCTCGTGCCGGCGGAAGAAATGGCTTTCCTGACGCAGATCGCGCAGCAGGTGATAGGCGCGGATCAACCGCAGCCCGCGCAGGATGCGCAGGAAGCCCAGGCTGTGCGCGAAGAAGGGGGCGAGCAGCAGCGAGGCGACGACGACGATATCGGCCAGCGTATAGATCCGGGTCAGTTCCTTGCGCCGGTTGTCCGAGATCCACAAGCGCGCCGCGAAATCCAGCGTGATCAGCACGCCGAGCACCGCGTTGATGATCGTGATGACCAGCGTGACAGGCATCGCCGATGTGACGATGAAATAGAGAATGCTCAGCGCATCGAAACCGATCAGCCCATAGCGGAACTGCCGGGCGCGTTCGCTATGGCCGGTATAAAGCAGCCGGACGGTCTTGCGGAAATTGCCTTCGTCCAATGATCGTCCTTTCCCATCTTGCGCCGCCGCCCTTGTCCTTGGGGACGCGGTCGGCCGGGAAGACCGTAGCGGGCCCGATGCGGTGAAGGCAAACATCCTCGCATGACCGCGCTGGCCCTGCGCGGAATCCGGCTATCATGCATTGGATTTTTTATCCAAGGCGCGCTTGTTCCCTAATGCCATTGCGCCAATTTGATATTATATCCCGGCGGGCGCCGCGCCGGGCAGCCCGACGCGTTTCATCCGGTACCCCGACCTGACGACCCGCAACCCCGAACGGACCGTGCATGGATATTGTTCTGATCACCACGATTATCGCGTCCTTCTTCCTGGTGATCGGGGCGGCGGAGCCCTTGGCGGCGCGTTTGAAACTGCCCTACAGCGTGATCCTCGCGGTGCTGGGCATCCTGATCGGCGCCGGTGCGGCCTTTTTTCTGCGCACGGAATTGACCGATGCGCTGAACCCTGTGGCGGAAGCCATCCTGGGCCTGCCGATCCGATCCAACGTCTTCCTGTATGTCTTCCTGCCGACCTTGCTGTTCCAGGCCACGCTGGGCATGGACCTGCGCCGGATGGTGGACGACTGGGTGCCCATCCTGGTGCTTGCGGTCGTCGCCGTCGTCGTCGCGACCCTATCGGTGGGCTTCGCCCTGGCCGCGACCAGCGTGATGCCGTTGGTCGCCTGTCTGCTGGTCGGCGCGATCGTATCGACCACGGACCCCTCGGCGGTCATCTCGATTTTCCGGTCTCTCTCCGCGCCGCGAAGGCTGGCCCGCATCATCGAAGGGGAAAGCCTGCTGAATGACGCGGCGGCTATTGCCCTGTTCGGCCTGTTCATGGGCTTCGTCATGCTGGGCATACCGGACCCGACCTTCCTGGATGCGCTGACCCGCTTTCCGCTGCTGATCCTGGGCGGGGTCGTGACCGGCTGGGCGATGGCGCGCGCGGCGATCTGGGTCATGGCGATGTTCTTCCGCTATGAGCACGCGCAGATCTCGATCTCGGTCGCGTTGCCCTATCTGGCCTATATCGTGGCGGAGCAAAGCGTCGGCGCGTCCGGCGTGATTGCCGTCGTCGTCGCCGGCCTGACCTTGAACCTCTCCGGGCCCGGCCGCCTGTCGCCGCAAAGCTGGGCCGCCCTGCGCGAGATTTGGGACATGCTGGCCCATTGGGCCGGCGCGCTGATCTTCATTCTCGCCGCGCTGTTGATACCGCGCCTGCTGGAAGAGGTCCGGCTGACGGAAATCCTGCTGGTCGGCGTCGTCGTCCTTGCCGCGTTTTTCGCCCGTGCCGTCATCCTGTACGGCGTGCTGCCGCTGTTGACCGTCATGCGCGTTTCCCCGGCGGTCGAGCGGCCCTACCGGGCGGCGATCCTGTGGGGCGGGTTGCGCGGCGCCGTCACCCTGGCCCTGGCGCTGGCCGTGACCGAAAGCTTCCGCGTGCCGGTCGAGGTGAAGCGCCTGGTCGGCATCCTGGCCACGGGCTTTACGCTGTTCACCCTGATCGTTCAGGGGACGACCCTGCGGTCGGTCGTGCGCTGGCTCGGCCTGGATCAATTGTCGCCGCTGGACGTGGCGCTCTCCAAGCAGGTCGTCGCCGTCGCGCTTCAGACCGTGCGCGAGGACATGGCCAAGACGACGGAGAATTACGAACTCTCGCGCGAGATCGTCCGCGCCGAAGCCAAACGCTTTGCCGAAAGGCTGGACGAGGCGGTCGCGGAGGCGGAGAAGAGCACGGAAATCCTGGACCGGGACCGGGTCACCCTGGGCCTGATCGCGCTGGCCGGGGCGGAACGCGACCTGATCATCGCCAGGGCGCGGGAACACAAACTGCCGTCGCGCTTGACCCAGAAACTGCTTGCCGACGCGGACCGGTTGATCGAAGGCGCGCGGGCCGGCGGGCGGCTGGGCTATCGCCGGGCGGCGCGGCGCAATATCGGCTATGGCAAGCGGTTCAGGATCGCCGTGATGCTGCACAACATGGTGGGCCTGACGGCGCCGCTGGCCCGGCTGACCGCCGACCGGTTCGAAGTGCTGCTGTCCCGCCGGTTGATCCTGCGGGACCTCACCGGCTTCATCGACGGCAGGATCCGGCGCATCCACGGGCGCCGGGTGGCGGACCTGCTGCGCGACCTTCTGGCGCGGCGGCTGGAAACCGTCGAGACGGCGCTGGAAGGATTGAAGCTGCAATATCCCGGTTATGCGGAGGAACTGGAGCATCGCTTCATTCGCCGCACCGCCCTGCGGCTTGAGGAGCGGGAATACGAGGCAATGCGCGCCGACGGGTTGATCGGGTCCGAATTGCATACCTCGCTGAGCCAGGAGATCGGCAGCCGGGCGGGTGAGGTGGAAGGCCGCCCGCGTTTGGATGTGGCGCTGCAGGGCAAGGACCTGGTGCTGCAATTCCCCTTGTTCGCGGACCTGGACGAAAAGGCGATCAAGCGGCTCTGCAAGGCGCTGTCGACACGCTATGTGAATGCGGAAGAGACGATCATCGCCAAGGATTCCACGGTGAAGAGCGTCTATTTCATCGCGTCCGGCGCGGTCGAGTTGTTCAGTGCGGGGCCGCCGATCCGGCTGGGCCGCGGCGAGATGTTCGGCCAGATGGCCCTGCTGATGCCGCGTCAGCGGCGGATCGAGGTGAAGGCGATCGCCCCCACGACCCTGTTGGTGCTGGACGAGGCGGATTTCCGGCGCCTGTTGGAAAAGAGCCCGACCATGCGGCAGGTGGTGCGCGCCAGCGCCGAAAAGCGGGGCATCGCACCCGCCCGGCTGATCCCGCTGCTGCCGCCCGATAAGGATTGAAAGGGGGCGGATATCACGACCTAGGCCGCAACCACCACATGCCCCGCCGAGGGGGGCGTTTAAGGCAGGTCCAATTATCTAAAATTTGATAACAAGGGAATATTAGGTATCATTGATTTAAAGGACTCCCTTCCGGACGACTGTTGGACAAGGAGATGTTCGTGGAGACAGTGTGCTGGGGTTGCTGTCGAATTCGGTGTGGTGACACCAACAGCCTTTCGCTGCAAGTCGTCCTTGCGCCAATCATAGCTCTGCTTCTGATCGCATTGGCCTGTTCCGCACGGGCCGAGGAAATCAAGATCACCACGGGTGAGTGGGAACCTTTTTTGTCGGAAAAATACAAGAATGGCGGCGTCATTCTGGACATTGTCAAAGAAGCGTTCAATCGCAAGGGGATCGACGTAAAGTACAAATTCCTTCCTTGGGCCCGCGCCGTCAAATTCGTTGACGACGGTACTTGGGACGCGATGGCGGTCACCGGATCGCGTCACTCCGATAAAGGCATCGAACATCTCTACAGCGATCCGGTCTATGTAGGGACGGATGTCATCTTTCACAGAAAGGAATTCCGCCTGAACTGGCGGCATTTCCCGGACCTGCACGGCTTGGCGTTCGGCACCGTTCTCTCATACGACTACAGCGATGAATTCCGCCAAGCGGTCGCCGAGGGCAGCGTACGGTCGGTTCTGGCTCCTGAGGCCCATCTGCTGTTCCCGATGCTCGCTGCCAAGCGTTTTGATGTCTTCATCATGGATAAACGCGCCGGTATGTACACTTACAACACCCAGTACCGAGATGTGCTGGGGGATGTCATCACCTATTCTCCAAGGCCGCTCTCGACGCTGGCTTATTCCATGCGGTTTTCGGGAAAGGTGCCCGGAAACAAACGGTTCTTGTCAATTTTCAATGAAAGTCTTCGGGAAATGCACGAAGACGGGACCGTCGAGAGGCTTTACGAGCAGTTCGAGAACGGCGCTTATCACGGCACTTGATCAGCCACCGTCAGTTGTCCGCCAAGACGATCTTTTCCAGCGCGAGTCCGCTGTTGCCCGAATAAAGTAGATGGACTTAGTCATGATGTCGATTATGTATTTGATAGCAGTGCTTTAGCGCGACAAGCCCGTCCGATCACGAGTGCGGGTTCGTAGATTGTCTAGGTCTGTCGAGGGAAGCGCAGAAGTCTTAATCCAAGAATTTGGGCTATTCAGGGTCCTTATCTTAAAATTATTGTTGTGTTGTAATAACTGAAAATAATAACAGCTAATGATTGTTGGGCGCATTCCCGGCGGTGGGTGCGACCTATGATTTCACCGCTATAGCGATGAAGAATGGCGCTGCGGCCGACACCGGGGGCATCTTCTCTCGTTTAGGCGGAGTAACATTGAACAACAATGGTGAAGTCGTCTTCGTCGGACAAATCCAAGGGGATGGCATCGATAGTTCCAACGATTTCGGTATCTTCAAGAGTAATGGTGCGAGCACAAGCGTCGTTGCGCGTGAAGGTGAGGCCGTCGGTGGTACCGGGACCACTCTCGCGGCATCCCCCTTTGGAGATTTTGGTGGAGCCTCATTGAACGATAACGGAGAGGTGACGTTTCTGTCGCGTTTGAATGGGGCTGGCGTGAATTCCTCCAATGATCTCGGTGTTTTCAAGGCCGACGGTAACGGATTGGAACTGGTCGCGCGTACGGGTGATAGTGCTCCAGGAACCGGGGCGGTATTCTCCGACTTTGATGGCTTGAACATTGATGGTCGTGGGGATGTAACGTATCTCGGCAAATTCGATGGCGGCGGCGTCGCCCCGGGTGCCAGCGGAATTTTCAAGAGTTCGGGTTCCGGTTCCAACGCCGTCGCCGTAGCAGGCGAGGCCACAGGCAGTGCCGGCGAAGTTTTCCTAGGTTTCAGTACGCCTTCCGCGAATGAAAGTGGCGGTGTTGCATTCAGAGGCGATCTGGCCGCGGGCGGAACCCTCTCCGATCATGGCATATTCAGGAGCAACGGCGGTGCAACAAGCGAGGTGGTGCGTAGTGGTGAAAGTGCCCCGGGTACCGGATCGGTATTCTCCGGCTTTGGCGGCACCCCGTCCCTGAACGACAACGGCGATGTCGCGTTTTCCAGCTTTCTGCAAGGAGCAGGGGTTGGGATATTGGACAATCAGGCGATATATAGGACCGATGGCGACGACCTGACATTGCTCGCTAGGACAGGTCAGCAAGCGAGTGGAACGAACCTCAATTTCTTGGATTTTGGCGCGCCGTCGCTGAACAATAATGGTGACGTCGCATTCTTCGCTTCTCTGAACGACAGCGCGTATTCACAGCCATCGGTTTCGGGCATTTTTGTCAGTGTGAACGACGAAATCGATCTCGTGCTGCGTCAGGGTGATATGTTGGATGTGGGGGGCGGAGACTTGCGCGAAGTCTCCCGGTTCTTTTTCCTCCTAAACGCGTTCAACGATCAAGGCGCCCTTGCGCTCAGTATCTTTTTCGCTGATGGCAGCAACGGATTATTTCTCGCTTCGCGTTCGACACCTTTGCTTTCGGGATTTGCGGCACCTGTTCCTTTGCCAGCGGCGCTGCCTCTTTTCATCGTTGCCTTGGGGGCATTCGGTTTCCTGAAATCGCGCAGGAAGTGATTGCCCGCCGGCCCCGTTTCAGTCCGCCACCACGATCGCTTCCGGCGCGGGTTTGCCGAGGATCAGGTCCGACGCCTTTTCCGCGATCATGATGACGCCGGCGTTCAGATTGGCGCTGACCATCATCGGCATGATCGAGGCGTCGACGACGCGCAGACCTTCCAAGCCATGGACCCGCAGGTGATCGTCGACCACCGTCGTCTTGTTCTCCGCCGGGCCCATGCGGCAGGTGCCGGCCGGGTGGAAGGTGGTGGTGCCGCGGCCTTTCACAGATTCAAGTAATTCATCATCGCTGACGACGTCCCTGCCCGGGAACAGCTCCTCCTGGAAATAGGGCGCCATCGGTTCGCTGTGCATCACGCGGCGCGCCAGTTTCATGCCGGCGAGCAGCACGCGCCGGTCGGATTCCTCCTCCAGATAATTCGGCTGGATGATCGGCTTGTCGAACGGGTCGGCGGATTTCAGCTTCACATAGCCGGAACTGTCCGGCCGTTGCTGCCAGGTGGCGATGGACATGCCGGGGAACTTGTCCAAAGTCGCCTGGCGTCCCATCGCATAGCTGGCGGGCGCGAAGGTCAGTTGCACGTCGCTGTTGGCGACCTTCGGGTCGGACCGCCAGAAGGCATAGACCTGGGTCGCGGGAACGGAGAGCACGCCGGGCTTGCCCAAAACCCATCGCGCAACCTGGGGAATGAGGCCGATCCCCTGGGCGTCCTGGTTGAAGGTGCGGACATTCTTCACCTTGGCGCTGAAGCGCGGCGCATAATGGTCGCGCAGATTCATGCCGACGGAAGGCAGGGCGTGGGCCAGCGGAATGCCCATTTCGTCAAGGTGCTTCGGATCGCCGATGCCCGACAGCAGCATCAGCTGCGGCGAGTTGATGACGCCGCCCGACAGGATGACTTCCCGGTTCGCGCCGACCTCGCGCGGGGATCCGCCGCGGCCGCCCTTGGAATAGCGCACGCCCATGACCTTCCTGCCTTCCAGGATCAGGCCGGTGGCATGGGCCTCGGTGATTACGGTCAGGTTCGGGCGCGACTTGGCGGGTTTCAGGAAGGCACGGGCGGTGGACATGCGGCGGCGCTTGTGGATGGTGCGCTGGGTATAGCTGACGCCTTCCTGATGGCGGCCGTTATAGTCGTCCGTCTTCGGAATGCCCTGCGAGACGCAGCCTTCGATGAAGGCGTCGCACAGTTCGTGTTTCCAATCCGTGTCGGTGACGACCAGCGGACCCTTGTCGCCGCGGAAGGTCTCCTCGCCCCGGAAGGCGGTACCGTCGCCGTTCAGTTTGGTTTCGGCGCGCTTGAAATAGGGCAGGACATCGGCATAGCCCCAGCCGCGATTCCCGAACTGGGCCCAGGTGTTGTAATCCTCCCGGTTGCCGCGGGTATAGACATTGCCGTTGATCGAGCTGGACCCGCCCAGCGTCTTGCCGCGGGGGACGGGGATGGCGCGGCCGCCGGTCCATTCCGACGGTTCTGTTTCGTAGCGCCAGTTCAGCGTCTTGTGATCCATCAGCTTCATGAAGCCGGTGGGGATGTGGATATAGGGGTTCCAGTCCGGCGGTCCGGCTTCCAGCAGGCAGACCGTATGCTTGCCGTCCTCGCTCAATCGGTTGGCAAGCACGCAGCCGGCGGAACCGGCGCCCACGATGACGTAATCGAACCTATCCACGCGTTTTCCTCATTCCCGGATGCAGGGCCTTCATCTTGTCGTTTGCCGCGAGGCCCCTTCGCCGGAAACGTTAGGGGAGGGGCCCGGGAATGGGAACCGGGAACAGGCCTCTTCCCGGTCAAAGCTGCTTTCAGGCCGGTGATGGAATACGGGCGCGAGGCTTCGGAAGACGGTTCGTCAGGACTCCGCCTCGATCACCGCCTCCGCGGCGCGCAGGCCCGACATATAGGCGCCATGGGTGGTGCCCGCGTAATCGAAGATCGTGTGCTCGCCGGCCAGGAACAGACAGTCCTCCACCGCCCGCGCCAGGCCGTCGTAATCCGACCGGCTGTTGCCGGGGCGGGGATAGGCATAGGCGCCCAGCGAATAGGGATCGGTCGCCCAATGGGTCGCCAGGACCTGCGTCGGCGTACCGACATCGTCGCCCCAGACCTGGCGCAGTACGTCCAATCCGTCCTCGGTCATTTCCGCATCCGTCATCTTGTCGGCGACCGGCGCATAGGCGCCGACGCTGAGGCCCAGCAGGATGTTTTCGTCCGAGAAGGTTCGGTAGTTCAGCCAGTAGTTCCAGCGGCCCTTGGGTTCGGTGACGATACCGAAATACTGGGTCTCGACATCCCAGAACGGTTCGTCGAATTTCAGGGCGAGCTTGGTGACGCTGCCGAAGCCGAGCCGGTCGATGGATTGCCGATAGCGCTGCGGCAGGGGTGGGTCGAAGGCGATCTTTTCCGCCTTCAGCACGCCGAGCGGCACGGTGCAGATACAGTAATCGGCCTCGAACGTGCCCTTGTCGGTCTCCACCGCGACGCCGTCGCCCTTTTCATAGGAGACTTCCGTGACCGTGTGGGAGAGGCGGATGTCCAGATCCACGGCCAGCGGACCCAGGATCTTGTCGTAGCCTGTGGTGACTACGACGTCCGGCGTGTCGAAGGCCTTGTCCGCGTTGAACAGAATGGCGGAGAGGTCCTCGATCGGCCCGCCCTTGGAGAACTCGGTCCAGGCGGAAAAGGCCCACATCACCCGCGGATCGTCCAGCAGGTCGCTGTCATAGGCGCGGATCGCCTTCAGCAGGGATCTGGGGTCGTTGCGTTCGAAGGTCTCGTCGATATGCTCGACGACGCTTTCCCAGCCGTCGCTCATCTCTTCGTAATCGTCTTCGCCGAATTCATCCCCATTGGCGTGGAAATAGACGGCGTTCTCGTCGTCGGTCACGACATACTCGGCCCCGACCGCGTCCGCCAATTGGCGCGAGGGATTGGCCTGTTCCGGGCCGTGGATCCAGCCGGCGCCGACCTCGAATGGCGCGCCCATCGACCAATCGGTCAGCAGCCGGCCGCCGATATGCGGCTTGCCCTCCAGCACGATGACTTCCGCCCCCTGGTTCTTCAGCGACCGGGCCGCGCCGAGACCGGCGATGCCCGCGCCGATGACGATGACCTGCGTGCCTTCCAGGGCCTGGGCCCGGGCCCGCCCGAACGGCGTCGCCGCCAGGGCGCCGGTGGCGGCGAGGAACATCAGACCGGCATCTCGCCGCGTGAAGGTGCGTGCAGTCATCTCTGATCCTTTGTCGTCAATCCATGGCCCCTGCAAAAGAGGGCGGAGAACACTTGGTCCACCATCATTACCCGGCTTTGTCCGGACGCCAAAGCATTCTCGCATCGTCCTTGGCCGGGCGCGGCGCAAAACGTCCTGAAGCTGCATTCTGTACGGATCAAAATCCGAGGATTATAATTGTCTAATCGACGGTGCCGGCCAAGGTTCGACTTCCCTGGGGAGGACGTCAGTTGCAGGACCATTTTTCAGTTTTCCTATTGCTGCTGAACAACATCTCGGTCTTCGTTGTTTTGATCGTCGGGTATTCGTTTCTGATCGATCATCTGCAGTCCCGTTCGCCGCTGGCGCGGCAGATCCTGATGGGGCTTTATTTCGGCGCGATCGTCCTGGTTGCGATGAACGTGAAGATCCCCGTGGCCGAAGGCGTGATCGTCGATCAGCGCAACGCCCTCATCGTCCTCGCCGGGGCTTTCGGCGGGCCCTTGGCCGGCGTCGTCGCCGGTGCGGTTGCCGCCGCCTACCGGGCCTATCTCGGCGGGATCGGCATGGAGGCGGGGATTTTCGGCGTCACGCTTTCCGTCTTCGTCGGCTGTGCGCTTTACATGGCGCGTTGGCGCGGCAATACGGTCCTCGCCCTGTTCCTGGGCGCCGTCTTCGCCGTCGTTTTCACCGCGCCCGGTTTCCTGCTGGTCGGGGATCTCGACTACGGGTTGGCCTTGATGCGGCGGATGCTGCTGCCCTGGGGCAGTGCCATCTTCACGGGGATCTTCGTCGGCGGGCTGCTGCTGTCGCGCGAGGATCGGCGTCTGGCGGCGGAACAGGGGCGGAAGAATTCCGAAGCCCGGTTCAGGACATTGTATGACGGCACGGTGATCCCGATCCTGGACATGGACTATACCGACCTCGTCAAACAGCTGCGCGCGCTGCGCGACGAAGGGGTGAGCGATATCGACGCCTTCCTGAAAGCGGGCGACGCGGCCACCAAGCGGCTGAACCGCCTATCCATCGTGCGCCATGCCAATGCCGCGGCGCAGGCCCTCTACGGCGCGAAATCCGTCGACGAACTGCTGGGCCGGTTCGACGGTTCCTACGGGCCGGAGAACGGGGGGCTGCCGCTGCCCCTGGCGCGCGCGATCTGGAATGGTGAGAAAAGCGTCACCTTCGAGTCGGTCCATAGAACCTTTTCCGGCGAGCAGTTGATCGTGTCGGTCTCGCTGCCCATGCCCGGTTCGATCGACGCGCCGCTGTCGCGGTTCGAGAGCCTGCCGGTCACGATCCTGGACATCACCCAGCAGAAGAAGGCGGAGGCCGCGCGCGACGAGGCCCGGCTGAGCGCGGAAAAGGCGAGCCGGGCGAAGTCCGAATTCCTGGCCTCCATGAGCCACGAATTGCGGACGCCGTTGAACGCCATCCTCGGTTTCTCCGAGGTGATCGACAACCAGCTGCTCGGTCCGGTCGGCAACGAAAAATACCGGGAATACGGCCGCGACATCCATACCAGCGGCATGTTGTTGATGGAACTGGTCAACGACATCCTGGACATCGCGGCGATCGAGGCGGGGCGCAAGACGCTCACCGTCCGCGAGGTCGATCTGGACGAGGTGGTGGACGAATGCCTTGCCATCGTCGAGCACCGGGCGGAGGAGGCCGGTGTCGCCCTGCGCAAGGAGATCGCGGATGGCGACGGCCTGGCGGTTCAGGCCGACCGGCGCGCCCTGCAGCAGGTCCTGCTGAACCTGTTGACCAATGCGGTGAAGAACACGCCGTCCGGCGGCACCGTCTCAGTGACGGCGAAAGCCGGTGCGCAGGGAACGGAGATCGTCGTCTCCGATACCGGCTGCGGCATCCCCGAGGATCGGCTGGAGGAGGTGACCAAGGCCTTCGTTCGCGGGTCGGACGACCCGATGGTTTCGCAGGACGGTTGGGGGCTGGGCCTGTCGATCGCGAAATCCCTGGTCGAACTCCATGAAGGCGACTTCCGGATCGACAGTACGGTCGGGGACGGAACCGCCGTCCATATCACCCTGCCGCGACAGGCGGATTGATCCCGTATTCCCGCGTGCGGCCTTGCCGGGCGGTCGTCCGGCGGATACCAGAGAGATTGAAGGGAACCGCTGAAGGAGCCAAGGGTATGGCGTTTCTGGATCAACTCCTCATCGTCTACGGCACCTATATCGTCGCGACGGCCAGTCCCGGGCCGAGCAATCTGGCGATCATGGGGGCAGCGATGGCGCAGGGGCGGGCCGCCGGTCTGACACTGGCGGCCGGTGTCGTCTGCGGCAGCATGTTCTGGGCGGTCCTGGCGGCGACCGGCATTTCCGCTGTGCTCGCGCAATTCGCGGAGGCGCTGTTCCTGATCAAGATCGCGGGCGGTCTCTATCTGCTCTTTCTGGCCTGGAAATCCGGCCGATCGGCGCTGCGGCGCGACCCGATCTCAGCCGACCGACCGGGCGGCGCGGGGCGACCGGCCTATCGCGCCCTTTACCGGCGCGGCCTTCTTATGCATCTCGCCAATCCCAAGGCCGTGCTGGCCTGGATCGCGATCATGTCGCTGGGGCTTCAGCCCGGCGCGCCGGCCGGTCTGCTGCAGGCGATCGTCGGGGGATGTGCGGTGCTGGGCGTGCTGGTTTTCGGCGGATACGCCATCCTCTTCTCAACCGATGTGATGGTCGCCGCCTATGCCAGGGCGCGGCGCTGGATCGAAGGAGCGCTGGCGCTGCTGTTCGGTTACGCCGGGTTCCGGCTGCTGACCGCGCGGATCTGAGCCGACCCATTCGGAAACGAAAACGGCCCGGCGAGATGTCCCGCCGGGCCGCTTGCGTCTATGTATCCCGTGATCAGTACATCGCCACCGGATTGATGATCATCTGCACCGTGCCGCGGATCCGGGCCTGGCCGAGGACGAACATGAACTCGTTCACCCCTTCGCGCAGGACCGGGCCGGTATTCATGGTCTCCAGCAGGTAGATGCCCTTTTCCTGCAAGGCGAGGACGTGGCCGTAGAAAACGCCGTCGCCCTTGGGCGCCGGGACCGGCTCGATCCCCCAGGTATCGGCGCCGATCGCCATCAGGTTCTGCGAGGTCAGCCAGCGCATGCCGTCGTTGTTGACGCCGGGTTCGCCCGAGACCCAGGCCTTCGGGTCGCTGTCCAGCTTGTTCTCGGTCCAACCGGTGTGGAAAAGCACGATGTCGCCTTCCTTGATGGTCACGCCCTGTGCCTTCGCCGCTGCCTGGATTTCGGCGGACCCGAAATTGTCTCCGGCGTCCAGGAAGGGTTTGCCCGCATGCTTGGCCATGTCGATGATGACGGCCCGTCCGACCAGCGGTGGAATGTTGTGCACGCCGAGTTTTTTCAATCCGGTGATGCCGGCGAAGTCTTCTTCCTTGTTGCAATTGTAGTAAAGGCCGGCTTCGCCGAGATGACCGAGCCCGTCGATCTGCGAGCCGATGCCGACCCAGGTCTGGATGATGTCGTCGTTGTAAACCGCCGGATAGCCGAAGGGCAGGCGCTGGCCGCCCTGCTGGTTCGGTTGCACGACCTGCAGGCTCAGGCTGCGCGGCGGAAAGGCCGGCGTCTTGCTGTCGATCACAATGCCCAGCGGCAGGGATTTGCCCTGCTTCACCAGTTTCAGCGCTTCCATGGTGCGTTCCGGCGTCACCAGATTGGCCGAACCGATCTCGTCGTCCGGTCCCCATTGCGACGGCACGCATTCCGTCGCCGCCATCGCCGAACCAGCTCCGAGGGCCATCAGGCCACTCAACACACCTGCAAAGCCATACTTCTTGATCATAGAAACCTCCCAAAGAAACTGTTTGTTTGTTTGCGGTATCAAGCTGCCTTAACCCGAATGGCTTGCCTAGGGAAACTTCCGTCAGAAATGAGAAAAAAGCCCAGAAAACTGCGATTTTTTGTTATGTGATAACGTACCTTGGTACCTGCCGCATGATCTTGGAATCGTGTATCCTGATTAAATCGACGGCTGCCGGAAAAATGAGACGGCCGCGATAAAGCGGGAAGGAAAACGCGATGTATGTCCTCGTACTGGTCGCGTGCATGAATTTCGGCGGTGAAACCCACTGTCAGAACTTCGAACGCGACCATACCTTCGTCTCCGAAAACCGATGCCGAATGGCGGCTGCCATCGAACGCGGCCAGTATTCCGAACGCAGTCAGCGTCGGAAGGACTGGTTGAACTACGATTGGCAATGCAAGCCGACCCAGGTGACGTTGCTGGAGGAAAAGGAGGCCGAATAAGGGCCTGGCCGAATGCCCTCCGGCTGATGCCAGGAAGGGGGCCGGCCGTTGTTACGCCCTGCGCGCGGTGCAGCCGCCGGGCACGGTTTTTTGCGGTAAATGGATGCTTAAAAAATAAACAGCGACTAAGAATTAAGCAGATTGCGCTGCGGCGATTTCTGAGCCGCGCTACGAACGGTTCCGGTTGAAGCGATAAAAATTTAATAAAAACAACACACTAAATCTTCTCTTTCGATTGAAATCCGGATGGCACTCTTATTGCTCTGCAGCAAGGGTCTACTATCCGTATCGGGAGAGATCAGGATGAAAATCAAAGTAAATAAAATGTTGGGGGCGGCCTCCGTGCTGGCGGTGGGGCTTGCTGCAGGGGCGGCCCAGGCAGCGGACACGATCAAGGTCGGCGTGCTGCATTCCTTGTCGGGCACGATGGCCATTTCCGAGACGACGCTGAAGGACACGGTCCTGATGCTGGTCGAGGAACAGAATGCAAAGGGCGGCCTTCTCGGCAAGAATCTGGAAGCCGTCGTCGTCGATCCGGCCTCGAACTGGCCGCTATTCGCCGAAAAGGCGCGCGAACTGCTGGAAGTTCACAAGGTCGACGTGATTTTCGGGAACTGGACCTCGGTCAGCCGCAAGTCGGTCCTGCCGGTGGTCGAAGAGTTGAACGGCATGCTGTTCTACCCGGTTCAGTATGAAGGCGAGGAAAGCTCCAAGAACGTCTTCTACACCGGCGCCGCGCCGAACCAGCAGGCGATCCCCGCGGTCGACTATCTGATGAGCGAGGCGGGCGGTTCCGTGAAGCGTTTCGTGCTGGCGGGCACCGACTATGTCTATCCGCGCACGACCAACAAGATCCTTGAGCAATACCTGATCGATAAGGGTATTCCGAAGGAAGACATCATGATCAACTACACGCCGTTCGGTCATTCCGATTGGCAGACGATCGTGAGCGACATCAAGTCCTTCGGTTCGGCCGGCAAGAAGACCGCCGTTGTTTCCACGGTCAACGGCGACGCCAACGTTCCCTTCTACAAGGAATTGGGCAACCAGGGCATCACCGCGGAAGACATTCCGGTCATCGCCTTCTCCGTCGGTGAAGAAGAGCTGAGCGGTATCGATACCGGCCCGCTGGTCGGCCATCTCGCCGCCTGGAACTATTTCATGAGCGCCGAGTCCGAAGCCAATGACGAGTTCATCGGCAAGTGGCACAGCTTCATCAAGTCGGAAGACCGCGTCACGAACGACCCGATGGAAGCCCATTATATCGGCTTCAACATGTGGGTTAAGGCGGTCGAATCCGTCGGTACGACCGATGTCGATACGGTTCGTCAGGCGATGTACGGCATCACCTATCCGAACCTGACCGGTGGCATGGCGGTGATGAACACCAACCATCACCTGACCAAGCCGGTGCTGATCGGTGAAATCCAGGATGACGGTCAGTTCGAAATCGTCTGGTCCACGCCGAAGGGTGTGATCGGCGATGCCTGGACCGACTATCTGCCGGAATCCAAGAACATCGTGGCTGATTGGACCGCGCCGATCATGTGCGGAAACTTCAACATCACCACGGGTAAGTGCTCGGGCCAGAACTACTAAGGTCCGATTTGTTCAGGTCGGCGGGCGGGACGGTTTCGGCCGATCCCGCCCGAACCGGCCGCTCCTTCCCGCGGGTCGCGTTCAGCGTCTGCGTGACGGGGGTACGGGGCGGCGCCCGCGCGAGGTTTTGGGGGCGTGGGCTGCCCGCCGGGGTTTTACGACGGAGACGCGCCGGTGAAACCGGTTTCAGCGCACCGTCTATCTGGATGGATCCATGTTTCTTGTGGCTCTGACTTCTTTCATGTGCTCAGGCATGCGCAGAGTATCGGTGGCGCTGCTGACCGCGATGCTGCTGACGGTCGGCGTGGCCGGTCCGGCAAGCGCGCAGGATGCCGAAGCGGCCCTGAAAGGCGCGCTGCCGAAGTTGACCGAACGGTCCTTCGACATCAAAGGGCAGGCCATTCAGGAAATCGCCGCCTCCGGTGATGAACGGGCACTCGACCTGCTGATCGCCATTCAGGAAGGCAATCTGTATTACCGCAAGGACGACGATCTGATCGTCTACAAGCAGGACGCGGACAAGGGTTACAACATCACGGATGCGCTGACCGGCGAAGATCTGGGCAATGTCGGCAAGCGCGACGTCAAGAAAATCAGCATCAACAATCAGCTTCGCTCGATCCTGAAAGGCGCGATCGGGTCGCTGGAACTGATGTCGCCGAACGCGGATCAGCGCGTGGCGGCGGCGCGTGCCATTCTGTCGAACCCGACAGAGGATGCCATGCCGCTGCTGGTTCAGGCGTTGCAGTCGGAACAAGATGCCGGCGTCCGCGACATGCTGGAATTGGCGCAGGCATCCTTGCAGGCTTCCGTCGGAACGGTCGACGATCGCCTGGCCGCGGTCGAAGTCATGGCAGGGTCGATGAACCCGGATGTCTGGGCGATCCTGGGGCGCCTCGCCGCCAAGCAGGACGGTTCCGGCAGCGAGGACGACACCGCCGTCGGCAAGGCCGCGCAACAGGCGCTGAACGAGATCGAGGGCCAGAAACAGGTCTTCGCCTTGCTCGAGACAATCTATTTCGGTTTGAGCCTGGGCGCGGTGCTGCTGCTTGCCGCGGTGGGCCTGGCCATCACCTTCGGGGTGATGGGCGTCATCAATATGGCGCATGGCGAAATGCTGATGATCGGCGCCTATGTGACCTTCGTGGTCCAGCAGTTGATGCCGAACCATATCGACTATTCACTCTTCGTGGCGATCCCGGCGGCCTTCGTGGTCACCGGTCTGATCGGCATCGCGCTGGAGCGTTCCGTGATCCGCGTCCTGTATGGCCGTCCGCTGGAAACGCTGCTGGCCACTTTCGGGATCAGCCTGTTCCTGCAACAGGCCGTGCGATCGATCTTCTCGCCGCTGAACCAGCCGGTCACCACGCCGGATTGGATGAGCGGCTTCTATGAGGTGAACGGCGCGCTGTCGCTGACCTATAACCGCCTCTACATCATTTTGTTCTGCCTCATCGTCTTCGCTGCCCTGCTGCTGCTGTTGCGGAAAACGCCGCTCGGACTGCAGATGCGGGCGGTGACGCAGAACCGCGCGATGGCCTCTTCCATGGGCATCCGTACCGGCTGGGTCGATGCCATGACCTTCGGCCTGGGATCGGGGGTTGCCGGGATCGGCGGCGTCGCGTTGAGCCAGTTGACCAATGTCGGGCCTAACCTCGGTCAGGCTTATATTATCGACAGTTTCATGGTCGTTGTCTTCGGCGGCGTCGGAAATCTGTGGGGCACCTTTGTTGGGGCGATGTCGCTGGGCGTGGCGAATAAGTTCCTGGAGCCCTTCACCGGCGCCGTCGTCGCAAAAATCATCGTCCTGGTCCTGATCATCCTATTCATTCAACGGCGGCCGCGCGGATTGTTCGCGCTCAAAGGCCGCAGCGTGGAGGGCTGAGACGATGGCGGATGCGCAATCCACGCCGAAATACCGGTCCTGGGTCCTGTCTTCCTTATCCGATCGGACATCGGTTTCGGTCCTTGGGGCGATCGGCATCGTGGCCGTCGCCTGCGTGCTGCTGAACCAGTTGCCGGAGAGCAGCGCGTTTCATGTGCCGACCTATATGATCAGCCTGTTCGGCAAGTATCTGTGTTATGCGGTGCTGGCCCTGTCGGTCGATCTGGTCTGGGGGTATTGCGGCATTCTCAGCCTGGGCCATGGAGCCTTCTTCGCGCTCGGCGGTTATGCCATGGGCATGTATCTGATGCGGCAGATCGGCGACCGGGGCGTCTATGGTCACCCGATCCTGCCGGACTTCATGGTCTTCCTGAACTGGGAGGAACTGCCCTGGTACTGGATGGGCTTCGACATCTTCCCCTTCGCGATGCTGATGGTGGTGCTCGCGCCGGGCATCCTGGCCTTTGTCTTCGGCTGGTTCGCCTTCCGGTCGCGGGTCACCGGGGTCTATCTGTCGATCATCACCCAGGCCATGACCTATGCGCTGATGCTGGCCTTCTTCCAGAACGACATGGGTTTCGGCGGCAATAACGGGCTGACCGACTTCAAGGACCTTCTGGGTTTCGATCTGCGGTCCGACGGGGTGAGGAACTGGCTGTTCCTGTCCTCAGCCGCCGTCCTCGCCATCGGCTATGTGTTGTGCCGGCTGGTGACCACGTCACGGATGGGCAAGGTTCTGGTTGCGATCCGCGACGCGGAAAGCCGGGCGCGCTTCCTGGGTTATCGGGTCGAGTATTACAAACTGTTCGTCTTCACCATGTCGGCGATGCTGGCGGGGGTTGCGGGGGCGCTTTATGTGCCGCAGGTCGGTATCATCAATCCGGGCGAGTTCGCGCCGCTGATTTCCATCGAGATCGTCATCTGGGTGGCGCTCGGCGGGCGCGGTTTCCTGTATGGCGCGATCGTCGGTGCATTGGTGGTCAATATCGCGAAGAGCTATTTCACCGTCGCCTTTCCGGAAATCTGGCTGTTCTTCCTGGGCGGCCTGTTCGTGCTGGTGACGCTGTTCATGCCGCGCGGCATCGTCGGCCTGATCGGCGATATGGTGCGCGCCGGGCTGGGCTCGATGAAGGGTAACACGGGCCGCCGGGCCGAAGCGATGGGGGGCGGCGATGACTAACAACCGGGGTGTCACGCCACATGAGGCGCCAAAGGTCGCGGACGGCTCGATGCTGTATCTGGACGGCGTGACGGTCAGTTTCGACGGGTTCAAGGCGCTGAACGCGCTTTCAATGATCATCAAGCCGGGTGAAATGCGGGCCATCATCGGCCCGAACGGCGCGGGCAAGACGACGATGATGGACGTCATCACCGGCAAGACCCGGCCCGACGAAGGGGATGTATTGTTCGACGGGGGCGTGGACCTGACCAAACATGACGAGGCGGCCATCGCCTCCATGGGGATCGGCCGGAAATTCCAGAAGCCGACCGTCTTCGAGAGCCATACGGTCTATGACAACCTGATCCTGGCCCTGAAGCAGAACCGTACCGCACGGGCGACCTTGTTCGCGATGACGGGAAAGGCGGACGAGGACCGGATCGAGGAATTGCTGGACCTGACCCGGCTGACCGCGCAGCGCGACCTGTTGGCCGCAAACCTGTCGCACGGCCAGAAACAGTGGCTGGAAATCGGCATGCTGCTGGCGCAGGACCCGCGCCTGCTGCTGGTCGACGAACCGGCCGCCGGCATGACCGATGCGGAAACGGCGGAGACGGCGGTACTGCTAAAGGAAATCGCCAAGTCGCATTCCGTCGTCGTCGTGGAACACGACATGGATTTCGTGCGCGACCTGGATGTGCGCGTCACCGTGCTGCATGAAGGCAGCGTGCTGGCCGAAGGGACATTGGACCAGGTCAGTTCGAACGAACGTGTCATCGAAGTCTATCTGGGGCGCTGAGGACAGGGACGGGTATCATGCTGGCGGTTGAGAATGTGGATCTGTTCTATGGCGCGGCCCAGGCGCTGAAATCGGTTTCCGTCGCGGCGGAACAGGGCAAGGTGACCTGCGTGCTGGGGCGCAACGGGGTCGGCAAGACCAGCCTGCTGAAGGCGATTGCCGGACAGCAGGCTGTCAGCGGCGGCAGCATTACCCTGGCGGGCGAGAACATCCTGTCGATGCGTCCCTATGACCGGGCGCGCAAGGGCATCGCCTATGTCCCGCAGGGGCGCGAAATCTTCCCGCTGCTGACGGTGCGGGAGAATCTGGAAACCGGCTATGCCTGTCTGGATCGAAAGACCCGGTTCGTGCCCGACGAGGTTTTCGAGCTGTTTCCCGTGTTGAAGGACATGCTGCGCCGGCGTGGCGGCGACCTGTCCGGCGGGCAGCAGCAGCAATTGGCGATCGGCCGGGCCCTGGTGATGCGGCCCAAACTGCTGATCCTGGACGAACCGACGGAAGGGATTCAGCCCTCGATCATCAAGGATATCGGGCGCGCCATCTCCTTCCTGCGGGATCGCGGGGATATGGCCATCGTGCTGGTCGAACAGTATTTTGACTTCGCCAAGGAGTTGGCGGACAGTTTCGCCGTCCTGGACAGAGGCGAAGTCGTCGCCTCCGGCGGACGGGAAGAGTTGGCGAATAGCGATGTACGACGGCACCTTACCGTCTGATCAGGTAAAGAGATTTCAGCGCGTCAGCGCTTCCGCGGCCGTTACGATCCACCGCAAGGACGGCGCGGTCCGGCTGGGCCGCCTGTATCAGGCGGGCGCCGCCAAGATTCGCCTGCCCAAATCCTATGCATCGCACCGCGTCGACGTCACCCTGATCAATACCGCCGGCGGGTTGACCGGGGGCGATGTCTTCGAGGTCGCCGTCAGCGTCGATGACGGGGCCGCCGCCTGCGTCACCACCCAGGCCTGCGAAAAGATCTATCGCAGCCTGGAAGGCGACGCGGCGGTCACGAACAGGCTTTCGGTCGGCGCCGGCGCGCGCCTTGCCTGGATGCCGCAGGAAACGATTTTCTACGACCGTGCCGCCCTGTTTCGGAAACTGGAAGCGGCGGTTCATCCGGACGGTTCGCTGTTCGCGCTGGAACCGATGGTCTTCGGCCGCGCGGCGATGGGGGAGACGGTGAAGCACGGCGCCCTCCGCGATGCCTGGACCGTCCGACGCGGCGATGCCCTGGCCTATGCGGAACGGTCGAGCCTGACCGGAGAGATCGTCGGCGCGCTGGCCCGGCCCGGCATCATGCGGGCGGCGACGGCCTATGCGTCCGGCGTTTACATCGGACCGGAAATGGAACGGGTTCGCGACGCGATCCGCGCGGTGAAGGAACCGGAGGGCGTCACTGCCGGGGCGAGCATCATGGGCAAAGCGGTCACCATCCGCTGTGTGGCGTCGGACGGCATGGCGCTCAGGCGCTGGATCGCCAAAGCCTATCGCGCCGCCTGGGGCGAGGAACTGCCCCGGGTTTGGGGATGTTAGGCCCGTGGGGATGTCAGGCCTTTTGGGATGTTGAAGATGATTAGGGAAAAACGGGAAGCGGGAGAGAATGCATGAACCTGACCCCGAGGGAGAAGGACAAGCTGCTGATATCCATGGCCGCCATGGTGGCGCGCCGGCGGCTTGAACGCGGCGTGAAGCTGAACCATCCAGAGGCGATTGCGCTGATCACGGATTTCGTGGTCGAAGGCGCGCGGGACGGGCGGTCCGTCGCCGACCTGATGGAGGCGGGCGCGCATGTCATCACCCGCGATCAGGTGATGGAGGGCGTGGCGGAGATGATCCACGACGTCCAGGTCGAGGCGACCTTCCCGGACGGCACCAAACTGGTGACCGTCCATGAACCGATCCGTTGATAAGGGAGGCGCGACAATGATTCCAGGCGAACTCTTTCCCAAGGACGGGGAAATCGAACTGAACGCGGGCGCCGAGGCGGTGACGCTTTCGGTTTCCAATACCGGCGACCGGCCGGTGCAGGTCGGGTCCCACTATCATTTCTATGAAACGAATACCGGGCTGGATTTCGACCGGGAAAAGGCGCGGGGCATGCGCCTCGACATCGCCGCCGGGACCGCCGTGCGGTTCGAACCGGGCCAGACGCGTGAAGTGACGCTGGTGCCGTTCGCCGGCGCGCGGCGGGTCTTCGGCTTCAATCAGAAAATCATGGGCGATCTCTAAGCCAGGGGAGGGATTAACATGCCGGCAAAAATCAGTCGTGCCGCCTATGCGGACATGTACGGCCCCACCGTGGGGGACAAGCTGCGCCTTGCGGATACGGATTTGATCATCGAGGTGGAGAAGGACTTCACCACCTATGGCGAGGAAGTGAAATTCGGCGGCGGCAAGGTGATCCGCGACGGCATGGGCCAGGCCCAAACCACGCGTGCCGAAGGGGCGGTGGATACCGTCATCACCAATGCGCTGATCATCGACCATTGGGGCATCGTGAAGGCCGATGTGGGCCTGAAGGACGGCCGCATTGTCGGGATCGGCAAGGCCGGGAATCCGGACGTTCAACCGAATGTCGATATCATCGTCGGCCCCTCGACGGAAGCGATCGCGGGGGAGGGCAAGATACTCACCGCCGGTGGTTTCGACTGTCACATCCACATGATCTGCCCGCAGCAGATCGACGATGCGCTGATGTCGGGCGTCACCACCATGCTGGGCGGCGGCACTGGCCCGGCGACCGGCACGAACGCCACGACCTGCACGCCGGGCCCCTGGCATATCGGCCGGATGCTGCAGGCGGCCGACAGTTTCCCGGTGAACCTGGCTTTTTCCGGCAAGGGCAATGCCAGCCAGCCGGCGGGCCTAGTGGAACAGATCCTGGGCGGGGCCTGCGCCCTGAAACTGCATGAGGATTGGGGCACCACGCCGGGCGCCATCGATTGCTGCCTGTCGGTCGCGGACGATTACGACATTCAGGTGATGATCCACACCGATACCCTGAACGAAAGCGGCTTCGTCGAAAACACGGTCGCGTCCTTCAAGGGGCGGACCATCCACGCCTTCCATACCGAAGGGGCGGGCGGCGGCCATGCGCCGGACATCATCAAGGTCTGCGGCGAGCAGAACGTCATCCCCAGTTCCACCAACCCGACGCGGCCCTATACGGTGAACACGCTGGAAGAGCATCTGGACATGCTGATGGTTTGCCACCACCTGGACCCGAGCATTCCCGAGGACGTCGCCTTCGCTGAAAGCCGGATCCGCAAGGAGACGATCGCGGCGGAGGACATCCTGCACGACATGGGGGCGTTCTCGATCATCGCGTCGGACAGTCAGGCCATGGGCCGGGTGGGCGAGGTGCTGATCCGCACCTGGCAGACCGCTGACAAGATGAAGAAGCAGCGCGGCGCGCTGAAGGAAGAGACCGGGGACAACGACAATTTCCGGGTCAAGCGCTACATCTCGAAATACACCATCAATCCGGCCATCGCGCATGGCATGTCGAAGGAGATCGGCTCGATCGAGGTCGGCAAGCGCGCGGACCTGGTCTTGTGGTCGCCGGGCTTTTTTGGTGTAAAGCCGGACCTGGTGCTGGTCGGCGGGATGATCGCCGCCGCGCCGATGGGGGATCCGAACGCCTCCATCCCGACGCCGCAGCCGGTGCATTACCGGCCGATGTTCGGCGCCTACGGTTCCGCCATGCAGGCGGTCGGCGCCACTTTCGTCTCCCAGGCCGCGCTGGATGCGGGGCTGGGCGCGGCGCTCGGCATCAAGAAATCGCTGCTCGCGGTGGAAAACACGCGCGGCGGCATATCCAAGGCCTCCATGGTGTTGAACGATGCGACACCGACGGTGGAGGTCGATCCCGAGACCTATGAAGTCCATGCAGATGGCGAATTGCTGACATGCGAACCTGCGGATGTTCTTCCGATGGCGCAGCGCTATTTTCTGTTCTGATGGACCGGCCTTACGCTGGGTCGATGTTGGGAAAACCAAGGAGTATTCATGATTAGAGCGGTTACGGTACTGGAACGGGGCACATGGGACGGCGAGGTCGTTGACACGGTGGTGCTGGATTACGATGCGCGCCACCGCCGGCGCATCGCCATGCAGGGCGTGCACGGGCTCGGCTTCCTGCTCGATCTGCCCCGTCCGGTGGCGATTTCCTCCGGTGACGCGCTGCGGCTGGAGGACGGCCGCCTCGTCGCGGTCCAGGCGGCGGAAGAGAAGCTGCTGGAAGTGACCTGCGACAACCGGCACGACCTGATGCGGGTGGCCTGGCATCTGGGCAACCGGCATCTGCCGACCGAAATCCACGAAAGCGCCGTCTTCATCCGTTACGACCATGTGATCGAGGAGATGCTGAAGGGCCTCGGCGCCTGGACGACGGTGGTGACGCGGCCGTTTCAGCCGGAAGGCGGGGCCTATGGCCAGGGAACCGTGATGGGACACAGTCACGGCCCGCACGACCATGGCCATGATCACGCGCACAGCCACGATCACGGGCATGCGCACGGGCATACACACGGGCATCACCACGGCCATGCCTGACGCGTCTTCCCTGCTGCGGCTGATGACCTGGATGTCGCCGTCCTTCCCGGTCGGCGCCTTCACCTATTCCCACGGGCTGGAATGGGCGGTCGAGCAGGGCGAGGTGAGGGACGCGGAAAGTCTGCGCCTGTGGCTGCTGGATGTGCTGCATCACGGGGCAGGCCGCAGCGACGCGGTGCTGATGGCGGAGGCTTGGCGGCGGGTGAGTGATGCTGACCCCGAAGCCGAACTGGCCGACCTCGTCGATCTGGCCCTGGCCCTGAACCCCAGCGAGGAACGCCTGCTGGAATCCGAAAGCCAGGGAAAGGCCTTCGTGAAGGCGGCGCTGGCCGGCTGGCCGGTCTTCGAGGGCAGCGGCGCGGATTTGGCCGCGGATGTGAAACGTGCGCCCTATCCGGTCGCGGTCGGCGCGGTGGCGGGCCTGACCGGGATCGCGCTGGAACAGGCTCTGGCGGCCTTCCTGCACGGCGTCGTCGCCAATCTGATCTCCGCCGGGGTGCGGCTGGTGCCGCTGGGGCAGAGCGACGGCATCCGCGTGCTGGCGGCGCTGGAGGCCGAGGTGATCGCGCGGGCCGAATGGGCCGCGAAAGCAGGGTTTGAGGAATTGGGCGGTTTCGCGCCGCTGATCGACATCGCGTCGATGAAACATGAAACACAGTATACGAGGTTGTTCAGATCATGACTGCAGTCGCGGAAGCCATCGGCGGAGACGAAACCCCCAAGACCATGAACGGTCCCCTGCGCGTCGGCATCGGCGGGCCGGTGGGGTCGGGCAAGACCGCGCTGATGGAACAGCTCAGCCGCGCCATGTTCGGGCGCTTCAACCTCTGCGCCATCACCAACGACATCTATACCAAGGAAGACGCGCGCATCCTGACCGAGACGGGCGCCTTGCCCGCCGACCGTATCATGGGCGTGGAGACGGGCGGCTGCCCCCACACCGCGATCCGGGAGGACGCGTCGATCAATCTCGCCGCCGTCGACACGATGAACGAAAAGTTTCCGGGTCTCGATCTGATCCTGATAGAGTCCGGCGGCGACAACCTGGCCGCCACCTATTCGCCGGAACTGGCGGACCTGACCATCTATGTCATCGACGTCTCGGCCGGCGAAAAGATCCCGCGCAAGGGCGGGCCCGGCATCACGCGCTCGGACCTGCTGGTCATCAACAAGACCGACCTCGCCCCCCTCGTCGGCGCCAGCCTGGAAGTGATGGACCAGGACACCAAACGCATGCGCGGCGACCGCCCCTATTACTTCACCAACCTCAAAGCCGGGAAGGGTGTTGAGGAGATCGTGGAGTTTATCGTGAAGACCGGGGGGCTGGTGGGGTAATCCCAACGCTGAGCGCCATAGGTCATTGACACACCCTTTCTGCTTGCCAAATATAGGTCATTGACCTATATAAAATCATGGCGAAAGCGCTCATCACCGTTGTCGAAACGGCCAGCTTCAAGGCGGCGGCAAAAGGCGTCCTTACGGCTGAGGAAACAAGCGGGTTGATCAATGATCTGGCTGCAAACCCGGAAAGCGGTGTCGTTATCGTCGGCGGGTCGGGAATCCGGAAGGTGCGGGTTTCGGCCAAGGGGAAGGGCAAGAGCGGCGGTGCCCGCGTGATCTATTACTATCACGACAACAGTATCCCCATCTTTCTGCTGACCGTTTTCGCCAAGAACGAAAAGGACAATCTGTCCGACGCTGAAAAGGCGGCGCTGGCGAAAGTCGCGCGCGCGATCAAGGAGACCTACAATGGCTAAAGCCTTCGACAAGATCATGGACGGTTTGACCGACGCCTTAGCCTATGCGGAAGGCGACAAAAAGCGCGGTAAGGCGCATCAGGTTGCCGTCGACGTTCCGGACGTGAAAGCGATCCGGGAATCGACCGGTCTATCGCAAACCAAGTTCGCGGAAACCTACCTGCTCAGCGCCGACAATATCCGCCAATGGGAACAAGGCCGGCGCCAACCCGACCGCTCCGCGCGTGTGCTGCTGCACCTCATCGCCAAGGACCCAGCCGGCGTTGCCGAAGATCTGTCAGAACTTCGAGCGTAAAAAGTAAACCGTCACCTTTATTCAGTAATCCACCCCGTAACGCCCATTCAAGGAGACGAGCGTGAGCGATAGTTTTGCAGGCGAACTTTTTCCAGACGGACTTCCAGGGGATGTCAGCTTCGTTACGGACGAAGCCGCGTTGCGCGCGATGCACAAGGAGCCGATGAGCCGGTCGACCGACAAGGTGCTGCCGGCACTCGACCAGCATTGCCGGGCGATCATTGCAAAATCGCCGTTTTGCCTGATCTCGTCCCAAAGCGACGACGGGGCCGATATTTCCCCGCGCGGTGACCCGCCGGGTTTCGTTCGGGTCATCGATGATACCCATTTGCTGCTGCCCGATCGGGTCGGCAACAACCGGCTCGACAACGCGGCGAACCTGCTGAAAAACCCGAAAATCGGTATGCTGTTCCTGGTACCCGGTATGAATGAGACATTGCGCGTGAACGGTCTCGCCCGGATTACCGACGACCGCCGTCTTCTCGATCCCTGCGCCGTGAAGGGCCGCGCGCCGATTACCGGCCTGCTGATTACGGTGCGCGAGGCCTTCGTGCACTGCGCAAAGGCCTTGCAGCGATCCGACCTCTGGAACCCCGATGTCCAGATTCAGCGGAACGCGTTGCCGAGTTATGCAACGATGCTGGTCGACCATTGCGAAGGCCTGACCCAGGCGGAATCGGACCGTCAGGGCAAGATCATGGCCGAGAGGGGGCTTTACTAAGCGGCGCGCGCCCTCTCAGACGATACGGGGCCGTCCACATATGTCACCGTTATCCAAAAGACGTTGAAACGCCCTTCACTGTATAACTCATCCGAAGATGTCCCGTTTCAAATCCGTGTAGACCTGCATCCCCTCTCGGACTAGCGGGGCAAGGGTTGAGCGACAAAACTCCTTGGCGTTGTTCCCGCACGCGGTCAAATGAAGGTGGTGTTTTGTGGCGTTGTAGATTTCCCCAGATGCCGGTTTGAGATCATCTGCTGCTGCGCCCCGTGCTTGCGAATCTGTAACTAAGGCGACTTTTTGAGCTAGTAGAGCGTTTGCCTCTTCAGGCTTTCCATGTCCCGCACAAAGCGCCGTTAGAACCTCATCATCGAAAAGATAGGATTCAAGATTGCGGCGGGAGAGAACCCGAACCCCTTCGCCTTCCAAGTCCGCAATTTCTTCCGGTGACCTGTCATCTCGGTCGATTACCCGAATCACATTTGTCCCCGAAGAAAGGACCTTGATCTCTCGCAACAATGCAAGTCGGTCTCGGCGCACAGTTTCTGCGTCACCGGCGGAAACAAATGTGGTGTCCGGAAATTGATCACCAAAAATTTTGTCGTAGCACTTTGCGTCATGGTCAGCATTCCGGCCTGAACCAGGGACGTTGGGTGCCCCCTCGCAAATGACGACCTGACGAGGGGCGATTAATTCCGCCAAATCATCAAGGGCGACGTTCAGGACGCGCCCCCAAAAATCACGGTTTACTGCGACGGGTATCAGTGTTTGGGGCTGATCAAAATCGATACCATCAAAGTCATAGAAATAGACTGTGTCTGGATATTGGTCAGCAAGATCCCGCGCTCGCCGCATCATCCCTAAAGAGTGCGTGGAAATCCAAAGTTGTGAGGAACCGGGTATCAAATTGTACAATTCCTCAAGTAATGCGCCTTGAAGCCGGGTGTTCATATGGGCTTCAGGTTCGTCAATACAGAAAACCGTGTTATCGAATTCACGTTTTTTGACAATCAAGTCCAACACTAAATCAAAAGAAGCTTTTTCACCTCCGGATAGGTTCTTGTACAAGAATCCTGAACTGGCTCCCTTGTTGAAGCGGAATGAGCCTTTCGATAGAGGGTTGCCGAGGCTGTTAAGAACCAACCCAGGGAAGAGGCGTTGCATGATACTCTTGAGTTCGCCGATACTTTCCTGGCGGTATTCTGCAAAGGTCTTATTCTCATCACCTGTTTCATAAAGGTCTTCTAGGCCCTTTGATGCGAGCCTGTGGTAGTTTTTGCTGACGGTCGCATCATTCTCTATGACACGCTGGATCCTGTCTTCATCTAGTGCCGATTCAATCCTGTTCAGGCCGTTTACCTCGAAATCTGGCTGATTTCGGTATGCAGACCGGACGTAGACGGCCTTCTTTCGTTCAATTCGGTCTGTTGGCTGTGCGCCATAAAAGTCAACCTGTACAGACTGGTTCCATTTCAGGTCGGGTTCGCCAGTTTGCTTGACATAGTATAGAGAGTCCCAATTGTGCCCGCGCTCAGACCAAGAAAACTTGTACCAAGTATACAGTGCATCGAAGAAGGAAGACTTTCCGCAGCCGTTCGGACCAGCCAACAAAACAAGCTTCGCTGTTTCGGGTAAGCCCTCCACCGTTAAATCTGTGAAACGTTTGAAGCGGTTCAGTTTAATCTGCCTAATTTTCATGCTTCTGCCCCCTTTCTTTCGGACCTAGGGTAACCAGTTTCGATGGCATTGCAGTTTTTTGGTTCACTAGCTGAAAGCACAAGACTTGGGCCTACGGTGGCAGTTTATTCAGTTGTTGTTAGATAATGTTCGGATGGAAGACTTCACAAGGATGTTGGATAGTTTTGTAAACTGTCACTTTAATCCCTCAGCAGATACGGCTTCAGTTTTTTCCACTGTCGCATTATCCGAGGCCAAAATTTGTAAATTCTCATATGGGATCGCTACCCTAGACAGGCTGCAAAATAGTACCATAAGTTTATAATCTGTAGGAAAAGAGATTGGCCGCAACACTTCTTCACATAGGACAACGGCGACAGTTTATGGACAACGGTGACAGTTTACTCTTTTTCCGTGGACAACGGTGACAGTTTACTCTTTTTCCGAAAGTTGACTGTTACCGCACTCAAACCGTCAGCTCAGTTTACCTGCTCTTTTCAAAGCGGTCTCAGTCTTCACTTGCATTCTCACGATGGAGTCATCTGCAAGGCTTTCCAGGGGCTTCGTAACGTCGAGCCAGGCGAGGTCGTTCGATTCCGTGCCGACAGTGAAATCCCTGTCGCCGGCCTGTATCAAAAACCTGAAATCGTAGTGGTAGTGGGCCGGCGTGCCCTTTCTCTCCGGGATGAGATGGACGTCGATATCGAACAGGGTCTCATCGAGCAGATCCATTTTGGAAATGCCGCTTTCTTCCCGCGCTTCACGAAGCGCAGCCGCTTGTATTGAAACGTCGTTCTCCACGTGGCCGCCAAGCTGCAGCCACCGGCCGAGCTTCTTGTGGTGGGTGAGTAGGACGGCGTTTAGATCGGGGGACAGGATCCAGGCCGATGCCGTGACATGGCCTTCCAAGGTCTCCCTGCTTGCGCAGTTGGCTGTGCGGCTTACGAAACCGAGCGTATTTTCCCGATGGTCTTCTTCCGTCGCGTCGGCGGGCACATGGTTCCGGAGCAAGTCAATCAAGTGTCGCTGCATCATTTTCCCAGCATTTCATCTTACAACAATCGGGTTACAGGAAGGTGGGGTGTCTTGTTAGCGGTTGTCCTGAGACCCTGAACTTCCTCCATTTTAGAGTAGAGTCCGTCACCGTGAAGGAGACGGAACATGAAGCGCAGCAGGTTCACTGAAGAGCAGATCATCGGGATATTGAAGGAGCAGGAGGCGGGTGAGCGGACGGCGGACGTTTGCCGCCGGCACGGGATCTCGGAGGCGACGTTCTACAAGTACAAGGCCAAGTTCGGTGGGATGGAGGTTTCCGATGCCCGGCGGCTGAAGGCCTTGGAGGATGAGAACCGCCGTCTGAAGAAGTTGCTCGCCGAGCAGATGCTGGACAACGCCATCCTGAAGGATGTCGCTTCAAAAAAATGGTAACGCCCGGTGCGAAGCGCGATGCGGTTTTGCATGTGCAGGCAGCCTTCGAGGTCAGCCAGCGTCGGGCGTGCAAGGTTCTGGCCGTCGATCGGTCGAGTGTGCGCTATCGGAGCATCCGCCCCGATGACGGCCCTCTTCGGGAGAAGATCCGCGCCGTTGCCTCGGAACGCCGCCGGTTCGGTTACCGCCGCATCCACATCATGCTGCAGCGTCAGGGGATCGAGATGAACCAGAAGAAGCTCCGACGGCTGTATCGGGAAGAGAAGCTACAGGTCCGGCGCCGAGGCGGCCGAAAGCGGGCGCTCGGCACGCGCCGGCCGATGGAGCTGCCCGACCGGCCGAATGACCGTTGGAGCCTGGACTTCCTGAGCGACGCTTTCACCGACGGAAGGCGGTTCCGCATCCTCGCCGTCGTCGATGATTATACCCGCGAGTGCCTGGCGCTGATCGCCGACACGTCGCTGTCGGGTACCAGGCTGGTGCGGGAGCTGGATGCGGTCGTCGCCCGACGCGGCAAGCCCAGGACCGTGGTTTCCGACAACGGCACGGAGATGACCAGTATGGCCGTGCTGAGATGGTGCCAGGAGACCGGCGTGGAATGGCACTACATCGCACCGGGCAAGCCGCAGCAGAACGCCTTCGTGGAAAGCTTCAACGGCAGGTTCCGGGACGAGTGCCTCAACGAGACGCTCTTCACGGAGCTCGGGGAAGCGCGGATCGCCATCAATGCTTGGAAGGAGGACTACAACCGACACAGACCACATTCCTCACTCGGCAACGTCACGCCAAGGGAATACGCATCCAAATGGGTGCTGGAAAACCAAGCCGCATGAGGTCAAAAATCAACCCAAGGACTCGGCGCTAAGCTGGAGGGAACTCGGGTCTCAGGACACGGTGACAGGGCTTCCTGCGCAATTCAGTATTGCCGCCGACAGTCCAAGAATGCTGCGCAGCGCCTGCGACTCTGACACACAGGGAACCGAAAATAGCCTCAGCACTCACGGGAGCGGCAGATGACACTCGACGCGAACAAGGCCCTGATGCGGCGCTTTTATGACGAGTTCTGGTGCAAGGGGAATCCGGACGCGGTGGATGAGTTGGTCGCGCCCGATTTCACCGATCATCAATTGCCGCCGGGGATGCAACCCGGACCGAAAGGCTTGAAGCAGCTGGTGCGGGAATGGCGTACCGGGTTTCCGGACATGCATGAGGAGGTCGACATGATCTTCGCCGAGGGCGATTTGGTCAGCGGGCGCTTCGTGCTGACCGGGACGCATCTGGGGCCGTTCTTCGGTATCGCGCCGACGGGGCGGAAGGTGAAGATCACGGGCATCGACATCGTGCGGATCCGCGATGGGCGGATTACGGATTTCTGGTACAGCGAAGACCAGTTGAGCCTGCTGCGCCAATTGGGCCAGATCCCCAACGAGCCCCTGCCCACGCCGCAAGGGGAGTGACCGCGGCCGAGTGCGGTTTGCCCAGGTCGCGACGCTGTCTCTTTCATCGCTGGCCGCCGCCTTTTTTGATCCGCCCTGTCGGCCCAAGCGTATCCCTACCATTTGTGAGACGGATAAGGGGACGCGCGTTCAACGCGGTCGAACTCGTGGGCAATCAAGACAAGGGAACAAGCGGAACCGGAACGACCGTGTTTTTCGACGGGTCCTGTCCGCTGTGTAGATCCGAGATCGGCCTGTATCGGGACCAGGACGCCGAGGGGCGCTTGCGTCTCGTCGATGTGTCGGCGCCGGATGCCTCGCTGCCCCAGGGCCTCGACAGGGATACGGCGATGGCGCGGTTCCATGTGGCCGCCGTGGACGGGCAGGTGCTGTCCGGCGCCGCGGCCTTCATCGAGGTCTGGCGGTCGCTGCCCGGCTGGCGCCGGCTGGCAGGTTTCGCCGGTTTGCCGGGCGTCGAACCGGTCCTGGAAGTCACCTATCGCGGCTTCCTGAAGGTCAGGCCTTTGCTCGTCCGGTTGTTCGTGGGTGTTCAGCGCCTGCGCGCCGCCATGCCCTTTCACCGGGTGCGGGCGGAGGATCGCTGATCGCGCCCGTCGCCACGCGCCGGTCTCCCAGGTAGGGCTCAAAGGCAGGCCCCCCCGGGTCACATCCCGAACATCTGTTTCAGTTCCGCCAGCTGTTCGTCGTTCAGGCGGTCGCGTCCCTCGGCATAATTCCGCGCGTTCATCTCGTAGAAACGGGCATTGCCGATATTGGCCGCGCCGCAGTCGCGTTCCGCCACGCGTTTGCCGGGGACGCCGGCGATGATGGAGTTTTCCGGGAGTTCCGCGTTTTCGCGGATGATCGTATGGCCGGCGACGATGGAATTCGCGCCGATCTTTGCGCCGTCCATGATGGTGGCGTTGATGCCGATCAGGCAGCGGTCGCCGATCTCGCAGCCATGCAGGGTGACGTGATGGGTGATCGAGCAATCCTCGCCCACGATGGTCGGCGTCCGCGCACCGACATGGATCATCACGAAATCCTGGATATTGGTCCGCGCGCCGATGCGGATTTCATGGAACTCCGCCCGCGTCACCACATTCGGCCAGATCGACGCCCCCGGCCCGATATAGACCTTGCCGTAGAGCTGGGCGCTGTCATGCACCAATGCCGGATTATCCAGTGTTACACTCGCCCCGATATGTCCCATCGCGTCTGTGCCTCCCTTACTGTGTTGCATGGCTGTGTTTCATGTCGTTCGGTTGGCCGCCATCCCATCACGAATCGAACGGTCCCGCCATGCCGTGGCCGGAAATCGTCCGGGCCAATCTGACGGCTGTCGCGCCCCGACGCCACGGCCACCGTTTCACAACTCTTGAGGCAAAAACGAGGGTTGTCTGCAGCGCGGTCGGGGGCAAGCCTAGCGGCGAAAAGACGAGAATGACAGGAACGCCGGCCGGCATCCGGGAGGGACAGCGTGCAGGGCGACACGCCGACATCGAAAGAGCCTTCATCCCAGGGGGGAACATCGCAGGATAGGGCCTTGGCGGGCATCGCGATGATGTGCGCGGGGATCGCCTGCCTCAGCGTTAATGACGCCATCGCCAAGCATTTGATAGAGGTCTATTCGCCGCTTCAGATCCTGTTCCTGCGCAATGTCATCGCCCTGCCTTTCGCCCTGGCGATCACGGCGCGGATGGGCGGCGTCCGGGCGCTGCGGTCCGGTCGGCCGGCGGCGCATGTCCTGCGCGGCTTCCTGTGGGTCGTGGCGACGATCATGTTCTTTACCAGCTTCGCCCATCTGGACCTGGCCGAGGCGACCGCGCTGATCTTCGTGGCGCCGCTGTTCATCACCGCGATCTCCGCCGCCTTCCTGAAGGAACAGGTGGGCTGGCGCCGCTGGCTGGCGGTCGGGGCGGGTTTCGTCGGCGTGCTGGTCGTCATCCGGCCGGGATCGGCGGCGTTTCAGCTTGTCTCCCTGCTGCCGGTGACGACGGCCTTCGTCTATGCTCTGTTGATGCTGAGCGCCCGCTGGGTCGACCCGAAGGAAAGCGCCTGGACCATGCTGCTCTATCTGACCGGGACCAGCGCGGTGTTGAGCGCCTTCGTCGTGCCCTTCTTCTGGACCCCGATCCGGATCGAGGATCTGTGGTTCTTCGCCGGCATCGCGCTGTTCGGCACGGCGGGCATGACCCTGATGACCCAGGCCTTCCGCCTGGCGCCGGCGGCGATCGTCGCGCCCTTCGACTATACGGGCATCGTCTGGGCGACGGCGCTGGGCTGGCTGTTCTGGAACGAAATCCCCGACGCGGCGGCCTTCCTGGGCGCGGCCATCATCGTCGGCAGCGGTATTTTCATCCTGTTGCGGGAACGCGGAAACCGCTGAACGCTGAACGGAACGGGCGCGGCGGCTCCGCCATCGGATGACAGCGCTGCGTCCGGTTGATAGCTTGCGCGGCGACAGATCAAGCGAACCGGGGGAGGGGGCGTTTTGACCGTAAGATCTTTTGGTGTCGCCTTGTGTTTCGCGCTGTGCCTGGCGGCTTTATCAGCGCCGGCGCATGCCCAGAATACGGCCGTTACCCGGCAGGAAGATGGATCCGTGCGGGTGGAGGGGGCGGATGAGGCGGCGGCCGAACTGAAAGCGATCCTGCAGGGCGGGAAGGGGAAGGAAACAGACGCACGCGCCGACCGGACCCCCGGCATGGATTATGACGCGGAAATCGCGAAAGCGATGAAGGCGGGCGAGGCGATCAAGGCCGCGACGCTTCGCAGCTGCAAGGATGTGCCGCCGGGAACCACGGTGACGGTCGCACCGGCTTTCGCCGCGGTCATGCGCCAATATTGCCTGCAGCGCGAATTCGACATCGCGGTCGATCCGCGTCAGCTGCACAAGGGGCCGATCCGCAGCGACCCGCCGCCGGGTTCGGCGCAGAAAGGCGGCACGGGGCGGGATCCCGCCGTGGAAGCCTGCCGACGGGAAACCCTGGACCATGTCATCACCTGCGCCAAGGTGACCGACTATCTGAATTGCGAGACCTGGGGCTGTCCCGAGATCATCCAATGCGACAAGCGTTTGACCCGGTGTGACGATCATGGCGCGCCGTATGACCGAAGCGGCAATTTCTATTGCGATACACGGAATTGGCGGACCAGGGATTTCGACCTGAACGTCCTGCTGGCGGAAACCTGTCCGGAATAGGCTGTGTTCGAACAGGGGGGCATTTCCTCGCCTGTCCGGCTCAGCCATTCTCTTCAAGTGTCTTGTGCTGGATGAAACCGAGCACCAGCACAATCAGGACGGCGAACCCCGTGATCATCGCGGCCAGCGGCAGATAGCCCATGCCGCAGGCAAGGCCGATGGCGCCACAGGCCCAGACCGATGCGCCGGTGGTGATGCCCTTGACGTCACCGCCGCTTTGGATGATCGCGCCGGCGCCCAGGAACCCGATGCCGCCGATGACGCCGTCGATGATGCGGCTGGGATCGATGCTGGCCGAGGGGTCGCCTTCGGCGGTGGCGAAAAGCAGGCTCATGCCCATGATCATGAAGGCCGCCGCGCCGAGGGAGACCAGCATATGGGTGCGCAGACCGGCCGCCTTGCCGCGCAATTCCCGATCCAGGCCGAGCAGGAAGGCGAGGCCGGCGGCGCTGGCCAATCGGGCGGCCATGTCCAGGATCGGAATCTCGGTTTCGAAATACATCTCCTTGCCTCCGGTAACGATGCCCATGGCTCTCCGCCGCTCGCTCGAAGGATCAACGGTTGAACGACCCGTCGGTTGCGCTGCGTCGTTGCGTGTGCGTGAGGGATCGCAGTTTTTCCGGCAGGGCAGGGAAAGCCCGGTTGCACCGGAAAACAGACCCGGCCAGAATTCAGGCAAAGAGCGGGTCGCATCCGGCAAAGGCCGGATCCCAAGAAGTGGCCCGCCACGGAGGAAACGACATGGCGATTACCGTTACACCGATGGATGCGGCCCGCCCCGATTTCGGTGCCCTGGTCGAAGGGGTGGATATCGCGGCCGGCGTCTCTGCCGAAACCGCGGCCGAGATCGAGGATGCGATCGATCTCTACGGCGTGCTGGTTTTCCGGGATCAGGTCCTGGACGACGACCAGCAATACGCCTTTTCCCAGCATTTCGGCGAGATGGAGACGGCCACCGGCGACATCGCGCGGCTGGAGGATCGGCGGCTGCCGATGACGGTCAACGATATCTCGAACCTGGATCAGCATGGCCGGGTCGTGTCGCGGGACGACCGGCGGCGGCTGTTCGGCCTGGGCAATATGCTGTGGCATTCGGACAGCTCGTTCAAACGCGTGCCGTCGAAATTCTCCCTGCTGTCGGCGCGGGTTATCCCGGGGGAGGGCGGCAATACGGAGTTCGCCGATATGCGCGCCGCCTGGGACGCGCTGGACCCGGCCCTTCAGGCGGAATGCATGGATCTGATCTGCGAGCACAGCCAGCTCTATTCCCGCGGCAAGCTGGGCTTCGATGAATTCACCGAGGAGGAGCGGGCGAAATGGGCGCCGGTGCTTCAGCGCCTTGTGCGCACTCACCCGCGCACGGGCAGGAAGTCGCTCTATCTGGCATCCCATGCGGGCGGGATCGTCGGCTGGCCGGTGCCGGAAGCGCGGATGTTCCTGCTGGACCTGACCGAGCACGCGACCCAGCGCCGCTTCGTCTATGCGCATGAATGGCGGCAATGGGACCTGGTGATGTGGGACAACCGCGTCACCATGCACCGGGCCCGGCGCTACGACCATACCAAGGCGCGCGACATGCACCGTACCACGGTCGCCTGCGAGGAACCGACGGTCGCCGATCAGGCGGCGTGACGGGATTGGCCCCGCGCCACTAAGAAAAACGGCGCCGTGGAGGCGCCGCTTCTTAACTTCGTGTGAGAACCGGTCAGGCCGCGGTCTTGCGACGGCGCGACAGGATGCCCAGCCCCGCAAGGCCGGCCACCAGCAGAGGCAGGGCCGCCGGCAGCGGCACGGCGCTCACCCCGTTCGAGGCGGAGAAGCTGTAGCTGGACTGATTGACCGGATTGTCCGGCAGTGTCAGTGAAACGGACGTACCGAACGCGAAGAAGGCCGTCGCCACGGAATTCAGCGCCGTTCCGTTGTTGAAAAAAACATTCCGGTAATCCTGCGTCGAGTTAAACGAGGGATCGAGATCCACATCCGCAGCGAAACTGACGCTTTCACCGGCGTCGAACCCCGTGAAGGTGAGGTCGATGGTATCGGACCGTGCCCCGTTATCCACCGAATCCGGGCTGTTCAGCGTCGACGTGCCGCCGGCGGGATTGGAGAGCGAATTCACGAAGTCGAAATGTCTGCTGACGTTTCCGATCGTAAAGGTGAAGCCGGTCAATTGTTGCCCCGCAGCGCTGGTATTGACCAGGGTGAAGGTAGGGACGTTGGTATTGCCGGAGAGCGTGAGATCGAAACCCAGAGGCGGCGTGACGACCGCTGCCTGGGCGGGCAGCGAAGCCATTGCGCCCAGTGTCAGGGCGGCGAGAACGGCTTTGAACTTCATCTTTAATCTCCTGATCCAAAAAACTGGTAAATTGGCAGCAGACCGATTGTTTCGAAATTCGCGGCACTCCGAAAGCCTGTTTTTGACCGGGCTGAGGGCGTTTTGTTAACGCTCGTTTGCTAACGGTCCAAGAACATTGATCGCCGTTAAATAAGCGTTTGATGATGGAGGTGTCCCGGGCGCGCGACGCTGTTGGCGGAACGGCGCGGAGGGCTGCGAGGCTATGCGGTGCTATTAAATTCCGGACAGTGCCGCCAGCGCCTCGGCGCTGCGTGCGATTTCGGGGTCCGGGTTCCGGTCGATGATTTCCAGAATCGGCTGTTCGGTGTAGCCGACATTCTTCATGGCCTGCATTGCCGCCCGAAAATCCACATCGCCCAGACCGACGGCATCGTGCTTGTAAACGTGCTGCGTGGTGTCGGACAGATGGACGGTCTGCAGGCGGGACTGCACCCTTTTCATACCGGCGGTGATATCCTCCTTGATGAAATGACCGTTGGCGACGTCGTAGGTGATGCCGATCCCGTCATGGCCGTATGTATCGAGCGCCTCCATCATGCCGTCCGCATCGGGCAGGAAGGCGAAGGGCATGTTCTCGATCAACAGCATGACGCCCGCGCGTTCCGCCACCGGGACCAAACGGTCCAGGCCCTTGAAGAAGCAGTCCATCATGAAGTCGCGCGGTGCCGGGAACAGCGGGTTGGGCTTGCCGGGGCCGACGATCATACGCGGGATGCCCAGATCGCCCGACAATTCGACCAGCGCGGTTAATGTGTTCAGTGAATAGTCCCGCATCGCCGGGTCGCAGGCGGCGATGTTGATATCGATATTCGGCATGTTCGACGACAGGAACCGCGCCCCGGTCTCCGCCTGTGCCGCCAGCAGGTCCTTGGCGGTGGCCGCATGCTCCGCCCCGTACCAAAGATGGTTCGGGAACATCATGAACTCGAACCCGGAATAGCCTTGATCCGACAGGTGCCGGACCGCGTCGGCGGCGGTGTGCGAGAAGAGATAGGAATAGAGATTTATCGCAAAGTCGGAACCGTCGGTCGCCATCATTTCCCCCAGATTGCCTTTTACGCCGGACGCACAGGGCGCGCTGTTTGGGGAATTGCAGCATTGTATTTGGATGTATGCAACAGAATACATCGCAGATTGGCCTCCGGTCCCGGAGATCAGGCATGGTCGCGGAATACCTGCTCTTTACGCAGGCGATCGCCGCAGGCCGCCGCATGTGCCCGACCAACCTGTTCGTTGTCGGCGGCCGAGGCCCGACGACCGTCCGATGCTCAGTTACCGGGAAAACCGCGCGACCCGGCGCAGACATCGCCTTCGGGGATGCCGTCGACCCATTCACGCAACTGGGCGATGCGCTGTTCCGTCAGTTCCATATTCACGGCGGCCCAGCACATCGGAAAGGAACTGCCGTATTCGGCCCGGGCGCCGGCCTGTGTGTCGGCCTTCGGAAAGACGGCTTCGGCATGGGCCGCGCGGAAGGCGCGCCAGGCTTCCTGCGCCTTGCGGATCTTGCGCACCGTATCGGCGTCGCCCCGGACCTTGTCGAGCATGATGGCGTAAAGCGCGTTCATTTCCATTTCCGCCTTGTCCAGTTCCGACAGTCCGCAGGCGGTCATGGCGCCTTGGCTGGTCGCCTTGTCCCAGCAGTCCTGGGAAGCGGCGTCTTGGGAAGCGGCGTTCTGGGCCGCGACGGGCAGGGACGCGGTTGCCGTCCCGGTCAGAAGCACAAGGGCGAAAACGGTTTGGAGATTGCGGTGGGGGCGGGAAAAATTCTGCATATTCGTCTCACTCGTATCAGCGGTTCAGAACCACGGCCTGGGCGAAATAGTAGTCCAGTTCACCGTAGGTCTCGCCGGGCACGCTGACCATGGTGACACCCCCTTGCAGTTCCCAGCCTTCCTGAAGCTTCTCATTCACCTTTTCCATCAGGTCGTATTGATGCTCCCCGACTTCGACATGGTAGTAGGGGCGGCTATTCCGTTCCGTCTGTTCGGTCATTCGGTTTCGTATCCTCGTCAAGCGGTCCGCGATGGCTGGGGTTGTATCATCCGCACGCGGCCCTTCCCAAGCTTCCTTCACCGCATGCCGGTTCGCCGGCATGGGTATTTCCGGGCGTCGTTGCTGGGGGATTAATCGGGATTATCCGGTCTTCGTCGGATTTCCCCTTGCCTTCGGCGTCGGCCGGCGATGCACTGCACCCCGGATTTTGCGTGTTTCAGGCGCCGGGGGCGGTTCGTGCGATTTGACGTCATCGATGGGATCCGCGGGCATCTGCTGATCGGGATGCTCGTCGCTCATCTCAGCTTTCAGCCCGGCATGGGATGGCTGGTGACGTTTCACCACCATGCCCTGTTCAAGGTTTTCGACGCGGAATTCTTCGTCATCGTCGCCGGTTTCCTGGTCGGTTATCTGGCAGACCGGCGGATCGGTGCGACTGTTCCCGCTGACGGCGGGAGGATCCCGTTCGCGCGTTACCTTGGGCGCCGTGTTGCGACGGTCTTTGCCTATCACTTTGTGTCCAGCATGGCGCTGATCATGGTTTTCGGCGGTGTCGAGATTTCCTGGCGCGGGGCGCTCGGCACCGCGCTGGACATTGTCGCTTTCCGCGACAGCGCGACCTATAGCGGCGTCCTCATCCTGTACATCCTGTGTTTCTCCCTGCTACTGGGCGGCGTGCTGGCCTTGGGGCTGCGTCCCCTGGTCCTGGCCGGCTTCTCCGCCGCGGTCTATCTGATCAGCCAGTATTCCTATATCAGCGGGTTCTGGGGCATCGGCGGCGACATCATGGCTTTCGACGTGGCGGCCTGGCAGTTCCCCTTCGTTGCGAGTTTCGCGCTCGGCTATCACCATCGCGCGGTCGGGCGCGGCATTGCGCGGCTGCCTGAATGGGGCGCGGCGGCGATCGTAATCTTTCTGTTCGCCAGCGCCCTATGGTTGGCGACCAAATGGTTCACGCCGCCCTTGGCCGAACTGCCGCCGGGCGTTCCGCGCCACTGGCCGCGCCCGCAGCTGCACCCGTATCATCTTTTGAAAATGACCGTATTGGCGGCCGGGTTCACGATTTTGCTCGTAGGGCGGCATCGTTTTCTAAACTGGCCGCGTCTGGTGGTCGCGGGATATTTTCGTCTCCGCATTCTCCGCAATATCGGTCGCTATTCGATCCGAATGTTCATCCTGCATCTCACTCTGGTCGCGGTTTTCGTCCATCTGATGGGGGGCATGTACGACAAGGAGAAAACGGCTATGGCGCTCGGCATGATCGCCTTCTTCATCGCCGTCCCGACCGTGGTCGCCCTAGCTGGGCGTCCGACCGCGCGCCGGCAGACGGATCCGGAAATCCGTCCTTGAGCCGGGATCGGCGGCGCGGCAAACTCGCTCGATCGTTGAGGAGCGAGCCATGACGCACAACCCTGACTTCAAAGACGGTGCCGCCTATATCGGCGGAGAATTCGTGCCGATCGGGGAGGCGAAGATTTCCGTCCTCGACTGGGGTTTCACGCGCTCGGACGCGGTCTATGACGTCGTCCACGTGAAGGACGGCCGCTTCTTCCGCCTCGACGACCATCTGGCCCGTTTCGAGAGATCGATGGCAAGGCGGCGGATCGAACTGGCCGAAGACCGGCAGGCGCTGAAGGATATTCTGGTTCGCTGCGTTCAACTGGCGGGCCTGACCGACAGTTACGTGGCGATGGTGGCCAGCAGGGGCCGGCCCAGGGTGAAGGGGTCGCGCAAGCCCAGCGACTGCGCCAATCATCTGGTCGCCTATGCGATCCCCTGGATCGACGTGATTCCGCTGGAGGTGCAGGAGCGCGGGGCGAAATTGCTGATCTCGGACCATCCGCGCGTCGCCGATGAGGCGGTCGATCCAACGGTGAAGAACTATCAATGGTCGGACCTGACATCGGGCCTGTTCGACGCCAATGACGAAGGGTTCGACACCGCGGTGCTGTGCGACGGACGCGGGATGGTGACCGAAGGGCCCGGCTTCAATGTCTTCGCCGTGATCGGCGGCGGGCTGGTGACGCCGGAGCGCGGCTGTCTGCACGGCATCACGCGCCAATCGGTAATCGACATCTGTGGGAAGGAAGGCATCGTTTGCCGTGCCGGGGACTTGCCGCGCGCCGATCTGGAAACGGCGGAGGAGGTTTTCCTCTGCACCACCGCCGGCGGGATCATGCCGATCGCGCAAGTAGGGGAGAGAGTGATCGAGGCCGGCGCGCCGGGCCCGGTGACCCGGCGGGTCATGGCGTCCTACACGGCGATGCATGAAGACGCGGCCTATGTCACCTTCGTCGATACCCCGACCCGGTTCGCGGCGGCTGAATAGGCATCCGCCTCTTTCCAAGGGATAACCGTGATGACCGTGTCCGCCGGGCCCCTGCCGTTAATTATCCTGGACGTTCAGGATGCCATCGACCAGCCGGTCTGGAAGGACAAGAGCAATCCCGGCTATCTGGCGGCGATCGAACGGCTGCTGGCCTATTGGCGGGAACGGCATTGGCCGATCATCCATATCAAGCATGACGAGGCGGTGCCGACATCGACTTATCACACGCATGGCCCCTGGAACGCGATCAAGAAGGAGGTCGCCCCGCAGCCGGGCGAGCCCGTGATCGTGAAGCATCAGAACTGCGCCTTCATCGGAACCGATCTGGACGCTGTGTTGAAGAGGATCGGGGCGACCCGCTTCGTTTTGACCGGCGTCGTCATCCATAACAGCATGGACGCAACGGTACGCGCGGGCAAAGCGTTGGGTTACACCATCCTGCTGCCGTCCGATGCGACCACGGCGGTGCCGGTTACATCGAAAGACGGCGGGCGATGGGATGCACGCACGGTTCAAGACCTGACCTTGGCGATATTGGACGGGGAATACGCGCAGGTTACGGATACGGATGCCCTGATCCAGAGCGTCCGTTAGGCCGGCATCAACCCGCCGATGAGGGGAGTCTCCTCGGCGCGGAGGTTGAGCCCAATAACCTATTCGTGAATGCGGCATACGCGGATACTCATGCTAATGTTCGGCGTGATTGGACTGATTTTAATCCCCAGTTTCAGCCCGATGGGAGGCACTGAAGATGACCCTTACCGCCGAGATTTCGAAAGACCATTCCGAGCGTTCCTATTCCCCTGAAGAGATCGACCCCCGGATCTACGATCTCTATGACGAGTTCTGCCATACGAGCATGGACCGGCGCACCTTCCTGGCCCGTGCGGCGGCGCTGGGCATCATCGGCGGCGTTGCGATGGCGCAGGCGCTGCTGCCGCGTTACGCGGAGGCGGCGATGGTGAAATTCACCGATCCGCGCATCAAGCCGACTTATGTGGAATACGACAGCCCCGGCGGTACCTCCGGCAAGATGCGGGGCTATCTGGTGCAGCCGACGGGCGAGGGCCCCTTTCCCGCCGTCGTCGTGATCCACGAGAATCGCGGCCTGAACCCGCATATCGAGGACGTTGCCCGTCGTGCCGCGCTGGAAGGGTTCCTGGCTTTCGCGCCGGACGGGCTCTATCCCATCGGCGGCTATCCCGGCAATGACGAGGACGGCAAGGCGATGCAGGCCGGCCTGGACAAGGGCAAGCTTTTCACCGACTTGCTGAACGGCGCGAAATTCGTGAAGGCGCATCCGCTGTCGACCGGCAAGCTGGGCGCGACCGGGTTCTGCTATGGCGGCGGCGTGGTCAATGCATTTGCCGTGGAAATGGGCGCGGACCTGAATGCGGGCGTGCCCTTCTACGGCGCGGCGGCCAAGGCAGAGGACGTGCCCAAGATCCAGGCGCCGCTGTTGATCCAATATGCGGAGGACGACCCCCGCATCAACGCGATGCGGGAAGGCTATGAGGCCGCCTTGAAATCCAACGGCAAAAGCTTCGAAGCCCATGTCTATCCGGGCACGAAACACGGCTTCCACAATAACTCCACCCCGCGTTTCAACGAGGAACAGGCCAAGATCGCCTGGGATCGGACGGTGGCGTTCTTCAAGGCCCACCTCGCTTAGACAAAAGCTTTTCCACTTCGTTTGTTCTCAGCGCCGTCCGGGCTTCCGGGCGGCGCTTTCATTTGTCGACCCGGTCGTGTTCGGCCGGGTTTTACTGTGCATTCAGGAGCTTGTGCGGATCTCTGTATTAGGAAAAATACCGGCAAAAATCGCGCATTTTGAGATATTGCAAAGTCTCATAATACGCGATAACGTTCCAATCAGAATGAAGACTCAATAGGGCACACAGCATCGGGAGGAAATTGAAATGGCGATTGAAACGCCTGGGCTCGAGGAATTGCAAAAACTCGACCCGCTCTGTTCGCGCTTCGTCGATGTCGACCGCTTGGATTGGAAACCGACCCAGGTGAAGGGCGTCGACATGAAGATTCTCATGCAGGACAAGGAAGCCGGATTGCTGACGGCCCTGTTCCGTTGGGAACCGGGCGCGCGTCTGCCCCTTCACGAGCATGTGGAGGTTGAGCAGACCTATGTCCTCGAAGGTTCGATCGTGGACGAGGAAGGCGAAGTGGCCAAAGGCAATTATGTCTGGCGGCCGAAAGGCAACCGCCATGTGGCCACGGCGCCGAACGGTGCCCTCGTGCTCTCCTTCTTCCTGAAACCCAACGTTTTCCTGGAAGACTTCGCCGGCGAAAAACTCGAATAGCCGCGCCGATTTTTCCTGACTTCGCGGTGGTCGGTGCCGGCCGGCGCCGCCGGACTATGGGTCCGCCCGTTCGCGGGGCGGGCAACCCTACCGGCATGCATAAACAAAGTGGAGGAAACGATGAATAAGTTCATTTTGCGTGCGGCCGCCGCGTCGGCGGTCATGCTGGGGGCGGCGCAGATGCCGGCTCTGGCCAGTGACGACGTCATCAAGATCGGCGTGCTGAACGACCAATCGGGCAGTTTCGCGGATCTTTCGGGCCCGAACGGCGTTCTGGCCGCGGAAATGGCGGTCGAGGATTTCGGCGGGACGGTTCTGGGTAAGAAGGTCGAAGTCATCTCGGCCGATCACCAGAACAAGGTCGATATCGGCCTGGATATCGCTCGGAAATGGTATGAGTCCGAGCAGGTTGATCTGATCCTCGACGTGCCCAATTCGGCGATTGCGCTGGGCGTGCAGGAACTGACCGAGCAGATGGACAAGATCGCGATCTATACCAGTTCGGGCAGCTCGGCGATCACCGGCAAGCATTGCTCCCCGAACGGTATCCATTGGACCTATGACACCTATGCGCTGGCGCGCGGCGTCGCCACCGGCCTGGTGCAGGAAGGCGAGAAGAACTGGTTCTTCCTGACCTCCGACTATGCCTTCGGCCATGCCCTTCGCTCCGATGCGGGGACCGTGGTCGAAACCAATGGCGGAAAGATCGTCGGTGATGTCCGGCACCCGCTGAACACCGCCGATTTCGCCTCCTACCTGCTGCAGGCCCAGGCTTCCGGCGCAGATGTGATCGGGCTGGCCAACGGTAGCGCGGACACGGTCAATTCCATCAAGCAGGCGAACGAGTTCGGTATCGTGCAATCCGGACAGAAGCTCGGCGCGCTGCTGTTTTTCATCACGGACGCGCATTCCCTGGGTCTGGAACTGGGACAGGGCGTGAACCTCGTGGAGGCGTTCTACTGGGATCAGGACGCCGAGACGCGGAAATGGTCGCAGCGTTTCTATGACAAGACCGGTGTGATGCCGTCGATGCTGCATGCCAGCAACTACGCCGCCGTGATGCACTACCTCAAGGCCATCGAAGCGGCAGGCACCGACGAAACCGGCCCGGTCCTGGAAAAGATGAAGGAAATGAAGATCAACGATTTCTTCACCAAGGACGCCTACATCCGCGCCGATGGCCGTGTGATCCGTGACATGTACCTGTACCAGGTCAAGTCGCCGGCCGAATCCAAGCGTGACTGGGACTACTATCACGTGGTCCGCACTATTCCGGGTGAACTCGCGTTCCGTCCCGTGGAAGACAGCGATTGTGATCTGCTGAAGTAACGGGAACGACCCGACCCCTTCAACGGAAGCGGGTTCATCGACGGTGGGCGGCCGCGACGCCCATGCTGCGGGTAGACGTGGTATGGGGGCGGCCGCCCGGCGTTTTTCGGAATGTTGTGGGCTCGTTAAAAGGGCATCGAATCTGTAATGTACGTAGCTTGTTTTTGTAATAATCGGCCGCTGAAACGCGGGGTAGGGCACGGGGAGGCGCCGGTAAATGGGTGACAAGGAAGGAAAGGCGCGCGGCAGCAGCAGCGACCGCATGTTGAGCGTGCTGGATAGGTTCACCGCGGAACAGCCGGCCTGGACGGTCGAGGCACTGCAGGTCGAGTTGGAATGTTCCCGCGCCACGACGTACCGATATGTTCGCGCGTTGGTCGAAGCCGGTCTGTTGGCGGCCGCCGCGGGCGGAACCTATGTGCTCGGTCCGCGCATCATCGAACTGGACCGGCAGATCCGGCTCTGTGATCCGCTGGTCATCGCCGCCAAGGACGTCATGGTCCGGGTCAAGGAAGAACAGCAGGCAAATCTGATGCTCTGCAGTTTCTACGGCGACAAGGTGATGAGCGTTCACCAGGAATGGGTCGATCCCAAGATCGAGTCGAGTTACGAGCGCGGCCGTCCGATGCCGCTGTTTCGCGGCGCGACCGCGAAAACCATCCTGGCCAATCTGCCGACCTATCAGCAGCGTGCCCTGCTGCTGCGTTACGGCCCTGAGATCAAGGCCGCCGGCCTCGGCGGGGATTGGAACGAGTTCCGGAAACATCTGAAGTCCATCCGTCAGGACCATGCGCTGGTCTCCTGGGGGGAGATCGATCCGGCCCTTGTCGGGATCGGCGCGCCGATCTTCTTCGACGAGGGGCAGGTGACGGGAAGCATCAGTTTCATCGTCCGCAGCGCCAGGCTCGGCGAGGAAAGAATTGAGGAGTTGCGCCGCGCCGTCAGTGACGCCGCCGCCGAGATTTCCGGTCGTCTTGGGATGGTGACCTCCGCTTCGGCGACCGGTCAGTATGTGGCGCGCCCACCACGCCGCCTTTCATGATCGCAATGAGAAAAAACTAAAAATTTTCGTATTGCGATAATAGATCAAATTCGCATAATTTGAGATAACGTGATTAATTGATCGCGTATCAATAACCGCGTGCGCCCGGTCAAGGGCAGCACCGCACGGAGAGGAAACCCAGAACGATGCAGGATCCAGAATTCCTGGCGCGCAGCTTTTCGCTCGAAGGTCGGGTCGCCCTGGTAACCGGGGCGGGCCAAGGGCTCGGGCACAGCATGGCGGATGCCTTGGCGCGCGCGGGTGCGCATGTCGCCATCAATGACCTCAATCCAGATGTCGCGGCCGGGGCCGCGGCGCGGTTCGCGAAAGAGGGGCTGTCGGCTGAGGCGTTGCCGTTCGACGTGTCCGATGAGGCGGGCGTCGACGCAGGGCTGAAGGCTTTGGTCGAGCGGCGCGGGCGGATCGACATCGTGATCAACAATGCGGGCAATCAGAACCGCAAACCCTTTCATGAATACACCCGACCGGAATGGGATTCTCTGTTCGCGACGCATGTGAACGGATCCTTCCACGTTTGCCGGGCGGCGCTTCCCTATATGCGTGAGCAAGGGTTCGGGCGGATCTTGATTATGTCGTCGGTCGCCGGTCGTGCGGCGAAAGGGACGATTTCGCTCTATGCGACCGTGAAAGGGGCGCTGGCCTCGATGACCAGGGCCCTTGCCGTGGAATACGGACGGGACGGCATCACGGTCAACGCCCTGGCCCCCGGCTTCTTCCAGACGGCTTTCACCGGCGCGCTTCAGGAGAATGCGGATTTTCAGGCCTATATCGAGCGGGAAGTGCCCCTCGGGCGTTGGGGGCGGCCGGAGGAGCTTGGCCCGGTGGCGGTTTTCCTGGCCAGCCCCGCGGCGTCCTTCATCACCGGTGAAGTGTTGACGGTCGACGGCGGCCTGCTGGCGAGGTTCTGACCATGGCCAATACGCAATTCATCCTGGAGACGGATAGTCTCTCCAAGGCCTTCGGCGGTTTCCGCGCGGTCGACAATGTCTCCCTGAAGGTGCGGGAGAACACGATCCACGCGGTCATCGGGCCGAACGGCGCGGGAAAGACGACGCTGTTCAACCTGCTGACGAAGTTTCTGCAGCCGACATCCGGCCGGATCACGTTCAAGGGACGCGATATCACCGGCATGGCCTCGGCGGATATTGCGCGGTTGGGTGTCGTTCGATCCTTCCAGATCTCGGCCGTTTTTGATGGTCTGACAGCGTTCGAAAACGTCCGTGTCGCGCTGGCCCGTCCACTCGGCAAGTCGTTCCATTTCTGGCGGTCCATACGCAGCCTCAGCTCCCTGGAAAAGGAAGCGGATGCGCTGTTGGACGCTGTCGGTTTGTCCGACTTCGCCGAAACCAGGGCGGCGGATCTTCCTTATGGGCGGAAACGCGCCCTGGAAATCGCCACCACCTTGGCGCTGGAACCGGAGCTGCTGTTGCTGGACGAACCGATGGCCGGTTTGGGGACGGAAGACATCGACGGCATCGCCGCGTTGATCAGGTCCGTCGCAAAGGACCGTACGGTCGTGATGGTTGAGCACAATCTGTCGGTTGTCGCGGACCTGTCCGACCGAATTACCGTGCTGCAGCGGGGGCAGGTCCTGGCCGAAGGGGATTATGCATCCGTTTCCCAGGACCAGCGGGTGATCGACGCCTATCTGGGAGGTGGCAATGCCTGAGAAAAACAAACGGACCATGCTGCGGGTCGAGGGGCTGAACGCCTGGTACGGCGAGTCCCATGTTCTGCATGGAATGGATTTTTCGGTTCGGGAAGGCGAGGTCGTGACCCTGCTGGGCCGCAACGGTGCCGGTAAGACCACGACGCTTCGGGCGATCATGGGGATTGTCGAACAGCGCCAGGGCCGGATCGAAATCGCCGGCGAGGACGCGCTTGCCCGGCCGCCCCATATGGTGGCGCGCCTCGGTATCGGATACGTTCCGGAAGAACGCGGGATCTACAAGACCTTGACGGTGCGGGAGAACCTTCATCTTCCCCCCTCGATCACGGAAGGCGGCCTGACGGTCGACGAGATCTTCGATCTTTTTCCCAATCTGAAGGAAAGGTTGGACAGCGGCGGCGGCAATCTCTCCGGCGGGGAACAGCAGATGCTGGCCATCGCGCGCATTCTACGAACCGGTGCCCGTCTGCTGTTGCTGGATGAGCCGACCGAAGGTCTGGCCCCGGTAATCGTGCAGGCGATCGGCCGCAGTATCGCCGCCCTCAAGGAACACGGCTACACGATCCTGTTGGTGGAACAGAATTTCCATTTCGCCGCCACCGTGGCGGATCGCCACCACGTGGTCGAGCACGGCCGTGTCATTGACGAGATTCCGAACGCGGAAATCGAAAAACAAAGCGCCAAACTGCGCGAGTATCTGGGGATCTGAGGAAACGGTCATGGGTGATCTAGTGGGAATCCCGTTGCAGGTCCTGTTCGGACAACTGCTTATCGGATTGATCAACGGCGCGTTCTACGCGGTGTTGAGCCTTGGGCTGGCCGTCATCTTCGGTCTTCTGAACATCATCAACTTCGCGCATGGGGCGATCTATACGGTCGGCGCCTTTGTTGCCTGGATGCTGCTGGAGTATCTGGGCGTCAATTATTGGGGGGCCTTGATCCTTGCCCCGGTGATTGTCGGCGTATTGGGCATGGTGCTGGAACGCACCATCATCCAGCGCATCTACCGGATGGATCATCTGTACGGCCTGCTGCTGACCTTCGGCCTTGCGCTGATGATCGAGGGCGGGTTGCGTCAGGCATACGGTGTGTCCGGGCTGCCCTACAACATGCCGCCGGAACTGTCGGGCGGCGTCAATCTGGGCTTCATGTATCTGCCCTGGTACCGCGCCTGGGTGGTCGTCGCCGCCCTGATCCTGTGCGTCGCGATCTGGTTCGGGATCGAACGGACGAAACTGGGGGCGACACTGCGCGCCGCGACCGAGAACCCGTCGCTGGCCAAGGCTTTCGGGATCAACGTGCCGCGCCTGATCACCCTGGTTTACGGGCTTGGTGTCGGCCTTGCCGGGATCGCGGGTGTGTTGGCCGCGCCGATCTATCAGGTCAATCCGCTTATGGGGTCAAACCTGATCGTCGTCGTCTTCGCCGTCGTCGTGATCGGCGGCATGGGATCGATTTCCGGTGCGATCGTCAGCGGTTTCGCGCTGGGCGTGGTCGAAGGGTTGACCAAGGTGTTCTACCCGCCGGCCTCCAACCTGGTGATTTTCCTGTTCATGGCGGTGATTTTGCTGGTCCGTCCGGCCGGTCTTTTCGGGAGGAATTCCTGATGCTTGGTGATAATGCGATGAAAACTTCGACACGCGGCGGCCCGGTGCTGTCTCCCGGCAAGCTGGCCCTGGGCGGCGCCCTGATCGCCCTCGGCTTGGCGGCCCCCTTCCTGATCTATCCGACCTTCCTGATGAAGGCCCTGTGTTTCGCGATCTTCGCGATGGCCTTCAATTTGCTGATCGGCTATGTCGGCCTGCTTTCCTTCGGGCATGCCGCCTTCTTCGGTTTCGCCGGCTACCTTGCCGGGCACAGTTTGAAGATCTGGGGACTGCCGACCGAGTTGGGGCTGATCCTGGCCACGGTCGCGTCGGCGGCGTTGGGCACGGGCTTCGGCTGGCTCGCCATTCGCCGGCAGGGCATCTATTTTGCGATGATCACTTTGGCCTTGTCGCAGGTGATTTACTTCGTCGCGCTGCAGGCCCCGCAGACCGGCGGGGAAGACGGACTTCAGGCGATTCCGCGCGGTACGCTGCTGGGGTTCATCGATCTGTCCGACAACCTGACCCTCTACTACACGGTGTTCGGTATCTTCCTTGCCTGTTTCGCGCTGATGGCCCGCATCGTCCATTCGCCCTTCGGCGAGGTGCTGCGCGCCATCCGCGATAACGAGCCGCGCGCCGTATCGCTGGGCTACAAGGCGGATCAGTACAAACTGCTCGCCTTCACCCTGTCCGCCGGGCTTTCCGGCCTTGCCGGCGCTTTGAAGGCCGTCGTGTTCCAGATCGCGTCCCTGTCCGACGTGCATTGGCACGCGTCCGGCGAAGTCGTCCTGATGACGTTGCTGGGTGGAATCGGAACCGCGCTCGGCCCGATTGCGGGCGCCTTCGCCTATACCGCCTTGCAAAACTATCTCGCGCCGTTCGGCTCCTGGGTCTTCATCATCCAGGGCGCGGTATTCGTGATCTGCGTGTTGTTGTTCCGCGACGGGCTGGTCGGTCTTGCGGGACGGACATGGCGCTATTTTTCCAAATCCTCATCGTAAGAGGCAGTCGTTTATGTCCGATTACTATCACGTCGTGATGCTCAAACTGGCCGCCGGCGCGGATGACGCCTATCACCGGAAGGTGGAGGAATTCTGCCGGGCGATCCGCGCGCAGGTCGACGGTGTCGTCTCATACGATTACGAAGCCAACGAAGCGAGCCGTGCAAAAGGGTTCGGTCATGCGGTCATTTCGCGCTTCGTCAGCGAAGAGGCGCATGAGGCCTATCAGGTCTGTCCCCTGCATGTGGAGATGAAGACCTTCATGGCCCCGATGATCGAGGATCTTATCGTATTGGATTGTACCACGGGGGGACGAGGTTAGAGACGGTTGCGGGGAGAACGGGATTTGCCGTTTTCCCCGCCAAGATCGCTGGCCTATACTGCGCGCGGCTTCTCCTGCCGAGGAAAAAATGCGCGTTTCTCCCGTCCTTTTCGCTGTCCTGCTGCCGTTGCTTCTGGCGCCCTCGGGCGCCTCCTTGGCGGATGACCTCGACGACCGGTTGCGTCCGTTGATCCCGCACGCCTATGCCAAGGATTTCATGGAAAAGGCGCTGAAGGGAATCCACTACCTGAATTGCGACGGCGTGCCGTGCCGGCAGACCGACGAATTCGAACTGCTCAATCCGCCGATTTCGGTGGACGATACGCGTCAGGTGATGGTCTTCGGCATCAAGGGGGCGCTCGCCTGGTGGTGCGGGCTGGATGAGGGGCGCAGCACGGTTGCGCTCGGCGAATACCTGCAGGCGCGGGAATTCAACGCCCGCCAGACCGCACTGTCCTCGGCCATTCACGGCACGTTCCTGCGGATGCAGAAGGCGGTCTACGACACATCCGGCAAGACCTGCGAGGACGAGACGAAAGCGGAACTGGACGCGGCCCTGCCAAACGGGGTGAAATAGCGGCCGGACATTTTGCCGGACATAGTTACCGGGGGGCCTGCCATGACATCCGCGACGACCAAGACCGACCCGCTTCTGGAACCCTTTACCCTGAAACACTTGCGGCTGCGGAATCGCGTCGTCTCCACCAGCCACGAGCCCGCCTATACGGTGGATCGGATGCCGGGCGAACGCTACCTGCGCTATCAGGCGGAAAAGGCGAAAGGGGGGATCGGACTGACCATGTTCGGCGGGTCCTGCACGGTCTCCGCCGACTCGCCGGCCGCCTTCGGCAATATCGATGCCTCGGTGGACGAGGTCGTCGGTTTCTACAGCGATCTTTCAAAAGCGGTGCACGAGCACGGCGCGGCGATCATGAACCAGATCACCCATCTTGGCCGCCGCACCAGTTGGTCGACCGAACATTGGCTGCCCATCGTCAGCCCGTCCACGGTGCGGGAAATGGCGCACAGGATGTTTCCCAAGGTCGCGGAAAAAGAGGATCTGGACCGTATCGCGAAGGATTTCGGGCAGGCCGCCCTGCGGTCGAAGCTGGGCGGCCTCGACGGGCTGGAAATCGAATCCTACGGACATCTGTTCGATGCGTTCGCCTCTCCGTTGACCAACAAGCGCAAGGACGAATACGGCGGGTCGCTGGAGAACCGTCTGCGTTTCGGCATGCAGGTGCTGGAGGAAATCCGCAAGGCGGTGGGGGACGATTATATCGTCGGGTTGCGGATTTCAGTGGATGAGCGCGTGCGCGGCGGCCTGGACAAGACCGAGGGCTTCGAGATCGTTCGCCGGTATGTCGAAACCGGCATGGTCGATTTCCTGAACGTCATCGTCGGTTCCGTGGATAGCGACGAAACCTTGAGCCACGTCATCCCGGTCATGGGGACGCCCGCAGCGCCAAACCTGAAAGTGGTGGGGGAGGTGAAGCAGGCCTTCGACCTGCCGGTCATGCATGCAGCCAAGATCGCCGATGTGGCGACCGCCCGCCATGCGCTGGAATCCGGCGCAATGGACCTCGTCGGGATGACCCGTGCGCATATGACCGATCCGCATATCGTCGCCAAAGTGATGCGGGGTGAGGAGGAGCGCATCCGTCCCTGCGTCGGCGCCGGCTATTGCATCGACAATATCTATATTTCCGGCGCGGCATACTGCCTGCACAACCCGGCGACCGGGCGTGAGAAGACCGTGCCTCAACTGGTCGAACCGTCCGCCGGACCGGTCAAGAAGGCCGTGGTGGTCGGGGCAGGGCCGGCAGGGCTCGAAGCGGCGCGGGTGCTGGCGCTGCGTGGCCATTCCGTCGTCCTGTTCGAAGCGGCAGAACGGCCCGGCGGACAGGTCGTGATCGCATCCAAGGCGCCGCGCCGGCGCGATCTGATCGGGGTGATCGACTGGTTGGTGGCGGAGGCGGAGCGCGCCGGTGTCGATATCCGCTACAACACCTACGCGGAACGGGCGGAGATCGAGGCGGAGAAACCCGACCTCGTCATCATCGCCACCGGCGGTGTGCCCAATACCGCCTTCCTTGAGGAGGGCGAGGACCTGGTCGTCACCAGTTGGGATATCCTGTCCGGCCAGGTCGCCCCGGCGGAAAACGTGCTGATGTATGACGAGAATGGCCGGCAACAGGGGCCGAGCTGTGCTGAATTTTTGGCCGAAGCGGGATCTTCAGTCCATTTCGTCACGCCCGACCGCATGGTCGGGCCGGATATCGGCGTCACCAATAACCCGTCGATCCTGAAGAATTTTTACGCCAGGGGGATCAAGGTCTCGACCGATCGCAAGCTGCTCGGCGTGAAGCGGGACGGAAACAAGCTGATCGCCAGCCTGTACAACATCTTCACGCACGAGATTTCGGAACAGTCCGCAGACCAGGTCGTCACCGAATATGCGACCGTCGCGGCGGACGACGTCTATTACGAAGTGAAGAACCGGTCCCGAAATCTCGGTCAGACCGATATCGAGGCGATCAAGGAAAACCGACCGCAGGAAACCGTGACGTACCTGGATGGCGAATATTTCCTGTTCCGTGTCGGCGATGCCGTGAACGCGCGAGATATCCATGCGGCGATTTTCGACAGCCGCCGCCTGTGCCAGTTCCTGTAGGGCGGCATACCGGGAACGCGGCTTACAAATTAACGGGCGCGCTGGACGGGGCGGGATTGAAGCCACTGCGTTGGGCCGGTTCTGCGCAATATTGCTTTGCCGGTAAATGTTCTTCTGCACGGCCAGATTGCGGTTTTTCCGTGCAATGGAGGGCCGTTTTTCCATATCATCGAAGGGTAATGTGATCGGTTGGCCTTCTGATAACCCGGCGAGCCGCCTTTGCCGAAAGAATGGCGGGAAGGATGCGTTGATCGGAATTGTGACGGGAAATCGCAGTATCATGACGGCGACCAACGCCATGCTGTTTTTGGTGTGGTTGCGGGTGCCGGCCCTTGCGTGCTGTGTGTTTTCGATCGCAGCCGGGTTCCACGCCGTTGCGGCACGGGCGACGGAACCCGTCATCGTTCTGTATACCCATGATGAAGAGGTCGGCTCCGACATCCTACAGGAAAATCCGGCGGTCGAGACCGTTCGGTGCATTTTCGGCCGGCTGGGCCGGCGGGTGGATATAAGGCGGGCACCGCGGCTTCGAAACAGGGGGTTGCTGCTGTCGACGCAGATTGACGGCATTTTCCCCAACCTACCCGACGCCGAACTGAACGCCAAAGCGGTTGCGTCGGAACCGTTCGTTCTGGAACGCTGGAGTTACATCCAACTCAGATCCTCATCGAACCAGGCGCGTCCGCGAAATGAAATCGTCGGGACGGTGCTGGGGTCCAATGAAAGCCGGTTTCTTTCCCAACAGGGCGCCCGTGTCTTCGACGCCATTCCCAGCATGGAATCACTGGTGAGGCTGTTGGTTTCGAGCAGGGTTCCCTATGTCATGGTCGATGACTGGAGTTTCGGCGAGGAGGCGGCCTCGCTCGGCCATTCGCCTGAATTGTTTCGATCCGCCATCGTCCGTTACGTGCCGCTTCAAGTGTATTTCTCGAAACCGTTCGCCGAGGCCAATCCGGGCCTGGTTTCCTCGTTCAATGAGAGTATCCAGGATTGTGTCCACGGAGGCCGGAGGGTCACCGCCTGGGAACGGGAGGTCCTGTGGACGGAGGTTCAGCGCATCATCTCAAAACGGCTGGAGGAGATTGCCGCGCGGGTCGAGCAGCATCAGTGGCTGGAGCGACTGGATCCATTTTTGCCGCGCCAGGACGCTCTCTCCGGCGCGGACCGGGATTGGCAGGAGTCTCTGAGCCAGGACCGGCTGAACACCCTGATGGAGGCCGTCCTGTCCAATCCCATGTCCGATTTGTTGCGCGGGATCGCCGCGGAAAATCCCATGGTCACGGAGATTTTCGTCACCAATGACGAAGGGTTCGTGATCGGCTTGAATCGACTGACCAGCGATTTCTGGCAAGGCGACGAGGACGCCGCCCAGGCTTTGCTGGTCGGGCGGGCTTTCCGGCACTTTTCAGATTTTGAATACGACAGGTCAACCAGACGGTTTCAGGTAAAGCTTTCCCTGCCGGTGCATGGCAGCGGCGGTCATTCGTCGCCGATCGGTATGGTGACCATCGGGCTCGACGCGGCGCGGCTGCTGGTCGGCAGAGTGCATTGACGTCCCTCGGCCGGATTCCGCTTCAGCGTGGCTCGACAAGTACGCCGTCGGCTATTTCATCGGACGGATTGAGGATCACGATATCGCCGTCCGACAAGCCACCCAGGACCTGAGCCTTCTCGGCGTTGCGATGGCCGAGTTCCACCGGCTGCAATACCGATTGCCGATCGACCGCCTTGAATACCGCCCAACTTGCGCCGGCCCGGAACAGGGCCGCGGTCGGCACGGCGACATCCTCCACGTCATGCAGGAAGATGGAGACGTCGACGCGGTAGCCGTGTCCGAGCCGAGCCCAATCCTCCGACGGGGAGGCAAGGTCCAACAGCACGTCTACACGTTGTTCCTCGATCCCCAGCGCCGAGACCTTGGTATAGCCGAAAGGTTCGACACGGCGTACCACGGCTTGCAGGGAAGCGCCGCCCCAGCCGTCGATGGAGGCGGCCTGTCCCGGCTTCACGAGAACCGCGTCTTCCGAGAGCAGATCGACGCGGATCTGCAGATCCTTCGGATCGCCGATTTCGATGATGCCGTCGCCGGGCACCAGGCTGGTTTCGCTTTCCTCGATGACCTGCAGGACCTCGCCGTCGACGGGCGCGCGCAGGACCAGGCATTCGCAACTGCCTCCTTCCAAGGCGTTGGCGGTCGGCGGGACGAGTTTCGCCTCGGCCACTTCCAGTTCGTGCCGGGCCTGGTCGCGCCGCGCCTGGGCGGTCAGGAGGTCCGCGGCCGCAACACGATAGGCGCGCTCGGCTTCGTCCAGGCGCTGTTTCGGAATGGTGCCCCGGGCGAACAGGCTGCGGCCGCGTTCCAGTTCCGTCGAGGTGAAATCCTCTTCCGCCTGGGCGCGTTTCCACTCGGCGTCGGCCAGGTCCATCGCCGCTTTCGCGACCTCGACCGCCGCGCGGGCCTCGGTTTCGGTGCGGACGTCCAGGAAGACCGGGGCGGCGGGTTCGATCCGCGCCAGTTCGGTCAGGCCGGCCTTCACGCCGTCACCGACTTCCAGCCCGACCCGCATCAATCGTCCGGCGACGGGGGCGGTGATGCGGTAGACCTCGCGTACCTCCGCCATGCCTTCGTCGGTGACGGAAACGGTGATCCGGTCCCTGGCCACCGTGGCTAGGTCGACGGCCAGCGGGCGCGGGATGAAGGCATAAATCAAACCGGCGATCAGGACGGCGGCGATGGCGCCCCAGAAAACCACTCGGAACAGAACCGCATTCATGAGTTTACTCCCGCGTTTTCAGGACCGCGATCAGGTCTAGATCGTCCAGCCGCCGCCGCACGATCAAGGCGCAGACAGCCACCGTCGCCAGGATGATGACCGATGCGAGACCGGCCGTGTCGTGGCGGATGATAAGGGGGATGCGGAACAGCTCGGTCGAGAACTGTTCGGCGATATACCAGGACAGGCCGGCGCCGCAGAGAATGCCGACCGGCACGGCGGCGACGGCGAGTATTCCCGTCTCGCCCAACAGGATGTACGAGATTTCGCCGCGGCCGAAGCCCAGGACCCGCAATGTCGCCAATTCCCGCGACCGTTCGGCCAGGGCGATCCGCAGCGTGTTGTAGATCACCCCGAAGGCGAGCGTGCAGGAAAACACTGTGAAGATGCCGATGAAGATGTTCAGGTTCCGATCGACGGTGGCATAGAACATATCGATCACCGCCTTCCTGAACCCGACCGATCCGATCTTCGGCATTTCCTTCAATGCCGCCAGGAATTCTGCCTTGTGCGCAGGGTCGACCCGAAGCTGCAGCGTGTTGACCCGCGGGCTTTCCTTCATCAGGCGGCTCAGCGTGTCCAGATGCATCACGATGGGCGTGTCGATATAGGTTTCAAATGTCTCGACGACCGGGACCTGAACGACCGGCCGCCGGCCTTCCAGAATTTCCAGCGTTACGATATCGCCGCGTTTCACGCCTAGCACGCCGGCCATGGTCGTCGAGATCGCGACGCCGCCGCGCGGCACCGCCAAAGGGCCCCGCCGGGCATCGTGCAACGGGGAGAGCGACGCGCCGTCGGTTTGTCCGATGACGGCCTGCCGGCGGGAGATGTTGCGGTAACGGATGCGCGCGGTCACTGCCCTTTGACCCTCGACGACCATCACGCCCGGCAGGGCCGCCGCGTCGTTCAGCACCCGCAGCGGCGCCGCGTCGAACAGGGAGACCGTCGCGTCCTGATGGTTCGCCCGATAGAACTGGTCGTTGATCATCTTGTCGACGGAATCGCCCCATTGCATGGCCAGCACCAGGACCGAGAGCGACAATCCGATGCCGAGCAGGGACAGTGCCGTCCGCGTCGGCCAGCGGCCGAGGCGGCGCAACACCATGCGCGTCGGCTCGTCCATCAGTCGCGCCAGGGCACTGTCGCTGAAACGGGAGCGCCGGTAGATCGGCGGGGCGGGCGGGCGCATCGCCTCCGCCGGCGGCAGTTGGATGACCTGACGTAGGGCCATGGCGCTGCCGCCGACCGTCGCGCCAACGCAGAGCAGGGCGGCGACGGCATAGGATTGGGAACCCGGACGGTAGACCAGGAAAGGAAACTGAAAGACCTCCGCATAAAGGCCCATGTTGAATCGGCCGAGCCAGCTTCCCACCAAGGCGCCGACCAGAATACCGAAGCCGGTGATCGCCAATACCATTTTCAGATAATGCCAACCGACGGCTGCGGTGCTGTAGCCGAAGGCCTTGAACAGGCCGATCTCCTCCCGCTCCATGGCGATCACCCGGCCCATGATCATGTTGGTCAGGAAGGCGGCGACGGCCATGAAGATTGCCGGCAGCGTATAGGCCATCGTGCGCTGCTGTTCGATTTCGTTCTGCACGAAGCGGTTCGAGATCTGCAGATCGCGGGTATAGGCGCCCGCGCCGCCGTAAGGGGCCAGCAGATGGTCCAGCGCGTCGATCACCGGTTCGGGATCGGCGCCGCGATTGAGGGTCAGAGATACCTCGTTGAACGCATCCTCCATGTCATAGGCGACCTCTAGCACGTCCCGCGACATCCACAACACGCCGAAACGCCGGTCATCGGGCATGATCGCGCCCGGTCCGATCAGGTAGATGAATTCCGGGGAAAGCGCGATGCCGACGACGCTGACCGCCCGCTTGCGGCCCTCCATCAGCACGGAGACCTTTCCGCCGAGCGGGATGCCGTGCGCCTTCGCGAACCGTTCGCCCAGGACCGCTTCGTCTTCCCGTCCCGGTTCCGGCAACCGGCCGCGGCGCAGGACGATGCGGTTCAAGGCCGGATCGCCGTGTACGGGCAGGGAAACGATCCGCGCTGTGACCGGCTCGGGAAAATCCGGGAAATCGACAGTGGCGAGATCGACGATCCGTGACTCGGCCTGGCGGACGCCCGGGATGGTCTCGATCCTGTGCATCAGGCGCTGCGGCGCGCGGGTCAGCCCGGCAAAGACCTCCGCCAGTCGATTGCGTTCGTAATAGGCATCCGTGGTTTCGCGCAGGGCCTCTTCCGTCGTCAGGGCGGAAATCAGCAGCGCCGCGCCGGAAGCGATGACCAGGGCGATGGCCAGGGCCTGCGCGCGCAGCCGCCACAGGTCGCGGATCAGTTTCCGGTTAAGGGGTGACAAGCCGGCTACCATGTCATCTCCCGTGCCGGCCGGCGATTTTCGTTCCGTTCGATGGAAACGATCCGCCCGTCCGCCAGACGGCAGGTCCGGTCGGCCATTTCGGCGATGACCGCGTTATGGGTTATGACCGCGGTTGTCGTCCCCAGTTCGAAATTCACCCGTTCCAAGGCCTCCAGCACCAGCAGCCCCGTTTCACTGTCCAAAGCGCCCGTCGGCTCGTCGCAGAGCAGGATGTCGGGCCGTTTGGCGATCGCGCGCGCGATCGCGACGCGCTGTTGCTCGCCGCCGGAAAGTTGGGCCGGAAAATGATTGAGGCGGCCGGCCAGTCCGACCAGGGCGAGGGCGTCTTCGGGCGGGTAAGGATCGCGGGCAATCTCGGTGACCAGGGCCACATTCTCGCGCGCGGTCAGGCTGGGGATCAGGTTGTAGAACTGAAACACGAAACCGACGTGATCGCGCCGATACCGGGTCAGCGCGGCGCTGGACTTGCCGTCGATGTTCCGGCCGCGGAACAGCACCTGCCCCGTGGTGGGGACGTCCAATCCCCCGAGGATGTTCAACAGGGTGGACTTGCCGCTGCCCGACGGTCCCAACAGCACGACGAATTCGCCTTCGTAGAGATCAAGGTCGACCGCGTCCAGGGCGCGGACCTCGACCTCTCCCATCACATAGGTCTTGCTCAGTCCACGGGCGGACAGCGCGATCCGTCGCGCGGCGGCCGCATCCTTCTTGTTGCCCCTGTCTGTCGGGCCGTCGGTATCGGTCGCCGTCATCGTCCTCTCTCGGGAAAAGGGCACAGCCCATCGCCTTGCCTCCACCGATCACGGTGCGGGCAATGCGAACAATGGTCGTAGAATAGGACGGCGCGGCGCACCCGGCCATGATGCAGGTCAAACGCATCCGGCCCGATCGGGCCGATGCGGGCCGGCAAAATCGCGATTCGGCGAATGCCGGACCGCCAAACGGATTGGCTTTCGAAAAACGCGGGCAGGAACCGGTGCGGATTTCCCTTTCGGATTGAACCGTTATTACGCGTTACAACCGCATCTTACGCGATATTTGAGAATGGATCTCAACTGAAAGCCGCCGTAACCGTTTCGTAATTTCTCTTGCGCGGTATTAGAATAGCGTCTTTCGTAAATGTTTTGGATTTACGGGTAGGGGAAAAAACAATGGCAAACGTACTTGTGGTGGGGTTCGAACCGAGCCCCGCAGGTGAACGGGCCGTCACTTTCGCGGTTGATCTCGCGAAACTGTCCGGTTCGTCTCTCCACATCGTGCACGTATTGGAATGGTCGCCCTATAGCTTCCTGACGCCGGAAGAAATCGAAGAAAGACACGCCCGGCGGAAAGAGGAACTCTCGCGCGCGAAGGAATCCATCATCGATCCCTTGGTGAAGAAGCTGGGCGCCAGTGGCGTCAGCGTCGAAACCTCGATCCGTTACGGCCATGTGGCCGAAACGCTGGCGGCGGTCGCCAAGGATGCGGGCGCGTCACAGATCATCGTCGGTCGGACAGGGGCGCCGGGGCTTGCTTCCCGGCTGTTCGGTTCCGTCGCCGGGGCGTTGGCGCAAGCCTCGCCCGTACCATGCACGATCGTGCCGTGAGGGGGAGAAAACTCATGAAAACGATAAAAGGTTGGATCTCGACAGCCGGCGCGCTTCTTGCGCTCGCGCTGACCTCCTCCGCCGCGCAGGCGGCCTCGGTCGACGAAACGGTGAACGAAATCTTCGCCATGTCAACCGGCTGGTTCGTCAGCCTCATCTTTTCGCCCTTCCCGGGTACGTCCTTTCCCTGGATCGTCGGCTGGCTCGTCGTCGCGGCGACGATCTTCACGCTTTACTTCGCCTTCATTCAGTTCCGCGGGTTTTCCCACGCGATTTCGCTGGTGAAGGGGGATTATTCCGATCCCAACGATGCCGGGGAAGTCAGTCATTTCCAGGCACTGGCGACGGCGCTTTCCGGTACGGTGGGCCTCGGTAACATCGCGGGCGTGGCGGTGGCCGTCGGGATCGGCGGGCCGGGCGCGACATTCTGGATGATCCTGGCCGGCCTGATGGGCATGGCCTCGAAATTCACGGAATGCACGTTGGGCGTCAAATACCGGAACGAATATGCGGACGGCACGGTTTCGGGCGGCCCGATGTATTATTTGACCAAGGGCTTCGCGGAACGGGGCATTCCGGGCGGCAGGATCCTGGCGGTTCTGTTCGCCATTTTCTGCATCCTCGGCGCGCTCGGCGGCGGGAACATGTTTCAGGCGAACCAGGCGCATCAGCAGATCGCCGGTATCGTCGGCGACTTCCCGGGCTGGATCACCGGCATTGTCTTCGCAGGCGTCGTCTTCGCGGTGATCGTCGGCGGCCTGAAATCCATCGCGCGGGTGACGGAAAAGGTCGTTCCCTTCATGGGCATCATGTATGTCGCCGCGGCGATCGTGATCCTGGCCGTCAACTACGACAAGATCGGTTGGGCCGTGGGCCAGATCTTCGACGGGGCCTTCACGGGCCTGGGCGTCGCCGGCGGTTTCGTGGGCGCCTTGATCCAGGGCTTCAAGCGGGCGGCCTTCTCCAACGAGGCGGGCGTCGGTTCCGCCGCCATCGCGCACTCCGCGGTGCGGACGAAGGAGCCGATCACCGAAGGGCTGGTTTCCCTGCTGGAACCGTTCATCGATACGGTCGTGATCTGCACGATGACCGCCCTGGTCATCATCATCACCGGTCAGATGATGATCGATCCGGCAACCGGCAACTACATCGTCGAAGGCGGCAAGATCGCCACCGTCGGCGGCGTCTCCGGGGTTGGCTTGACATCGGCGGCCTTCGAATCCGCGATCAGCTGGTTCCCGTATGTGCTGGCCCTGGCGGTGATCCTGTTCGCTTTCTCGACCATGATCTCCTGGTCCTATTACGGTCTGAAGGCCTGGACCTATCTGTTCGGGGAAGGGAAGAGCAAGGAAGTGGTCTTCAAGGTCATCTTCTGCGTCTTCGTGATCATCGGGGCAGCGGCCAATCTCGGCCCGGTGATCGATTTCTCCGATGCCGCGATCTTCGCGATGGCGGTCGTCAACATCATCGGGCTGTACTTCCTGATGCCGATCGTGAAGCGGGAGCTGCAAAGCTATATGTCCCGCCTCGACTCCGGCGAAATCAAGAAGTTCAAGTAACGCCTGTTTACAGGTGTGAAGGGGGCCGGGCGGTTTTCGCCCGGCCTTTTTCATTAAATCTGTCTCTTTGAGCCGAAAAAAATCCCGTTACGTGACTTAGTCACCGACTTGTCCGGAAAACAGGTTCAGAAACGTCCCATCAAACACACGGTGGGAGTTCATCAAATGGTCCAGAATGTCGGTAAGATCGACCGGATCCTTCGGTTGGTGCTTGGGCTGGTCTTGATCGTCGCGCCGTTCGTCACCGAACTGGCCTTGTGGCAGACGGCCGCCCTCAAATACGGCGCGGTCGTTGTCGGGGTGGTCTTTGTCGCCACCGCCTTCCTGCGGTTCTGCCCGCTCTATCGTCTGATCGGGATGAACACCTGCAAGATTTGAGTATTCGTTTTCCGTACCTTTTCCCTACCCAAAACTGATAGGCCGCCGGACATGGTCCAGCGGCCTCTTTTTTTGCGGCATGAAAGCAGCGTCAGTCGTTCGACCCGCGGATGGCGTCGATGACCGCATCCGTGACGTCGTCGGTCCGGGCCTCGCCGCCCAGGTCGGGCGTGTGATAGCGCGGGTCGGCGGTGACGCGCTCGATCGCCGTCATCAGCCGTCCGGCGGCGGTGTTCTCGCCGAGATGCTCCAACAGCATGACGGCGGACCAGAAGGTGCCGACGGGGTTGGCGATGCCCTTGCCCATGATGTCGAAGGCGGACCCGTGGATCGGTTCGAACATCGACGGGAATTCCCGTTCCGGGTTCAGGTTCGCTGTCGGCGCGATGCCGAGCGACCCCGCCAGCGCGGCAGCGAGATCCGACAGGATATCCGCATGCAGATTGGTCGCGACCACGGTGTCGATTGATTCCGGCTTGATCACCATGCGCATGGTCATGGCGTCCACCAGCATCTTGTCCCAGGTCACATCCGGGAATTCCTTGGCAACCTGAACCGCGACCTCATCCCACATCACCATGCCGTGGCGTTGCGCGTTCGATTTGGTGACGACCGTCAGCAGCTTTCGCGGCCGGGACTGGGCCAGTTTGAAAGCGAAGCGCATGATGCGCTCGACGCCGGCGCGGGTGAACATGGTGACGTCGGTCGCCGCTTCCAGCGGAGATCCCTGGTGTACGCGGCCGCCGACCCCGGCATATTCGCCCTCCGAATTCTCGCGCACGATGACCCAATCCAGCTCCTTGTCCTTCACTTTGCGCAGCGGGGAGGTGATCCCCGGCAGGACACGGGTCGGGCGCACATTGGCGTATTGGTCGAAAGGCTGACAGATGGCCAGGCGCAGCCCCCACAGCGTGATGTGGTCGGGAATGTCTGGATGGCCCGCCGATCCGAACAGGATCGCGTCGTGATTCTTGATCTGGTCGCGGCCGTCTTCCGGCATCATCCGGCCGTGTTTCAAGTAGTAGTCGCCGCCCCAGTCGAAATGATCCGTCTCGAAACGGAAGCCACCGTCCCGTGCGGCAAGGGCATCCAGCACGCGGACACCGGCATCGACGACTTCGGTCCCGATACCGTCACCTGGAATGGCGGCGAGTTTATAGGTCTTCATGATCGATAGTCTCCCTGTACCGGCGGATCGGTTTCCGTCTTGCTTGTTGCTTGGCCTGCGGGGCTTGGTCCGCAGGTTCGACTGTCGCCTGTTCCTAGGCGGAATTGCGGTCGAATGAAAGTCGGGCATGGGGAATCTAAACCGCGATGCATTCTTTGTGTACGCCTGTTGACATCGTCAGCACATGTTCAATTCGTGCGTCACGCCATCCATGGTTCCGAATGCGGTCTCATAGTATATACGGTCCAAATTCAGGAGGTTCATGACCATCATGGTTTCAGGCATTCAGTCGTTTATCGGGCGTACCGTTCTCGCTTGCGGGGCGGCGGTCCTTTTCTCGGCGGGCGCACTGGCTGCGCCGATCAACCTTTCGGTCGATTTCACCAAGAGCACGCAGACGGGCGCCGGCGGCACCGGGTCGGTCGCCCTCAAGGGCAGCAGCACGCCGCAGACCTTCAGCGTCTCGGGCCTGGACTTCGGCGTCCTCGACATCGAAGCGCGCTGGACGCCGGCGCATCTGGCCTCCAATGCGGACGGGGTCGGCGGTCTTCCGCCCGAATTCGCGGGACAGATCGACGGTTTCGGCATCGGCGACGATGAGATCACCGGCGGTTCTTCCAACCAGTCCCTGACCCTGAATTTCTCCCGGGCGGTCTGGGTGGACAACATCTTCGCGCTGGACGTCTTCAAATCGCCGGACGGCGGCAATGGTGAACGCGTCACCGTCGAACTGGCGAACAGCATCACCGGTGACAGCGGGTTCTTCAATTTCGGTTTCAACGGCTCGACGCTGTTCGGGAATTTCAACGGTACGGTCGGTGGCAATGCCCTGTCGATCGACTTCCTGAACGACTCGGTCGCGGCGACGGGCGTCAACCTGCTGAACCAGAACCGCGGTCTGGTTGAGTTGAGCACGCAGCCCGCCGACCATCTGTTCCGGATCTTCCAGGCGACCAGTTTGACCTTCACCGCCCAAGGCAGTTCGGCGAATGACTACGCCCTCGCGGGGTTGAGCCTTGCCGACGTCACGGCGGTTCCGGTCCCGGCCGCCCTGCCGCTTCTGGGGACGGCCCTGGGCCTGATGGGTTTCCTGGCACGGCGGAAACGCCTGACGGCCTGACCGGCCCGCCAACCTATCCAAGAATACATCAATCCCGTCGCCGGCAATGGCGGCGGGATTGTTCTTTTAAGGGCGTGGAGATTGGGGGATGGGGACGCCGGACCCGCGCAACCGCCGCTGTTTGTCGGGCGTTGTTTCCGGTATCGTTCCCAATATCGTTTCCGGAGAAGGCCTTTGAGACGACGTCCTCAAATCGCAGGCATGCCAAGTCGTGACGTCATCGGATTATGGCGCTATTTTCCCGCACGAAATAATTGCAGGGGGATGTGATTATTGGTGTCTGGTGTATCGGTATTGTCAGGTCTGGAGGCGCTCGATGAGTAGCGTTTACGGCGGATTGGGGGCGGGGAAACCGGCATTCGGCCCGGTTTTGTTCGAGGCGGAAGGCGAGGGCATTACGGAACATTTCATGTCCGATTGCCTGCGTCAGCTCTTCGCAAAGTGGCAGGACTATCGGGCAGGAGAGGCTCTGCCGCATGAAGACAGGATCGATCCGCTCGATTTCTTCAGATGGCTTCCGAATACGATGCTCGTTGATGTCGAAGAACGCGACGGCCTGCTTCGGTTCCTGGTTCGGCTGAATGGCGAAACCCATGTTTCGATCGCCGGTCAGAACATGGTTGGGCAACGATTCGATGAAATTCCGTCGGTCGCGAAAGACGAGGGCATGGTTATTTCCGTCTTTCAGCAGGCCGCTCGTTCGCGGCAACCGCATTATTGGCGGCGGAAGTTCATCAATCCGGCGATGCGCTGGAACTCCTACGAACGCTGTTTGCTGCCCTTCGTCGACGATGCCGGCGCGGTCAGCACGCTACTCGCCGTGGCGCAGGTTCTATTGACCGAAAAATAGTCGGGCCGGATGACGTCCGCTGGTAAAAAGAAAACGGGCCGGTCCAAGAAGGACCGGCCCGTTTCGTATTGGCTCCGGAGCAGGGATTCGAACCCCGGACCGATCGGTTAACAGCCGATTGCTCTACCGCTGAGCTACTCCGGATCAGAGCCCGACGCGGTTTGTCCCGCGCAGGTGCGGGCTTATAGCAATCCGTATCTGCCTTGCCAAGATGCCTGATCGTCAGAAAAGCGTAAAAATTTCCTCCCAGATCCGGTGCGTCTGGCGCATGGTGGGTGCCGGTTTCGGATGAGTTTCTCGATTACAATTTTTGAGCGTGTGTAATTCATTAAATTACCATTCTAGAATATTCTTACCAACAGCGGTTAACACTATGAATATAAAAAGGCTTACCAGTTTCGCCGACGCTGACTAAGGTGCCGCCAGATACCGCAATTATCGTATAGTTTTATCCAGGCGGAGACTGAATGTGCCGTATATAAGAAAGAGTTTTGCAGGGGCGGCGGCCTTGAGCATGGCCGTATTGATGGGGTCGACGTCGGCCCATGCGATCCAGGTCACGGGTGGCGCCAGCGGACAATCCCTGGCCGATACGCTGTTCCTGAATGTGCCCGGTTTGACCGTCAACTCCGTGACCTTGAGCGGCTTCGGCGATCAGTTCGGTACTTACACGAACCAATCGGGCACCTACGGCCTGCCGTCGCAGGGTATCGTGCTCAGCACGGGCAATGTTAACGACTACAGTTCAGGCGATAATACCCAAGACGGTTTCACGACGGCTTTCGGTGATGAATTCGAAGGCGGAGAAAACCCGGCCAGCGCGGCGCAGGAAGGGCTGCTCGACCCAATCACGGGCGGCGGGTTCGATCACTTCGACGTGGCGCAGCTTACGATCAGTTTCGATGTCGCCGAGGGTATCGACAGCGTCACCTTCTTCGGTACGTTCGGGTCCGAGGAATTTCCGGAATTCGTCGGTTCCGAGTTCGTCGATGGGTTCGGCCTGTTCGTGAACGGCCAGAATGTCGCTTTCGTGAACGACCGGCCGATCAACATCGACCACCCGGATTTCCTGGGTGCCGTTCCGACGGACGGAGACGACGGGGGGATTCCCGATTTTCCGAACGACGGCCCGGTCTTTGAGGTGGCGGCCGTCAACTTAGTCGATGACGGTGGCGACGGCGAAGTCGAACCCGGCCCTGATCCCGATCCCGTGACACTGGAACCCGGTGATCCGCGCCTCGTTCTGGTCACCGGCACGGAACTGGATGGTGTCCTGGCGCCGGATGTGAATCCGGTTCTGCGGTTCGACGTGCCCGTGTCGACCGGCGCAAATGTCTTTGACATCATCATTGCCGATACCTCGGACCACTCGCTCGACTCGGTGATTTATCTGAGCAGTTTCCTGCCGACGGAAGTCGATCTGAACGACGGGGGCACGGAATTCACGCCTCTGCTGCCCGCGTCCCAGGATGAGGAAACCGGCACTTTCACCTTCGATCTGCCGGAGACCCTGGACCTCGAGGAAGTCTTCTTCATCGATCCGCCGGTCGCGGTCGGGTATACCTACGAGGTGACGGATGCCGAGTTCAAAACCATCGTCGCGCCGTCCCTGGCCGTCGTGCCGGATTCGGACGGGTATACGATTGAGATCGACGGACAGGTCTTCACCTTGTTGCCCGGCGGTTCGCTCGACGTGTCGGGGCTGGGGGCGAGTGAATTTGTTCTGACGGGGATCGACGAGGCGCTGTTGTTGGATCCGGCCAATTTCCTGGCCTTCCCCCTCGGCGTCGCATTGCAGAATTTGACGCAGGGGACCCTGCCGACCCTGTCGCAGACGCCGATTACGGTCGACGTGCCGTCGCCGGTGCCGCTGCCGGCCGGTCTGCCGCTTTACATCGCCGGCATACTGGGTTTCTTGGGGCTGCGGCGGTTGACGCGGGCCTGAGCACCTGACGGTTGAGTGATTTGTGCGCCGCCCGTATCGCTCGGGCGGCGTCTTTTTTGAGTGACGAGGGTATGATGACGTATTGCTGCAGTTTGATCCGCGTTTCGGCGGCGGTCTGTCTGGGCGCGGCCGTGTTCGCCGCCGTTTTCACCGCGGTGTTAACCGCACCGGGCATGGCGGCGGACAAGGACGGTGAATTCGCCATTCGCGGGGTCGGTCGCATTTCCTGCGCGGAACTGTCCGATGCTGTTGAGAAGAAGGACCAGCAGCGACTCAGCTTCTTCGGCACCTGGCTTGACGGTTATTTGTCGGGGGCAAATCAGTTCTCCGACAATACCTTCGACATTACCCCGTGGCAGACCACCGAGTTGCTGCTTGCACTGGTGGGGCGGGCCTGCGCCCAGAACCCCGACAAGAATTTCATGGCGGTGGTCGGCCGGCTGGTCGCGGAAATGCGGCCGTTGCGCCTGACCGAAAGGTCGGCGATCGTCAAATTGCAGACGGCCGAAAACGTACAAACGCAATACAAGGCGATCGTGGAACGCGTACGGCTGAGGCTGATCGAATTGGGATACAGCTTCGCGGAAACCGGGATCATCGGCGAGAACGCGCTGAACGAATTGCGCGCCAATCTGCTGGCCTATCAAAAGGCGAGTAATCTGCCGCCGACGGGTAATCTCGACCAGCATACGCTGCTGAACCTATTCGTTTTGCCAAAGCAAGCAGCGCAATAAGCGCGCAGCGCCGCCTCAGTAGCTGGCGGGAAAGGCCCAACAGGCGATTTCATTGCGCGGCGGCGACCTGTGCGATCCGGTCGGTGAACCAGGCGGCAAAGGCGCGCGCAGCAGGCGTTTCTTCCGAATTGTTCGCCAGATAATAGCCGTCGATGCTGGGTGTCGACGGCAGATCGGCCCGCGTCAACGTGCCGTCCCGCAGGGAAGGGGCGGCGATCAGGGAACTGGTCAGGGCCGTGCCGGTGCCGCGCCGCGCCAGATCGACTGCGAGGCCGTGGGAATCGACCAGCAGGCTCGGCTCCCGCGGCACGTCTATTCCAGTGCTTCTGGACCAATGGGCCCAGGAATCCGATGTCCCGACCGCTTGAATCAACGGCTGGGCCAGGACGGTATCGGCCGCGATGCCGGGGCTTGCGACGACGACCAACTCGTCCGGTTCCAGGCGAATGGCGTCACGGCCGACGAGGGAGGCGGCGCCGTAGCGAATTTCCACATCCGCCAGCTTCACGTTGAATTCGTCCGGCCAGGTCGTGTTGATGAAGCGGACCGCGATATCGGGCCAATCCGCGCGGAACGCGGCGAGGCCCGGGGCGAGATACCATTGAATGACGCTGACCGATGCGGCGATGGTCAGGATCCGGCCTTCGGCCCGGTTGTCATAAGCCTCCGACAGGGAGGCGAAGGTGTCGATCGCGCGGGTGACGTCCGGGAACAGCCTGCGGCCTTCATCGGTCAGCGTGATGCCCCTGGCATGCCGGTTGAACAGTTTCACCCCGAAGCGCTGTTCCAGGGATCGGACATGCTGGCTGACCGCCGATTGCGTCAGACCCAGATCCTCCGCCGCCGCGGTGAAGTTCAAATGGCGCGCCGCCGCATCGAAGGCGCGGAACCAGGTCAGGGGCGGCATCTGCTTGGGCATGAAGAGGGTCCAGGCATTAGGATTTCTAATCTCTTAGGCCGGGTTTTGATCGTTTGTCAAAAGACCGGCGGAACCGCATCGTCCATCCGGCTAGGGCTTTGCCGGGAGGGCGTTTTGGAACCTGAAATTCGCAAGATCGTATCCTATGAAGAGACGATTCTGACCGAGGGCTTCCGCAAAGCGCCCAGGCCGCAACGGATGATGGCGGTCGCCGCCGTCGTCACCAATCCCTGGGCGGGACGCTATGTCGAGGATTTGAAGCCGGAGATCCAGGCCTTCGGGCCCGTGCTCGGCGCGATGCTGACCGAGCGCATCATTGCGCTTGCCGGCGGGGGAGACGCCATCGAGGCTTATGGCAAGGCAGCGGTCGTGGGCTTGGACGGCGAGGTCGAACATGCTTCCGGCCTTATCCACACACTGCGTTTTGGCAATCATTTCCGTTCCGCCGTCGACGCGAAATCATACCTGTCCTTCACCAATACCAGGGGGCCGGCCAACGCCCCGATCATGGTGCCGCTGATGGACAAGAAAGATGTCGGGCGGCGGTCGCATTACCTGACCGTCCAATTCTCGATCGCCGATGCGCCGCGGGCGAATGAGATTGTGATCGTGCTCGGCGCGGCGGACGGCGGCCGGCCGCATCACCGGATCGGCGACCGGTATCAGGATTTGAAGGATCTTGGCCATGACCTGGACAACCCGGCCGCGGTCTAGGCTGAGCAGCGGGCTGACCGCGATCAGGGCGGGGACGGGGGATCCCGTCATCCTGATCCATGGCGTCGGCTTGAATGCCGACAGTTGGGGTGCTCAGATCGATGCGCTCGCCAAGCGGTTCTCGGTCACGGCCATTGATCTGCCCGGCCACGGACAAAGCAAACGTCTGGTCGCGTACGCCGGGATGGAGGACTGGGTCGATACCATCGCGGCGGGGTTGGCGGAGATCGCGCCGCCCTACCGGATCGCGGGGCATTCCCTGGGCGCGCTTCTGACCCTGCATCTCGCCGTCCGGTATCCGGACCTCTGCGAGCGCCTGGCGCTTCTGAACACGATCCACCGGCGTTCACCCAAAGCCGCATCTGCGGTCAAGGCGCGGGCGCGCGCCTTGCGCGACAACGGGCGGAGCGACCCGGTGCCGACGCTGGAACGCTGGTTCGGCGCGGATCTAGACAGTGCCCCGGCGCGGGCCTGCCGGACCTGGTTGGAAACGGTTGATGCCCCGGCCTATGCGGAGGCCTATGCCCTTTTCGCGGAGGGGGACAGCCCGCCGGACGACGCCTTGGCGGGCCTGGCCTGTCCGGCGCTTTTCCTGACCGGCGCGGCGGAACCCAATTCAACGCCGGCGATGAGCGAAGAACTGGCCGCGCTGGTGCCGAAAGGGCGAGCGCTGATCGTTCCCGATGCGGCGCATATGGCGATGATGACCCATCCGGCCACCGTGAACGGCGCGCTGATCGATTTCTTCACCGGGCCACAAACGGAAGGATGACGCCATGGAATTCTCTCTGTTCGCGCATATGGAACGGCTGTCGCCGGAACAGTCGCATGAGGAATTGCACGCGGAGTTTGTTTCGCTTTGCAAGCTGGCCGATGAGGGCGGCATGCGGGCGATCTGGACCGGCGAGCATCACGGCATGGAATTCACCATCGCGCCCAATCCGTTCCTGACCATTGTCGACCTGGCGCATCAGACGAAACGCGTGAAACTCGGCACCGGCACGGTGGTCGCGCCGTTCTGGCATCCGATCAAACTGGCCGGGGAGGCCGCGATGACCGATCTGGTGACCGGGGGCCGTCTGGAAATCGGAATCGCCCGCGGGGCCTACAGTTTTGAATACGAGCGGCTGATGCCGGGCTTGGATGCCTGGCAGGCCGGTCAGCGGCTGCGCGAGGTCGCGCCCGCCCTGCGCAAGCTCTGGGCCGGCGACTACGCGCATGACGGGGAGTTCTTCCAGTTCCCGGCGACGAGTTCTTCGCCGAAGCCGATCCAGCCCGGCGGCCCGCCGATCTGGGTGGCGGCGCGCGACCCGAACAGCCATGAGTTCGCCGTGCATAACGGCTTCAATGTACAGGTCACCCCGCTTTGGCAGGGCGACGAGGAAATCACCTCCCTGATGCAGCGTTTCGATGCCGCCTGCGCGGCGCATCAGGGACCGCGCCCGAAGATCATGCTGCTGCATCACGCCTATGTCGGGAAGGACGAGGATGACGCGATGGCCGGCGCGCGCCTGTTGAGCCGCTATTACTGCTACTTCGGTGCCTGGTTCAAGAACGACCGGCCGGTCAGTCAGGGCCATATTGAGGCGTTAAGCGAGGCGGAAATCGTGGGCACCGCCATGATGGCGCCGGAAAAACTGCGTCGGGACCTGACCATCGGCACGGCGCGGGACGTCATCGACCGACTGAAGCGGATCGAGGATCTGGGCTATGACGAATTCTCGCTCTGGATCGACAGCGGCATGCCGACCGAAATGAAGAAGGCGTCCTTGCAGCGCTTCATCGACGAGGTGATGCCGGCCTTCGCCTGAACGGATCAGGGGCCGGGCCGACATGCAAGAGCGGGCAGGTGTGCGCCTGTCCTTGCATGCCGGGGGGCTGCCGAATGAGGCAATCGTTCGTGACCATTGCCTCCGTGATCAACTGTCGGCGAGGGCGGCCGTGATGATGATCTCCACCTTCAATTCCGGTCGGGCCAGCTTGGCTTCGCCGCAGGCGCGGGCCGGGGCGTCGCCTTTCTGGACCCAGGCGTCCCATACCGCGTTCATCTCGTCGAAATCGGCCATATCGGCCAGCCAGACAATGGCCTGCAGGATGTGGCTGGGCGAAGAACCGGCCTTGGCCAGCAGCGCCTCGATCCGTCCGAGGCAGTCACGGGTCTGGTCGGCGACCGTCTCGCCTGCGCCGACCTGGCCGCACAGATAGACGGTGCCGTTATGCTTGACGATTTTGGACATCCGTTTCCCGGTGTCGATACGTTCGATCATGCTTTTGAATCCTTTCGTTTGGCGGTGACCGCGAGTTCGCCAAGGGTGACTGGCTTGATCGGCGGCCTGATCTTGTAATACCCGGTTTCGTCCGGTGTTGCGTTGTTCGCCGTGGCGAGTAAAGCGGTTACGGTCAAACCGCAATAGCGGCCCTGGCACGGGCCCATGCCGGGACGCCCGAAAGCCTTGGTCTGGTTCGGGCCGAGGCAGCCCATCGCCGCGTAGCGCCGGATGTCGCCCGCGGTTACTTCCTCGCATCGGCAGACGATCGTGTCATCCGCCGGCGCCAGGGCCTCCGAATAAGGGGGATAGGCGGCATCCAGGAAGGGACGTATCGCCAGTTCCCGGGTCAAGGCCGACCGCAGCGGCCGCGCCGCGCGATCACGACCGCCCGGCGATAGCTTTCCCAAGTCCGATGCGATGCTGAGGGCCGCCAACCGCCCGGCAATCGCTGCCGCCTTGGCGCCGCCGATCCCGGCGCCGTCCCCGGCGATATAGACGGAGTCGACGGGGCTTCTTCCCGATGCGGCACGTTCGGGCAGGAAGCATTGCTGTGCGTCGTGCCAATGATGCGGAATGCCGATCGAGCGCGCCGCCTGGACATGGGGCACCACGCCATGATGCAGCAGGATCGTTCGCGCCTCTATCCGATGATCCCGCCCGCCGGCCCGGAAGCACAGGGCTTCGGCCCGGTCGTCGCCTTCCACGCGCAAGCCGGTCGCGCCGGTATGGCGCGGCACGCCCGCCCGCTTGATCGCGGACAGCATGGCGTTGCCCTTCAACAGATAGCGCCAGCCGCGCAGGGCACCCGGCAGATGTTTCAGGGCGCGGCGAAAATCCCCGCCGGTCTGGGTTTCCACCAGGGCCAGGGGCGGCGCTCCGGCCTTCACCATCTGCGCAGCGACGAGGTAGAGCAGCGGTCCCGACCCGGCCAGAACGGCCCGGTCCGGCAGCATGCCCGATTGCTTCAACAGGATCTGCGCGGCCCCCGCGGTCATGACGCCGGGCAGGGTCCATCCCGGTATCGGCATGGGCCTCTCCAGGGCGCCGGTCGCGATCAGCAGCCTTTTGGCCTCCGCTTCCTTACCAATGCCGTTCTGTGTGTAATACACCCGCGTGCCGTTCTCGATCTGCCAGACGGTCGCTCCGGCGGCGTGTTCGATCTTCGGATGGGGCATGTCCCGCGCCAGGGCGAGGCCGTCGGTGAAATCCTTGCCCAGGATGTCGCCGCGAAGAGGGGCCGCGCGTTCGACATCGCGATAGATCTGGCCGCCCGGTCTGGCTTGCTCGTCCAGCACAAGGACCGACAGGTCGGCCTCCGCCGCCTGCCGTGCCGCGGCCATGCCGGCCGGGCCGGCGCCGATCACGATCAGATCATACATCGACGTCACCGTTCGGTTTGCGGATTTCCATGCCCTCGGTAACGGTGAGAAGGCATGCCTGGCGCGTGATTCCGTCGATCTGCACGAGGCAGTCGAAACAGGCGCCCATCATGCAGAACGGCCCGCGCGGCGCGCCTGAAACGGGCGTTTCGCGGAAACTGTCATGGCCGGCGGCCAACAGGGCGGCAGCCAGATTCTGACCCTCGGGCAGCAGCAGGTCGCGATCCTCGAAAAGGACACGCACCATCCGTTCCGGGGAGGACAGGCTACGAAAAGCGGGCTTCACTGAAGACCTCCAGATTCGGGGCGTCTTGGGTTCCTTCCAGCCAGTCCGGCAGGAACCGCGCATGGGCGGCGGCGAGCGTCACGCCGCTGTGGCAGGTGACCAGATAGGCGCCGGGCATCTCCGTGCTTTCCTGGTAGATCGGCAAGCCGTCCGGCGACAGGATGCGAAGCGCCCCCCAGGACCGGATCAGGTTCACACGAGCCAGCAACGGATAGGCGTTCACCGCGTCGGCGGCGAGCTGCGCGACGCCGGAATGGGTGACGTCGTTGTTATAGTCGACCTCTTCGTTCGTCGCGCCGATTTGAATCCCGCCCTCGTCGACCTGACGGGCGATCAGGGACGGGCGGTTGATGATCTTGGGCATCTTCTCGGTGATCAGGACCTGGCCGCGCTGCGGACGGATCGGCGCCTTGAACCCCATGGCGGGGCCAAGGGCAATGGCACCCAGACCGGCGGAAAGAACGGTCTTCCGGGCCCGTATTTCCGTGCCGTCCGCACAGGTCAGGCGGAACAGGTCCTGCTTGTCGACGGCGGTGACCTGCTTGCCGTTCAACACCCGGCCGCCGAGCCGTCGGACATCCTGGGCCAGGGACTGCAGCAGCCGCAGTGGGTTGGTGTGGCCGTCCTGATGATGAAGGATCGCGCCGACGACGGCCGGACCGATATGCGGTTCCTCGCCGCGCAAGGCATTGCCGCCCAGCACTTCGTAGGGGTAATCGCCGCCCAGTTTGGCTTTCAGTTCTTCGTATTCGGAAACGGTCTTCGCCAATTCATCTTCGGAAAAGAACAGGCTCAACCCGCCATCCTGCCGCAGGCCCATGTCATGGCCCGTCGCCTCGCCCAATTCGGCGGCGAAAGCCGACCAGGCGGCTGCGGATCCCTGTGACCATTGGGCGTATCGCGGCTGGTTCATCCCCTTGGACTGAACCCAGACCAGTCCGAAATTGCCCCGGCTGGCGCGGAACGAGCCGTCGTCGCCGTCGATGACGGTAACCGACCGGCCGCGTTTCAACAGGCCCCAGGCAATCGAAAGGCCGACGACGCCGCCGCCGATGATGGCGTAGTCCGATTCCATTGAAATCCTCCGGTCCGGCGAACCGGGCGGCACTTTCAAGCCGCCCGGCTGCCGTGATCGTGTTGACGGAGAGGGATCAGTTGCCCGCGGCCACCTTGTCGAGGATCGCCTGGCCCCATTCTGTGCCGATATCCTCCAGGACGACCGGCCAGACCTCGGCCCGGACCTTCTTGGCCATGGCCGCGATTTCGGCGTCGCTGAGCGCGATGACCTTCGTTCCCAACTCGTCGACCAGCTTCTGTTCGTTGCGGGCCTGGTCGGCTTCCGCGACGCCCCAGCGCGTGTTTTCGAATTCGACGGCTTTTTCCTTCATGGCCGCCAGGTCGGCGTCGGAGATCTTCGACAGGCTTTCATTCGAGGCGATCATGAACCAAACCTCGAAATGGGTGTTGGCCGGGATGTAGGTCTTGGTCACGTCCCGGAACGAGGCGTAATAACCTTCGGCACCCGATCCGATGACGCCGTCCACGACACCGGTCTGAACCGCTGTGAAGGCTTCGGCGAAGGGGATCGGCGAGGGGATGTAACCCAGTGCCTCACCGGTCAGCTGAAAGCTCTTGATCCCCGGAACGCGAACCTTGATGCCGTTCGGTTCAGTGCTGCCCGCCTTCGGGTTGTCGACATTCAGCGAGATGCCGCCGAAATAGACCGGATAGGCGGCCAGGACCGTAATGTCCTGCTTGGCGAAAAGCTCGACCATGGTTTCGCGGACCGCGCCGCCCGGGCCATAGATCGATTTCGCTTCCTGCCAGCTGCCCGCCAGATACGGGAAGGAGGCGATCTGCATCCGGCGGTCGGCGGCGCTGCCGGCCGGCTGCGTGGCCATGTCGACGGCGCCGACGCTGACCCGTTCCTGGACCGTCGTATAGTCGCCGAGGGCGGAGGCCGGGAAGATCTCGATCTTCACATTGCCGTCGGTGGCCGCGTCGACGGCGGCGGCATAGGCGCGCAGTTCCACGTCGATGGTCGCGCCCTGCGGACGGACATGGCTCATCTTGAAGGTTTCCGCGGTGGCGGGGGCGGCGGCGACGATCGCGGCCAGTGCCGTTGCGAGTAGTTTGGCTTTCATGGACTTCTCCTGTCGATTGGCTGTGTTGTCGTTATGACGGTTGGAAAATCAGTACCCAAAGAATCTGGGCAGGAACAAAGAGAGGTCGGGCCAGAAGGAGGTGAGGAACACCACCGGCACATAGCCCGTCAGGATCAGGAACATCGCGGGCGGGATGACCTTGGTTACCTTCACGTTTCCGACCCGCGCCCCGAGGTAAAGGATCGACGCATAGGGCGGCGTCACGCCCCCCATGGCCGTATTGACGCCCATGATCGCGGCGAACTGGACCGGACTGATATCGATCGCGGTCATCAGCGGCAGCATCAAGGGCGCGATCAGGATGATCGCGGTGGCGTCGTTCACCACCATGCCGACCAGGAACAGCAGGATATTGATGAAGATCAGCAGCAGAATCTTGTTTTCCGTCACCGAGAAAATGGCGGAAACCATCTTCTGCGGGATGCTTTCATAGACGAACATTTGGCTCAGGATCATCGAGAACAGGATCATGACCATGATCGTCCCGACCGCGGTCGCTGCTTCTTTCCCGGCGCTGAGGAAATTTGGAACCTTCAATCCTTTGTAGACCAGGAAGCCGACGGGAATGGAATAGATCACCGCGATGGCGGCGGCCTCGGTCGGTGTCACGACGCCGCCATAGATGCCGCCCAGAATGATGACCGGCAGCAACAGGGCGGGGATCGCCTTGGTGCCGCGGTGGCCCACTTCGCCGGCCAATTCCCCGACGCTGGGTTTTTCGTCCAGGACAAGCGGGAACTTGCGGCTCATCCACAGATTCACGAGCGAGAAGGACAGCATGATCAACAGGCCGGGGCCGAGCGTCGCCAGGAAGCAGGCGGCGATCGAGGTGTCCGTCACCCAGCCGTAAAGGATCATCGTGACCGACGGGGGAATCAGCAGCCCCAGGATGGAGGAATTCGCGATCAGGGCGGTGGCGTATTCGCGCGGATAGCCGCGCTCCACCATTTCCGGGATCAACAGCGGACCGATGGCGGCGATACCGGTCAGGCCCGATCCGGAAATCGCCCCGATGATCGCGCAGCTGACGGCCGCGACCACGCCGAGCCCGCCGCGCACATGGCCGATGAAGGCATTCACGAATCGCAGCAATGAGGCGGCTATGCCGCTTTCCGACATGATCGTCCCGGCCAGCACGAAGAGCGGGATCGCCAGCAGGATCGGGTTGGACAATTGCTGGACGCCCCACAGCATCATGCCCTTCATGGTGACGTCGCCGACGAAATACATCACCGCCAGGGCGGCGCCGAAACAATAGGGCAGGGGAACGCCCAGGGTCAGGGCCACGACCAGGACGCCGATGGCGAGCATCGCAACTTCGATCATCGGGTTTCTCCGGTGCGCAGGGAACGAATATGACCGACGAGGTGCCAGGCGGTGTAGACCATCATCAGCGCCAGGCCGATCATCAACGCCACGTCGAAATAGAAGGTCGGGATGTAAAGGGTCGGGCTTTCACGCCAGACCCGCCAGGCATAGCGCGTGAAATCCCAGGCCCAGGTCAGCAGCCAAAGGCCGACGGCCAGGCTGATCACCTCGCCGATGATCGCCAGGCGGACATGACCGATACGGGTCTTGATGAAGATTTCCAGAACGTTCGCCCGAATATGGGAATTTTCGCGCGATGCGTTTACGGCACCCAGGATATAGAGCCAGATGGTCGGATAGATCATCGTCTCTTCCAGGCCCATCACGGGCAGTTCCAATACGTAGCGGGTAATGACCTGCACGAATTGACCGGCGGCGACGACGCAGATCAGACTCGTCAACAGGATCGACGTGAAACGGTTCATGAATGGCTCCCCCAACAACCGGTTGAAATAACGCCGAAGCCATGCACAAGTTCAAATTGGAAATTTCGCTGAATCCATAAATTGATCTTATGGCCTTGCTTCCGAACCTGACGATCCGCCAGTTGCAGACCTTCCGTGAGGTGATGCGCACCGGCTCTATTTCCGAGGCCGGGCGCGCGCTTGGGCGCACCCAGCCGGCGATTTCCAGCATGATCGCGGCGATTGAGCGGGAGTTGGGGTTTCCTCTTTTTCAACGCGATCACGGCCGTTTGGTGCCGCGCCCGGAAGCCCAGTATTTCCTGGAGGAAGCGGAAGAGGTCCTGGGGCGGTTGGAACGCGCCCAACAGGCAATGATGGAATTGTCGAGCCACAAGCGCGGCAGTTTGAGAATCGCCTGTTACCCGGCCGGTTCAGGGGTATTCCTGCCCCGATTGCTGGTGGAGTTCCTGCGCGACCGGCCGGAGGTGAAGGCGGATTTGATGATGCGGTCCTCCCTGGTGGTGGAGGATCTGGTCGCGTCGCAGGAATACGATATCGGGCTTGCGGAAACGCCAAAACCCCGGCCGTCGATTCAGATCGAGACGTATAGGATGAGCGGCGTCGTCGCCCTGCCGGCCGATGATCCGTTGACCGGATTATCGGTCATCACGCCCAGGGACCTCAGCGGCAAGCCGCTGGCCATGCTGTTCGACGAACACGTCACGACGATCGCCTTGCGGGAGGTGTTTCGCGAGGCGGGCGCGGCAATCAACCCGCGCTTCACCCTCAGGACCTTCCTGCCGACGTTGGAACTGGTCGCGGGCGGGCTCTGCGCCGCCGTGATCGATCCGATGACCGTGGCCTCCTATTCAGGCACGGGAGTCGTTTTCCGAAGCTTTGCGCCGCGCATGACCACCGGTATTTCCATCCTGATGCCGGCCCACCGTCCGCCCTCGCAACTGACCATGGCCTTTCACGAACGGCTTTCGCAGGAAATGCAGCGATTGGAAGAACAAACCTATCCGGCGACGTAAACACACGGCCGGTCGGTATTTGCGTTTTTCGGGAAAAGTTTGGAGGCGCGAGCCGGAATCGAACCGGCGTGCAAGGATTTGCAGTCCTCTGCGTAACCACTCCGCCATCGCGCCACCCGGGGGCGGGCCAATGACCCGCCGCGAAGGGCGCTACTGATAGCGATCTTCCTCCGGCATTTCAATCACTCAAAATCATCCGGTTCGGATATTGTTTGTGAAGCTCCGTCAATGCCGTTGAAACGCAACTATGGTCCGGTCCTGGGCGATCGCGGACCGGTAACCTTTCGACAGCGTTTCGATTGCCTTTCGATGGGGCGGTTTCTATAACAGTCGGCATTGACGGTCCGGCGCCGCGCCGCGCTGAACGGGCCGTGCGAGATACCGGGAATAAGGTGAGAAGGCATGGATTACGCGCTTGCACGCCAGAACATGATCGAAAGCCAGCTGCGGACCAACAAGATCACGCAGGAAAATCTGCTGGACGCGATCCGCAAGGTTCCGCGGGAACAGTTCCTTCCCCTCAACAAGCAGAAATTCGCCTATCTGGACGAAGACATTCCGCTGGGCGCCGGCCGCTACGAGACCGAGCCGATGGTCCTCGCCACGCTGATCCAGGCCCTGAAGCTCGGTCCGCAGGATGACGTCCTGGTGGTCGGTGCGGCGGCGGGCTATTCCGCCGCGGTGATCGGGCAGATCGCGAAATCGGTCTTTGCGCTCGAAAGCGAACACGATCTTGCCGCGCGGGCGTCCGATCAGTTGACCCAATTCGCCTTCGACAATGTTGTCGTGGTGGAAGGGCCGCTGACCGAGGGCAAGGCCGACCAGGGGCCGTTCGATGCGATTCTGGTCAATGGCGCGGTCGCCGAAATCCCGACGGCGCTGACCGCGCAGTTGAAGGATGGCGGCCGCCTGGCGGCGGTGGTCCGGCCGGGCGAAGACAAGGTCGGCACCATCCGTTTGGCCGAAAAGGCCGGCGGGACCGTGGCGGAGCGCACGATTGCCAATGCGAGCATTCCCTTCCTGAAAGGGTTCGAGCCGAAGCCCGCTTTCACGTTCTAGGCGTTCCGGCGGGTGCGAGCCCCAGAACATGCTGAGGGCGTCCAGGGGGCGTCCAGGGGGCATTCTGGGGGTATGCCGGCATTTCCTGCCGCTCACGCCCTTGTGTGCGTCGCAATACAACTTACTTTCCCATCGTGAGGGTAGACCGGACTCCTTGTCGGGATTAGGGTCTCCCTCGACTGTTTTTGGGGCGGATCGAATCCAGCCGCAGGTCTAATGGCCCGGATCGGGCATGTCGGGTACGGAGCAGATAATGAGTTCAGCGTATGGTGCACCGGGAAAAACTCCCCTTGCCGGTATGAAAAAGGCGATTGTCCGGCGGCGCCGGTTCCTGTTGGGCGCCTATCTGCTCGGCGGATCGCTGTTGCTGGCCGGCGGCGTGCACGCGCAAACGCTCGATCAGGCGATGACCCAGGCCTATGAGAACAATCCGACGCTTCAGGCCGAACGCGCGCAGGTGCGCTCGACCGATGAAGGCGTGCCGCAGAGCCTCGGCCGTTGGCGCCCGACCGTCGAACTGGTCGGACAGCTCGGTTATGACAGCACCACGACCGATCCGGGTTCCGTGACGGACAGCCGCAGTTTCTACAGCGGCGCGGCGCAGGTGACGCAGAACTTGTATGAAGGCGGCGGCACGACCGCGCGGGTGGCGCAGGCCGAAGCGCTGGTGAAAGCCGCGCGGGCCCGGCTTCTGGATACGGAACAGACCGTGCTGCTGCAGACGGTTTCGGCCTTCATGGACGTGGTGCGCGACCGGGCCGTTCTGGACCTTAATCGGCAGAACGAAGAGCGCTTGAAACGGCAGCTGGAAGCCACCCGCGACCGGTTCGAGGTCGGCGAAGTGACCCGAACCGACGTCGCGCAGGCGGAATCGCGCGTATCCGGCGCACAGGCCGACCGCATCGCGGCGGCCGGTAACCTGGAAGTCAGCCGGGCCGCCTATCAGCAGGTCGTCGGCGAACTGCCGGGCAACCTCACCGCGCCGGACAACTTCCCCTCCATACCCAGCGGCCGCGATGAGGCGATCTCGCTGGCACAGGACCGCAACCCGACCGTCATTGCCGCTGTTTTCGATCTGGAAGCCGCCAAGCACACGATTCGGGTCGAGGCGGCGGATCTGCTTCCGACGGTCGATCTGGTCGGCTTGGCGACGGCCAACCGGGATGTCGTGCGCGATGGCACGGATACGGATGCGTATCGGGTGACGGCGACGGTGACGGTGCCGATCTATCAGCAGGGGATCGCGACCAGCGAAATTCGCGAGGCGCGCCAGGATGCCGCCCGCGCCCAGCGCCTGATTGACGAAGCCCAGCGCCTGGCCGTCGAGGACGCGACCGCCGCCTGGGAGACGTATCAGTCCGCCCTGGCGCAGATTCGCGCCCGCGAGGACGAAGTGCGCGCCACCTCGATCGCGCTGGAAGGTGTGGAGCAGGAAGCCGCGGTGGGGTCGCGGACGGTTCTGGACGTGTTGGACGCGGAACAGGAACTGTTGGACGCGCGCGTCAACCTGGTTCAGGCGCAGCGGGACGAAATCGTCGCCCGCTATGACCTGATCGCGGCGGTCGGCGGTCTGAATGCCATCGAGCTGCAATTGCCGGTGCGGGCTTATGATGTGGAGTTCTACTACAAGGCCGTCCGCAACAGCATCTATGACCTCGGCACCTGGAACGAGATTTTCCCGGGTCTCGTGGAACGCGGGACCGATTGATCGGTTTCCGGTTGTTTTCCGGCCCCGTTTCGGGCTTCATCGCCGTCCTTTCCAGCACCGTGGCGGGCACCGCCCGTTTTCCCTTGTCCATGCCCGAATCGCGATATCTTATCGCGGTTTAGGTGAGTCTGGCATGGGACCGCATGCGGCGATCGAGGTATCTGATCCGGCGTTGCGGGCGTGTCATGGAAACCGGAACGGGGTCGTGGCGAAATCGCCGGGCAAGGACGGTCAGGGCCTTGCGGCGGTGAAGCCAAGGCCCAGGATTGCATTGGCGACAATCGGCTTGCAGGATGGGTCAATCCCGGCCGGGCGTTGTCCAAGTTCCGCCGGGCGGGACATTAACGGGGCTAAGGTCGAGGCATGAGCGACGCACAACAAGAACCCTCAATGGAGGAAATCCTTGCGTCGATCCGGAAGATTATTTCCGAGGACGGCGAGGAAGAGGGTCAGGACGCCGCCGGCGAGGAGGCGGAAGAGGACGCGTTCGAACTCGACGACGAAGATCTGCCGGAGTCCGAGCCGGAACCCGATCTTGAACCGGAACCCGAGCCTGAGCCGGAGATGGGGGCCGAAGAGGAAGAGGAACTCCTGGACCTGTCCGAAGAGGTCGAGGACGAACCCTTCGAGCTGGAGGACGAGCTCGAGGAAGAGCCGCTGGACCTCGAGGAAGAGGTCGAGGATATCCCGGAAATAGAATTTGCCGATCTGGAAGCGGAGCCCGAGCCCGAGCCGGAACCGGAGTTTGAGCCGGAACCCGCACCGCCTCCGCCGCCGCCTCCACCGCCAGTACCCGCGCCGGAACCGCCCGCGCAGTTGGCGGAGAACGACCGGATCGTGTCCGAGCCGACGGCCGCGGCCGGATCCGCGGCCTTTCTGGCGCTGGAACAGTCCATCCGGATGGGGCAGGCGGGTGAGACGCTGGAAGACGTCGTGAAGGGGCTTCTCCGGCCCATGTTGCGCTCCTGGCTTGACGAAAACCTGCCGGATATGGTGGAACGCCTCGTCCGCGCCGAGATCGAGAAGATGGCGGGCGGCGCGCGGCGGCGCGGCGACGACGGAGACATGTTCGACTAGGCCGTTTCCCGGCCCGATCGCCATAGTCCTAAATCCCGGTTCACCTGCCCCGTACTCGCCTTTTCAGGCGGGACATTCATGAAGATTTTGCCACCGCGTCGCGACGCTCTCCGTCGCTTGGGCGCGGCGGTTCGTATTACGTTCGATGGATTGTTGCTGCCGGTTCAAAGGCTTACCGGCGGCTTTGGAGGATCTGATGCTGGAAAAGACCTACGCGCCGGAAGAGGTTGAAGACCGCCGCTATCGGGAATGGGAAGAGGGCGGCTATTTCAAATGCGGCCAGAAGGGCGGTCCAGGTTCAGACGAAGAGACCTTCACCATCGTCATTCCGCCGCCGAACGTCACCGGCAGCCTGCATATGGGCCATGCGCTCAATAACACCCTGCAGGACATCATGGTCCGGTACCAGCGCATGCGCGGCCTGGACGTGCTGTGGCAGCCGGGGACCGACCATGCGGGCATCGCGACGCAGATGGTCGTCGAGCGGCAACTGGCGCAGGCGGGCGAGCCCGGCCGCCGCGACATGGGCCGGGAGGCCTTCCTGGAACGGGTCTGGAAGTGGAAGGAAGAATCCGGCGGCACGATCACCGGTCAGCTGCGCCGCCTGGGCGCGTCCTGCGATTGGAGCCGCGAACGCTTCACCATGGATGAAGGTTTGTCGCGGGCGGTTTTGCGAGTTTTTGTATCGCTTTACAAGGAAAACCTAATCTATCGCGACAAGCGCTTGGTGAACTGGGACCCGGCGCTGGAAACCGCGATTTCCGACCTGGAAGTGCAGCAGCAGGAAGTGCAGAGCCATCTTTGGTATTTCCGCTATCCGGTCGAGGGCGAGGAAGGCACCTATCTGACGGTCGCCACCACGCGGCCGGAAACCATGCTGGGCGATACCGGCGTGGCCGTGCATCCGGATGATGAGCGCTACAAACATCTGATCGGCAAGCACTGCATCCTGCCGCTGGTGGGCCGCCGCATTCCGATCGTGGCCGATGCCTATGCGGATCCGGAACAGGGATCGGGCGCGGTGAAGATGACACCGGCCCACGACTTCAACGATTTCGAGGTCGGCGTTCGGCATAGCCTGGAGATGATCAACATCTTCACGACCACCGCGCATATAAATGAGAACGCCCCAGAGAAGTATCGCGGCATGGAGCGGTTCGAGGCGCGCAAGGCGATTGTCGAGGATATCGAGGCGCTGGGCCTTTTGGATAAGATCGAGGACCACACCCATATGGTGCCCTATGGCGACCGGGGCGGCGTGCCGATCGAACCCTATCTGACCGACCAGTGGTTCGCCGATGCCAAGACCCTGGCCAAACCGGCGATCGAGTCGGTCGAACAGGGGCGCACCAAGTTCGTGCCCGAGAACTGGACCAAGACCTATTACGAGTGGATGCGCAACATCCAGCCCTGGTGCATCTCGCGCCAGCTGTGGTGGGGCCATCAGATTCCGGCCTGGTACGGACCGGACGGGGCAGTCTTCGTCGAGGAGACGGAAGAACTCGCCTATGCCGAGGCACTGTCGCACTATCGTGAGAAAGGCGACGTCCAGGCCCTTGAAATGATTGAGGAAGGTCGCGGCCTGGAACGCGACCCGGACGTGCTGGATACGTGGTTCTCCTCCGCCCTTTGGCCGTTCTCCACCCTGGGCTGGCCGGACGAGACGCCGGAAGTGGCGCGCTACTACCCCACCTCCGTCCTGGTGACGGGTTTCGACATCATCTTCTTCTGGGTCGCCCGGATGATGATGATGGGCCTGCATTTCATGAAGGAGGAACCCTTCCACACGGTCTATGTCCACGCCCTCGTCCGCGACGAGAAGGGCGCGAAGATGTCCAAGTCCAAGGGCAATGTCATCGACCCGCTGGACCTGATCGACCAATACGGCGCTGACAGTTTGCGCTTCACCCTGACGGCGCAGGCGGCGCAGGGCCGCGACGTGAAACTGGCGACCAGCCGCGTCGAGGGCTATCGCAACTTCATGACCAAGATGTGGAACGCCGCGCGTTTCTGCGAAATGAACGAGTGCAAGCCGGTCGATGGCTTCGACCCGGCCGCCGTCACGCAAACGGTCAACGAGTGGATTGTCGGCGAAACGGTGAAGGCGGAACGCGCGGTGCGCGCCGGCATCGAAAGCTATCGTTTCAATGATGCCGCCAGCGCCGCGTATCAGTTCGTCTGGAACGTGTTCTGCGACTGGTATCTTGAATTCGCCAAGCCGATGTTCACCGGCGATGACGCGGCGGCGCAGGCCGAAACCCGCGCCACGGCGGCCTGGGTGCTGGAACAGATCCTGATTCTGATGCATCCGCTGACGCCGTTCATTACCGAGGAACTGCATGAGCACCTGAAGGGTGGGTCGCGTGAAAAACCGCTGATCGTCAGCGCCTGGCCGGAATATGGCGACGGGTTGATCGACGCCGCGGCGGACGCGGACATGAACTGGGTGATCAAATTGATCTCCGAGATCCGGTCTGCGCGGTCTGAGGTCAACGTGCCGCCGGCTGCGAAGATGGAAGCCATCCTGGTGGAGGGCGGGGATGCGGTGCTGTCGCGTGCCAAAGCCTATATGGAGCTGATCGCCCGCATGGCGCGGATCGAAGGGATCGCTACGGGCGAAGCGCCCAAGGGCGCGCTTCAGGTCGTGGTCGACGAGGCCGTCATCGCCCTGCCGCTGGCGGGCGTCGTCGACCTGGGTGCGGAAAAGGCGCGGCTGGAAAAGGCCATCGCCAAGGCCGACTCGGAAATCATGAAGATCGACAAGAAATTGTCGAACCCAGGATTCCTGGCCAAGGCGCCGGAAGAGGTCGTGCAGGAAAATCGCGATCGCATGGCCGACGAACAGGCCGCGCGCGACAAGCTGGCGGAAGCGTTGACGCGGATCTCGGCGGCCCTCTGACCAGCGGACCTGCCTGCCTTGCTGTCATGGCCCGCATGCCCCGGCATGCGGGCTGTCCGCCGCGTTCGAATTGGCGGTTGCCGATGGCAGTGCGCTGAAACGTTCAATTTAGGCATGGTAATTCCACGATTTCGAGTATTCTGACCCTGCGGGGTGGTGCCAGTGAGCCGGAAAGGGGTTTCACATATGGTACGTTCATTACTCGGTCTTGTTGCTGTGTTGGTCTTCGGCGTCTGCGGCTCTCTTCAGGCACACGCGCAGGAAACGTCCTGTTTGCGTATCGGCTCGCCATTCGCCGGAAAACAAAGCGTCTACGACGCGATCGAAGGGAACTTGCGCGGCGTTCTCCACACTTTGGACATCTGCATCGATATCGTGGCCGCGCCGCCCAAGCGTCTTGCGGAACAGCTGCAGCGGGATGAATTGGACGGGGAATTGATCCGCGTGCGGGAATATGCGGAAACCGCCGCTGAGCGGGCGGTCCTTGTTGCGGAACCGTTGCTCGAAGTCATCGGGTATCTGGTGGTCCAGGAAGGGATCGATCTCGCCGTCACCGGTGATGAAGAGCTGTCGATCGGGGTACTGCGCGGCGTGAAATGGCATGAAGCTGCGGCGAGAAACGCCCGAACCGTGGTTATCGCGAACGATATGGAACAGTTGATGCCCATGCTTCTCAACCGGCGCATCGACGGAATCATGATCGGACAGCGCCTTCGGGAACAATATGCCGAACTCGCGGACTTGCCGTTCAGGGTGTCTTACGAGAACACGGGTCATTTCGTGCTGCATCGGTCCCGCGCGGATTTGGCGCCGCCGATCGGCGCGGCGATCAAGGCCTTTAGGCAGCGCGGTTGTTCCTTCATGCTTCCCGGCGGCGGCCCCAGTTGTTCCGGTTCCGGTGAATTGGAAGGATCAATAGAGGACGAGCAAAACGCGCATGGACCTTCGCCCGAGAGCGTCAGTTCTTTTGTACGCTTGTGGCACAGATTGCTTGGATAAGGGACATACGGAAAGAACGATTTCCATGCACCAATCCAGATCCGCGGCTAGCGGAGTATCAATATGTTTGGCCGGTTTTGTTGTGAGGGGAATAAACTGGTAGGCTGGTAGCCATAGCACCACGAATGGGGTCGCGGTGTTTCTCGAGGTACAGTCGAGCCTAGCGCCGAACGAAGGGAAGGTGAGTTCGATTATTCCGCCCAGGAGCGTTGATGATGCGCTTGGCAAGAGCGTTTAAAATTGCATGTTTGATAGCGGTTGCCGTCCATCTCTGGCCTGCGCCGACCGTCGCGGTTTCGCCTGCGAACTGTCTGGTGCTGGGACGAACCGTGGCTGTCCGCGATACAATCAACGCGGTCATCTTTGAAAATGTTTCCGCTGCTTTAGCGGATGTCGGGATTTGCGTTCGGGACAAGCAGTTCCCGGCCAAGCGCGTTTCGGAAGCGTTGATACGCGGTGAGATTGATGGCGAGTTGATGCGGATAGGTGCATACCGGTCCGTCGTGGGAGATGCCGCCATTCCGGTCAAAGAACCGCTTTTTTACATTGTCGGATACCTCGTGGCGCGTGACACGACCGTGGCGTCGGTGAACGATGTCAACAGGATGTCACTTGCCACGCTGCGCGGCATTGTTTGGCAGAGGGATATCGGTGCCCTCGCGGCGAAGAACATTGTTGCCAACACGCCTGAACAGCAGTTCGAGATGCTGCAAGCTGGCCGTGTCGACGCGATCTTGATGGATGGCGTCAACTTCGACAGGTTTCCGGAGCTGAAGAACATGTCCCGCTTGGAAGTGTCGCGCGAACCGGCATTCATCTATCTTCATCGTGCGTGGAAAAATCTGTCTGATCAAATCGCCGCGGCGGTCAGGTCCTTCAAAGGCCGTGGTTGCCTGTTCGAGACGCCGCAAGGTGGCAAGCATTGCCAAGCAGCGGACGGCATTCTGATTCAATAAGGCTTAGACGTCCTGTTTTCGCCATCATTGACACGATAGAGATCTGATGCCGACGTCGTCGCGGTAGTCGTGTCGCAGAAAGGCAAATTCCTCCCTCATTCGGGCCTTGCACGGCTTCCCTTCAAGGATCATCGTGATCGAAAAATTGGGGTAGGGGTGTACGATGGCCGCGCCGATCGTGCTGGATCCGGGATCCGGCAGTCTGGAAGATTTTCATCAGGTTCTGACTCAAGGCGCACCGGTCGTCCTCGGCGACGGGGCACGGGAGAATGTCGACCGGGCATCCGGCCTGGTCGCCAGCGCCGCGGCTGGAAAGGCGCCGTATTACGGGGTGAATACGGGTTTCGGGAAACTGGCCCAAACCCGGATTTCACCGGAAGACACGGAAACCCTGCAGCGTAATCTTATCCTGTCGCATTCGGCGGGGATCGGACCGATTCTGCCGCAGGCGGAGACGCGGCTGCTGATCGCCCTGAAGATCAACTCGCTGGGGCGCGGGGCGTCCGGGGTGCGCTGGGAGGTGCTGCAATTGATGCAGGATCTGTTGGCGCGGGACGTGACCCCGGTCATCCCGATGCAGGGATCCGTCGGGGCGTCCGGCGACCTCGCCCCGCTGGCGCATCTGGCCGCCGTCCTGATCGGGGAGGGGGAGGCTATCTTCGAGGGGCAGCGCATGCCGGGTGCCGCCGCCCTTGAAAAGGCCGGTTTGAAGCCGGTGGTGCTGGCTGCGAAGGAAGGTCTGGGGCTGATCAACGGCACCCAGTTTTCGACCGCCGTGGCCCTGGCGGCTTTCTATCATGCCGCCGACCTGTTCAACGCGGCGCTGATCACCGGCGCGCTTTCCACCGATGCGGCGATGGGCTCCGCGGCGCCCTTCCGGCCCGAGATCCATGCCCTGCGTGGCCAGCCGGGCCAGATCGCCGCTGCGAAGGCCCTGCGCGCCTTGCTGGAGGAAAGCGAAATTCGCGAATCCCACCGCGAGGATGACGAGCGCGTTCAGGATCCCTATTGCATCCGCTGTCAGCCCCAGGTCATGGGGGCCTGCCTGGACCTGCTGACCCATGTGGCGGGCACGCTGGAGCGGGAGGCGAATGCCGTTACCGACAACCCGCTGGTCTTCCCCGACAGCGGCGACATCCTGTCGGGCGGAAACTTCCACGCGGAACCGGTCGCCTTTGCGGCCGATCAGATGGCGCTGGCGATCGCGGAAATGGGCTCTATCGCCCAGCGCCGGGTCGCCATGCTGGTTGATCCGGCCTTGAGTTACGGCTTGCCGCCTTTCCTGACGCCGAAGCCCGGCGTCAATTCCGGTTTCATGATCGTGGAGGTGACGTCGGCCGCCCTGCAGTCGGAGAATAAGCAGAAGGCGGCGCCCGCCTCGATCGATTCCACGCCGACCAGCGCCAACCAGGAGGACCATGTCTCGATGGCCGCCCATGGCGCCTGCCGGCTGTTGCCGATGCTGGACAATCTGGCGGGGATCGTCGGCATTGAACTGCTGATCGCGGCGCAGGGGGTAGATCTGCGCGCACCTCTGAAAACCAGCCCGTCCCTGCAAGCCGTCAAGGACCATCTGCGGGCGCGCGTCCCGATGTTGCAGGAAGACCGCTATATGGCGCCTGAGGTGGAAACCGCCCGCGAAATCGTCATCAGCGGCGCATTGCCGGGCATCGCCGGTATCGACGTCTTTCCCGAATTTGGAGGAATTGTTTGATGAGCACGGACCCCAATGCCGACCGCAAGAATACCCGCACCGTGCGCGCGCCGACCGGCGCTGAACTCAATTGCAAGTCCTGGCTGACCGAAGCGCCCTACCGGATGCTGATGAACAACCTGGATCCGGATGTCGCGGAAAACCCGCATGAACTGGTGGTCTATGGCGGCATCGGCCGGGCCGCGCGGACCTGGACGGATTTTGACCGTATTGCCGCCAGCCTGGAAGGGCTGGAGGAGGACGAGACCCTGCTGGTTCAATCCGGCAAGCCGGTCGGTGTCTTCAAGACGCATGAGAACGCGCCGCGGGTTCTGATCGCCAATTCAAATCTGGTGCCGCATTGGGCGACCTGGGACCATTTCCACAAATTGGATAAGGTCGGTCTGATGATGTACGGCCAGATGACGGCGGGGTCATGGATCTACATCGGCTCACAGGGGATCGTGCAGGGTACCTACGAAACTTTCGTGGAAGCGGGCCGTCAGCACTATCAGGGCGATCTGACCGGCAAGTGGATCCTGACCGCGGGCCTCGGCGGGATGGGCGGCGCCCAGCCGCTGGCCGCGACAATGGCGGGCGCCTGCTGCCTTGCCGTCGAATGCGATGAGACAAGGATCGATTTCCGCCTGCGCACCCGCTATGTGGACGAGAAGGCAACGACGTTGGATGAAGCGCTGGCCATCATCGAGAAGGCCTGTGCCGAGGGCCGCGCGGTTTCCGTCGGCCTGCTGGGCAACGCGGCCGATGTCTTCCCCGAACTGGTGAAGCGCGGCGCGCATCCGGACATCGTCACCGATCAGACCTCCGCCCATGACCCGGTCAACGGATACCTGCCGCAGGGCTGGACCCTGGCGCAATGGCGCGAAAAGCGGGAGAGCGATCCCAAAGCCGTGGAAAAGGCCGCGCGGGCCTCCATGAAGGTGCATGTCCAGGCGATGCTCGATTTCTGGAAAGCGGGCGTGCCTACGCTGGACTACGGCAACAACATCCGCCAGATGGCCTTCGAGGAAGGCTTGGAACACGCCTTCGATTTCCCGGGCTTCGTACCCGCCTATATCCGTCCTCTGTTCTGCCGCGGCATCGGACCGTTCCGCTGGTGCGCCTTGAGCGGCGATCCGGAAGATATCTACAAGACCGACGCCAAGGTGAAGGAACTGCTGCCGGACAACGAGCATCTGCACAACTGGCTGGACATGGCGCGCGAGCGGATCTCCTTCCAGGGCCTGCCGGCACGGATCTGCTGGGTGGGCCTGGGCGACCGGCATCGTCTGGGGCTCGCCTTCAACGAAATGGTGGCGTCCGGCGAATTGAAGGCCCCCATCGTCATCGGCCGTGATCATCTCGACAGCGGTTCCGTCGCCAGCCCGAACCGGGAGACGGAGGGCATGAAGGACGGTTCCGACGCGGTGAGCGACTGGCCGCTCCTGAACGCGCTTCTCAACACCGCCAGCGGCGCGACATGGGTGTCGCTGCATCACGGCGGCGGCGTCGGCATGGGCTTCAGCCAGCATGCGGGCATGGTCGTGGTCTGCGACGGGACGGAGGAAGCTGCCAAACGCGTCGGCCGCGTGCTGTGGAACGACCCCGCCACCGGCGTCATGCGCCATGCCGACGCCGGCTACGACATCGCCATCGACTGCGCCCGGGAAAAGGGCCTGAACTTGCCAGGGATTTTGGGATAAAGTGAAACTTCTGGGGTGGGTTAATGACCACCGACGGCCCGAACTCTGATTGGCCAGAACCGGTGATCACTTTTCTTAAGGATCATCTTCCGCAGGCTATGGATGGAAGTGGTTGGGAGGATCATAGCTCTTCCGCTTACCAGATGGGCTGTTTGGCGCTAGTAGCGTTAGGGCAGGCTGTCGAATCTGACCGTGGCGCTACCGCGCTTACCAACCCATCACTGCCCAATACCTTGCCGCGTTGGGACGATATTTGCGTCACCGTGCTATGGCTAGCGAGCCATTGGGGCAAACTGAACTTTCGCCTGCCGGACGGCAGCGTTCCGCGGTCTGAGCATAACACCGGCACATTCACGATACAGCGGATTGGCGCGCCACCACCGCCACCTCCCAATATTTTCGCGGGAAAGGGCATCCGGCCTGCTCGGGCCACACCAGAGGTGCTGTACGTTTTGGAGGGGCTGGGTCTTGTCGGTGAAACTGGATTGTGGGCGGATCAGGCCGAAACTGTGCTCTGGCGATATCACCCACGCAATTGGGGGGATGAGGTTACGAGCGACCTGCGTTACTTATCCGCAATCGAGCAAGCAGTCGAAACGCTTCCGGGAGATATTCGCGAACCGATCAGCCGCTTAACCACGGTTAGCGACGGAGATGTAGATGAATGGATGGAGACCCAAGAAACTGCTGAAAGCACGGCGCGCGCCAAATACGGACCGAAGGGTGTCTTTTCTATTCCTATCACTATTGAGCGGGCCAAGAGCTCCATCGTGTCAAAGCGCCGGAATGATCTGGATTGGTTGTTCTTTCGGAGGTGGCGCTTGCCCGATGGATGGCTTTCAGAGCAGCAAGCCGCTCGAGCCATAGAGATTTTCCATGACCCTCTTGCAATACAGACACGGCGCGCCGTCCTGGCAAAATTGTGTCCCGACAAGCCAGAGTTTTCAGAATAGATCGAGCTGCCAGGGATTGCTTCTCGGGCGTCCGCCAGATCTTAAGGCACATTCTTGAGGATGTTGATTGCATGAACACAATGATCACAGGCGCCACCGTTATCACCGTCGACGGGAAGGGGACGATCCACCAGCCGGGCGCCGTCGTGGTGCGCGGGGATCGGATTACCGATATCGGGCCGTCGGCTGAGGTCGAGGCGCGCAACCCGGATGTCGGCAAGCGCATCGACGGGCGCGGGCGGATCGTCATGCCGGGTTTTGTCAGCGTTCATAACCATCTGGGTTATTCGGTCTTTCGCGGCAGGGCGGAGGATATCGGGCATGATGCGGTGCTCGGCCTCTATGTGCCGATGAGCACGATCCTGACCCGCGAGGAACGCAGCCTGCTCGCCGCGCTTTCCACCGCGGAACTGCTGCGGGGCGGCGTCACCACCGTGTTGCAGATGGAGGAGGATGCGGATGTCTCCGCCGCCTTCGTCGAGGAGATCGGTATGCGCGCGGCGCTCGGCATCATGGCGAGCGATATCGACGTTGCCGCCTTGAGCCAGGGCCGGATGGTGCTGGACGAACGCATCCGCGCCCAACAGGTGGAGCAGTCGATCGGCTTCGCGGAACAGGTACATGGGCGTGGGAACGGCCGCCTGACGGCGGTGATGGCGGCGAATACGGCCTCCACCTCCTCGCCCGAATTGCTGCGCGCGCTGCGCGATGCCGCGGACCGGCTGAACGTACCGGTTTCCATGCATATGGGGATCGGGGAGGCGCCGGATGTCCGGGCCCTGCATGGCGGTGCGGGTGTTTTCGAGTTCTGCCGTGACAACGGTTTCCTGGATGAACGTGCCATCGCCGTGCACTGCTACCAGTTGGGCGAGGGCGATATCGACACCCTGGCGCAATCAGGGGCGGCGCTGGCCCATTGTCCCTTGATGAACCAGTTCCGCGGTGCGATCGCGCCCGCGGAGACCATGCGGGAAAACGGCGTCCGGGTCGGGCTCGGCATCGACAATTACTTCTCCGACCATTTCGAGGTCATCCGGGCCCGCATCGCCGTGGCGCGCATCCGCGCCAACGATCCTTCCGTCGTTCCGTCCATGGACGCCCTGGCCGATGCGACCATCCGATCGGCGGAGGTCATGGGGATGGCCGATGAAATCGGTTCGCTGGAAGTCGGTAAGAAGGCGGACCTGCAGATCATCGACGCGCGGCGCTATGGGCTTGCGCCGTTGAACGATCCCGTCCGCACCCTGGTCTATCACGGCCACGGCAAGGATATCGAGACCGTGATGATCGACGGCAGAACCGTCGTCGAAGACGGTCGCGTAACCGGCATCGACGAGGAAGATCTGATCCTGCAGGCGGCCCAAGCAGGGGCTTCGGCCTGGGACCGTTTCAAAACCCGCCATGGGGCCTACGTCGCCGCGCACTGACGAGTCGCCCGGTTCTCCAGGCCTGTAACAACGCGTTTCCGGGAAGCATGCCGTTTGTTTTCGGGGGCTCCGCTGCTTTCTATTGTCAGGCCGCAGGAGCGTCGACTTCTCGTTGCAGTGGCTCGGCGCTTACTTCCGGGTCCTTTGGTACGGTGGCCAAACATATGCCGAGGGTCCGGTCCGGCGATGACCACTGGTTTTTTAGAGTTGTTATTAAAAGTAGAAAGTGCGTGAACCTATAGGAACAGATTCAGGCTTTCGATAGGCCTTTTACAAATGATTATTGATGATCTTTGATAGCGATTGACGATTTGTCATCCTCCGTCGACATTCCGCATATTACGCCATGCTAAAGGGGATTCCTGCTCTATATTTTAACGAGGGGGACTAAATGCGTATAAGCAAGTGCTGGACCTTTGCGGCGGCGTTCGCTGCCTCAATGGCCCTGGTTGGCGCGGTACAGGCTGCTTCCATCACATCTCAGTCATTCGATTCAAACCCCATTCTCAGCGACACTCAGGGGGCGGGTGTTTGGTATACTGATCGGTTCGCTCCATCCGGGTTTGAATCGGAGTTTTTTCTTGGGGACAATCGTTTGGCCCACACGATCTCATCCGCCGACGGTGCGAGCGGGCGTCCCAGTGGCTTTGCTAGCGCTTTCTATAACACGCAAGGCAGGAAATTCGATACGGCGGGTGCGACGGAAATCTCCATCGACTTCTTCGTCGACTCCGCGTTCCAGAGCGATCCCGCACGGATCGCCGGCATTTGGGGTACCGGTTTCCTGGGGGATGGAACGACGATCTCCGCTTTTCCCATCCTGGAATTTGCCGGGGGAACCTTCCAGGTTTTCGATACGATCGGCGGGGACAGTGACGGAACGGGTTTCCGCACGCTCGATACCGCCCCGACATTCAATTTCGATGAGTTCGTTGAACTCGGCATCGTTCTGGACACGGTGAACGATGTGTTCAACTACTTCATCGGCGGATTGCATGTGCACACCGAAGAGGCGGGCGGAACCCAGACAATCGGCAACGTCATTCTTCAGAACATCAACACGGATACCGGTGTGAACCGTACGGTTTATTGGGACAATTTGCAGGCTTCCTCGGTCTCGGCCGTGCCGGTGCCCGCAGCTTTCCCGTTGCTTGCCGGTGCCCTGGCCGGTTTCGGCCTGATCAGTTGGCGCAAGCGCCGCGTTTCTGCCTGAATTCGGTATCAGGATCTTGCGAAGGGGCATCTTCGGATGCCCTTTTTCTTGTGCATCCAGATTAATCCGGGATTTACGCATTTTTTGCGCCAGACCGCTTCGTCGATTGGTGGATCACGAGTTTCCATTAGTGTGACGATCGAGCGGGGCTGAAAGCGCGTGGCGCTCTAGGCCTTGTGATTTGGGTTTTCGCCGGAAGTATCTGTGTTCTCGGTAATCATACTCGAACCGGATTAAGGGCCAATCGCGAACCCAGGCAATCTAATGAAAATGCCCGCCCGACGGGTGAGAGGGACCGGCCGAGCGGACAGAGGGGGAGGGAGGATCAAATCCGGAGGAGTTTATTCTTCTTTTTCTTCCAGCTTTTCTTTCACATAGCCGGCCGCTGCGCCGACGCCGGCGCCGATCGCGGCGCCGCAACTGACGCATCCGCCGGTCATCAGCGTGCCGGCAGCGCCGACACCCGCACCGATCGCGCCGCCGCTAAGCGTGCTCTGCTGCGTGTCGTTCATGTTGGTGCAGCCGGTCGCCAGCCCCAAGGTCAGTACCGAGGCCGCTATGAGAGACTTGCTGCGGGTCATATGAAATCTCCTTGGTCGATTGCGATAATGAAACGCATGACGATCCGTCGTTTCGGACCGTCTATAGGAATAACGCCGGGGGAAGATGATGGTTGCCGGAGAAGCTGCATTTTTTGCTTTTTGGCAGGGGGTAGAGCGGGACGGCCACGGCAAAAACACAAACGCCCCGCGGGGCCGCCGCAGGGGATGACAGGATCGGTTAGGGCCGACACATCGCTGGCAACGAGGTGACAGGAACCGCAAGCGGCTACTTCACGGATTGCTCCACGATCAATCTGCTCGCGTCATAGGGCTGCTCCGGTTCCGAGCCGCTCAACTCACTGATGAACCGGACACCCCGGTCCACTAGATCGCCGACCGACTCTCCCGCCGCCTGCGCCGACAAAAGCAGGGAAATAACGCACAGTGTCAGTCCTAGGAGTGCTATTTGCCTCATAACTTGTCTCAAAAAGTAAAGGTACTGTTCGGGCTTCTTTGTTTCCGAGCCTCAAGGCTTTCCCGCTTCCTCATCTTTGAAACGGCGCCGCCGTCCCGGCGGCTCATAAGAGAAAGCGCGGCCGGGACGGTCAGGCACTAAACCGGAAGGGGAAGGGCGGGGAAGTTACCCATCCTGAAGGTCATTTCCCTTCAACTCGTTCCAAGCCGCTTCCAGGCGCTCGACCGCGACGTCGAACTTGTCCTTGGCGACTTCCCAGTTCTCTTCGCTGGCATCCTTCACCTCTTCCCAAGAGGCGCGGACTTCGGCCCAAGCTTCGTCGAGGGCTTCGCCGGCGTCTTCGGCGACTTCCTCGGCATTGTCATCCGCCTGTTCGGCATGCTCGGCGATCTGGTCCACCCAGCTCTCGAAAGTTTCTTCGACGGCCTTCTTCTGTTCGTCGAAGGAAATCTCGTTCTCATTGGCCGTGGTGGCCATCTGCACGGCACCCGCCTTGTCGTCATTCCCCGGTACCGAGGTGGCGTCGATATCGGTCGCATGGGCGACACCGGCGGTCACGGCAAGCGTCGTCGCGAGGGCTGTGGTTTTCAGAAGTTTCAACATTCTGGCCTCCTTTCGCTGTGGCAACTGACCTAACAACGCACGGCGCGGCGGCCGGGTTGCAGAAAATCCCGGCCTTTTTTCATCTCCATCCGGCGGATGTCTGGCGGCGCGTTATTAATAAGTGCGTGAAGAGAAAACTCTCCGGCACCGAGGCGTCGCATTGGGGGCGCGACCCCCGCGGTTCGCCGTTGATCTTTCCGAAAATTCGCAACCCGCGCGCGCCGGCGGGCGTTGTTTCGATACGAGGCCGGCGGGCGGGGCGATAGAGCTCTGGAAGACCCGGTTCCGGCATGTGGAGAGTAACGGACGAAAGGAGACCGTCATGAACGAGCAGCTTCTGAAAGGCCGGTGGAACGAAATGAAAGGCCGCGTGAAAGAAAAATGGGGCCGCCTGACCGACGACGAGTTGGAACAGATGGACGGCAATATGGATCAATTGATCGGCGCGCTGCAGCAGCGCTACGGACTGGTCCAGGAAGAAGCCCGGAAGGAAGTGAACGCCTGGCTGCGGACGCACTGAAAACTCCGCCAAAGCCTCTCGGATTAACCGAACGGATAGGAGATTGAGATGATTAGATGGGCCATTTTGAGTTTGATCCTCGCGCTTGTCGCGGCGGTCTTCGGTTTCGGCGGTATCGCCGCGGCCTTCGTTGATGTCGCGCAGATACTGTTCTTCGTTTTCATTGTATTGTTCATCCTGGCATCCGTCGTCGGCGTGATGCAGGGGCGTCGTCCCCCGCAATAACACGCGCCCGGAAAAACGCGGCCGGACTCCGCCCATTATGGTCGGACTCCGGCCCGTCGGCGGTTCAGCACATGGCAAGGATTGGATATGTCCGCACCAATGACGATCGGCCGCCTGACGGTAACCCGGCTATACAACAGTTTCATGGCGCTGCAGGCCAATCTGTGGCTGATCCCGGCCCTTTATTGCGCCACCTTCTTCTTGATGACGGCCGGGCTGTATATCGCCGAGATGGCCTATCCCAAGGTTCTGCACGGTCCGGTGACGCTGTTCCAGGGCGAGACGGCCGACGCGAAATCGGTCGTCGCCACGCTTCTTTCCGCCATGATCACCATGGCGACCCTGGCGATCTCAATCACCATCGTGGTTCTGTCCCTGGCGGCTTCGCAATTGGGACCGCGCCTGATCAAGTCCGTGATGTCCGACCGCCGGACGAAGGATTTTATCGGGATGTTCTTCGGCGCGATCGTGGCTTGTTTTGTCCTGACGGTCATCCTGCACTCGCGGCAGCCCGAGCAACCGGTGCCGCAGACCACCATCGCCTTCGTCTTTTTACTGGTTTTCGTGAACCTCTTCGTATTGCTGGGATTCGTGCATCACATCGCACGGTCCTGCATCGCCGATAGTGTCATCAACCGTGTATCGCGTGAGCTGACCCAGTCGATAGAACGGCTGGCGGAAGATGACGGTAAAAAAGGCGACGCTGAAAAGGACGCCGGTCAAGGCGACGGTAGAGGGGCTTCGGCCGATCTTCCGGACGGTTTCGAGGATACGGGTGTTCCCCTGGTGCTCCCCAAATCCGGTTACGTCCAACAAATCGACCACAAGGCGGTCGTGCAACTGGCGGCCGATGCGGATGCCGTTGTGCGGGTCGACGTTTCTCCGGGCTACTTCGGGGTGGACGGCGAGGCGGTTGGATGGATCCACGGCGCCGGCGGCGATGATGCGGCCGAGGAACTGGCCCGGGCGATAACCGATGCCTTCACGATCGGTTCCACCCGCACCCCGACACAGGATCTGGAATATTCTATACGCCACCTGGTGGAGATTGCCACCAGGGCTCTGTCACCCGGCATAAACGACAGTTTCACGGCCATACAGGTCATCGACCAGTTGTCCGCCGCGCTGGCCTGCCTGTTCCGGAAGACCGTGCCTGACGCAAAACATGTCGACAAGGACGGAACCCTTCGCCTCTACGCCGCGACACCCGACCCGTCGGAGATTGTTTTCAACGCTTTCGATCGCATCCGGCACAGCGGCTGCGGCAAGCCGGACGTTTCGCGGCACATGCTTGCCAAGCTGCGGGTCCTGGCCGGATTTGCCCAAAGTCCGCGCGTAAAGGCCGCCCTAAACGATCAGGTTGAAGCGATAGAGCAGGATATTGCCTGCTGCCAGGCGGCGCTGATCGATGAGGGGGAAATCCGCGCCCTCGCGGCCGAAACAAAGAAAATTCTGCGCGGAGAAGGGGCTGAATAACCCTATCGTGGTCCTCCGGAGCGGTCCCGTCGCAGTATGGACAGGCACATGTATATATAGATGCCTTACTTCTTTATATCTGGACAAAATATAATGAAAACAAATGATTAAAATAGTTTCAGGTTAAATGGCCCTGCAATTTTTTAACGGAATTTTTACGCCGAGAGGCTGAATCGCGCATCGAACCTTCACGCAGGGTAGCTCCATATTCCAAGCGTCGAACAACGCAGACGCAACCGAGGAGCTTTCAAGATGTGTATCGTTCGTGAACAGATTTCCGACCAACTGCCGCATCTGGAACGGTTCGCTTTGTCCCTCGTCGGACAATCCCGCCGCGCCGACGCGGAAGACCTGGTTCAGGACTGCGTGGAACGAGCCCTTGTGAAGGCCGAACAGTTCAAGCCCGGCACCAATCTTCGCGCCTGGCTTTTTACGATGATGCGTAACCTGTTCCTGTCGGGTAAGCGCCATGACAAGGTGCGCCGCGCCCATGTCGAGGAAGTCTCGAAACAGGATATGAACGCGCGCCCCGCCGATCAGGCCGTCGTGTTGCTGCTGAAGCAGACCGACCGCGCCATTCGGGCGCTGCCCAAGAAGGACCAGGCCCTGATCCGCGATGTCGCCGTCTATGACATGCCCTATCAGAAGGTCGCCGAAGTCCGGAACGAACGCGTCGGTACGCTAAAATCGCGCCTCAGCCGCGCCCGGACCAAACTGCGTGATGAAATCGGTTTCGCCGCGAATGAGAGCGATTTCAGCCTCGCGGCGTAGCAGCCGCCCGTCATCCCCCGACGGCAAGTCCCTCCCGCTTGCCGGTCAATCGGGCCCGGTGTTGGATACGATCCGGTATCCGACGCCGGGCTCGGTCACGATTAGAGACGGGTCCTCGGAATCGTCGCCCAGCTTGGCCCGCAGGTTCTTGATATAGACGCGCAGGTAATGGGTCTGGTCGCGATAGGCCTGCCCCCAGCATTCCTCTAGGATCTGCGAATGCTGCAGTACCTTGTCGGGATGGCGTGCCATAAAGGCCAGGATATCGAATTCCTTTTTTGTCAGCCGTACCGACTGACCATCCAATTCCACTGATCTTTGCGCCATGTTGATGCTGAGGTTGCCGACCCTTAGGGAGCCGTCTTCAACGGCGTTTTCCGCATCGGTGAAATCCCGGAATAAGCGTCGAAGCCTGGCCAGCAGCTCTCCCATACCAAAGGGTTTCGTCACGTAATCGTTTGCGCCCGCGTCCAGCGCGGAAATCTTCTGGGTTTCGTGATGGCGGGCGGAGAGGACGATCACGGGCGTTTCAGAGAATTCCCGGATCGTGCGCAGAACATCCAGGCCATCCTGGTCCGGCAAGCCCAGATCGAGGATCATGGCATCCGGGTTCCAGGTGGTGAATTCACGGATCGCGGCACCGCCGTCTTCCGCCTGCCGGACCTCGTTTCCATGCGCGGTCAGGCTGGCGGTCAGGAAGCGGCGGATCGGTGCCTCGTCATCGACAACAAGTACCTTCATGGGTCTAGACTAGCTGGCTATTTCGGCTGTTTCCAATGTGACGACATTATCGACGGGCAGTTCAAGGTTGAACCGTGACCCTTTGCCCGGTCCATCACTTTCGGCCCAGACCCGTCCGTTGTGCAAGCGGGCGATTTCCTTGCATATGGTGAGCCCGAGGCCGGGACTGGATTCCGTATGCGAGCCGTGTTGGACCTTGAACAGGCGCTCGAAGATACGTTCCAGATTCTCCCTCGCGATGCCAACACCCGAATCGGCGACGGTGAAGATGACCGTCGTGCCGTTGCTTTTCAATCTTGCTGTAATCGTCGTGCCGGCGCCGGAATACTTGGTCGCGTTCTCCAGATAGTTCTGGACGATCTTCTCCAACAGCATGGCGTCGCCGCTGACGAAGGGGATCGGATGGTCGAATTCACGGATGAAGGTGAAATTGGCCAGATGGGTCGAAATCGATTCAGCGACCGTATCGACGATATCGACCAGGTCAACCGGTTCCAGGCGGGTTTCCAGGCTTTCGTTCTCCAGCTTGGTCAGGTCCAGGGCTTCGGCCACGAACCGATCCAACCGCGTCGCTTCGTTGTAGATGTCCTCCAGCAGGCTGGCGATCGTCTCGTCGTCATACTTGTCCCGGAAGGTCTGCAGGCTGGTGGTGCTGCCGATGATGGTGGACAGGGGTGTCCGGAAATCGTGCGATACGGCGGACAAGACGGTGTTCCGCAGGTTTTCCGTGGTTTCCTTGGCCTTGACCTGCTCGATCTCCTCTTCCGCGATGATCCGCTCGACGGCGATGCCGGAGAGGTCCGCGACGACCTCGATCAGGACGCGGATCCGCGGGTCCGCCAGTTTTTCTTCCTCGATCTTGTGGATCACGATCAGGCCCGACGGTTTGCCGCCACCCGAAATCGGCTGGAAATGCAGGATACTGTCATTCGCGACGCTGGTGCCGTAACCGGCGGGCTCGTCGGTTTCCAGCGCGATCTGCGCCGCCAGAAGATCCGGCGAGAGAATTTCGTAGCCGGTGCGATTGGCAAGCTCTTCGGCGAACATCTTTTCCGACCCGCGATAATCGACCAGATGGACACGCGCCTTCAGTGGCGCTTCGAGTTCCGCCTTGACCAGGTCAAAGACCTGATCGAGAGAGACGGTCTCCGTCAGCTTGCGCGAAATGCGCAGCACGATCTCGTTGAAGGCCTGCTTTTCCTTGGCGGCGCTCAGCAGATCCGCTGCGCGGCCGACGATCAAGCTGGTCAGCGACCCGACGAACAGGAAGATCACCAGGGTGATGATGTCGTCGACGCTGTCGATCTTGATCGACCAGATCGGAACCACGAACAGGAAGTTCAACAACAGCATGCCGGTGGCGGCGGCCGCCAGGCCGGCCCATCTTCCGAACAGGACGGAGGACAGTACAACCGAGGCAATCATGATCAGATAGGGGAAAACGATGGGGGTCGACGCGCGAAGCTGCCAGCAGATGAACGCACTTATGCCGACGAGGCCCAACACCCCGGCCAGGTTGATCAGGGTTCGGCGGCCGGATTGTCCGTCTTCCGAAGAATGCACGATGGAATAACCCGACGTAAGGGTGTCGCATTCCATGCGATGCAATTCAGCGGATTTCAGGGTCTTCCGAAGACGGTGGTACAGACGATAGCCGCGATACTTGCCGATCAGGCCTTTGGGCTGGAAGATCAACACGCTTTCCAGGTTTTCCCCGATGCGGCCGATCAGATCGAGCATGTCCTCGCGCGTCGTCAGCACGGTCTTCGCGCCCGAACGTTCGGCGAGAAAACCGATATCGCCGGCCCAGGCGTCAGAAAGGTCGCCGACTATGTCGGTCGAGCGGGCGATTATGAAGACCAGCCATTTATCCGGCGGGGTTCTGAATTGCTGCGCGGCCATCCGCCTAACCGAGCGCCAATCCGTCGCGGTTTTCAGGATCACCACATGGCGAATGCCGTCGAAATCGTCATCGCGGTCCTGTGGAATAGACTGAACGTCGCTGACTGTCGTGTTCAAAGTAATGCATTCCCGTTTGTTTCGCCTTGCCGACGAAAAGTTGCATTTACCCCCCAGATGCATCCCAGGCGGACGGCGTGTCGTTCTTGCGGTTGCGATTCTGCGCCGATTTCAGCGCTGCCGTGCGTCCTGCCGGTCCCTTGTGACATAGAACGCCCGGATTAGGTAGCTTTAACGACCCGAACTACCAATCACGTCGCTTGTGACGTCAGGGAATGTCTGGCCTTCCCTGGCCGGGTCCAAAAAACGAAGTCTGCGTTAAAAAGTTGTACCGTTGGAGGCAACCGGGGCCGGTTCCGGGCGTTGATAGGGTATCGAACAGGATTTGCCGAAGGAGGCCAGCATGTCCCTTACCCAGGTAAGTGATCATTCCGTTGCCGATATCGATGACCATATCTCAACCCGGCACCGGGTTGTCGCGCGGACTCTGAACAGTCGATTGACCGGCACCGCCATCGCGCTCGCCTTTACATCCGCCATGCTTGCCGGCGTGGCGCTCAGCGCGAAAGATATCCAGGCTTCGACCGAGGTCGTTAAAGAGCGTGTCTGGCAATCGGTCTCCACGATCGTCTGCGGTTCCTATCTGAATGCCGTCACCCGGGTCGGACCGGGTTGTGGAACGACCGCGCCGTAATCGCGGCCGCCGACACCTCGGCGTTGGACGCATCAACAGTATTTCTTGAACGGGTCGGAACGGCGGTTCCGGCCCGTTTCCGTTTTGCGGAGGCGGGTCAAAAAAATTCGAAACCTGAATGCAACGGTCGCGATGGGGAGGACGTTGTTTGTGCAAGGAAGCGGGCGGCCGCAGTGATCTATCAGGCGCCCCTCCAGTCCCGAGTTTTCTAAGCGCCTGTCAGGCGCAAAACAAAACCCAAGGAGATATCCATGAGTTTCAAGATCAAGATGACGACCGCCACCATGGCTGCCTGCATCGCCTTTGCGGCGGCGCCTGCGAGCGCGGCAAACATCCTGTTTCCGGACTATGAGGAATTCAAGAGTCACACGGTGACGGGAACCGGCTTTAACGCTGAACTGGCGCGCCAGTATCAGACGATGAGCGCGTACGAATATCAGGAAATGTACGACTACATCGACGCAGAAACCTATGCCGAACGCGGCATGATGGCTGAAAAGGACATTACTCCCGCGCCGTTCCAGCCCGAGGAGTGGGATATTGACGATCCCGCCGCTATGAAGGAATTGCAGGCCGCACGCATTGAACTGCTGGGCGCCATGCAGAAGGGCGCTGCCGATATCGCGCCGGCCCAGGCCGCCAATGCGCAGGCCAAGTACGATTGCTGGGTCGAGCAGCAGGAAGAAGGGTGGCAGACCACGCATATCGCCCAGTGCCGCGAAGGTTTCCGCGCCGCCATGATCGACCTGAACGAAGCGATGATGCCGAAGAAGGCTGAAGCCGAACCGGCCGCGCCGGTCGCCAAGATCGATCCGCCGAAGCTGCCGCCGCGCGTCGAACTGAGCCGTCAGGTGATCTATTTCGACTTCGACGACGCCAGCCTGACGCCGGGTGCGGAACTGAAGATCCGCGAGCTGACCGCCAGTGTTGCCGGCCTGGATGACATCAACGTCCATGTGGAAGGCCATGCCGACCGCGCCGGTCCGTCGGACTACAACAAGGCGCTTTCGGAAGAGCGTGCGGAAAACGTCCGGAATGCGCTGATCGCCAACGGTCTGCCGACGTCCAAGCTGAAGCGCATGCTGACCGACTCGGAAGGTGAGAGCGACCCGGCCGTCGTCACTGCCGATGGCGTCCGCGAAGCCCGTAACCGTCGCGTGGAAATCTCGGTCACCGGTTTTGAGGACAAGACTGCCTCTTCCGGTCCGGCGAATGTCGCCTCCGCCGAGTAATACGGCACACGGCAAAAAACGAGGGAAGGCGCCTGGCGCCTGACCTTGAGAAGAACGCAGGCTCCCTCGCCAAACGGCGGGGGAGTTTGCGTTTTGAAACCTGTCTGGATCAGTTCCCTTTCTGTCCGAACAGGATTTTTCTTTCCTCGTCGCTCGGCGGAGCGCTGCGGCGGGAGTCCTTGCCGAGGTCCACGCCGCGCTGTACCGCGGACCGGGATTTGATCTCGCCGCGCCAACGGCTGAGGTTGGGGTAGGCGGAAAGATCCATCGAGGGCGTGCCGGCCAAAGGCGATTTTGACAGCATCGGCTTGGCGATCAGTACCCAGGGCCAGTTGATCATATCGGCGATGGTATAGTCGTCGCCCAGAATGAAACGCCGCCCGTCCAGTCGACGGTCGAGCACGCCGAGGCAGCGGTCATATTCATTGGCGTAGCGTTCCGCTGAATAGGCGTTGTCGCCCTGGGCGTAGTTGACGAAATGACTCAACTGACCGCCCATCGGGCCCTGGTTGCCGACCTGCCAGAACAGCCATTCCAGGCATTCCTTGCGGCCGCGCGCATCCTCCGGAATGAACTTTCCGAACTTGTCGGCCAGATAGATCATGATCGCGCCGGATTCGAATACGCTTACCGGTTCGCTGCCATAGTCTTCCGGCGGATCGTGGTCGACGAGGGCGGGCATGCGGTTGTTCGGGCTGATCTTCAGGAAGTCCGGCTTGAACTGGTCGCCCTTGCCGATATTCACCGGGATCATGTTGTAATCGATGCCCAATTCCTCCAGCAGGATCGAGACCTTCCAGCCGTTCGGCGTCGGCCAGTAATAGAAGTCGATCATTCGGTTATCCTTTCCGCTCGGCCTTGGCCGCGCCGCTCGACAGCAGCGCTTCGATATCGTCCTCACCATATCCCGCTTCGCGCAGGACTTCCTCGGTATGCTCGCCCAGCAGCGGCGCGCCCTGCGTCAGGTCAAGCTGTGTGCGGGAGAACTGCGCGGCGGGTCGCGCCTGCCGCAGGCGGCCCGCGACCGGGTGGTCCAGTTCCACCAGCATCTGGTTTTCCTCGATCTGGGGATGGTGGATCATCTCCTTGCGCTTGAGCACCTGGGCACAGGGAATGTCATGCGCATCCAGGTGTTCCAGCCAGTATTCGGCGCTGTTCGTGCGGAGAACCTCCTGGGTCAATTCCAGGCGCGCGTCGATATTCTCGTGCCGTTTCTCTGGCGTGTCGAACCGCGGGTCGTCCCGCCATTCCGGATGGCCGACCGCTTCGGTCAGCGCGAACCATTGCTTGTCGGTATTGACCGCGACCGTGATGTAGTCCGTCGTCGTCTCATAGATCAGGTCGATGAAACTGTGCGCTTTCTCGCTTTCGATCTCGTCGCCGACGAAGGTGTGGCCGCCCATGTCGGAATGCCACAGGAAGGAGACGACACTGTCCAGCATGGAGACCTTCACATGCTGGCCTTCGCCTGTGCGTTCGCGGTGAAGCAGGGCGGCGGTCACGGCCTGGGCCGTGGTGAAGCCGGTCAGCTTGTCCGGCACGATGGTACGGACCAGGCGCGGGCGCGCCTCGTCCGACCCGCCCTGGATGGTGGTCAGCCCTGACAGGGCCTGCACCAGCGGGTCATAGACCGGTTTGTTCGCGAAGGGGCCGTTTTCCCCAAACCCGCTGATAGAGACATAGACGATATCGGGCCTGACCGCGCGTACCGCGTCCTCGCCCAGGCCCAACCGCGCGACGACGCCGGGCCGGAAGTTATGGATGAAGACATCGGCGTCCTTCAGAAGCGCGTGGACGACAGCCAGGGCCTTTTCGTCCTTCAGGTTCAGCGAGACGGAGCGCTTGTTGCGGTTATTATTGAGGAAGGAGGCCGTCATCCCGCCGCGGCGGGTGGACACTTGTCGTGTCACGTCGCCGGCGGCCGTGTTCTCGATCTTGATCACATCCGCGCCCTGATCGGCCAGCAACATGGTCGACAAGGGGCCTGAGACGACCTGCGTCAGATCGACGATGCGAATTCCCTGCAACGGTCCGGACATGGACGATACCCTATTCTGTTCCAGATACATGCGCCTTCCGGCGTTGCGGCTAGAACCTAACCGCTCATTCCAAAACTATTAGCGCCCGGCCGGGAAAGGCAATCTTGCCCTATCCGGCGAACGGGGCTTCCCTAGACGCCGCTTTATCATAGTGGGGGGTATCATGGCTGCGATGAAACTGGGGATTGTCGGTGTCGGCATCATGGGCGAACGGGTGTTGAATGCCGTCCTGCGGCATGATCCCTCGGTCGTGGCGCTGGGCGGCATCTGGGATCCGTCCGCCGAGACGATGGACCGGATCAGCCGGGAGCATCCCTCCGTGCCGGTTCTGGAGGGCCCCGAGGCGGTGATCGCGGCGTCGGATTGCCTGTATATCGCCTCGCCGCCGGTGACCCATCTGGGCTATGCCCGAAAGGCGATGGAGAGGGGGCTCGCCGTGTTGACGGAAAAGCCGCTCGCCGTGGATATGGCCGACGCGGAAGCCTTTGCCGCCGAGGTGGAGAAAACCAACGCGCGTGCGGCGGTGAATTTCATTTTCGCCTCGATGCCGGGTGTTGAGCATATCCGGCAGTGGATCGGCGAGGGCGCGGTTGGCCCGGTCGAGAGTCTGACGATCGAGCTTGCCTATCAATCCTGGCCGCGGCCGTGGCAGATGGATGCGCTGGGCTGGCTGGACAAGCGCGAGCAGGGCGGTTTCACGCGGGAGGTCGGGAGTCATTTCCTGTTCCTGACGCGTCGCCTGCTGGGGCCGATGGAACTCAAGTCGGCTTCCGCGACCTATCCTGACAACACCGGCAGCGAAACGGCGATTTCGGCGGAGATCGTGGCCGGCGGCATTCCGGTCGCGGTGACCGGTTCGGTCGGGACGACCGAGAAGCCGGACCACAATCTCTGGACCCTGAAGGGTCGCGACGGATCCGTTCGGCTCAGCGACTGGACGCGCGGTCAGAAACTGGGGGCCGACGGCGAATGGCACGAGCATCCCGACTGCCTGCCGTTGGAGGATACGAGGCCGCTGATCCTGAAAGGGCAACTCGACAAACTGGCGGCATTGAGCGCGGGCACGCCGTTGCCGGAAGGGGCCTTTCCCCTGGCGAGTGTTCAGGAAGCCCTCGACGTCCAACGCATGGTGGAAGCAATCCTGGCGAGCGGGTGAGGCCGGTCAGGCGGTGCCGTCCCGTTCGGCGGCGGCTTGCTGGAGCTTTTCGAAGATGAAGGCTTCCGCCGCTGCGCGGTCCGGGGCCTCGATCACCATGCCTTCCAGACCGATCTCGTCCATATTGGCCTGCGCCAGTTTCACGATCTTCGCGTAGCCCATGTCCTTTGTGATCGTCGCACCGAAGAACTTCCGGATGCCGTGATCGATCAGGATTCTGTCCAGTTGCCGGATGTCGTCGTAGGAAATTGTGTTTTCGAACCCCGCGATGTTGTCGACAATACAGAAGTAATAGGGCGGAAGCGCGTCGCGCAGCGTTTCCAGATAGAGCGGGATGCGGGTGGACAGACTGATCGGGCCGATGACCGTGATATCGTGGACGTGAAATCCGTTGATCATCAACGTTCTGAATTCATAACCCTCGATGACGCCCTTGGATATCAAGGAACCTGTTGACCCTAGCATGGCGCGGGCTCCTTCGGTTCGGATGGAAGGGACGGCCGGCGGTTTCGCGGGTTGTGAGATGTCATGTTGTTCTGGCGCCGTCATAGTAGCGCGCGGAGCGCCGTGGATGAATGGCCGGTTCGAGACAATTTCGTCCCGCCGAAGGGCTACACCGATTGATCCGATCTTTCCACTGCCATGAAAGCGGAACGATGGGGCGGCGACGAACGAACCTGCTAATCGCCGGCCAGCCGCAGATGGTCTCGCTCGGCGGCCGCTTCGTTGATCCGGTCGCAGATGAACTGCAACGCTGCCGCCCGATCGGGCACCTTGATCACGGTGCCGTCCAGGCCGATCGTTTCCATGTTGGTCTGCGCCAGCTTGACGATCTTTGAATAGCCCTTGTCCTTCGTGACTGTCGCGCCGAAATAGGTTCGGATGCCCCGGTCGATCAGCAGGCGGTCCAGCTCACGAATGGCGTCCAGGGAAAAGTCGTTCTCGAACCCTTCGGAATTGTCCAAAAGGCCGAAATAGCGTCCCTCGACCACATGCGGCAAGGTTACGCGATACAGCTGTAACCGGGTATGAAGGTTGATCGGGCCGGTCACGCGCGTGTCGTTGAAACAGAAGCCGGCAAGCCGAAAAATCCTGTACACATAGCTTTCGACGGTTCCCTGGGTCACCAGAGTGCCGCCGTGGGTCGCCAAATACCCCGCGTCCATACGCATAGATCCGTGAAAATTTGGAAGCCGTCCGTTCTTCGGCGGCTTCCTTTGCCCATCGTACCCATAAGCGGCACTGTTCTGTGCGCGCTAGCCCCAACCCACAGCTACCGTACCGGGGCACGCTTTTCCAGCCTTGGATGTGGTAAAAAAGCCGCACCCTTTGAAGCGGCGGGACTGGGCAAGCGCGAAATGAACCCTATGTGAAGGGGCTTACGGAATTATGGGTTCCGGGTTTTCGATAAACGGATACCGGCATGGATTCAGTTACGCAATTCGCATTGGGATCGGTGATTGGCGTCGCAACGCTGGGGCGGCGGATCGGGCCGCGCAAAGCGGCGATCACGGGCGGTCTTGTCGCGACCTTGCCGGATATGGATGTCTTCCTGCCGGCGGCCGACCCGGTCACCGCTTTCGTCACCCATCGTGGCTTCAGCCATTCCTTGATCGTGCATAGCGTTGCCGCTCCATTGCTGGGGCTCGGAATTGGGCGGTTGTTCACAGGGCTGCGGGACGCGCCGCGATGGCTGCCCATCGGGGCGGTCTGGCTGATGTTGGTGACACACGCGCTTCTGGACGCCTTCACGGTCTATGGCACGAAACTGCTCTGGCCGCTGACGGACTATCCATTCGGTCTGGGCTCGGTCTTCATCATAGATCCGCTCTATACCCTGCCGTTGCTTGCGGTGACGCTCTGGGCGTTGCTTCAGGGCGATTGGGGCCGGCGGATCGGGCGCGCCGCTTCCATCGGCATCGTGGTCAGCAGCATGTATCTCGGCTGGTCGGTTCTGGCGCAGCAACTGATGCGCGACAAGATCGCCGCGGTGCTGGAGGGGCAGGGCGTAACGGCGGAGAAGCTTCTGGTCACGCCGATGCCGTTCAACACGGTGCTGTGGAAAGGGATCGCCCTCGACGGCGACCGGTATGTGAATGTCTACAGTTCGCTGTTCGATGGACCGGACGCCCGCGACATCCATGTTCATGCCCGGCAATTGTCCCTGGCGGCGGCGCTGCCCGACACCGGCGCGGTCGATGCGGTGGCGCGCTTCAGCAAGGGGTTCTACGCTCTCAGCTTCGCCGATCTCGGCGACGGAAACGGGGATATCCTGTTGCGGGACCTCCGCATGGGGGCGACGCCGAATTACGTTTTCACCTTCAAGATCGCGAAATCCGAGGCGGGTGCCGTACGACCCAGCGGACCGGTCAAACTGAACCGGGTGGTCGAGGAGGGGGCGCTGCCCTGGTTGTGGACTCGCATCTTTGATCAGCAGGCCACCCGCAAGGAAACCAGCTTGCATCACGCCTATATCGGACAGGGCGAGGGCGAGAACCGCGCGGTGGCTCAATAGGCCGACAGTCAGGCCTGGTCGTTATGGCTTGAACCGACCAGGTGCCCGGCGCTACCCCATCGGGGCGATGATTGACAATAAGACCGGAGAAGCGGCTGCGATGGCGCCACGGGTTCAGTTCAAACTTTCCTATTCCGAGGTCGAGGACCGAATTCTGTTCAGCGGCACATTCGCCGACGGGCAGGAGATGAACCTGTGGTTCACCCGGCGCCTAACCTTGGGGTTCCTGGACTTGGCGGGAAGAATATCGGCAGCGACCAGCGGCCCCGGTGCCGCCGATCCCTCGGTGAAGAAGGAAATCGCCGCGTTTCAGAAGGACGCGGCGGTTCAGGCGGCCGACAAGTCGACACCGTATGACGCGGGAACGCCGCATCAGGAACTCGGTGCCGCCCCGCTGCTGGTCAATCGGGTCACGGTCACGCCGCAGCGGACGGGGGAGGGGGAAGACCGCGTCAGTCTTGTCTTCGGCCTGACCGATCAACGGCAGATTTCCTTTCCGATCGGTCGGGATGCTTTCCTGACCATCTGGGACATGATCGACGAACTGGTGCGCATGAAGACCGGATGGCTGACCTTGCCGGAACGTCACGCCGTGGGTGAGGCATCCGCCAAGGCCGTGCTTCACTGATACGGTGCCCGCTAAGCCCGAAGGGGCCGCGATCCCGCCTCGCGGGCGGCCAACTCCTCCGTAAGGCACCGGATCAACCAATCCTCTCGCGCCAGCAGCAGGCGCTTGGTCGGGCTGTCCGAACTTCGGCGTAAAATATGCCGGCGGTCCTGCGCCTGGCGCAGGCTGCCTCGCAGATCCTCCGCCGACGCACCGGTAAGACGTTTCGCCGCCCAAGGACGTATGGAATTTCCGGAATTTCCTGCGCCTTCGCGCATGCGGGCCTCCATCCGATGAGTGATCGTGATTGGCCTGAATGTCGGAATTATAATTCCAGAAAATGGAAAAAACAAGAAAAATTGACAGATGGCGGGGCCGCTTACTTGCACCGGCGCCCGGAAATCGGGGGGTTAGGACCGGTTCAGGGGTGGGGAATTGGGAATCGGTGTGCGCCGCCGCCCGGTTCCATCTGCCCTGAATACTGGGCGTGCCGCCGGGGCTCGAACTGTTTCGGCTGGAGCCTAGAAGCCCAGCAATTCGTGCAAGGGCATCACCTTGTGGATGCTGGCGATCCTCTCGCGCGGAAAGCTCGTTTCCCTTGGTGGATCGAATTGCGCGCAGACGATCTCGTCGGCCGTCTGACGCAGGAAGCGGCGCAGATAGGCGATCGGGGGCTCGTCCGCAGTTGCGGTCAATTCGACGACGACATCGTCGCCCGGACGGGGCGGCCGGTGCGGGTGGACCAGGCATAACTCGCCGCTCGGATAGCGTGGCGCCATCGTATCGTCCAGAACGTAGAAGCCATAGGCGTCCGGCACGCTTTGCAAACCCGGCGGGCGGCGGACCAGTTCGACGGGATCCTCGGAAAGGGTCATTGCGCCGTTCCCGCCTGCCGGATGCGTCCCCGAAACGGGGAGATCACGGGGCCAGCCTTCGGTTGCAGGGGCAGGCGTGTCGGTCTTGTGCGCGCCGGCGATGGTGGAGGATTTCAGATAGCGCAGGGTGCTGTCTTCCGGCGCGCCTTCCGGTTCCATCGGTTCTTCGCCATAGCGCAGCCAAGCCAACCGCACGCCCAATTCCCGTGCCATGTCCGCCATCAAGGTGCCGCGTGGCTGGGCGACCTTGCCCTGGGCGCATTTGATCACCCGCTCGTAGGAGGCGCCCGTTCGGCGTGCCAGTTCCGCGATGGAAATGCCGCGCATTCCCGCCACCATGTTCAAGCGGTCTGCCCAATCTTCCATAAAACGTACCGTCCCCATACAGACAGGTGAAAAGCCGCTCATGCCGCCGGTGCCTGTCGCCCGTTCGCGCCTGTCCCGTCACCGGTTTCCAAAGCGATGGCCAGCAGGCCGCTGGATCCGACTTCCAGGCGAAACAGACAAGTGCACACACCGGATCAGGCTCTTGATTGGCAAGAGCGTGGAGAACTTGCCCCAGACATTGGAATTTGGGTATGGAAAAAAATTCTTGACGTTTTGTCGATGTGTATGTAAATTCCAATCACGCTAAAGGATGGTGGAATTTAATGACTTTTCTTCCAAGCATATCGCATCGTTTCCAATGTGAGGGTGATCTGTCACCGGCCGTGTCGGCGCGGACGGGGGCCGGGTGCCAATGGATCGACGGACCGGTCACGGGGGACGACAGCTGCAAATGCGGCAAACCGGTCGTTTCGGGCCTGCCGGGCCGTGCGCCGTATTGCGCGGATCATGCGCGCCGGTGTTTCGAAAGCGCATCCGCCTGGAAGGCACGAAATGCCGAGGTCCAGGACCTCGAGGCCGGTTTTGCGACGGTCTCGCTGAGGGACTGGCTGGGCGGTTTGGATTGATGACGGAGCGCGCCGCCGTATCGTCCGCCGACATGGTGGGTGTCGATGTGCCCGTGCCGGACGATCTGGCACGGCATGCCGCCGATCCGCTCGCTTTCGTCGAGGCCGTGTTTCCCTGGGGGCAGGGCGAACTACGAAGCCATGCGGGGCCCGACGATTGGCAGCGGGACGTGCTGTCGGATTTGACCGATGCGTTGCGGTCGGGTGGGCCGCGACGCCGGGAGCCGATCCGTCTGGCGATCGCCAGCGGTCATGGCGTCGGCAAGTCCGCTTTGGTCTCCTGGCTGATCCTGTGGTCGATTTCAACGCGGGCGGAGTCCAAAGGCGTTGTGACCGCCAATACGGAACGGCAGCTGCGGACCAAAACCTGGGTCGAGGTCGGCAAATGGCATCGCTTGATGCAGGGACGGGAGATGCTGAAACTGGGCGCCACGGCGCTGAGCGCGGCCGACAAGGACCTGCAGAACACCTGGCGCGTCGACATGGTGCCGTGGAACGAGCGCGCGACCGAAGCCTTCGCAGGATTGCACAATCACGGCAAACGCATCGCGCTGTTCTTCGACGAAGCCAGCGCCATCGACGATCGCGTCTGGGAAACCGCCGAAGGCGCGCTGACCGACGAGGATACGGAAATCCTGTGGTTCGTCTGCGGCAACCCGACCCGCAACAAGGGCCGGTTCAAGGATTGCTTTCATCGCTTTCGCCATCGCTGGATCCGCCGGCAGGTGGATAGCCGCCAGGCGCGGTTGACGAACAAGGAGCAGATTGCCGGCTGGATTGCTGATTACGGCGAGGAGTCGGATTTCGTCCGGGTTCGTGTAAGGGGTGTTTTTCCACATAAGGGACCGAACCAGTTCATCGCGACGGCCGACGTGGAGGCGGCCATTGCGCGGGTGCCCGCGGCCGATGAGGGTGGCGGGCGGCTTGTCCCGGTGGTGATCGGTGTCGATGTCGCGCGCTATGGCGACGATCAGTCGGTGATCCTGGTGCGCAAGGGACGCGCGGTGCTGGATGTTGTGAAGTTCCGCAACAAGGATACCTGGGAAGTCGCCCAGCATGTGGCCGAGCGGATCAATCGCTGGCAGCCGGACGCGGTCTTCGTTGATGGCGGCGGCGTGGGGGGCGGGGTTGTCGATGCCCTGCGGCGCATGCACTTCCCGGTCACCGAGGTTTTGTTCGGGTCGAAAGCTTTGCGCGATACGGAATACGCCAACCGCCGGGCCGAAATGTGGGGCGAGATGCGGAAATGGCTGCAGACCGGATGTCTGCCCGAAGACCGGGAACTGGCCGACGACCTGACGGGGCCCGAATATTCCTTCGTGCGGGAAAACGTAATCCAGCTGGAACGCAAGGCGGATATGAAACTGCGCGGCCTGGCCTCACCGGATACCGGCGATGCATTGGCGCTCACCTTTGCTCAGCCGGTTCGAAGCCGGGCTTCCAGCGCACGCGACGGAACGCTCGCCGCCAATACGGATTTCGAGGTTTGGAATGACTGACAGGTTCGAAACGGAAACCGTCGGCGCCAGCGAGGGTCTATCCTGGCGGATCGTCTTTTGCGACCCGGAACCGCTGGATCCCAAAACCTGCGGCTGGCGGGAGAGAGCGTTCTACCGATTGCTGCATCTGCTGAAGCCCGGATTTCGGCATTGCTTCCTGATGCGCCCCTTGGTGGCGGACGAGGGCGGTTGGCTGATCGTTAATCCGAATTCTGCCCGCATGGACGTGTTCGAGGTTTTGGATAACGGCGACGGGACCAGCGGCTATGCCGCCTATGTGGAGCATTTGGCCCGGGCCGGGAAGGTCCGCGTCCTGGACGTGCCTCAACTCTATCCTGCCGGGTTGGTGCTGCGTCCCTGGTTCAGTTGTGTCGAGGTCGTGAAACACGCCACGGGATTGCGGCCGCCCGTATGGGTGCTGACTCCGTGGCAACTGTACCGATGGATCGGCTGCCGGGCCGACTAATCCAACCGGGCCGACCAGGTCGGCTGTAACGCGGCCGGCTAGTTCGAAGACAAGACACGGTTTGACGCGCCTTTCGGCGCCACGGGACCGGCTTGCCGGAAAAGCCTTTCAGGGAAAACACCTTCAGAAAAGGAAAGACGATGGGTGGATTGTTCAGTGCCCCGAAACCGCCGCCGCCATCGCCGGAAGACGATGTGCTGAAGCAGCAATTGGACATGCAGAAGCAGGAACGGGAGCGCACCAAGCAGGCGAATGACGCCCGGCTTCGGAATCTGCGCCGACGGGGCCAGCGCCGCCCACTGCTGTTTTCCGGGTTTGCCGGCGTCGAGGACGGCGACCGGGGCGCCGATACGCTCGGCTGATCGCCGGGTCTCGAGACTGTCTGACCGACTTCCAGATCGAGGATTTTCATGGAGACGAACCAATCCGTTCCCGCGCCCGGGGATCAGACCGGCAGTGACGCGGTGCTGACGCGCTTTCGGCTGGCCGAACAGCGCCGCCGTCGGTGGGACGCGATCCTGAAGGATGCCTATCGCCACACGCTGCCGGAATTCGAAAGCGGCGATGACGGCGGCGAGGCGGAGCGCGGCACCGACCGGCGGATCACCCTTTATGACAGCACCGGGGCGGATGCCCTGGATGAGAAGGCGGCGCGCACCCACGGGCAGTTGTTTCCCCCGTTTCAGCATTGGATGTCGATCCAAAGCCCGAAATCCGACGTGCAGGACGATACGGGTGAGGCGGATGCCATGCTGGAAAGGGTTCGCGCGGCGGCGGTGGAGCGGTTTCACGACGCCCTCGATGTGTCCAATTTCCATACCGAAATCGCCCCGGCATTGAGAGAGGCCTATGTCTCTCTGGGTTGCATCAACGTCAATTTCGGTTCGCCCGAAAACCCGTTGAACTTCGAGGCGGTACCGATCGCCCGCGTGGTGCCGGAAGAAGCGCCCGACGGCATTCCCCGCACGGTCTTCATCAAGCAGCAGGTCCGGCTGCGTGAGATGGCGGTTCGTTATCCGTCGGCACGCCTGCCGGAACGCCTGCGGCGGGAAAGGGATCGCGACCCGGACCAGACCGTCCAGGTGCTGGAGGCCAATATCTGGGTCCCGGGCGATGCCGCCACCGGGCAGCCGGCCTATGTCGATTGGTCGGTCTGGCTGCTGGAGGATGGCGAGGCGATCCTGCGCGACCGGTTGGAAACCGAACGCACCATCGCCTTCCGCGTCGACAAGGCGCCGGGCGAGGTGATGGGGCGCGGCCCGGTCCTGAAGGCCCTGCCGGAAATCAAGACCGCGAACAAGATCGTCGAACTGGTTCTGAAGAACGCCTCCATCGCTGTCAGCGGGATCTGGCAGGCGGAAGACGACGGCGTGCTGAACCCAGCCAATATCCGCCTGGCGCCCGGCACCATCATTCCGAAGGCGGTGGGATCTGCCGGTCTGACACCCCTGGAGGCGCCGGGCCGGTTCGACGTCTCGCAACTGATCCTGAAGGACCTGCAGCAGCGCATCCGCAATGCCATCAAGGGGCCCGATTTGCCGCCGGCCGCGGACGGCGTGCGCACGGCCTTCGAACTGGGTGAGCGGCGGGCGGATCAGACCGCGGTCGAAATTCCCCAGACCCTGCGCCTGCTGAACGAATGCTACGACCGGCTGGTGCGGCGCTGTCTGCATATCCTCGGCCATCATTCCATGGCCGGCAGCCCTTATTACATCCCGCCCGTTCATGTCGACGACCGCGCCGTCCGGCTGGTCCCGACATCGCCGATGGTGCGGGTCCAGGACGAGATTGCCGCGCGGAACAGTTTCAACGGCATCGGCGCAATCGCGCAGTTCGCCGGGCCGGAACAGGTCTTGCGCTCCGTCAAGATGGATGACTTCGCCCGCTGGTGGCTGAAGCAATCGGGCTTCCCGCCGGATCTCGTCCGAACACCGCAGGAACTGGCCGAGGTCGACCTTCAACGGCAGCAGGAGGCGCTGGATGACGGCGCGTGATCCGTCCCAAGCCGCGTCCGACCCTGAGGCCATCGCGCGCGTCTTTGCCCGCTGTTTCAAGGGGCGGGACGGGGAGAGGGCGCTCACCTTTCTGCGCCGTTTGACGGTCGAGCGATGCCTGCCCGCGACCGCGCCGGCGGAAGAGCTGCGCGATGCCGAAGGGCAGCGACGACTGGTGAAACTGATCGAAACCCTAGTGCAACGAGGTAACGAGGATGAATAGAGACAAGCAGTCACTGACGCCGCCGCTCGACCCCGCCGTGGGGATGAGCCCCGCTTCCTTCGACCCGGATTCGGCCGCTAAGCCGCTGGTCGCGCGCAACCCGGATGGCGGCGACGGATCTGGGCAGGGCGAGGGGGCGCCGGAATACAGCCTGACGGTGCCGGCCGAGCTTGCCGAGATGGGCATCCAGCCCGACACGGAGCATCCGCTCTACAAATCCGCAGCCGCCTGGGCGAAGCAGCGGGCGCTGTCCCAGCACGACTTCGACGAATTGACGGCCGGGTTCTATCGCAGTCTTGCGGAAGACGCCGAGCGCGACCGGGACGCGGAACAGGTCGAGCGTAAGTCCTTCATCGATGCCTTCGCGCCCGCTTCCATGCAGGGGCGGGACGACGAGGAAGCGTTGCAGGCGGCACAGCGCAATGCCCGCCCGGTGGTCGATTGGGCTGCCGGCCTGCTGGCCCCCGCGATCCGCCAGAACCCGGATCTGGGGCAGATGCTGGAGGAGGTCTTCTCCTTCGCCGACGGCCTGGCCCTGATGCGTGCGATCAAATCCGCGATCGGCGAACGGACGCCGGGCCCGCATCCCAGTCCATCCGGTGGCCCGTCGCCGCGTTCCGCCGAAGAGGTGCTCTACGGGGCAACCACGCCGCCGTGCGGGCTGTGACTTTCCAGTTCTCGAAATCCGTCTTTCCACGCAAGGAGTAAAACATGCCGCAAATCGGTGACACCTATCTGAACCTGGCCGACGGCTTCAAGCGGTCGGCATCCGGCGAGTCGCGGGAAGCGATCATCGCCGAGCTGCTGTCCCAGACCAACGAGATCATGCTCGACGCCCATGCCATGCCGGCGAATGACGGGGCCAGCCATATTTCCACCGTCCGCACGGGCCTGCCGTCGACGACCTGGCGCAAACTGTACAAGGGCGTGCCGGTCTCGAAATCCACGACCCAGCAGGTCCGGGATACCTGCGGCATGCTGGAAAGCTTCTCCAGCCATGATCGCGACCTGGTCGACAAGCAGGTCCTGCCGCAGCGCTTCCGGATCATCGAAAGCCGCGCGCATCTTGAGGCCATGGGCCAGGAAATGGCCGCCACCTTCATCTATGGCGACACGGCGGTCGCGCCGGAGAAGTTCATGGGGCTCGCCCCGCGTTACGATGCCTATCAGGACGCGGACGATACCAAGTCCAGCTTCAACGTGATCGACGCGGGCAGCGTGACGGCCGACGCCAATACCTCCATCTGGTTCGTGAAATGGGGCGATAGCACGGCGCATTTCATCTACCCGAAGGGATCGAAGGCTGGGTTGCGCCATGACGATCTGGGCCTGGACACGGTGGAGGACAGCGACGGCAATCCCTATCGGGCCTATCGCGATCACTACAAGCACGATATCGGCCTGGTGGTGAAGGACTGGCGCGCCATCTCGCGGGTCGCGAATATCGATGTCGCGGCGATGCGGGCCGGGGACCTGGCCATCGAGGATTTCATGCTGGAGGCCTTCTATCGCACCGACGACACCAGCGGGACCATGGCGATCTACTGCAACCGCGAGGTCCAGGTCGCCCTGCACAAGCGGGCGAAGTCGCAGCAGAACGTGAACCTGACACTGGAGACCTTCGAGGGCCGCAAGGTGGTCAGCTTCCTGGGCGCGCCGATCCGCCGCGTCCGCGCAATCAAGAACACCGAAGCCCTGGTGCCGGCGGACGTCTAGGTCGCATTCGGTCCTGCTTCCCCCGGTCATCCATTCCAAGGAGTATAGAAATGATCCTCGACAGCGAATTGCTGCTTTCCGATGCGCAGGAGGTCACCGCGACCGGGCCGTCGGACGACTTCATCGATTTCGGCGCCAACCGAGATGTCGGGCCCGGAACACCGGTGCCGCTGCTGATCCAGGTGGCGTCCGATTTCAGCGATATGGCAAACCTGACCGTCGACCTGCAGACCAGCGGCGATCCGACCTTCAGTTCGGATGTGTCGGTTCTGGCCAGCATGACGGTGCCGGTCGCCGATCTGGTGCGCGGCTATCAGTTTCCGATCGCCCATCTACCGAACCACTGCCGCCGGTATTTCCGTCTGAACTACACGGTCGGCACGCCCGGCGCGTCGCCCGGCGGCGCGATTACCGCGGGTATCGTCTGGGGCGTCCAGACCAACCGCTGACGCGGCATCCCGGCGGAGGCGCGCCACGGTGCCGCCTCCGCCCCATTTTTCCGACAGTTCCATCATTCTTCGAGGAGGGCCGATCATGGCCGTGTCCGATATTGCCCTATGCGGCAATGCGCTGATCCGTCTGGGGGCGGAACCGATCACCGCCTTCGAGGAAGGCACCGCCGAGGCGGATATCGCCGGCGCGCTGTATCCGGTGGTGCGGGACGGGTTGTTGAGCGCCTATCCCTGGAGCTTCGCGACGGCGCAGCGGGTGCTGGCCCAGCTATCTGGGACGCCGGTAGCGGATTTCGCCTTCGCCTATCAATTGCCGGCGGACTTCCTGCGTTCGCTTTCCCTGGGAGTGAGTGGGGAGGGGCGATACCCCGCCAGTGGCCGCGGGGCGGCATTCCGAATCCATGAACGTCGCATTCACACGAATGTGGAAATGCCGGTGCTGACCTATATCTTCCGTCCCTCGGAAAGCGCCTTTCCGCCCTATTTCGACAAGGCCCTGACCGACCGGTTGTCAGCCGAATTCTGTCTGCCGATCACCGAGAACACGGCCCGGGCCGACCTGTTGCACAAACTGGCCGAGCATTCCTTCCAACAGGCCAAGACCGCCGATGCCCAGGGACAGTCCCCGCAGCGGATCGAGGATTTCACCCTGATCGAGGCGAGGGGCTGATCATGGTTGCGCGCGCCTTCATCACCCAATTCAGTTTCGACAAGGGCATCATCGACGAGGACCTGCTGGGCCGCCGCGACATCAAGGCCTATCCGGGCGGGCTGCGTCAGGCCCGGAACATGATCGGCGTGATCGGCGGCCCGATTTCGCGCCGGGGCGGGATGGCCTTCGTCGCCGAATTGCCGGCCATCGCCTCCGAAGGTGCGCGGCTCGCCGCCTTCCATTTCCGCCTGGAACAGATCTATCTGTTGGCCTTCCTGGACGGCGCGGTGCGGATCTACAAGGACGACGCATTGCAGGCGGAAGTCGCCACGCCCTATGACGCCTCGCAACTGGATGCCGTCGATTTCGACCAATCGCTGGATACCATGCTGCTGACCCATGAAGCGGTCGAACCGAAGCAGCTGCAGCGCCAGGGATCGCATACCAACTGGGCCCTGGGGCCGATCGCCTTCCGCAACCTGCCGACCCATCCTTTCAACGGGCCGACCGCGGGCACGGCCACGCCGAGCGGCACCACCGGCACAGTCACGGTGACCAGCACGGCGGCCGATTTCTCCGCCGCCTCGGTCGGTGACGTCGTGCGTATCAACGGCGGGCGGATTGCCATTACCGCCATCGCATCGGGTGTTCAGGTCACCGGCACCGTGAAGGAGGACCTGGACGATACGGACGCGGCCGAACCGGGCGGGTGGAGTGTTGAGCAGACGGCCTGGTCCGCGGCCAAGGGCTATCCGCGTTCCGTGCATCTGGACGGCAATCGCTCGTTCTGGGGCGGGTCCAGGGATTTGCTGCAGCGGGTCTGGGGATCGGCGTCGGGCGGGGTGGACCTGTTCGATTTCTTCGAGACCAAGGACCGGTTGGATGACGAGTTCGTCGAGGACGATCTGGTCGGCAGTCAGGTCAATGCCGTCTCGCATATTCACTCGCTGGGCGATCAGTTCTTCTTCACCTCCGGCGGGGTCTTCGTGAACCGGGTGACAGACGACAGCCCGGTGACGGTCGGGAACTTTCATCCGCGCAAGCATTTCCCGACGCCGATCGCCCCGGTGAAACCGGTCGCCAGCGACGGCGCGGTGGTCTGTGTCACCGCGGATGGGGCGGGGCGCGCGGTGGGCTGCGCGGAAGTGGTCTTCGATGTCGGCAGCGACTTCTATATCGCCGATGATTTGAACATCCTGTCCGCCGGCGTGATGCGCCGGCCGGTCGACATGGCCGCGCGGGCGTCGGACGGCGTCCGGGGCGCCCATCACCGTTTCGTCGTGAACGGCGACGGCACGGTCGCGATCCACCATTCCCTGCGCCGGCAGGAAGTCGCCGGCTGGACTCTGTGGGACAGTCCCGGCAGTTCCGGCGTCGATGCGGTGCTGCGCGTCGCGGTGGTCGGCAATACGGCTTATTTCCTGATCCGTCGCCGGATCGGGGACGTCGACCGCTATTTCATCGAAAGGCACGATCCAGCCCGCATGTTCGACAGCTCGGTGAAGGGCGTGTTCGAAGAACCGACGGTTGTACTGACGGGGCTGGACCATCTCGACGGCATGACGGTGCAGATCTTTGCGGACGGGGCGCTGCGCGACCCCGCGACCGTCACCGGCGGCGCGGTCCAGGTCAGGGATGGCGGCGTGCCGTTCCCCGCGCGGGAGATCGAGGCGGGCCTTTCCTTCGACTGGGTCGTCGAACCCTTGCCGGTGGAGGCCCAGATCGCCGACGGAACCCTGGTCGGCCAGAAACATCGCTTGATCTCGGTCACCCTGGAGTTGAAGGACGCCTATCCCTTCGCCGTGAACGGCAGGCCGATGAATTTCCGGCGTTTCGGGGAATTCCGGCTCGACGAGGCCCCGAAACCTTTCAGCGGCCGCAAGCGGCGGCGCTTTCTGGGGTGGAACCGGGGGCAGGGGGCGAGCTTCATCGCCTCTGGGACTCTGCCCGCGACTTTCCTGTCAGCGGTCGCGGAAGTCGGCCAATAGCGAGATCCAACAGCCTAATTCAACAAGGAGAGTTCGATGGGATCGGGTGCTGGAAAAGTGATCCTGCCCCTGGTGTCGCTGGCCGCCGCGCCGGCCACCGGCGGGGCCAGTCTAGCCGGATTGGGAAGCGGCCTGGCCGGTATTGGGACCGGGGCGGGCCTGGCCAATGCCGGGATCGGCCTGCTGCGCGACCGCAGCCGGGCAAAGGCGGAGGACGCTGAGATGGCGGCGGCGATGCAATCGGCCCGGACCGACCGTCTGGTGGGGCAGTTGAGCCTGGAGGAGAAACGGGCGGAAGCCGAGCGGCGCCGGGCGCGCGAACTGGCCGGGATCGCAATTAGCGGCCGGGTCGGGCCGCGCGCCAAGGCGGGGATCGCCGGTGCGGCCAACCGGGAAAGCCAAGCCGTCTTTACTTCGCTCGCCGGACGGCAAGCGGCGCTGGATGCTAATTCCCGCAGCCGGATCGCCGCCCTGCGCCGCAAATCGCGCCGCGACCGAACGGAAAGAGCCTTCGGATTGTTCGACGATATTCAGGGGCTCGGGCGCGACCTGACGCAGGTCTTCGGCGGCGGATCACTCTAAGCGGACGGAAAACCATGACGAACGACCATATCAAGATCGGCGATGTCGAACCCCGAATCCGCTATCTCGGGGACGGTGTGCAGACGCAGTTCGGTTTTACATTCCCCATCTTCGAGGATGAGGACCTGAAGGTCTTTCTCGGGGCCTCGGCTGTGCCGGAATCTTCCGGCTACACGGTGACGGGGGCGGGACAGAGCGTTGGCGGCACCGTCACCTTCGAGACACCGCCCGGCGATGGCGTCGCGGTCACGTTGCTGCGCGACGTGGCGATCAAACGCACGACCGACTTTTCCGAGTCCGGCGACTTTCGGGCCTCGGTCATCAATAACGAATTGGACCGCCTGACCGCCGTGGCGCAGCAATTGTCCAACCAGGTCGGCCGGTCGGTGCGGCTGGCGGATACGGATGCGGACGGCACCCTGCAGTTGCCGCCGGCCGGGGAACGGGCGGGGCGGCTCGCCGGCTTCGACGCCGCCGGCAATCTGATCGCCGCGGCGCCCGGCGGCACCGGTGCGCTCGTTTCCGGTTTCATGGAGACCCTGCTGGACGACCAGGACGCGGCGGCGGCGTTAGGCACGTTGGGGGCGCAACCGCTCAACGGTGATCTCGAGGCCATCGCCGCGCTCACGCCGGACGACGGCGATCTCCTCACCTATGCCGATGGCGCTTGGACCGCCGCGCCGCCCGCTTCGTCCCAAACCACCGGCACCTGGACCCCGCAACTCACCTTCGCCAATCCGGGCGATCTGTCAGTCTCCTACGCGGCGCAAAACGGCACCTATCTCCGCATAGGCGATTTCGTCCACGCCACCTTCGAGATCGTGACCTCGGCATTTTCGCATTCTACGTCAAGTGGAAACTGTCAAATTGCAGGTTTACCGTTTTCAGCGAGTGGAAATATTGCTAACGGTGCAACTAATGGTCTGCGTTGGGGTGGGATAAACAAGCCAGGATATAGTCAAGTTCTGACTTATGTCTCGGCAGGATCTGATCACCTGAGGCTTGAAGCGTGCGGAATGGGGCAATCCGCAACCGCGATTGTGGCATCTGAAATACCATCACTAGGTTCCGTCGTCTTGATCGGTTCGGTTGGATACAGAGCGATAAGTCAATGAAGCATTTTCTCGCGTTATTGTTTGCTTTGTTACCATTTAACCTATGCGCACAGGGCATTGTCTCTGGTGCGGGAACCTACAGTGGTGGGGAATATCAGCTCGTAGCGGACATTCTTTTGGAGCAAGGGGATGGGGTGGTGTTTACCGGCCCAGCTTTGTTGGATTTGCACGGGTACAAGATAAAAACTGATCAGACCGGGAATGCAGCCGGCTATGGCGTAAGATTCTTAGCCCCTAGTTCTAGTATCAAGAATGGCCAAGTTTCTGGGTTCTGGGCAGGGGTCCGGTTTGATGGGGATAACTCATCAATTGAGAATGTTGATATCTCTGCTCGATACATGGGAGTGCAAATTGAAGGAAATAACGTCACCGTTCGAGGGGGAAGCATTTCCGATATCAGCGGAGTAACAAACGCAAGGTATGCGATTGGAGTTCAGGTGAATGGTGAGAACTGCAAGATATTGGATGTAGAATTTAGGAATATCTACGCCCAAGCGAATTACTTGGGAAAAGAGGCAGGGGAAGGAGTCGCAGTCAATTTCTCGTCGCGATCGAAGAATTGCATCTTGTCGCGTGGAAGTTATCGAAATGAGCGATACGAAGGGGCGACTATTGGTGTCTTTGCTGCCGGCGAAGGCGGCCATTTGATAGATCAATTCGAGATGGTCAACATATTCGAACCATTACAGATCGCGAGGACGAATCCTCCGACACGCGTCATTAACACCGTCGTGCGCTACGCTATTAACGCTCAGTATTAGATTCTCTCTTTTTTCTTGAGCTAGCGATTGTTGGCGCGTGCACTGACGTTTGAAACCCTCCGAATATGAACAGTTGTAGTGCAGGCTGCGGGTTGAATCGACAGTGTAACCATTGGTGCCTCTTCGTGTTTCATTTCTTATGAACTTCCTGCGCAGAAAGGAACAATCATGACGCCGCGTGCCCATGCGGTTGCGATCGATTTGGAGGCGCGTGCCGTGGCCGCGGAGGCGAAAGAGCGGGCGGCGCGGGTAGAGGCGGGGCAGGACGCGCTGGCCGGCATGGCCCGGGCCCATGACGATCGTGACCGCGAGCGGCACGAGGCAATCCAGCGCGACATTCAACGGCTGTTCCACACCGTGACCGAAGCGCGCACGGAATTCAGACTGTCTGCCGCCCGCCTGCATGGCCGGCTGGATGCGTTGATCCGGACGATCATGGTCGCCCTCGGCGTCGTCACCTTCGCGTTGCTGGGCGCGATTTCCACGGTGGCCTGGGACATGTTGACCCGCGCCGGCGGCTGAACGCGGCCGCCGCCCCCGTTTCGCTTCCTCTCATTACCAAAAAACTCGATACGAAGGAGACGTGCGATGGAGCTCACGCTCGAACGCCTTGTGTCCGACGGGGAGGCCACGGTCGGCGCCCTGTTCGTTGAAGACCGGTTCCAATGCTTTACGCTGGAGGATGAATTCAGAACCGAAAAACGGCCCGGAGAAACGCGTATCCCCGCCGGGCGCTATGCGGTCCGGTTGCGGCGGCAGGGCGCGCTGCATCCGGCATATCGGGCCCGATACGGTTCGCTTCACAAGGGCATGCTGTGGCTGCAGGACGTTCCCGGTTTCGATTGGATCTATCTTCATACCGGCAATACCGACGCGCATACGGCGGGGTGCATCCTGGTGGGCGAGGGGGCGCTGACCAGGGCGGGCGATATGTCCCTGCAGGCCAGCCGGGATGCCTATCGCCGTCTTGCCCGCGCGGTCATGGATTCTGCCGAACGGGGCGGGCTGAGCATCACCATACAGGATAGAGACCGATGATCCTTCCCATCCTCACCGCCTTGATCTCTGCCGCGCCGGCGCTGGTCGGGCTGTTCGAAAATGGAACGTCCGGGGGCGATGGCAGCACCGCCGCCAAGGTTGCCCGGGTGGCGTCCGAGGTCGCCCGGTCGGTCACCGGCAAGGATGAGGACGGCGCGGCGCTGAAGGCCCTGGAAGCCGATCCGGCTCTGCTGCTGGAATATCAGCGCCAGACCGCGCAACGCGCCATCGCCCTATACGGCGAGGAAACCAAGCGCCTGCAGGCGGTGAACGAGACCATCCGGGCGGAGGCGGCGAACAGTGATCCTTATGTGCGGCGGATGCGGCCGACCATGGGCTATGCGCTTATCCTCAGTTGGAGCATGACCATGGCGGCGGTGGTCTATGTCATCGTCACCGATCCGGGCGCGGCTTCCGCGGTCATCGTTGCCCTGGCGGATCTGTCGGTCATGTGGTCGGTCGCGCTCTCCGTGCTCGGGCTCTATGTCTACAAGCGCAGCGAGGACAAGAAACCAGGCGGCGGGTCGGGGCGTGGGCTCGCCGTTCTGGGCCGGATCGCACGTCGGGTTGCCGGCGATTGAACCATGGTGAATTTTTTCCTGCGGTTAAGGAGTAAGTAACATTCGTGAACTAGGTTGCGGCCAAAGCGGCGGGAGGAGTAAGGGGCCGTTGGCAGGAAGTTATAATAAGTCGGGTCCGCCCTATGCGTTTTCTACGTTGCTTGCTTCTTTGCGCGTTGCCGTGCCTCGCGTTTTTGGCACCGGCCTACGGTTCGGACTGCAGGAAGCCGTCTGTGCTTCTGTTCCTGCCGGACCGGGCGGACAATCCATTCTGGGGCCCCTATGGCGAATTCGCCGATGCCGTCGCCGACAGCATCGGCGTCGACCTTTCGGTGATCTTTGCGGCAACGAATGACCGTTCCGACTACATGGAACGTCTGCGTGCGGCGCTCTCCGCGCCCTCGAAACCCGATTATGTGGCGGTTCTCCCCTATTTTGGCGCGGTGCGGGCCTTCATGGAGGAAACGGCCTGGCATGGCGTGCCGATCGTTACCCTGAATTCCGAACTGGGCCGGAGAGACCTGGCCGAGATCGGCATGCCGCGCGAACGGTACGAGAACTGGATTCTGAAAAGCCGGGCGGACGACGAAGAAGCCGGTTTCCTGTTGGCGAAAGCCGTCGACAAGGCGGCCAGGGAGCGGTTTGGCCGGGTAGCCGAAGGCACGGTGACGATCACGGCGCTGGGCGGCAACCAGTTGGCCAGTTCCAGCCTGTACCGCCGTGAAGGGTTGGAGCGTTTCGTAAGGGATTCGGGGGGGCTCGCGGCACTCAATCAATTCGTTTTCACGGATTGGAGCTATGAACGCGGCAAGGAAGTCGCGGAAGGCCTGATCCGCCGCTATCCCGCGACCCAGGCGATCTGGGCCGCGAACCTGCCGTTGGGGTTGGCGGTTTCCGATTCCTGGAACGCAATGGCGCGCAATCGACTGGCGCCTGCCATGGGGCTGGTCAGCGGGCCGTTCGACGACCGGGCCCTGGACGGAATCGAAAACGGAACCTTTTCTGCCGTCGTCGGCGGTCATTTCCTGGAAGGCGGGATCGTCATGGTCCTGCTGTTGGACCACTTCAACGGTCTGGATTTCTATGATGACATCGGTACCGGCTTTCGCGTCCCGTTCAAAGCGGTGGACCGCGACAATGTCGAGGAAATCCGCACGGCCCTAGGTCGCCGTGACTGGCATGGCCAGGATTTCACCCATTTGTCCAAATGCCATCACGACGGGCTGACCCACTACGATTTCAGCCTGGATACCGTATTCCCCCGTTAGTCCGGGACCGGGATCTGTCCGCGATCGTCAATTTGCCGTCACCGATGCGGCAAACCGTCCTTGCAAACCGTCAAACGAGACAGTAGAACCGCGCTCTATCCGCGGTTCAGCCGCCGCGTCGGGGCATAGCGCAGTCTGGTAGCGCGTCCGTCTGGGGGACGGGAGGTCGTAGGTTCGAATCCTGCTGCCCCGACCATCATCTCCCCAATCGAAACAGTCACGGGCCAGGGATCTTTTTCCCGGGTCGGATTTCTCTGTCAGATCTCTCGGGGCACCACCCTGTCCGGCGGCAGGGTTACGGTGGCGGTCAGGCCGCCGCCCGGTTTGTTTCTGATCTCAAACTGCGCGTCGTGGGCATTCGCCAATGTCCTGACGATGGCCAGCCCCAGCCCGGACCCTTCGAAATTCCGTTCGCTTGCCTGATCGCCGCGCTGGAACGGCTCCAGAAGCCGGGGGATGTCCTCCTCGGGCATGCCGGGGCCGGTATCCGTGACGGCAAGGCTGATCCCGCCGGTTTCGCTGTCTTTTATCGTGATGGCTACGCGCGCGCCGGTCGGACTGAAACGGATCGCGTTATTGGCCAGGTTGACGAGGATTTGCGTCAGGCGGTGTTCGTCGCCGCGGATCGCCTTCGGCGTGGTGACCTCGCGGCTGACCGTGATGCGCTTGTCGCGCGCACCGCTCTCGACGATCAGCATGACGCGGTCGAGCAGCTGGGCTGGATCGACCGTCTCTTCATGCAGCGACAGGCTGCCGTGTTCGATCCTGGAAATGTCCATCATGTCGTCGATCAGGCGCATCAGATGCTGGGCGCTGCCCCGGATGGCGTCCGCATAGGCGCCGTAACGGGCGGGCTGAACCGGTCCGTAAATTCCCTGAGCCATGGCGTCGCTATAGCCGATGATGGCATTCATCGGCGTGCGCAATTCGTGGCTGGCATTGGCCAGGAACAGGGATTTCGTCTGGTTTGCCAGGTCGGCCTCGACCAGCGCCTCGTGCAACTCACCCCTGGCGCGTTCGACGGCATCGGCCATGTCGTTGAACTGAGTGCCCAGATCGCGGAATTCGGACGGGGTCAGCAGCGACGGCTCGGTCCCGACACGGACGCCTTTTTCCCCGGCCGCCATTCGGCGCGCGGCCAGGGCGGTTTCGCGAATGGGGGCGATCATCGAGAGCGACAGCTGCCAGCCCGCGGCGACAGCCAGGATCAGGCCGGCGGCAAGGACCAGAATGGCCGACTGGTTCGCCTTCGCGGCGGCTTCATGCAATTCCGAGATCGGCTGCGGGATCATCACGCCCCAGCCGGTGCCGGCCACCGCGGTGAAGCCCGCCACCATGTCTGCCTGCACGGCGGGCGAGAAGAACAGTGAAATCCCGGTTTCCCCGGCCATCATGCGTTTGACCGGATCGATCTTCGCCAGGTTCTTGCGCTCCGCAATCCAGGCCGGGCGGGGATGGAACAGGACGGATCCGGTCTGGTCGACGATGGCGGCATGGCCTTTCACGCCGAAATTGATCGCCGCGCCGAGAGAGCGGATATAGTCGGTCTTTACCGCGCCGATCGCCAGCTTGTCGCCGATGCGGCAGGTCAGGTAGATCACAGGATTACCCGCCGCGTCCGCGGTCACTCCGCTGAAGACGGTTTCCAACCGTTCGGCCCTGGGCGTAATCGTGGTCGGGTCCAGACCGTCCTTGACGTCCGGGCAGGGATGGGTCGCGGCATAGGGGTTGAGCGGCGGGTCCTTGCCGCTGAGGTCGATGACGCAGATGAAGGAAATCGACAGATTGTCCATCAGCTTCGCGGCGCCGGGGATCGGCGCGCCGTCCAGGCTGGACCGGACGAGCAGCGGGAAATCGGTGGCAAGATCGCGGTGGTATCGTTGCAGGGCGGCGCTGACATTGTTGGCCAGCAGGACATGCCGGTCCTTCACGTCGTCCAGTTGTCGCTGAAAAGCGGTCTGTTCGGACCAAACCCAGAAAAGGACCAGCGGTACCACAGCCGCCAGCGTGAACACACCGACCAACAGCAGCCGCAACGGCAGGCGCCTGTGTCTGGATGGTGTTTCCGGCCCGAGGGCCTTTTTCGTGGGCGGCGCGTCGCCTTTGGTCATATGGCTCTCGTCAGGATGTCCCCCCATCCATGCTCCAAGTCTAGCCCTGTTTGTGCGGCGCGGAAAGGGGATAGCACCTGCCAGCGGGATGCAGGTACAGGCGTAGCGCGCCCTTTGCAAGGCGGAGCCCGATCACTCGGCGATGGCGTCCAACAGCCAATTGTGAAGGGCGCTGATCGAGTGTTCCGATTGCACGCCGCCTTTCGGGTCGATGACCAGCGGGCCCGGTCTGTACCCCCTGCTGTGCAGGCCGCGCTGAACGGATTCGACCAGCTGGATGTCCTCTTCGACGGTCGTGGAGCGATCCTGCAGGGAGAGCCGGCGAATGGTCTCGGAATCCATGCCGCCTTCCGTATACCAGCCGCGCCAGACCGTGACGGCGTCATGCCCGGCGGGACGCCAGTGATACGTGTTCAGGACATTGCCCGGATAGACCTGGAACGAGAACAGCGGCCACAGGAACCAGGACCGGTATTCCACCGCGTGCGGGTTGCTGTCCGGATCGACCGGATAGGTCATCGCATCCAGCCCGGAGCATTCCGTGGTGTGGCACAGGACATGACCATCCTGCTTGCTGATGTCATAGGTCTCCGGCTTGATCACGCCGGTCGAGAAGGTCGGATGGTTGAGGTTGCAGTGGTAGCATTCGGAATAATTCTCGACTGAGACCTTCCAATTGCAGGTTTCCGGCACCTCGACCCATTCCAGCGGCTCGAGCGTATCGATATTCGGTACGTAATCGCGCAATGCCTCGCGAACGCCGGGATACCAGGAGTCCATCGGCTGGGCGTCGTCGTCCAGGTTGACGAAAATGAAGCCGTTGAAGATTTCGGTTCGCACCTCGGTCAGGCAGATCGCGGACCGGTTCACCCCTTTCACCGCATCAATGTTCGGGGCCGATTTCAGACGGCCGGTCAGATCGTAGGACCAGGCGTGATAGGGACAGACCAGCAGCCTCTTGCGGCCCGATCCCGAGACCATCTGATGCGCCCGGTGCTGACACACATTGTAGAAGGTGCGAATGACGCCATCGCGGCCATGTATGGCGAACAGGCTCTCCCCGGCGATTTCGAAAGTGAAGTAGTCGCCCGGCCGTTTCAATTCCGCGACATGGCCGGCGAATTGCCAGGTCCGGGACAGCAGACCCTTGCGCTCCTTCTCGAAAATCGAGGGGTCCGTGTAGTAGAAAGCGGGCAGGGCGTGTGCGGTCATATCGATTATCCCGGTTCAGGGCTGGTAGATGCCAAGTCGGTGCCGTCTTTCGTGGAAACGTTCGATGCTGTCGATGACCTCCGGCGGCGCATCGGCGATGACGAAGGCCATCAGGGTCTCAAGAAGCGCGATCAGGGCCACGGAAGAGGGGAAGAATTGCGGCGTGTCGGAACTGACGACGAAGGCGTGGTCCGCGCCGATGACGATGGGGGAGGCCGGGCTGTCCGACATGCCGATCAGCTTCACCCCCTGTTCCTTGGCCAGGGCGGCGGCCTCGACGACTTCCGTGCGATAAGGCTTGCAGGTAATCGCGATCAGCACGTCCTGTTCGTTGGCGCGGCTCAGATCGTCCGAGGCGACGCCGCCTGACCGCGGGATGGCCCAGATGTTGTACGACGCCATGTCGGCCAGATAAGCGAAATTCCGCGCATTGCTGTTGTTCACCCCGACGCCGAGGACGAAGGTGTTGCGGGAGGCGACGATATCGTCCGCCGCCGCTTTCATTCTTTCCGCGTCGGTCCCGGCGAAGGTCGCCTCGATATTGCGGATCGCGCTTTCCACCATATCGGCATACAGGCCGCCCAGCTGTCCGGTCTGGCTCAGGGACTGAAGCCAGCGAGCCCGGTCGGGGAAGTTCAGGTTGCCGCGCCGGATCTCCTCCCGGAACGGTTCCCGGAAATCGTCGTATCCGTCAAAGCCGATCGTGCGGGCCATGCGCACCAGCGTGTTCGGCTTAACCGCGGCGGCGGATGCCATTTCCCGGATCGAACAGACGCCGACATCGTTGGGGTTCTCCAACACATAGGTCGCCGCCTTGCGGGTTTCCGGCGTCAATTGTTCCAACTCGGCGGCCAGGGCTTCCAGGACGCCGTTCGAGGTTAGGGATGAAACGTTCGTGTCATTCATGATTGACGATGGTACAAATGTTTGATTACCGTGTCGACAGGTTTTCACATCATCAGATCGGATTTCGCAAAAGGGGTGCGCCATGGCTGCAGACTTGCCGGAACAGGCCCGCGTCGTGATCGTCGGCGGCGGCATCATGGGATGCGGGCTGGTGTATCATCTTGCGCATGAAGGGTGGACGGACACCGTCCTGCTGGAGAAGGCCGAACTGACCAGCGGGTCGACCTGGCATGCGGCGGGGCAGATTACCCAATCGACCAGTTCCTTCGGAATCGGGAAATGCGTCGGCTACAATATCGATCTTTATTCCGGCGCTCTGGAAAGGGAGACGGGCCAGTCCGTCACCTGGCACGGCTGCGGTTCCTTCCGCCTCGCCTATACCGAGGACGAGATGGACTGGCTGCGCCACACGTTGAGCGTGACCCGCGCCTTGGGCTTCAACGCGGAACTGGTCGGACCGGACCCGATCGCCGAACTGCATCCCTTCTACAATCTGGACGGCGTGCTCGGCGCGCTGCACACGCCCGATGACGGCCATGCCGACCCGACCGGTATCGCCCAGGCGCTGGCCACCGGCGCGCGGCAATTGGGGGCCAAGATCGTCCGCCGCTGCCGCGCAACGGATATCCGGCAGGAACCTGGCGGCGACTGGGTGGTTGAGACAGAGCTTGGTGCAATACGGTGCGAGCATGTGGTGAACGCAGGCGGCACCTATGCAAGGCAGATCGGGGAATGGAACGGGCTGATCCTGCCGATGACTTCCATGACCCACCACTACTTCGTGACCGACACCGTACCGGAATTCCAAAACCTTGATACCGAACTGCCGGTGGTCCGCGACGACAGGCTGGTCTCCGGCTACATTCGGATGGAGCAGAAGTCGGGCCTGATCGGAATCTATGAGAAGGAAAACCCGAACACGGTCTGGGAGGATCACTGCCCTTGGGAGGCGGAGAACGAATTGTTCGAGGCCGACTACGAACGCGTCATGCCCTGGCTTGAAAACGCGTTGGACCGGATGCCGGTCTTGGCGGAACTGGGGATCAAGCGTGTCGTGCATGGCGCGATCAGCCATCCGCCGGACGGCAACCCGATGATCGGCCCGGCGCCGGGCGTCAAAAACTACTGGTGCTGCTGCGGCACCCAGATCGGTATCGGCTGGGGGCCGGGTCTGACCCGGGAATTGGCGCGCTGGATGGTGCATGGGGCATCGGATATCTCGATGCGCGAATTCGATCCGCGGCGCTTCGGCCCCTATGCGACCAAGGACTGGCAGATGGTGAAGGCGAAGGAGGACTATTGCCTGCGCCATGAGATCCCTTTCCCGCATTTCAACCGCTTGGCCGGGCGGCCGATCAAGCCGTCGCCGTTATACGATCGCCTGAAGGAAAAGGGCGCGGTTTACGAGGAAGTCTTTGGTCATGAACGCCCGCGCTGGTTCGCGACCGGCGATGTGGAACAGCGCGACTATTATTCCTTCCGCCGCACGCCGGTGCATGACGTTGTAGGCGCGGAGGTGAAGGCCGTGCGTGAGCGCGCAGGGATCATGGATACTTCCGCCTTCACCAAGGTGGAGGTTTCGGGTCCGGAGGCGGAAGCTTTCCTGGAGCCCCTGGTCGCCAACCGTCTGCCGCGCAAGGTGGGCGGCATCGCGCTGACGCATATGCTCAACCGCCGCGGCCGGATCGAATTGGAGGCCACCGTCGTCCGCCTGGCCGAAGACCGGTTCTATCTGGTCTGTGCAGCCTTCTTCGAACAGCGATTGATGGATCATCTGAACGGTCACAAGGCGGGGCGCGATGTCAGCATCGCCTGTCTGTCGGAGGGTTGGGCGGCGCTGACCCTGAACGGGCCGCTCTCCCGCGATATTCTATCGGCCTGCACCGGGGCGGCCCTGGACAATGCCAATTTCCGCTGGATGTCCGCACAGGAAATCGACATCGCCGGTCATCCGGTTTGGGCGATGCGTCTTTCCTATGCCGGTGAATTGGGCTGGGAACTGCACATGCCGCGCGCCTCGGCACTGGCGGTCTACGATGCCCTATGGGCGGCGGGCGAACCTCATGGACTGGCCGATTACGGCAGCTTTGCGATGAACGCGATGCGTATGGAAAAGGCGTTCAAGGGGGCAGGCGAGTTGACCAACGAGGTCACGCTTCCGGAAGCCGACGTGATGCGCTTCGTAAAGCTGGACAAGGACTTCCTGGGCAAGGAAGCAACGGTCGCCTCTGCCGAGGCGGATCTGCCGTGGGTCTGCGCCTATCTTATGGTCGAACCGGACGGCGAGGTCGACGGACATGGCGGGGAGGCGGTCCTGAAGGACGGCAGAGTGGTCGGCACTACCTCTTCCATCGCTTTCGGACACACTGTCGGCCAGATCCTGGCCTTCGCCTATCTGAAGCCGGAATTCGCCGAGCCCGGCACCGCCCTGCAAGTCGTGATCCATGGTGTGCCGCGTGCGGCGCAGGTGCTCGGGCAGCCGGCCTATGACGCGGCCAGCCACCTGCCCCGGACCGATGCGGTGAGGACCGCCGCGGAATAGCCGAAGGGGAGTTGAATATGCGCGCGATGGTACTGACCGGTCATGGCGGCATGGACAAACTGGTATGGCACGAGGATTGGCCGAAGCCGGTCCCGGGCGACGAGGATGTTCTAATCCGGGTCGCGGCCTGCGGGTTAAACAATACGGACGTCAACACGCGCACCGCCTGGTATTCCAAGGGCACGGGCGAGGCGACGACGGGGGAGGCGCTGGAAGGCGTCGAGGAAGATGATGCGACCTGGGGCGGCGCCAGCATCACCTTTCCGCGGATCCAGGGCGCCGATGTCTGCGGCGTGGTCGAAGCGGTGGGCGCGAAGGCACCGGCGGCGCTGGTCGGTAAACGGGTTTTGGTCGATCCCTGGCTGCGAGACTGGACCGATCCCCTGAACATGGACAGGGCCGGTTATTACGGCAGCGAGTGCGACGGCGGCTATGCGGAATACACGGTGGTTGATTTCCGCAACGTGCATCCGGTCGAGTCGAGGATGAGCGACGCGGAACTCGCCAGTTTCGCGACCTCTTATGTGACGGCGGAGAACATGTTGAACCGCGCCGCCGTGAAGGCCGGCGACCGTGTGTTGATCCCCGGTGCGTCGGGTGGTGTCGGCTCTGCCCTGATCCAGTTGGCGCGCCGCCGCGGTGCGACGGCCATTGCGATGTGCAGTCCTGCTAAGGAAGACAGTGTTAGAAAGGCGGGGGCCGACGTGGTCTTGCCGCGCGCGCCGAAGGATCTGCAGGCATCGCTTCTAGCCGCGACAGGCCATGACACGGTCACGGTGGTCGCCGACGTTGTCGGGGGACCGGGGTGGCCCAGCTATATCGATGCTCTCGCCAGGGGAGGGCGTTACACCTGTTCCGGCGCGATCGCGGGTCCGATCGTTTCTTTCGACCTGCGCACCTTCTACCTGCGAGACCTGACCTTCACCGGTGCGACCGTCGTCCCGCCGGGGACTTTCGGCGATCTGGTCGGGTATATCGAAGCGGGCGAGCTACGCCCGCTTGTCGCCGCGACCTATCCGCTGAACGAATTGCGGGCCGCACAGACCGCCTTCATCGAGAAAAACCATGTCGGCAATATCGTGGTGACCATATGAAGATCGCGCGAATCACTGTTTGGCTGGTGCCTTTGACCAGTCATGTGACTTATCACATGGCGGCGGGAAAGACCTGCGATACGGTCGAGACCGCGGTTCTGTCGGTCGAAACGGATACCGGCCTGACCGGTTGGGGTGAGGTATGCCCTATCCCGCATTATCTGCCGGCCTTTGCCCGCGGCGTCGCGTCGGCAATCGAGGAGTTGGGGCCGGTCCTGCTTGGCGCCGATCCGGTCGGACCGGAAGCGGTGGAAGGGCGCATGGATGCCTGGTTGCAGGATCATCGATACGTGAAATCTGCCATCGACATCGCTTTGTGGGATTTGACCGCGCAGGGCGCCGGGATGCCGCTCTATCGACTGCTCGGTGGGTTGCGGCAGGCGCGGCTGCCGCTTTACCACTCCATCACCTGTATCGAGCCGGAGGAAATGGCGAGGATCGCGAAGGACGCGCAGGCGGCCGGCATGACGCAGTTTCAGGCCAAGCTCGGCGCGGATGCGAACTGGGAAGCGGATGTCGCGCGCCTGCGACTGGTGCGGGAGGCCGTCGGTGCCGGTCCCATCGTCTATGGCGATTGGAATTGCGGAGCGACGTCTCTGGACGCGACACGGGTCGGCCGGGCCGTTCGGGACCTGGATGTCATGCTGGAACAGCCGTGCCGCAGTCTCGAGGAGAATGCACGCGTGCGGGCGGCTACCGGATTGCCGATGAAGCTGGATGAGAATGTCCATGATGCTGCAAGCCTGCTGCATGCCGGTGCTTTGGGATGTGTCGATGCCGCGGCGATCAAACTGTCGAAGTTCGGCGGCCTTTCCGCCGCGCGGCGCGCCCGCGACCTGTGCCTGCATCTTGGTGTAAAAATGTGCGTGGAAGACACGTGGGGATCCGATATAGCGACGGCGGCCGCGCTGCATCTCGGCGCCGCTACAGATCCGCGTTTCGTTTTGAATGTTTGCGATTTGTCGGGATATGTGTCCCCCAGGCTGGCTGATGACGGACCGGTCAGGCAGGATGGCAGGATCGCGGTGCCGGAAGGCATCGGACTGGGGGTAACGGTTGATCGGGCGCGGCTGGGCGCTCCGATACTTGTTCTGGATTAGCGGTGACCATCGCCAGGGAGGTGTGACGTGAACAAAATTCTTAGCCAAACCGAATGGGCCGAACGCGCGAAGGCGGTGCTGCCCGCGGGCGGCTTCGGCAATTTCGACTCCCGGTACTTCATCCGCGAGGGGAAAGGCAGCCGGGTCTGGGACGAGGACGGCAAGGAATATGTCGATCTGCTGATCGGGTCCGGGCCGATGATCCTGGGGCACGGCCATCCCGAGGTATTGGAGGTCGTGCTGGAACAGGTGCAGAAGGGCATGACCTTCTTCGCAAACAACGCGGCCGGGGTCGAACTGGCCGAGGAGATATGCCGGGCGGTCGCCTGTGCGGAGAAGGTCCGTTATGTCTCTACCGGCAGCGAAGCGGACATGTATGCCATGCGCCTTGCCCGCGCCTTCACCGGGCGGGAAAAGATCCTGAAATTCGAGGGCGGCTATCATGGCATGAGTTCCGAAGCGCAGATGAGCCTTGCGCCCGCCCGCCTGGTCAATTTCCCGCAGGCCGTGCCGGACAGCGCCGGCATTCCGGAAGGCGTCCGGGCCGACATGTTGATCGCGCCGTATAACGATCCGGATTATCTGGAATCGCTCTGCGCGGAGCATGGCAGCGAGATCGCCGCCATCATCATCGAACCGCTGCAGCGGATCGTGCCGGCGGAACCGGGTTTCCTGGAGGCGGTGAGAAAGATCTGCGATGCCCACGGCATCGTCCTGATTTTCGATGAGGTCGTGACCGGGTTCCGCTTCGGCTATGGCGGGGCGCAGGAACGGTACGGCGTGACGCCAGACCTGACCACATTGGGCAAGGTTATCGGAGGCGGTTTCCCATTGGCCGCGATCGCGGGACGGGCGGATATCATGGCGCTGTTCGAAAAGGGCGGCGACCGTTGGCTGATGCAGGTCGGGACCCTGTCAGGCAATCCTGTGGCGGCTGTCGCGGGACTGAAGACGATGGAGGTCCTGCGCCGCGACGGGCAGTACGACCGTTTGAACGCCAATGGTGCGCGGCTGATGGAAATGGCGTCGCAGTCCCTGACGGCGCGGGGGGTGCCGCATCGTGCGGCCGGCGCGCCGGAGATGTTCGAAATCATCTTCACCGACCGCGATATCCGGAACTATCGGGACGTCATGCAGGCGGATGCCGGGAAACTTTCCACCTATAACGAGGTGCTTCGGGAAAAGGGTCTCTTCAAGTCGGACGGCAAGACCTATATCTCCCTCGCACTGACCGAGGCGGATATGGACCTCGCCAAGGCGGCCTATGAAGCGGCAGCCGACGCGGTTGCCGGTTAGGGCTTGAAGTCCAGCCCGTATCCCGCAGCGTAGTCGGGATCGCCCGAGACGAGCGCCGCGCCGATCCTTCCGATTTCGTCGGAGGATTTGGCCGCGGAGCCGTTGCCGCCGCAAAGGGCGACGATCCGATCCGACTGGTGCGCAATGGCCGGTTGTTTGATCCGCGTGTATGAGGTTGCGCAGCTCTTGAACGAGATACTCTCGTAACGAAGGGTCGGCATAATGGTCAGCAACTGGTCCACCAGAAGGTCACGAACCGCCGGGTCGCCATTGCCGCGAAACCAGGTCTTGAGAGCATCCACGGTCGGCAGTACCACGTCGACCGGGTCTCCGCCGATTTTCAGATAGGTCTTGCCGTCGGGATACAGGACCGGCGGCAGGACATAGACATCAATGCGCTGATCCGGCGAGACATAGATCAGGCTCGGCATGCCTTTCAGGCGCTCGCTCTCCTCTCGTCCCACCTCCACCAAGGCGATTGTTCGGGCGTAGTTACGAAGGTTGAGCGGGGCGGGCAACAGACCGGCGGCGTCGCTGAAAGCGCCGCAGGAGACGACGACCCGCTGACCGCGCAACACCGTGCCGTCCTGACAGCGAACCGTCACCGAATCCGCCCGTTCGTCAATTGCTGTCACTTCCTGATCGATGACGTCGGCGCCCAAGCTCTCGGCCGCTGCCTTTTGGGCAGCGACGAGGGCGCGGGGGTTCACATAGCCGGCGTCTCTGGCTTGGAACAGACCGGTAACGGCATCGGGGAAGCTGAAGAAGGGGAAGCGCTCCGTCAGTGCGGGACCGATCAAGCGTTCATGGGGGATATCATTTCGATCGCATACTGTCAGGCAATTCTTGACGAAATCACTTTCCGGTCCATCCCCCGCACCGGCCATCAGACAGCCGACTTCGTGATAAAAGGCCTGTCCGGACTGGCGTTCTATCTCACCATACCGTCGGATGGATTCGGTGGCCAATTTCGACCAATCGACATTGGTATCGATGCGGCGCGTTATGCGCGCTTCGTCATAATGACTGGCGAAGACACCAGTATGATCGGCGTTGTCCGCCGGCTCGGACGGGCCGACCAGGGCCACCTTCCGGCCTGTTGCCGCGAGGTGTCGGGCGGCGGCGCTGCCCATCATTCCCGCGCCGGCCACGATCACGTCGTATTCCGTTGTCATGATGCCATCCCAGAGGTTTGGTATTCAGTGCCCCGCTGGGCCCAATCCGTTCAATAAGGACGGATTTATCCGGGATGGCAATGCGCATGATTGCATAGCCGGTCTACCGACATGCATGGAAATCGAATGGACCAGGTCCGTGAAACCCAATCACGGAAGCCGCACGAACGGCTCTGCCGTCAGGCTTTCGGAATCCACGCGGTGCGAAGGTTGCCCCAGACCTTTTGCTTGATGACAATCGGGACATCGACTTCCTTCAGCATGACGAATTTGCCGCCGCCCATATCCCGGACATAGCCCTGCACAAAATGCGGGGCGCTGTTGCGGGCGGCCAGCATGCCTGCCTTGTCGTCGAATATCCGGCGGTTGCGGCAATTAGCCGTGTTCCAGACCGGGTCACCCTGTTTCTGCGGCTTGCTGTATTCTGCGTTATGCGTCGGGATATAACCGTTGCGGTCCGTCGGGGCGCAAAGCCGGATTTTCGGATCCCGCTTCATCGCGGCATCGATCACGTTTGGCAGCAACTCGTCGGTCAGGTCCAGGAACTTCGTCTTGAACTGGATCGGGTCCGTATCGGGGATGGAGACATAGTCGATGTCGAACATGTCCTTCATGCTGATCCGTCCGCCGTCGACGGCGTCGGACAACAGTTTTCCGACGACGGCAGCGGTCTCTGTGCCGAGGTCGATGTAGAACTTGTCGTCCCGTTCCGTCTTTTCAATCAAGTCGTCGACGGCACCCATTTGTGCTTCGGTCATTTTTCGGAAACGCAGGTGGATGCCCATTTCGGTTTGCGCGATCAGGGCGATAGGGAGTTCGGGCAAGCCTTCGACATAAATATACCCGTCGGACCCCGAGACTTTCTGCCCATCGGTCGCTATGACCAGCATGCCGTTTGGTGAAATGTCGGATGCGGTGACGTTGTACTGATTGCCGCCGAGCGAAAGCTGGGCGTTGATGACGATGGCGGTCCGGCGCTCGCGCCGGCGGTTGAACTCGTCGGACGACCGAACCAGAAGGCGCATGCGGTCCTGCAGGCCGGCGACATTCGCCGACATCACCTTTGCCATATCCGTCAGGCGGTTTGAAATGACGCGGGAGGCACGCGACCGTTCGGCAATGGAGCCGATCTGTGCTGCCGTTGCAGAGGTCTTGTCCGCCGCTTCCTTGACGCTCCGCGCGATCTCGGACGTGGCGGCGACCTGTTCCTCGACCGCGGCGGAGACGCTGCCGGCGATTTCGTCGATTTCCTGGATTCGGCTGGCGATGGCGTTGATGTCGGTGACCGTCCGATCCGTTGCACCGCTGATCGCACTCGCACTCTCACTGACTTGGCTGATTGCCGTTTCCGTCTGGGTGGCGAGCGACTTCACTTCATTGGCGACGACGGCGAAGCCACGGCCTGCTTCACCGGCCCGTGCCGCTTCGATCGTTGCGTTCAGGGCGAGGAGCTTGGTCTGGGACGCAATGTCGTTGATCAGCTTCACGACCCGGGAGATCTGTTCCACGGCCTGTTTCAGGCCCTCAACCGATTCCGCCGTCTTCGTCGTCGCGGTCCTGGCTTCACTTGTCAAACCGGCGGTGCGGGAAACTTGCGACGAGATTTCGCGGTTGGATGCTTCCAGTTCTTCTGCCGCAGAAGCGACCGAATTGACGGATTCCATGGCCGTCTGGGAATTGTTCGCCACTTCGTCCGACGCGCCGGAAAGTGCGGTGGCGGTTTCGCTCATGCTATCCGCGAAGTCGCCGAGATGCGATGCCTGGGACAGTAGAACACTGGTCGTCGCCCCGACTTCACGGTCGACGGCCTCACTCAAGCCCCGCGTCTGTCGATTGGCGCGGCCCTTTTCCTCTTCGGCCGAATAGACCGAAAGGGCCGTGTTCATGTCCATATAGATGAACTTGGTCATCGCGGCGAGAAGGTCGGCGGCCTTCTCCCGGTTCTTTTCCCGCGTCATCAGACTGCGCGCGACCATGCCGAGGATCAGCGAGTAACCGCCCATGTACAGATCCGGCTCGAGGCCGATGCGGGAATGCGCAAGGCCGATTTGGTGGGCGCGCTGTTTATGGTCCTCCGGGTCGAAGGCCTCAAAAACGGCTCTCCAATGAGCGATCTGAGCCTTTTTCAGGGCCTCGACCCCGGGCCCTTCGGTTACCAGTTTGTTGCCGACAGGATGTTTCGTGAGGGTCCGGTAGAAACTGTTCAGGATCTCCGGCAAGTCCTTCTCGACGACGGCAAAACCGGCTTTTGCATTCGTGTAGTCGTCGGGTGTCAGGAAAAACGGATCCGCCTGCTTTGTCGCGTTGCCGGACGAAGAACTCATGTCGCGCCACTCCATGGGGGTCACCGGCGGGCGATTGCCGCCGATCGATCGGTTGTAACGCCGGATTATAGGCACATTAACTGAATAGAATATTAATATTCGCGCATCCTATCGGGAAAGGATGCGCGATTTCGTGGAAAAAATGACGGTTATAGCAACGCCGCAGGCGGGGATTACCCCGCCTTTTTCTTCGCCTTGGCCGGTTTCGCCTTCACGTATGGGCGCAGATACTGACCGGTATGGCTGCGTTCGACCGCGGCCACGTCCTCGGGCGTTCCCTGGGCGACCACTTCACCGCCCTTGTCGCCGCCTTCCGGCCCGATATCGATGATCCAGTCTGCGCATTTGATGACTTCCAGGTTGTGCTCGATGACCAGGATCGTATTGCCGGCATCGACAAGCGCCTGAAGCACGTCCAGCAAATTGCGGACATCCTCGAAATGCAGTCCGGTGGTCGGTTCGTCCAGGATATACAGCGTCTTGCCGGTCGCCTTGCGGGACAGTTCCTTCGCCAATTTCACGCGCTGTGCTTCGCCACCCGACAGGGTCGTCGCCTGCTGGCCCACCTTGATATAGCCGAGGCCGACGCGCTGAAGCGTTACCATCTTGTCGCGAATGATCGGGACCGCCTTGAAGAATTCGGCCGCTTCGTCGACCGTCATTTCCAGAACGTCCGAGATCGACTTGTCCCGGAATTTGATTTCCAGCGTTTCGCGATTGTAACGATGGCCCTTGCACTGGTCGCAGGTGACGTAGACGTCGGGCAGGAAGTGCATCTCGATCTTGATGACACCGTCGCCCTGGCACGCTTCGCAGCGGCCGCCCTTTACGTTGAAGCTGAACCGGCCCGGTTGATATCCGCGGGCCTTGGCCTCCGGCAATCCCGCGAACCATTCACGGATCGGTGTAAAGGCGCCGGTATAGGTCGCGGGGTTCGACCGGGGCGTCCGGCCGATGGGCGACTGGTCGATGTCGATGACCTTGTCGATATACCGGGTTCCGTCGATGCGGCGGTACGGCTCGGGCGAGGTGCGCGCCTTCATCAATTCGCGCGCCAGGGCGGCATATAGCGTTTCGATGACGAAGGTGGATTTACCCGACCCGGAAACGCCGGTGACGCAAGTCAGCGTGCCCAGTGGAACCTGGGCCGAGATGTTCTTCAGGTTGTTGCCGGTCGCGCCGGTGATTTCCAGGATTTGCCGCGGGTGGCCGGGCCGGCGTGTCTTTGGAACGGCGATTTCCCGACGGCCGGTCAGGTATTGCGCGGTCAGGCTTTCTTCCGACTTCATCACGTCGCCGGGCAAGCCGGCGGCGATGACATGGCCGCCATTGATGCCCGCGCGCGGACCCATGTCGACGAGATAGTCGGCGGCGCGGATCGCTTCTTCGTCATGTTCGACGACGATCACCGTGTTGCCCAGGTCGCGCAGGCGTTTCAGCGTGGCGAGCAGTCGGTCGTTGTCCCGTTGGTGCAAACCGATGGAGGGCTCGTCCAGCACATAGAGAACGCCGGTCAAACCCGAACCGATCTGCGAGGCGAGGCGAATACGCTGGCTCTCCCCGCCGCTGAGCGTGCCTGAATTCCGGCTGAGCGTCAGATATTGCAGGCCCACATTATTCAGGAAGCCGAGTCGCTCGTTGATTTCCTTCAGGATACGGTAGGCGATTTCCCGCTGCACCGGCGTCAGATGTTCCTCCAACCCGGTGAACCATTCGGCGGCATGGGAAATGGAAAGCTTCGCCGCTTCGCCGATATGCTTGTCCGCGATCTTGACCGCCAGCGCTTCCTTCTTCAGCCGATGCCCGCCGCATTCGGCGCAATCGGTGAAGGCCTGATACTTCGAAAGCTCTTCCCGCACCCAGGAACTGTCGGTTTCCTTCAACCGGCGTTCCATATTCGGGATCACTCCTTCGAACCCCTTGGTGGTCGAATAGGAGCGCATGCCGTCATCGTAACGGAATTTGATCTTCTCATCGGTGCCGTGGAGGATCGCTTTTTGCACCTTCTCGGGCAGATCATCGAATGCGTCCGTCATGCTGGCACCGAAATGCTCGCAGATCGACGTCAGGGTCTGCGTGTAGTAGGGCGAAGAGGAATTCGACCAGGGTGCGATGGCCCCTTTGGCCAGCGACAGCGACCGGTCGGGCACGGCGAGTTCCGCATCGAAGGTCATCTCGACCCCGATACCATCACAGGCCGGGCAGGCGCCGAACGGGTTGTTAAAGGAAAACAGTCGTGGCTCGATCTCTTCGATCGTGAAGCCTGAGACGGGGCAGGCGAATTTGGCTGAGAAGATCGTCTGATCGCCGTTCTCCGCATTTTCCGCGAACAGCAAGCCGTCGGCCAGTTCCAGCGCGGTCTCGATAGAATCCGCCAGACGGGACTCCAGTCCTTCCCGGACGACGACGCGGTCGACGACCACTTCGATATTGTGCTTCAGCTTTTTGTCGAGGGCGGGGACCTCCTCGATTCCATACAGCTTGCCGTCGACCTTCACGCGCTGGAATCCGCGTTTCTGCAGATCCGCGAACTCTTTGCGGTATTCGCCCTTGCGGCCGCGGACCATCGGGGCCAGCAGATAGAGGCGCGTACCTTCGGGCATCGCCATGATGCGGTCGACCATCTGGCTGACGGTCTGGCTTTCGATCGGCAGCCCGGTCGCAGGGGAATAGGGGACCCCGATCCGCGCCCACAACAGACGCATGTAGTCGTAAATCTCCGTCACCGTGCCGACGGTGGAGCGCGGGTTCTTCGAGGTGGTCTTCTGTTCGATGGATATCGCCGGCGAGAGGCCTTCGATCAGGTCGACATCCGGCTTCTGCATCATTTCCAGGAACTGGCGCGCATAGGCGGACAGCGATTCCACATAACGGCGCTGGCCGTCGGCATAGATCGTGTCGAAGGCAAGCGAGGATTTGCCCGACCCGCTGAGCCCGGTGATCACCACCAGTTGATCGCGGGGAAGGTCAACATCAACGTTCTTCAGATTGTGTTCGCGCGCGCCGCGCACACGGATTGTCGGCGTCATTCGGATCCACCCAAGGGGATTAGAGGGATTTTTCGGACGGCGTGTCGGAACGCCGGGGGTCCGTACTATATAGGTGTACGCCCGGTCATACGAGGGCGGATTTGTGATTTTTTGACTCGACCTTCATCCCCTGCGCCCATACTGGCCCAATTTTCCCACTGCAGCGGAGGTGATTGTTCTGGTTGCTAAGCGCCGCTACGGAACGCTAAAAATTGTGCCCGGGAAGCGCTCCAAGGTGGGGCCGATCCAGGTTCATGTAAATCATCGAACCCTAATTTCAGTCGAGAGCCTCTTCCCGCAAGGGTAAGGGAGAACGCGTATTGCAAGCAGACCACTGGGCGTTCCAGTCGCGGGATTCCCTGACCATATTCGAAAATTCCGTCCTGCCGATCTGGGTTTTCGACGTGGACCGCCATGAAGTGTGGTGGGGCAACGCCAATGCGTTGAAATTCTGGCATGCGCAGTCGAAGGAAGAACTGATAGCCCGGGACTACTCGACCGATAGCGCGACCGTGCGCAAGCGGCTTCGCACGGTCGTGGACAATGTCCGTACCGGGATGACAACCGAAGATACCTGGACGCTTTATCCAAAAGGGGTGCCGACGCCGGTGCGTGGCCGGATGACACCGGTTTTCATCGATACGGAGCGGCGCAACGCGATCCTTTTCGAAGTTCTGAAAATCGACAAGGAAGTGCTTGAGCAGACCGACCGCCGCCTTGTCGAAGCGACGCGTTATACCTCGGTAATGATCAGTTATTTCGGGCTGGACGGCCGGCTTCTTTCCATGAACCCGGCGGCAGTCTATGCATTCGGGCGCGGATTGACGCGCATTGACAGCGATCGTTTCGTCGAGGCGCATTCCTTTCTGGCGCGGTTCAAGGACAGTGATCTGGGGCGCGCCCTGTTCGAACGGGCCAGACAGGGGGGCGAACCGTCCGGGGAATACGAACTTCGGTTCGGCCCGGAAGGGACGTGGCATCGGATCGACCTGCATCTGGGCCGCGACCCGATGAGTGGGGATGCCTGCATCATCTCGGTTGAGGAGGACGTTTCCTCGCTGAAGAAGGCGATGCTGGAACTGGAACAACTGAACCGCACGTTGGAAGACCGCGTCGCCGACCGGACCCGTGAACTGCAGAAGGCGCAGTTGAAGGCGGAGGACGCCAACCGGGCGAAGTCCGACTTCCTGGCCAGGATGAGCCATGATCTCAGGACCCCGCTGAACGCAATCCTCGGCTTCGCTCAGGTGCTGTCCTCCGACGACACGCATGACCTCGCCGCGAAGAACTTTCAAACCTATGGGCAGGATATCCAGTCCTCGGCGGAACGCCTGCTGGCGCTGGTCGACGATCTGCTCGATCTGTCCCGTATCGAAGCGGGCCAATTCCCGGTGACGCCGGAACCGCTGGACCTCATCGCGCTGCTGGATGAAACCCTGACCCTGTTCCGACCGGGATATCCGGAAATATCAATCGTGTCGGAGTACGCTGACCCGGTGGCCGGCACCGTGATATCCGACCGGCAAGGACTGACCCTGATCCTCACCAACCTGATTTCCAACGCCTTCAAGTTCACACCCGGGCAGGGGACGGTATCGGTTTCGGTCGAGGATGATGCCGCGGCGGATGCGAAAGCGATCACCATCTCGGATACCGGGCGCGGGATTGCGCCGAAGGATCTGGCCCATGTCTTCGAACCCTATCGCCGGGGACGCGCGACGACGGCGCAACAGACGAAGGGAACGGGGCTGGGCCTGAGTATCTGCAACCGACTGGCCGGGGTGCTCGGCATCGATCTCAAGATCACCTCCGAACTCGGCGTCGGCACGACCGCGACACTGGTTGTGCCGAACCGGTTGGCGGAAACCTAGCCGTATCGTTCTTCCTTCCAGGGATCGCCGCGATGGTGATAGCCGCGGTTTTCCCAGTATCCGCCGGGATCGCCTTTCGTGAACCAGATTTGTTTCACCCATTTGGCGCTCTTCCAGAAATAGAGATGCGGGACCATCAGCCGGACCGGGCCGCCGTGATCCCGTGCAAGGGGGCGCCCTTCCCAATGGGTGGCGAGGAGGACGTCCTCCCGGCGCAGATCCGCAATCGATAAAGCGGTGCCGTACCCGTCGTGACCTTTGAAAATGACGTGGGTCGCCTCGGTCAGCGGTTGCGCTCGGTTGAGCAGTTTGCTCATCGAAATGCCGCGCCAACGGTTGTCGAATCGCGACCAACCCGTGACGCAGTGAATATCGGTCACACTTTCCTCTGGACCGAAGGCATTGAAACCGGGCCAGTCGACCCGACCGGGTGATCTGCACAGCCCGCCCCAGGTCAAAGTCCAGCTTTCGGCGTCGAGCAATGGCCGGGTGCCGAGGTCAAGCCTCGGAAAATCGGTGACAAGTTCCTGCCCCGGCGGCAGCCGTCTTGCGCCCGCCGGTGCGGCTTGGCCGGTCAGACGCTTGCCGGTTTCGGCCGCCCGGCGTTTCGCCGCGACCAAGCGCGGTTTTGGCGGTATCGGATCGTAGCCGGAAGACCGCGTGATAGGCTGTCGAAATCGCTCGTAGCTGTCCATTCCGACCCCGCGTCCTGCGTGTTGAAGCTTAAAGCTACGAGGAATCTAGAGCGGCGTCATGGATGCCACCACGCAAACATGCGTGAGCGTTGAAAGCGGATGGTCCAGTGCGCCGCGACAAGGGGCTTTTACGGCCCGCCGCATAGGTCTATAAGCGATTCAACGATAGGGCGGCGGGTGCATCGCAATCGACCGCAACCACAGGGGGCATGGACGACCGTAATTCCGGACAACCGGAACGGTTTCCGTCCGGCAAGTCTAGGATCCGGGGGTAAGTCGTTTCTTGATTACTATTGAGAACGTGTCGAAGTCGTTCGGCGGCGTGCAGGCCGTTTCCGGATGCAGTTTCACCATTCCAGAAGGTTCGATCACCGGGCTGATCGGCCCGAACGGGGCCGGCAAGACGACGCTGTTCAACATGATCGCCGGCGCTTTTGAGCCGACCTCCGGCAAGATCCTTTTCAAAGGCGAGGACATCACCGGGCTTTCCTCCGACAAGCTGTTTCACAAGGGCATCGTGCGGACGTTCCAGATCCCGCACGAATTCGACAAGATGACCTCGCTCGAGAATCTGATGGTCGTGCCGCCGGGACAGATGGGCGAGAACATCTTCAATACCTGGTTTCGGCCGGGGGCCGTCCGCGCGGAGGAAAGGGAAGTCCTGCGCAAGGCGGAAGAGGTCCTGGAATTCCTGCAATTAACCCATATCCGCGACGAGTTGGCCGGCAATCTCAGCGGCGGGCAGAAAAAGCTGCTGGAACTGGGCCGGACGATGATGACCGACGCCAAGGTCGTGCTGCTGGACGAACCGGGTGCCGGGGTGAACCGGACGCTGCTGAAGAAACTGGCGGATTCGATCCGTCAGTTGAACGTGGAGAAGGGATACACCTTCGCGGTCATCGAGCACGATATGGACTTGATCTCCTCACTCTGCGACCCGGTGGTCTGCATGGCGCAGGGCAGCGTTCTGACCCAGGGAAAATTCGAGGACGTCCGTTCCGACGAACGTGTGCTGGAGGCCTATCTGGGCAGTTCCGCGCACGAAGCGGCGGAATGATACAAGCAAGATTTTCGACCCCATCGATATTTCGGGGATGACGGGGACGGGACTAGTGATGAAGGGTTTTGCATGAGCGAGGTTTTGCTGCAGCTCCAGGACGTCACCGGCGGCTATGGGGAAGCGGATATTCTGCACAACGTGTCGATGGAGGTCGCCGCCGGGGAAGTGGTGGTGATCGTCGGCCCGAACGGGGCGGGCAAATCGACGGCGATGAAATCGGTTTTCGGCCTGCTGAACGTGCGGGGCGGCAAGATCATTTTCGACGGCAAGGACCTGACGGGCCTGCGGCCGGACCAGGTGGTGCAGCAGGGCATCTGCTTCGTGCCGCAAACCGACAACGTCTTCCCAAGCCTTTCCGTGCACGAGAATCTGGAAATGGGCGCCTATTTGCGCGACGACGATATTTCGGGGTCGTTGGACCGGGTCTATGAGCTGTTTCCGCCGTTGAAGGAAAAACGCAGGCAGGCCGCCGGCACGCTTTCCGGCGGGCAGCGCCAGATGGTTGCGATGGGTCGCGCCCTGATGCTGGACCCGAAACTGCTGCTGTTGGACGAACCCACCGCGGGGCTCAGCCCGCTCTACATGGACCAGATTTTCGCCATCGTCCGGCAGATCAACGCGCAGGGCGTCGCCATCCTGATGGTGGAACAGAACGCCAAACAGGCGCTCGGCATCGCCGACCGCGCCTATGTGTTGGTCGACGGCGAAAACCGGCATGACGGGACGGGGCATGAGTTGCTGCACGACCCGGAAGTCGCGGAAATGTTCCTGGGCGGCGGCAAGTCGGGCAAGAACGACGGTTCCGAAGCGGAAGGGGCCGGCGCATGATCATGGAATTCGTCAATTTCTATTTCATTCCGGGACTGGTGCTCGGCTGTATCTATGCGCTGGGCGCGATCGGGGTGACGCTGACCTTCGGTATCCTGCGCTTCGCCAACTTCGCCCATGGCGAGGTCATGATGGTCGGCGCGTTCCTGACCTGGACCTGCATGGACCTGATGGCCGGGGCGGGGCTGGGGCTGCACCCGTTGATCGCCGCGATTCCGGCGGTGGTCATCGCCGTCGCGCTGTCGGTCTTCGTCGACCGCTATTTTTACCGGCCGTTCCGGAAAAGCTCTCCCATCATCGTCGTCATCGCCAGTTTCGGCATGATGTTGATCCTGCGCAGCCTGGTGCAGGTCATCTGGGGACCGAACCAGATTACCTTCGTCAAAGGCATCGCCAAACCGAACGGGGCGATCCGCGAAGCGACGTCGGATATGGGGCTGATGATCCTGGTTCCGGACAAGCATCTGTTCATCATGATCGGTACGATCGTGATCATGCTGGTCTTCAACTACATCCTGACCAGCACCCGAACCGGCAAGGCGATGCGGGCGGTTTCCGACAATCCTGACCTGGCCCGCACCAGCGGCATCAACGTGGAATCGGTGATCCGCAACACCTGGGTGATCGGCGGTTTCTGTGCCGTCGCGGCGGGCGTGTTCCTGGCCATGGATACACAGTTCATCGAATCCACCATGGGTTTCCGCATCCTGCTGCCGATTTTCGCGGCGGCGATCCTGGGCGGTATCGGCCGGCCCTTCGGCGCGGTCGCGGGCGGTTTGATCATCGGGCTGGCCGAGGAGCTGGTGGCCTATCCCTGGATCGGGGATTCGCCGCTGATCAGTCCCGGCTACAAGAGCGGCGTCGCCTTCATGATCATGGTGGTGATGCTGATCGTCCGGCCCAGCGGGCTGTTCCGCGGCAAGGTCTTCTAAGGGGAGGGGCGAGGATATGGATCAAGCACTCGGACTTTTCCTTTACGGCATGTCGTTGCTGGCCATGGGCGGCATCTACTCCATCCTGGCGCTGGGACTGAACGCGCAATGGGGCTTCGCGGGGTTGTTCAACGCCGGCATCGCGGGTTTCGCGGCGGTCGGCGCCTACACCTATGCGATCCTGACCACGGCGGACAGCCCGTTCCACTATGGCGGCCTCGGCCTGCCGCTGGTGGTCGGTGAACTCGTCGCCATGGCGCTGTCCGGCGTCATCGCGGGCGTGATCGGTGCGATCTGTATCCGGCTGCGGGCGGATTACCTTGCCATCGCCACCATCGGGATCGCGGAAATCATCAAGCTGATCCTGAAGAACGAAACGGCGCTGACCAACGGGCCGCGCGGCATCAACAAGATCCCGCGGACCTGGGAACATCTGACGGAGGAACGGTTCTATTCCTCCTGGCCGATGTCCATGTTCAATACGCCGGAAGGCTGGTCCGCCTTTTTCGACAGTCTGCCGGCCTGGTGGTGGCAGCCCTTCTTCGCGGGCACGGTCATCGTGATCATGCTGATCTTCTATTTCCTGCTGGAACGCGCGCGTCTGTCGCCCTGGGGCCGGATGATGGCCGCCATCCGCGACAACGAGATCTCCGCGCGCGCGGCGGGCAAGGACGTCACCGGCCGCCGGATCGAAGCCTTCATCCTGGGGGCGGTGATCATGGGCATGGGCGGTGCATTGCTGGCGCAGCATCTGCGCCTGATCGAACCGACAAACACTTTTGACCCGGCGAAGATGACCTTCCTTGTCTGGGTGATGCTGATCGCCGGCGGATCCGGCAACAACCGGGGCGCGATCTTGGGCGGTTTCCTGGTCTGGGTGCTGTGGTCCGGATCGGAATTGATGATCAAGGGCAGCATCGACATCATCGCCAGTGTCTTCTCCGATTGGGACCCCGCGATCCTGCAAACCAGGGCCGGCTTCCTTCGGATGCTTTTAATTGGGTTGCTCTTGCAACTAGTATTGCAAAAGTACCCAGGTGGGATCCTGCCTGAGAAACGACCCGCCGTTTCGGGCAGGAAGGAAAGCTAGCGGGGAATAGGGAATAAGAGTCATGAAGCGTATTCTGTTTGGAAGTCTCGCCGCCGCCATGCTGGTGGCCGGCAGCGCTCAGGCGCAGGTAAAGGTCGGCAACGCCATGGCCGTTACCGGTCCGATCCCCGATCTGGTGGCGCCGATGGTTGCGGCCGTCGACCTCGCCGCGAAACACATCAACGATCAGGGCGGTGTTCTGGGGCAGACCTATGAAATCGTCCGCGCCGACAGCGCCTGCGATCCGTCCGCCGCCGTCGACGCCGTAACCAAGTTGATCAACGTCGACCAGGTGCTCGGCATTCTGGGCCCGGTCTGCTCCGGCGCCACGATCGCCCAGGCCGAATCGGTCTCGATCCCGGCGGGTGTCGTCACCCTGTCGGTTTCCGCCTCCTCGCCGGCGATTACGTCGATGGAAAGCGGCACCGATCTGGTGTTCCGTGCCGCCGCGTCCGATGCCTATCAGGGTGTTGCGCTGGCTGATTTGACGCTGGCCAACGGCATCAAGGAAATCGCCGTTTCCTACGCGAACGATGATTACAACGCCGCGATCGCCCAGGTCTTTGCCAAGGTCTATGCGGAAAAGGGCGGCAAGGTCGTCGCCATGGAAGCGCATGAGCCGAACAAGGCTTCCTATCGTTCGGAAGTCGCGACGCTCAGCAAGGGCACGAATGCTCTGGCGCTGTTCGCCTATTACGGTTCCAGCGGCATCACGATCATGCGGAACTCGCTTGAAACCGGTGCTTTCGACACCTTCATCGGTGCCGACGGCATGCTGGCCCAGGAAGTCATCGACCAGATCGGTGCGGAAAACCTGAGCAACGCCACGTTCACGACCTCGGCTTCGGACGACACCACCGACGCCTATAAGGCCTGGAAGGCTCTGGCGGATGCAGCGGGCGTTCCGGCCGCCGATCCGTTCGTGCCGAACTCCTACGACGCGACCTTCATGATGGCCATGGCGATCGAGAAGGCCGGCTCCGCCGACCGCGGCAAGATCGCCGCGGCTTTGCGCGAAGTCGCCAACGCGCCGGGTGAGATCATCCTGCCGGGCGAATGGGCCAAGGCGAAGAAGCTGATCGCCGAAGGCAAGGACGTGAACTATGTCGGCGGCGCCGGCCCGCAGGATTTCGATGAAAACGGCGATGTCCAGGGGTCGTTCTCCAAGAACACGGTTGTCGGCGGCAAGTGGGTTGCCACGCTGATCAACTAAGCTTGCTTCCGGCTTGCTTTGAGTTCGGGAAACGCAGGGCTTCGGCCCTGCGTTTTCTTTTGTGTTATCCACAGCTTTTGCGCCCGGAAGGGGCAGTTGACCTTTGTCCGGTCCGGCCCGGTCCCGTATAGTCGCCGCCACGCGCAAAGCGCATCGAACAGATTGAACGAAGCAACGGCGCCGGGTTTGTCCCGGGCGCCGGGAAATAGGTTGGAGAGGGTCATGGCCGGCAGCGTCAATAAAGTCATCTTGATCGGAAATCTCGGACGCGATCCGGAAGTGCGCACCATGCAGAACGGCGGCAAGGTGGTGAACCTGTCGCTGGCGACATCGGAAACCTGGAAGGACCGTGACGGCAACCGGCAGGAACGCACCGAATGGCACCGGGTCGTGATCTTCAACGAGCGCCTGGGCGAAGTGGCCGAGCGTTACCTGAAGAAAGGGTCCACGGTCTACATCGAAGGCAGCCTTCAAACCCGCAAATGGACCGACCAGTCGGGGCAGGAAAAGTACTCGACTGAGGTCGTTCTGCAACGCTTCCGCGGTGAGCTTACCATGCTCGGCGGTCGTGGAGACGGCGGTGGCGGCGGTTATGGCGGTGGCCAGGGCGGCGGTTACGACGACGGTTATGCCGGCGGCAGTTCCGGCGGTTCGGGCAGTGGCTACGGCGGGGGCGGCCAGGGCGGCGGGTCCGGGCCGGACTACTCCCAGGACCTGGATGATGAAATCCCGTTCTGATCGATTTCAGTAGATTGATTTAAAAAGCGCGCCGCCGATGGCGCGCTTTTCTTTTGAGCGGTAGGTCCACTGGGTGCCAATTTACGCTTTGATCACATACCCGTGATTGTGATGGTACTCACGCACCGTGGCTGAAGGCTTTGGTACTTTAATTGCTAATGGGGTGCTAGGGGCAGAAAGGTTCAACGATCCGTAGGGGAACCCGATGCTGAACGACTACCGTGCACTGATCAGCGCCGATGCCGAGGAGACGAAGAAGTTTCTTGCTGCCAGGGACATGGTATTGGCCGCCTCCGGCGACCCGCACGACCGGGACGCGCCCTTTCACGCTGAAATCAACATCTTCGAAACGGACGATTTCCGCATAGCTTATGTCCAATCCGGGTCGGAACTCCATGTGGACTTTTCCGAGGATTGTTACCGGTATCGCATGCTCGTACCGCTGCACGGGGACATGGGCGTCGCGTTTCCCGACCGATCCCATCCCTGCACGCGGGAAAGGACAGTCATCGTCTCCCCGGGCGTGCCGCACAAGATGTGGGCCAAGCGCGGGGCGATGCTCCTTTTCATTTCCTTCTCTGTCGCGGCCGTTCGAAAGCGCTTCGCCGCGCTGACCGGTGCGCCGGCGATGGAGGAGGTAATATTCGATCAGGAATTGGACCTGGGAGCCGGGGCGGGCAGTATGGTTCTGCAGGCGGTGCGCCTGATCGTGGAAGAAATCGACGCAGGGGGCGTCAGTCTGTCCGATCCTTGGCGTTTGGCGCATTTTGAGGAAACCGTTCTATCGTCGCTTCTGCTTTACCACCCGCATAGCCATAGGGATCAATTGAGGCAGCAGCGGACATCGCCGGCCAGTAAAGATGTCCGGGCGGTTATCGCCCATATCGACAGCAATCTCGAAGCGCCGGTCCGGCTCGCAGATCTGGTTCATGTCGCGGGCGTCTCGCAAAGCAGCTTGAACAACAACTTCCGGGCCTTCACCGGGATGTCGCCGATGGCCTACCTGCGGCAGGCGCGGCTGATTGCCGTGCGCCAGGCCTTTCTCAGCGGCGATGCGGAGTCGGTGACTGCCTGTGCCATGAGATATGGATTTACCCATATGGGCCGGTTTTCATCCGCCTATGCCAAGGCCTTCGGTGAGACGCCCTCAAAAACGCTGACGAACGGCCGGCGTTAGTTAGCCGAGCCTGCCGGCCAAGGTCACTTTCTCTTATCTCCCATACGCCCCCTGTTTCGCCTTGGAGGCGCTTGCTTGTGGCCGTGGCTGAGCGGCCCTGGACCGCCGGATTCGCCATCCAATAACATCGTTATTTTCTTGGAAGAAACGGATAGAGGCTACTCGAAACGTCATATCGCAAAGCGGTTTTCCCATACGAAACTACCTTTAGCCGTCGGGATTGGCGCAGGGGCGTTTTAACACCCGAAGATAAGGAGAAACGAATGCCTAGCCGTTTTCTTTGGATGGCAGCGGGACTAATGGCTACCGCTGCGGTCGGATCGACACATGCCGCGACCATCGAACTGGCACCCATCGGTGCGGGAAGTGCCCCTACCGTTATCAGCGCACCGGGCAGTGTCAGCCAAACCTTTTCGAACGTTTTGAGCAGTAGCACCGATCTTTTTGGCGCAACCGTCATCGCGGAAGCCCATGACAGTACGGGTGTCCTGAAGGCATTTGCGAACCATGGGGGTGATGTGGGAACGCTGTTTCCATCGCAAGCGTCCGCCATAGCGCGTTTGTCAGGAACCGGAACAATCAGCGGCGTCGTGACCGGCCCGGTTCAAGGCAGTTTGATTTATAATTTTCACGCCGCTGCCGACACGTTGACGGGACAATCCGGTGCGGCATTGGGCGGGTTCTCGACCGCTGCCTTGAACGTAAGCGCCGATGTAGGGACGTTCTTCAACATTTTCCGACCTGGACAGTCCCCCGTCACCGGGTTCACGTCCGCGCAGGGCAGTCTGCAATATGTGTCAGAACAGTTCTTTACGGCGTCGTCCCCGAGTACCCTTTCAAACGTCCAATCCTTGTCCGGAATACGATCGAGCGGCGTCTTCCGGAATTCGCCAAGCGTGAACAATGTGCTTAGTGACAACGACATCTCCATCTCCGTGTCACGCGTAAGCGATTTCATCATCGAAGGCGTGATCGAGATCCTGTTCACGGCACAGATCGGGGATCGGATGCGCTTCTCGGCCGATTTGACGGCGGTAGCGAATGCCGCGCCGGGGCATATTGCGGGCATCAATGCACTGAACACGGGAACATTGAGCCTCGTCCTGCCTCAAGGCGTCGACTTCCTGCCGGATGACGGTATTTTCCTGACCGATCAACAGTCATTGACTTCTGTCCCGTTACCGCCCAGCGCCGCCCTGCTGCTGGCCGGTCTCACCGGGCTCGGCCTGTTGCGTAAGCGGCGAAAGGCGATCCCTAAGAACCTGGAGCAGGGAGCCGTGTGATCCCCGACTTTCTCCGCAACGGCCTCCCTCAACGATAGTTTCCCTCATGACTGGGGCGCCTAAACGAGGCGTCCCTTTTCTTTCTGAGGGCCTCTATCCCTGTTGGGCCGCCACCTGCGCCCGTCCGGCGGCCCTCGCGGCTTCATCGGTGTTCCGGTCGTTGCGGTGGTCGATCGTCGGGCCGTCATAGGTATAGGGGCAGGTATGGATAACGGTCAGGTCGTCGGACAGCAGTACGACGTTATAGGCCGGTGCCTCATGGGTCATGGGCGCGTCTTCCGCAGGGCCCAGGTCGAGCGCCACCTGATGATTGGTGCCATAGAGGGTCGAAAAAGGAATGCCGCGCCAGCAGCCTGAAATCGGCCGGTGCACGTGACCGAAGAAGTAATGGCGTATATCGGCACGGGTCTCCGCCAGCAGGGCGGCGACTTCCTCCCATTGCACCAGACGGATCATATCCATCATCCTGATATGGATCTGGAAAGGCGGGTGATGGGCGAACAGATAGACCGGCTGGTCCTCCTCCGCCGCCGCATCCAATTCACCTTTCAGCCATTCCTGGCGTTCCTGGTCGTACCAGCCCGCATGGGTGCCTTCCTGGACCGTGTCCATCATCAGGAAGCGGCCCGCACGCGTATCGATCCGATATTGCACGTAACCGTTCGGGTCCCTGCCGATGTTCAGGAAGGCCTCCTGGAAGGCCGGGCGCTGATCGTGATTGCCGATCAGCGGATAGGCCGGGAAGGGCAGGCGGTCCAACTCTCGCTTCAGGACGTCATAGGCGGCGTCATCGCCCCAATGGGTCAGATCGCCCGTGATCACCATGCAATCCGCGTCGCCGTGATGGGCGGCGACATGGTCTATGGCGGCGGTCAGGCGCGCCTGCGGATCGAGGCCGTAGAGTGGCTCTCCGGGCGGCATCAGGTGTGGATCTGTGAGGTGAATCAGTTTGGTCATGGCGGGATACTCGCAAACGCGTCTGGTTCCTATCCGAATACCGTCCAAATATCGCTAAAAACACCGTATTTCGTTGTTAGACAAGGGCGCATCATGCTAGATATAGGGTTGTCGGGTGTCAGAATTATGACCGTACCGGGATTCTTCCGGTGTCGTCGTGCCGCCCGGCGTCGACCCTTCCGGACTAGGCCCTCCCAGGCGCCGAAACGGCAGGCTTTGTTTCAGGTCTAGACTGCAGGTTCCGATTTGTCCGATCCAGTTTCTCCGCCGCCGCCCGGCAGCCCGGGCTTCGACGTCAGCCCCGTCTCCATCGAAGACGAGATGAAGCGTTCGTATCTCGATTACGCGATGAGCGTGATCGTGAGCCGCGCGCTGCCGGATGTCCGTGACGGGCTGAAGCCCGTTCATCGCCGTATCCTCTATGCGATGAAGGAAAACGGCTACGATTCGTCGAAACCGTATCGTAAGTCGGCGCGCATCGTCGGGGACGTCATGGGTAAGTACCACCCGCATGGCGATTCCGCGATCTATGACGCGATGGTCCGTATGGCGCAGGATTTCTCCATGCGCCTGCCGTTGATCGACGGCCAGGGCAATTTCGGCTCGATGGACGGCGATCCGGCGGCGGCCATGCGCTATACGGAGGCGCGGCTTTCCAAGGCGGCCGAGACCCTGCTGGACGATATCGACAAGGAAACCGTCGATTTCCAGAACAACTACGACGACAGTTCCAGCGAGCCGGTGGTGCTGCCGGCGCGCTATCCGAACCTGTTGGTCAACGGCGGGGGCGGGATCGCCGTCGGGATGGCGACGAATATTCCGCCGCATAACCTGAATGAAGTGGTCGATGCCTGCATCGCCTTTATCGACGACCCGGGCGTGACCATCGAACAATTGATGGAAATCGTGCCGGGCCCGGATTTCCCGACCGGCGGGATCATCCTCGGCCGCTCCGGCATCCGGTCCGCTCATCAGACGGGGCGGGGCTCGGTCATCATGCGGGCGCGCACCCATATGGAGGAAATCCGCGGGCGTGAGGCGATCGTCGCGACGGAAATTCCGTATCAGGTGAACAAATCCCGCATGCTGGAGCGTATCGCGGAAGTCGTGCGTGAAAAGCAGGTGGAAGGGATCGCCGATCTGCGCGACGAATCCGACCGCGACGGCGTGCGCGTGGTGATCGAGTTGAAGCGCGACGCGGTCTATGACGTCGTCCTGGCGCAGCTTTATAGATACACGCCGATGCAGACCAGTTTCGGCGTCAACATGCTGGCCCTGAACGGTGGCCGGCCGGAGATGCTGAACCTCAAGGACATCGTCACGGCCTTTGTCGACTTCCGGGAGGAAGTTGTCACCCGCCGGACGGCCTATGAGCTACGCAAGGCCCGGGAACGCGCGCATATCTTGGCCGGTCTGCTGGTCGCGATCAGCAATCTGGACCCGGTGATCGAATTGATCCGCGCCGCCCCTGATCCCGCCACAGCGCGGGAACAGTTGATGGCCCGCGATTGGGAGGCCGGCGACGTCGCGCCCTTCATCGCGCTGATCGACGATCCGGGACATGAAGTGGTGGACGGTAAATACCGCCTGTCCGAAACCCAGGCCCGCGCGATCCTTGAATTGCGCCTGCAGCGCCTGACCGGCATGGAACGGGACAAACTGACTAAGGAAACCGAGGAACTCGCGGAAAAGATCCGAGACTATCTCGAAATCCTGCAATCGCGCCCGCGCCGGCTTGAGGTGATGCGCGAGGAACTGGTCGAAGTCCGCGACCAGTTCGGCACGCCGCGCCGCACGACGCTGGAAGAAAACGAGTTCGAGCACGATATCGAGGACCTCATCCAGCGTGAGGACATGGTCGTCACCGTTACCCAGGGCGGCTATATCAAGCGCGTGCCGCTGTCGACCTACCGGGCGCAGCGCCGCGGCGGCAAGGGCCGGTCGGGCATGTCGATGAAGGAAGACGACGCGGTGGTGAACGTCTTCGTCACCTCGACCCACACGCCGGTGCTGTTCTTCTCCTCCTTCGGCATGGTCTATCAGATGAAAGTCTATCGCCTGCCGCTGGGAAGCCCGACCGCGCGCGGCAAGGCGCTGGTCAATCTTCTGCCCTTGTCCGAAGGCGAATATATCAGCACGATCATGCCCTTACCGGAAGATGAGGAGACATGGGGTGAGCTCTATGCCGTCTTCGCGACGGCGACCGGCAATGTGCGCCGGAACCAGCTTTCCGACTTCACCAACATCAAGGCGAACGGCAAAATCGCCATGAAACTGGACGAAGGGGACCGGTTGATCGGGGTGCGGACCTGTTCCGAGACCGAGGACGTTTTCCTCTCCACCGCTCAGGGCATGTGCATCCGCTTCCCCGTGCCGGACGTGCGCGTCTTCTCAGGCCGGACCTCCACCGGGGTGCGCGGCATCAGGCTGGCGGAGGGCGACGAGGTCGTCTCGCTGTCCCTGATGGATCACAGCGCCGCGACATCCGAGGAACGGGAAGAGTTCTTCCGCGCATCCGGTGCTGCGCGCCGTCTCGAGTCGTCCGATTACGGGAATGATGCAGAGCGTCGCGCCCAGGATGAGGAAACCGCCCGCCGGCTAGAGGAGGAACCCTATAAGTCGATGGCGGAGGCAGAGGAACTCATCATTACCGTTTCCGACGCCGGGTATGGTCAGCTTTCCTCCTCCTACGACTATCGGATCACCGGTCGCGGGGGTAAGGGGATCAACAACATGAACCTGGACCGGGGTGAGGGCAGCCGCATTGTGGCCTCCTTCCGCCTGGTTCCGGAAACGGACGAGTTGGTGCTGGTCAGTTCCACCGGCCAGATCATCCGCTCCCACGCCAACGAAATTTCCCCCAAGCGCCGGGGCAGCATGGGCGTGCGCATCTTCGACGTCGGTGCCGACCAAAAGGTCGTCTCCGTCGCCAGGCTCAGGGATGCCGAGGGCGATGCTGAAGACAATGGCGATGAAGAAGGCGAAGGGGGCGAGGATGCCGTTGCGAACGAAGACGGTGCTGTGGATCAGGAGACGTCCAGCACCGACGCGAACGAGCCTGATGGAGACACGACCGAAGACTAGGGCACCCTCTCTGCTAGGCCTGTAAAATTTAAAAAGCCGCTCTTTTGGGCGGCTTTTTTTTAGGCGGTGCGTTGCACGGGGGCAGTTTGATCTGCGCCGCTACGAAGATTTGGCCGCTGCCATGTTTTCGGCAAACTTCGTCATGTCTTCGGCGGGAAGTGGTTTAGAAAACAAATATCCCTGGCCGACGGAGCAGCCGACCTGACTGACGAGCCTGCGTTCGACATCGGTTTCGACACCTTCGGCGACGGTTTCCATGTTCAGGCCGCGGGCCAGATCAGCAACGGCCCGAACGATGGACAGCGAAGACGAGTCTTCCTGCATCCCCCGCACAAAGGCTTGGTCGATCTTGATCTTATCCATGGGGAAATTCTGAATATAGGCGAGGGAGGAGTAGCCGGTTCCGAAATCGTCCAACGCGAACCGCAGGCCCATCGCCCGAAGTGCGGACATCAGGTCAAGGATACGCCCGGTATCCTCCATGAACAGACTCTCCGTGATTTCCAGATCCAACCGGTCTTTGTGCAAGCCTGAATTCTTCAGGGCATCCTCCACCGTTCGGACCAGATCACCCTGAAAGAACTGTACTGGCGACAGATTGACCGCGATCTTCGGTGACCCTGGCCATGTCGCGGCGTCGATGCAGGCCTGGTTCATCGCCCATTCACCCATGTCGACGATGAGACTCGATTGTTCCGCGATGGGGATGAAATCGGCGGGTGATACGAAACCGCGCTCCGGGTGAATCCAGCGGATCAAGGCTTCAGCGCCGTACAGACTTCCATCGGCTAGATTGATCTGCGGCTGATAGAAATTGACGAATTGCTTCTCTTCGAAGGCCTTCCATAGGTCCAGTTCCAATTGCTGGCGGACCTGGATACGCAGATCCAACTCCGGTGCGTAGATGGCGAAGGTATTTCCGTCTTCTGAAATTGCGTCGTTCAGCGCGGATTTAGCCCGCTTCAAAAGAGTCTCGGGCGGGCAGTCCAGGTCGTCCAACACCGTTATTCCGGCACTGGCGCCGACTGTCGCGCCGTGCCCGCCATGGAAATATGGCTTGGAAATCATCTCCAGCAGACCGGACATCCGTTTGTCCAGTTGGTCCTGCGTCGTAGCGATTAGGTACAGATGGAACCCGTTATCCATCGTCGAGGCCAAATACTCGCCTGGGCCGATCGCCTCGCTCAGGCGGGTGGCGACAAGGTTCAGAATGTCGTCTGCGAAATCCTGCCCCAGAGTATCCTGCACGCTTTGCAATCGGCTGATTGCGATCCGGCAGACAGCGGAATAATCGGCAAGGGCTACATGCCCGTCGGGTACGCCTTCCAGGAATTCAATGAACCCGTTCTTGTTGGGAAGGCCCGTGACCGGATCGAATCTGGCAAGAAAACGGGCGCGTTCCTCTCGGATGTGGCGTTCGGTCACGTCCCGGAAATTCACACAGGCGAAAACCCTGTCCGGTTGTTTCTTTCCGGACAAGTCCACGCCGCCGGCCAGTATCGAAGGGGTTACGATATATTCAAGCACATGGCGGCCATGTGTGTCGTAGGTCTTGTCGATCAATGTCGGTTCGCGCTGTCCAATATGCCCTTCCCGGGCGGCAGACATGTCCATTTGCACGGCAGCGACCAGCGCTTCAGGGGCGAGCTCGTTCAATGGCATGCCGGTAAGGTCCGGGGCGAGTGTCTCCGTGGCGTGAACCACGTTTCGGAAAAAGGTTTCAGCGGATTTGTTGAGAGTGTGGACAGTGCTGTCTTCGCTCACGACCACGATGCCCTCGGAATTGTCGCTGATGACACGATCGAGTATCGCCTGCGCGTTGTCCGCTCTGCTCTCGGATATCAAGAGCATTATGCGTTTCAGGTCGATTTCCTGAACGACTGAGAACGCGCCGAAAAACAACAGCACCAGATGACTGCTCGCGGTTTGCAGGGCATAGGCTTCCATGGCCTGAATGGTCGTGGCTGCAGCCTCCAATACGACCATTCCAGCCGCCAGCGTCAGCAGTGTCGGGACCAGGGCCCCACGTTTTCTCCGCCAGATCGCTAGAACCGCCATGACGACCGTCAGTCCCAGCACGACCAAGCCCGAGGAAAGCTGAAGCGTACGGTTTTGTATCAGCGTTTCCGTTGCCGCCGCTTGCAGCGTGTGACCGGAAATGATTCCGAAACGGGGGACCGAGAAGAAATCGCGCAGTTCCGCGGCACTCGCCCCAATGATCAGTCTCTTGCCGTCGACCCTTTCGCGGTCAACCTTTCCGTTCAGCAGATCGATCAGGGGGATCCGGTCCAAACTGTCGATATCGATTCCGAAATCGATATAGAAACTGCCGTTTATCAACCCGGAATACTTCGCCAACACCGCCGCGATCGACTGAACCGGCTGCTCGTCGACCATCGCGCCGAAGGGGAAGGTCCGGATAACGGCGTCGCGATCGGCAAAGACGTTGACCATGGCCAGTCGCGCGACCGCGGTGAAGGTCTCTATCGGTTGGTTTCCATAAAGGGTTTCGGCACCGGCATTCGTGGGTTGATTGAACGAAGCGAGATAGACCGGCGCGGTGGAACGTGCCATGGCTTCGGCAAAGGCGAGATCCTCCTCCGGCGTCGACGGGCTGCTGAAATCCACGTCGAAGGCGATGATCGACGCGCCGAGTTCGTTCAGGCGGTCCACAACCTCGCCATAGACGCTCCTCTTCCACGGCCATTGTCCCAACTGGTCGATGCTGACGGCGTCGATGTCGACCGTGACGACCTCTCCCGAAACAGGCCTGCTGCCGAATTGGAATCGTTTCTCCCGTATCCATTGGTCTACGGGTTGCAGCAGTCCGGTGAGGTAAGCCCCCACCGCACAGAAGAAAAGCAATGCCAGAATGGCCCGACGTGTATTCATTTACCTCTCGCTGTCGCTGCGACCCAGTATAGGGCGGAACGGCCGCCGGCAGGACATCTGATTGATAGGAAGCAACCTTTCTTGAATCACGTCGTTGAGACAGTTAAAGGAATGCTGGGAAGCCCCGGAAATTGGCGCAAAAATTCAGCGCTGTCGGGCGGATCGATTACCTAGGCGGTTCCGGGTCTCTCCCGGGTAGCCAACGACGTTTTTCGATGTTTTCCAATGAATCCTGGGAATCGGTCCGTGCTTGGCCGAGTTGACCGCCGCCGTCTCAAGGCGAAGGGCGGTTCCATAAAAGTCGGATGTGCTGCCCTATTGCCAAACCATGGCGGACGGCTGGGCAGCCATGAAGACGGAAGTATCGATCGTGACATGCGGTAATCGCCGTTGCTGCATGTAATTGTCAACGGATACCCTTGAAAAGTGACATTGTGACCCGGAATTGGAAATGTTTCTAGCTGTTGACGGCAGCGGAGCGATATCCGCCTGATATCCGAGCTGTGGTCGTTGATATGCCTATTTCACCAAAATAGAATTGAACAGGGAACTGGGGGCGGTGCCATTCTCCAATATGGGAATTTATGAGGATTTTCTATGCGGAAAGAAGCGTTTACGTGTTTTTTCAGTGCGATTATTGCCTTCGTTGTATTGGTGAGTGGGGCACAGGCGGCGACGGTAGGAAACGAGGCGATCAGCCGGTCCGTCGGCGATGGTTTCAATGATTTTGCCATTGTGACCGGTGGGCCGATCGCGGAGGCTGGCATACTCACCGCGTGGGAGACCCATATCCGCTTCACTGAAGGCGACAACCGGGTTGGCTTGCTGCTGTTGAGTAGCGCGGATGCAAGCAGCGATTTTGTGATTGAGGCGATCGACATTCGCAATGTCGATTTGGGTTTCAACAGCTTCACGACCTCGATCGCTGTGGAAGCAGGTTGGTTCATCGGTGCCTTCATGGCGGACGCAAAAATCAGTTTCGATGGGGCCGGCGTTTTCCCGACCTTCGCTACCCTTGATGAAGTGTTCATTTCCGCGGATCCGGCTATAGGAAACACGGTCGATAGGCGTTCGACAGGAAACAGAACCTACTCCTTGTCCGCGACTATTGCGCCGGTTCCGCTTCCTGCAGCTTTCCCGATGCTGGCAGCAGCCCTTGGCGGCCTACTGCTTCTGCGGCGCAGGGGAAACCGGAGGGCCTGACTTCTCCTCGGCAAATGTGCGACCGGGAGCGTTAAGGCTCCCGGGGTCAAGCTTTGTGCTAGTAAATGGAAGCCGCTCTTGGGGGCGGCTTCTTCATTTCGAGCCTTCCGCTGCCGATACTGCTTCGCGGGCTTGGATTTGCGGCCCCGTTTCGCCGGAACGGCGGAACCAAGGCAGAGCGCAACCCGCGTTTGGATTTGGCTGGATCGGGTGTCGTGACCGGGACTGCAAAAGCATGGGCTACCATTTCCGGGTCTTAGGGTGTAGACAGGCACCGTCGGCGCGTTAGAACGCTGACGTTTTAGGTCCCGGTCCGGGTGAGGGCCGCGTTAAAGCGTAAGTTGGCCATGTGCCGGATCGCGGCAAAACCGCCGGTGAGGGCCGAGAGCCTCCGCGTTGATTGAGGGGAGCGGAATATGAGCACCGAGCGGGTCGCCATCTATCCTGGGACGTTCGATCCCATCACCAACGGCCATATGGACATCATCACGCGCGCGGCACGCCATATGTGCGATCGATTGGTTGTTTCCGTTGCCGTCAACGCCGGCAAGGGCCCGCTTTTTTCCCTGGAAGAGCGCACCGCCATGGTGGAAGCGGAAATCGACGCGATATCCAACGGCGGCGTCGCCGCGAAGATCGAGGTTCGGCCGTTCGATAGCCTTTTGATCCATTACGCCCAGGAAGTCGGGGCCAGCATGATCGTGCGCGGCCTGCGCGCCGTCTCCGACTTCGAGTATGAATTTCAGATGGTCGGCATGAATGCGCGTCTGAACAAGAATATCGAAACCGTCTTCCTGATGTCGTCTGAGCGCAATCAGTTCATTTCCAGCCGGTTGGTGAAGGAAATCGCGTCTCTGGGTGGCGAAGTCAGTGAGTTCGTCTCCCCGAGGATTGTCGAGCGACTGAAAGAGCGGCTGGGTTGAGTGTTGCTCGACGCGGACGATCTAGTATCCCGACTAAATTTGTAATCTGCTGAAAAGAAGAATTTTCGTCGCGCCGTTTTATGTGGTGCGGCCGCTCCGCCCTTCGCGGGCGGGGCTGGGTTCGATTTGTCACCATTAGGTGAATTCGAGCGCTTTTATGTCGAATATTCGGTATTATTAATAAACGATTCAGAACCACGCGCTACCTTCTGCGAAATGATCGGAACGGCAGTATTTAGCCGCTGCCGGTAGTCGAGGTTTCAAGTTTGAATGAAGTTCAGTGGTTCGGTTTCGTTATTGAGTTCGTATTCTTGACGGTTATTTGAAGTTGCTAGTGGGCGGGGCGTTCGGAAAACCGGGCGCCCCGTCAATTGTTCCGTGAAGGTTGTTTTCAGATCAGTTCGCGGTCCCGATCGTCGGTCTCGCCGAAGCGCGAGAGCGCCGGTTTCTTCAGCCCTTCATACAGTTTGTCGAGGCCGGCGTTAATTTCCCGATTGTTGCGTTCGAACAGACTGTTGCCTTTTGCGTCGCCGTCGACCAGCAGGGGGCCGAACTTTTCGACCTCGATCACCCACATGGCCTGGGCGATGCCCAATTCGTCCAGCCAATGGACGTCGCGGACGCGTTTGATGCCCCGGCCCAACAAGGCGCCGGTGCCATACCCGACCGTGGTCAGGTAGACAGCACCCGCCGGCACGAATAGCCGTTTGTAGTCGGCCTCCGACATGCCGCCCTTGCCGATGATGACTTTGGCACCGGAGACCTCGAACCACTTCTCCATCCATTTGGCGAAACGGAAACTGGCGGTGGCGGTCACTGCGCCGATGGCGTAGCTGCCGTTCGGGTTCACCGTGGCAGCGGGGGAGCAATGGAAGTTCACATTGCCGACCTCTGTCGGGTCGATGGGAAGCGGATGGCCCTGGTCGATAACGCGGCGATAGACCCCCTCGCGGCCGGTATAGATCAGCCCGTCGAGATAGACGACATCGCCCAGTTGCAGTTTTTCCAGGTCTTCCTGTTTGACCGGGGAGGTAAGCCGAACCTCGCGTAGTTTGCTCATGGTTCTTGTCTCCTCTATTCGGCCGCCGCCTGAGCGCCGGTCGGCCAATCGACGGTGTCGCGCCGCATATAAGGCGTGAACCATTGCGGATCCGTCCGATATTCCACCCGGCCGTCGTTGTGCAGGCGGGCCGTTGCACGCCGTGATGACAGGCAGAAGCAATGCACACTGACCGGCATGCCGCCGGTATGGGTATAGCCGACCTCCACATGGCAATCGACGACCATGCTCTTGCCGACGAATCCCATCGCGCCCATGCCGATGGAATTGCCCAGTTCCTGAAGTTCCAGTTCCAACTTGGCGATTTCGGGGTCGGGATTGCGGTCGCCGACGGTCCTCAGGCAGGCAGCCTGTTTGCCCAGCACCATGCAGGTGTCCTTTGACCCGCCGATGCCGACGCCGACAATGGCGGGCTGACAGGCAAGGCCGCGTTTTCCGAAGGCGACCAGCGTATCCAGTACGAAACGCTTGATGCCGTCGATCCCATCGCCCGGGAACAGCATGCGATAATCCGTGCCGAACAGGCCGCCTTTGTGAACGGTGGTGATATCGACCCAATCCGCATCCGGCTCGAAGCTCCAATCCACTTCGGGGGCGTTGATGCCGACATTGTTGTTGTTGTCGGTGCGCCAAAGTGGATGGACCCGGTTCGGGCGCAGGGGCACGGAGGTTGTGGCCCGTGCGGTAGCTTGTCTGAGGGCGCGTTCCAGGGCCACGAATCCGCCCTCGACACGGGCGTCGTTGCCGACCTTCACGTAATACCGGGGCAGGCCGGTATCGGCGCACATAGGTCGACGATCCGCCTTCGCGGCTTCCCAGTTTTCCAGCATCGCCTTGAGAACGAAGGAGGAGAGATCGCCGTCCTCCGCCGCGGCCATCGCCTTGATGCCGGTCAGATAGTCGTCGGGGATCTCGATCCCCGCCTTGGTCATCAGCGTATGCGCGGTTTCTTCGACAAGGTCGATGCCGATTTGGCCCGTATCGGTCATTGCGCGATATCCTCCCTTTATTGGGGACAGTGTCGGCCGGAACGGCCGCCGCGGCAATCCTTCTCACTGGCACAGGCTTGTTGATTGGTTGGGCTTGTCGACAGCGTCGGCTTGCCATCGGGACCCTAGCCCCGAACGAAAAGCAGCCGCCCGGTCGTTGAGGTACAGGGGCGGCTTCTTTCCGTTCCGACAGGAAGGCGGCTGTCTTATTCAGCCGCGTCCTGGATGCTTTCACCGGCATTCTCGATATCCTCGCCGGCGCCTTCGACGGTTTCGCAGGCGGCCAGGCCGATGACGCTCAATAATACGAACGGGATGGCAAGAGTCTTCACGATACTCATCGTTGCTTCTCCTCAATATGTCCAAATCGCCGGGCGTTTTGCGCGGCTTTCAGGACAACAACGCCGCGGCTCCGGATCGGGTTGCGCCGATCATCGCGATTTTTTCCGGCCCCGCCGGCGCAACCCCGGCGTGTTTACGGGCATTGCTGACATGGAAGCCCGGCCGAGACGGGCAAACGAGTTGTCATGAAGGAGATCCGCCATGGATATTTTACGCATCATTCTTTCTGTGTTGCTGCCGCCGGTCGGCGTCTTGCTGCAGGTCGGCCTGACGGGCCATTTTTTCCTGAATATCCTGCTGACCCTGTTGGGATATATACCCGGTTTGATCCATGCGATCTGGATCATCGCGCGGCGCTAAAATCCCAGTTGGAAGGATTGCGGAGGATTGCCGGTCAAGGCGGCCGGCAATCCGCCATTGGTATTCGTCGGCGCTTGCGTATAGAACGTCCGGGTCAATACTTCCCGAACTCCTGGAAAAAAGAGCGCCATGTCTCCGTTCACCCTCACCGTAACCTGCAAATCCACCCGCGGCATCGTCGCCGCCATCGCGCAATATCTTGCGTCAAAAGGCTGCAACATCGTCGACAGCGCCCAATACGACGACTTGGGGGCGGGTAAATTCTTCATGCGGGTCAGTTTCATCTCTGAAAAGGGGGAAAGTTTCGAGGCGATCCGGGACGGATTTGAACCCGTCGCGGCGGAATTCGGCATGGATGCGGCAATCCGGGATTCCAACGAGCGGATGAAGGTTCTGTTGATGGTCTCCCGTTTCGGTCATTGCCTGAACGATCTGCTGTATCGCTGGCGGATCGGCGCCCTGCCGATCGATATCGTCGGTGTGGTCTCGAACCATTTCGAGTATCAGAAAGTCGTCGTGAACCATGACATTCCCTTTCACCACATCAAGGTGACGAAGGAAAACAAGCCCAAGGCCGAAGCGCAGTTGATGGAGATCGTCGAGCAGACGGAAACCGAACTGATTGTCCTCGCCCGCTACATGCAGGTCCTGTCGGATGAGCTTTGCCAGCGCATGTCCGGCAAGATCATTAATATCCACCATTCCTTCCTGCCCAGCTTCAAGGGCGCCAACCCGTATAAACAGGCCTATCAGCGCGGCGTGAAATTGATCGGCGCGACGGCCCACTATGTGACCGCGGATTTGGACGAAGGCCCGATCATCGAGCAGGACACGGTGCGGATCACCCATGCCCAATCGGCGGAGGACTATGTCTCGCTGGGCCGCGACGTGGAAAGCCAGGTCCTGGCGCGCGCCATTCATGCGCATATTCACCACCGGACCTTCATCAACGGCAACCGCACGGTCGTTTTCCCGCCGGGGCCCGGCGCCTACGCGTCCGAACGGATGGGCTGACCGGGGCGGTTCAACCGGATCGGGGCAGGGCTTTTTCCATGACCCAGATGTCCAGGGATTGTCGGCCTTCCGGCGTGTCGACTTCCTGGGTGCCGGCGCGTGCGACGCGCCAACCCATCTTCTCGTAAAAGCGCTGGGCCCGGTCGTTGCGCTGGGTGCATTCCAATTGCGCCAGGGCGACACCCGCGGCGGCCAGCTTTTCCTCACCCGCGCGTAGCAGGCGCGCGGCGGTTCCTGTGCCGCGATAAGGGGCGGCGACGAACAGATCCTCGATCTGGTCCTCTTCGGGAACGACGAAGCCGCAGATGGCCTGCGCCTCCTCGTCGTATGCGAGTATCATGTTGGGGATCAGCCCCGGCGCGCGCATCCGGAAGTTTTCCCGGTCGCGCAAGCGCCGCCAAGGCGGCGACACCAGCTCGCCATGCCCGTCATGCCAGGCGTCGTGCCAAACCGCGGCGACCTCCTCGATATCCTCCACGGTTGCAGGGCGAAGGATGATGGACATGTTGCTATTCCGCCGCGGTTGGTGGCGCGCCCGCCTCGTCGTCGATCAACGACTCGCCGGGACGCACGATTGAGAAGTCGACAGGTACCATATCAACCGACAGGGCACCTTCCTTGGCGAGGATACGGGTGAAGGCGGTGGTTTCCAAATCCCCGGTATCGGGGAAGTCTTCACGATAATGCGCGCCGCGCGAGTCGTTCCGGGCCAGCGAAGCTTCCGCGATCACGCTTGAGATCTTGAAAAGCGAGTCGAGGTTCAGCCAGTCGTGCCAGGTCAAATTGAAGGCGCGGTCGGTGTCCGGCAGGCCGATATGTTCCAATTCCTCGGCAAGCGCCGCGACCGTGTCGCGTCCGCGTTCCAGGCCATCCTGCGTGCGGATGATGCCGACATCGTCCCACATCGTCTTCCACAGGCGTTCCCGCAATCCATTGAGGTTGCCGGCCGGCTTTTTGAAGGGGCGTTCGGCTTTTTCGATCGCGCGATCGATCGCCTCCGAATCCGGTGTGCAAAGATATCCTTCCTTGGCAGCGAAGGCGGCCATGCTGTCGCCGGCGATCCCGCCATAGACGGTGGAATTGGCGACACCATTGCCGCCCAACCGGTTCGCGCCGTGGACGCCGCCGCAATCCTCGCCGGCGGCAAACAGGGCGGGCAGGGCGGTCGAACCGTCGATTTCGAACTCTATGCCGCCCATCATGTAATGGGCGGTGGGAACCACCTCCACCCGGCCGCCGGCCAGATCGAAACCGCAATCGGCGCAGCGTGTCACCATGCCCGGGAACCGCTTGGCGACGGTTTCGGGGCCGAGATGCTTCATCTCGATATAGACACCGCCATAGGGCGTGGTTCGACCGCTCTTCATTTCTTCATAGATCGCGCGGCTGACGATGTCTCGTGTCGCCCGTTCGCCGCGGGCATCGTACCGCTCCATGAAGCGTTCGCCGTCGCCGTTCAGCAGATAGCCGCCGGCGCCGCGCAGGCCTTCCTCCAGGACCGTACCGGTCATTCGCGTCTCTTCCCCCGCCAGCAGGCCGGTCGGGTGAAACTGAACCATCTCCATGTCGCGCAAGGGCAGGCCCAGGTCGAGCCCCATGGCCATGCCGTCACAGCTCTTGTCGCCCGACGGCGTGTGATAGAGATACATCGTCGGTCCGCCGCCGGCGGCCAGCAATACGGCCTTGGCCTGCACGAAGCGGTAGATGCCGGTCCGCATATCGATGAAAAGAACGCCGGAAAGCCGGGCCCCGTCCTTGGCGGGGATCAGGGCGATGGCGCGGTGTTCCTCAAGCCGGTCGATGCCGCGGGACCAGACCTGTTCCATAAGTCGATTGATGATCTCGATCCCGGTCAGGTCACCCTTGTGAACCGTGCGGTCGAAGCTCTGTCCCGCGAAGGCCTTCTGATGCAGGCTACCGTCCGGGTTGCGATCGAAGAAGCAACCGATCTCGTTCTCCAATTCATGGATGCGCTCGACCGCACCCTCCACAAGGCGCCACGCCAGATCCTGGCGGGGCAGCCATTTCCCGCCCACGATGGTATCCATGAAATGGCGTTCCAGGGAATCCGCGGCCGCCATCGCCGCGTTGTAGCCGCCCTGGACCATGCGCGTGCAGCCGCTTTTGCCGAGCAATCCCTTCACCGCCACCGTCACCTGCAGGTCCGGATCGGCCTTCAGGGCGTGCAACGCGGCGAAGAGCCCAGCGCCGCCCGATCCGATGATGAGGATATCCGTTTTGTCGCGTTCGATCTGCATGGGCGTGACCTATAAGACTTGCACGACGAAGACGGCACCGGCGGCGACCGCGCCCAACGAGCCGAGGACGATCAGGCCCTTGCGGCTGTCGCGCCAGGGCAGGAATTCAAGGGCGAGCACACGCAGGCCGAATCCCAAATGCAGCGCCAGCAGCATGACCAGCCCCCATTCGGCGACTTTCACGAGGGGCATTTCCGCCAACTTCAGGAACTCGTCCAGCGCCGCGGCGTTTTCCAGGGCAAGCCCCAGGACCAGGAAATGAAAGGGCAGGAACAGAACCAGTGCCAGCCCCGAGAGCCGATGGCCCAGTGCCGCCCATGCCCCCGGATGTTTGCCTTTTCCGTGCTCCAACATCCCCATCCCCCTAGATCACGGCCATAACGGCCCGCAGGCCAAGCCCCGCCAGCAGCAGGGCAAACAGGACCAGCAAGAAGTCGATCATCCCGCCCTTCAACCGCAGCCATTCGCGCAGGATGTTCCGCAGGCCGAGCGGCGCATGCACCGCCGCCGTCAGGACGAACAGGCCGTAGAACGCGGCCCAGGCCATGTTGCCCCGTGTGCGGGATAGGATCTCGTCCGCGGTCAGGCCGTCCGCGACCGCATAGAGGACAAGGCCCAAATGGACCAACACCAGCGGGGCCAGGATCATCGCCGTAATACGTTGAGCGGCGTAGAGGAGCGCTTCGGTCATGGACGAGGCCCGATGCGCTCGACAAGCCGATCGGCGGCCATGCCGGTCAATGCGACGATCAGGGCGGCGATTTCCATCGTGATCAGGGTGTGGCTCAAGAAATGGTCGCCGATCGCCATCTTGTACGCCGCCATCGTGCCGCCGATGACCAGGGCGGCGGCGACCGCGCGTCGGCGCGCGGCTTGACCCTCGAACAGGAAGACCAGGGCGAACAGAGCAAATCCGCCGCTGGCATGGCCGGCAGGGAAGCAGCGCTGGCGCTCTTGCGGGCGCTCGCCGTCGGGATAGCGCTCGAACAGGGCTACGGTGGGCACGTTTCCTCCATATCGGTCGGACCGGGCCGGGCATGCGACATTGGTTGCCGTCTTCAATGCGCCGATGGTCGCCGGCACGATGATCAACGATATCAGCAGCAGCGCCAAGCCCCGTCTTCGCCGTCGTGCCCAATCCCAGCGGATGGAAGCCATCAGCGCGATCAGACAGGCCGCCGCGAGAGCGGCCAGGGCGATTTTCGGACCAGTGTAGAGGAAAAGCCGCGCGACCGGCTCTCCCTTGTCCCAAAGCCAGGATTGCGTGTCCGCATCGAACAGACGGTCCTGGACCAAGAAATCCAAATTGGTGAACCCGGATACGACAAGGGTCAGCAGCAGCGCCGCGAAAGAGAGGAGGACGACGGACCGGCTAGTTGCTGGCATGTTCGGACATCGGCATCACGCCTTTTACCGGTTCCGGACGGACGTCTCCGATCTCAATTTCAAACAGCTGCAGCAGAATACGGCTGAGATCGTCATGGGTTGCCGGTCGGTCCTTGATCTCCACCAGCTTTTCGCGGTCGACATCCGACGTTTCCGCCGCCCAGACGATGAAGGGCACATGGGTCTGCGCATCGGGCGCCATGAAATACGGCATGCCGTGCAGGAAGATGCCCAATTCGCCCAGAGACTCACCATGGTCGCTGACATACAGCATGGTCGGTTCATAGCGGTCCTGATGCCGCTGCAGCAAAGCAATCACCCGGTCCAGGAAATGGTCCGAATACAGGATCGTATTGTCATAGGCGTTCACGATTTCTTCGGCGCTGCATTTCCCAAGGTCGATATCCCGGCAGTCCGGCGTGAAGCGGCGGAATGCTTCAGGGTATCGCTTGAAGTAGGCAGGCCCATGGCTGCCCTTCTGGTGCAGGACGATCAGAACGTCGTTCTTTTGTGTGTCCAGATAGTCGTCCAGCCCGGAGAGCATGCCCTCATCTCGGCATTCGACATCGCAGATGGGATTGACGTCGGCCGCCGTGAACATCTGGTAGCCGACCCGGTCGGCGACGCCCTGCGGTCCGGAATTATTGTCCCGCCACAGGACCGTCACCCCGGCGCGGGCCAGGACATCCACCGTATTTTCGGTCCAGCGCGCGCTTTCGATATCGAAGGACTCACGTGGGTCGAGCGAGAACAGGCAGGGCACCGAGATCGCGGTGGAGGTGCCGCAGGACCGCATATTGCTGAAGGAGACCAGGTCCTGCCGGGAGGACAGATTCGGCGTCGTGCCGCGGGCATAACCGTTCAGGCCAAAATGGTCGGCCCGGGCGGTCTCACCGACCACGAGAATGACCAGGTCGTGTGCCTTGTCCCCGTCTGGGAGCGCGGCACCCCGCATGCGCGTTTCGACCGTGTGATCCTGGGCCACGTCTGCACCATTCTCGAGTGCGAATTTCACGGCCGAATAGATCGGGTAGGTGGGGTTCGTGTAATAGCGCAGCGGTTTGTGCTCGCGGAAGTAACTGGCATAGGTATCGGAAAATGGCAGGATTACCGCGACCGTTACCGCGACAGCGCCGAGCGCGGCCGCTAAGACCCGCGCCTGGCGCCAGCGCAGCGGACAGGGTTTGATCGGGACGAACCAGAGAACGACAGACGGCACGATGCCCAGAACGAGAATCCGGAGGCCCAACGTCACGCTCACCATGTCGCTGGCTTCCGCGGCATCCGTGTAGAGGGTGTTGCGGATCATTTCCGTATCGATGGTGATCCCGAGCGTGTCGGAAAAATGCCCGACCACCGCAGCAACCATGAAAAGACCGATTCCAACAGCCCTTATGGGAAACAGAAGGGACAACAGCGCCGTGACAAGGGCAATCGCGCAGGTCAGCACGATGGCGGCCGAAACCAGAAAGGGCCAGTTCTCGGCTACCGGATAGACAGTGACGGTTTCCTCGAAGAACCGGAGGTTCGCCGTTGCGGCCAGGAAGGCACTGATCAGGAAAATGATGAGCGGATGCCCGACTTGCGGCACTCTAATCGGCATATTCTACGTCCAGACTGATACCGGCCCCGGTTTCTAAGCTTCTGGCGCCCAGGCGACAAAAAAGATGAAGCAAGGCCTCTTTTCCTACGCAGGCATACTCCCGCCGCGTCATGCCCGAAACCATGCACCTTGTCGCAGGCAGGGCCGGGGCTTACCGGGTGATTGAATAAACGGACAGTGACCCGTCAGTCGCCGTTTCGCCACAATAACTGCAGAACGGATCGCCGTTTCAGCCCGGCGATACCAGCCGTAGGGTTCAGCCCGACGGGACAGTGTTCGACGCAACTGCCGTGACTGTGACAGGAATGACAGCCGCTGCTGCGGGAAACCTTGCGCATTGTGTCGCGCTTTTCCGCATGGCGTTCGTCGTTCACCAGGGTCCAGGCGCGATTCAGTGCGGCGGGGCCAAGATATTCCTCGTCCCAGGCCACCACATCGCAGGCCGCATAGCAGACGGCGCAGTTGATGCATTCAATGCCCTCGTCGACGGCTCGTCGCCCGGCGCTTTGCGGGTCGATCCTGGCGAGGGGGGATGTCCGGTCCTCGTTGCCGGCGAAGCGGCCACCCGCCTCCTGCCACTTTTCGAAGAAGCGCGCCATGTCGACGACGAGATCCTTGATCCGAGGCAGGTTGCGCAGCGGTTCGATCGTCAAGGTTCCGTCCTTGCCCATGACCTTGGAGACATGGGTGCGGCAGGTCCATCTCGGCCGGCCGTTCACCGTCATGGCGCAAGATCCGCAGACCCCGACCCGGCAGGCGAAGCGATAGGCCAGCGCCGGTTCCGCGTTCCGCTGAATCCAGGTGACAATGTCCAGGACGGTCTGGCTTTCGCGCAACGGGACCTGGAATTCCTCGAACCTGCGGTCGTCACCCTTGCCGCGGGCGACGCGGACGGTCAGTTGTTCGCCGGAAACACCCGTGGGGCGATCCTTCGGGGCAGCCGAGACGGCTGCCGCGGGAAGGGAGGTGGAATTCATGATGGGAAGCCGATCAATCGATGGTGTCTTCGGTGATGGTGTAGGTGGACGCTTTCCTTGTTTGCTCATCCGGCAGCGGCACCGTCTTGCCGTTCTTCAGGCTGGCCTGAACGGCGGTAACGTCGCTGGTCGCCACAAGATCGCCGGTCTCAACATCGAACATCCGATGCAGGAAGCGGAAATGCTTCTTGCCGACGGCGATGAAGCCGCTTTCGATGCGCACCAATTCCCCGCCGCGCAGTTCGCGGACATATTGAAATACCTGCCGGACCACGGCGATACGGCGCCCATCGGATTTGATCGAGCGGGGCGTGATTCCGATAGCGTGCATCAGGAACCATGTCGCCTGGTCGAAACGCTCGATATATAGGCGCGAATTCATGGTCGATTCCGGGTCGTATTCCGCGGCAAGCACTGCCCCCTTGAAGGTCTCGACCCAATTTCCGCCGCTCTCAGTCTTACTCATTGTTATTCCTCACCGGCCAGTATCCACGGGGTTTTCTTGTTTTTTCCAGTCTAACGCCAGGCATCGCGATACCGCCATCCAAATTCCGTGGCATTGCGCCGCGAATAAATTTCACCTATAAATATTTTATACATAAAATAAATGGTGCGCCATGTGGAAACCCCCTGAAAAAATCCAGTTCCAGCCAAATCCAGGGCCATCCCCGAATGAGCGGGAAGCGTCAGAATCCCTGCTGTTCTCACCTGTCCGGCATGGCTGTTTTAGCCTGGAGACACGGACCTGGGTACCGGCCATGGTGCCCTGGCGGGCGACGGAAGAGGGGGAAGTGACCCGGGATGTCCTGGATTGGTACGAGGCGATGGCGAAAGGCCGACCCGGCGGATTGGTCCTGGAAGCGACGGGTATCCGGGACGTGCCGTCGGGCCCCTTGCTGCGCATCGGACACGACCGTTTCATACCCGGGCTGACCGAACTTTCGAACCGGGTCCGCAAGGCGAGCGGCGGGCAGACCAAACTGTTCATCCAATTGATCGATTTTCTGGCGATCAAACGCCGGCCGGATAAGGAGAAATTCATCCGTCGGTTCCTCGCCGTCTCGGACGATCTACGCGCGCGCATCGGTGCTGAGGAATGGCCGGAGGAAAAGATCCGCGACCATCTGCTGGATATGCCGGACCAGGAACTCGACGCGGTGCTAGATGAACGCACGAGGGAATCTTTACGCATGGGCTATCGCGAACGGGTGACGGATATGGAATTGCCGCATATCGCGGACCTGCCGACCGTGCTGCCCGGATTGTTCGCCGATGCGGCCCTGCGGGCGAAGCAGGCCGGGATCGACGGGGTCGAACTGCATTATGCCCACGCGTATACCATGGCATCCTTCCTGTCCGCCAAGAACACGCGGGAAGACGGCTATGGCGGCCCCCGGGAGAACCGCGTGCGACTGCCGTTGGAAGTCTTCCACGCCGTTCGAGAAGCGGTTGGGGCGGACTATCCGGTCGGCTGCCGATTCCTGGCGGATGAATGCATCGAAGGCGGTGGTACGGTGGAGGATGCGGCGTATTTCGGGGTGGAATTCGCCCGCGCCGGCATGGACTTTCTCTCCACATCGCGCGGTGGCAAGTTCGACGATGCCAAACAGCCGGGCGTGGGGCAGGCGGCCTATCCCTATACGGGACGCAGCGGCTATGAATGCATGCCGCAATATATCTCGGACGCTTTCGGCCCGTTCGGTCGAAACATCGCGCCGACGGCCGCCATCCGAAATGCGGTACGTGAGGCAGGGTTCGAAACGCCTGTGATCGTCACCGGCGGTATCCACGGTTTCCAGATGGCGGAGGAAATCCTGCAATCAGGCCAGGCGGACATCATCGGATCAGCCCGCCAGACGCTCGCCGACCCGGTTTGGTTCCGAAAGGTGAAGCTGGGGCGCGGCGACGAGGTTCGTGTCTGCGAATACACCAATTACTGCGAGGGCCTGGACCAGAAACACAAGATGGTCACCTGCAAATTGTGGGACCGTTTAGATCTGGATGATACCGTACCGCGTACACCGGATGGGAAACGCCGGACGATCGCGCCCGCCTGGGCGGAATAACTGTCCGGCCAAACGGCTGGACAGGAGGGCCGGGCCACAATGACAGGCCTGTTGCCAAGTTTTGGGAATGATCTTCGGGTCGCCGTTGTCGGCGCAAGCGGCGGGGTCGGCGCCGCCATGGCGCTTGCATTGGCGTCCGACCCGTCGGTGCATCTTGTGCATGCTTTGTCGCGATCCGGCGACGTCCCCGAGCATGCAAAGATCCGCCCCGCCCCTTTAGACATCCTACAGGAGGACAGCATCGCCGATGCCGCTTCCGTGATTGGTGGAGAGGCTCTGCATCTGGTCTTCGTCGCGACAGGAATGCTGCATGACGAAGAACGGGGCATCCAGCCCGAGAAGACGTGGCGGTCTATCGATCCCGCGGCGATGAACGCCGTCTTCGCGGTCAACGCGACGGGCCCGGCGCTGGTCGCCAAACATTTCCTCCCGCTGCTCGACAGGAAGCGGAAGTCTGCATTCGCGGCGATTTCCGCACGGGTCGGCAGTATCGCGGACAATGGGCTGGGCGGTTGGTACAGTTATCGCGCGTCAAAAGCGGCGTTGAACCAATTGCTCAAGACTTATGCGATTGAACTTGCCCGCAGGAATCCGACAGCGCTTTGCGTGGGCCTGCATCCCGGGACGGTCGATACGGCCCTTTCGCATCCTTTCCAGCGCGGTGTCCCGGACGGGAAACTGTTCACGCCGGGGAATTCCGCACGCTCGATGCTAGCTGTCCTGGATCGCCTTGGCGCCGACGACAGCGGCGGTTTCTTCGCCTGGGACGGGGAGGCGATACCGTTTTGAGGGGTCAGTTCCCGGCGGCTTTTCCCTCGAGCACCTTAACGATGACCGGCCAGTAGTTATCGCCATAGCCTTCCTCGGCGGCCTCTTCGAACAAGCGGCGGACATTCTCAGCCCCCGTCATCTTAACGCCGACGCTTTTTGCGAGGTCCAGCGCATAATCAAGGTCCTTGGTGGCGTAGAGGGTGGAAAACGCCTGTTCGGGGAAAGTCCCGGGTAACAAGGCCTTCATGCCGTGATTGCGCAGGGCGAAACTGTCGGCCGACCCGTTCGACAGCGCCTTGAACAGAACCTCGCCGTCCATTCCTGCCTTGCGCGCGACGGTCAGGGCCTCGGCCAAGGCGTTGACCGTCTGGAACAGGATCATGTTGTTCAGGATCTTGACCATCTGCCCGGCGCCGGATTCACCGCAATAGGTAATGTCTGTTGCGAAGCAGCGCAGGATGGGTTCGATCCGTGTGAAGGTTTCCGCCATGCCGCCCACGCTGATCGCCAGGGTCCCCTGTTCCGCCGCCTGGCGGGTTCGGGCAACTGGGGCGTCCATGAACGCGACATCCTTCGACGCAAATTTTTCCGAAAGCACCCGGGTCAGATCCACCGGGGTTGTGCTGAGATCGATCACGACCGCGCCCGACTTCGCATGGGCGAATATGCCGTGCACGTCGTTGCAGATTGCTTCGACCTGTTTGCCGCCGGGAAGGGACATCAGGATCATATCGGATTGGTTTACCAGCGCCGCGACCGATGCAGTGGTTTCCACGCCGTCGCTTTCAAGGCGCTTCAACGGTTCCTTGTTCAGGTCGAACGCAAGGACCCGCGGGCTGCCTATATCGTTTCGGCGCAGCGCAAGATTGCGGCACATCGGCTCGCCCATCACGCCTAGTCCGATAAAGCCGATGGTCGTCTTGTCGTTGTTGGTTTTCGTCATGTGCAAGATCCTAAGCTAGCCTGATTGTGTGGTTGCGGGAGACGAAGCGGAATGGCCTTGTATCCGTCATTGGATGGTCCGGATTGTCGTGGTCCGGAGGGAGGGCGGCCGTGCCGACCGATAAAATCGCGGTCGTCAGCACGATGGACTTGCCTTCACCGGCAGACGTTTCTTTCCCTGACGCGCGGGCGCCGGACGGCGTCACCCTTGAATCGGAAACCTGAGAACGACCGAAGTGTATGCAGCCGGATACATCTGTGTAAAGAGAAACGGTCAGAGTGCGCCGGCGGTCGTCAGGATGGTCAAAAATCAGCTGTAAATAGCGATCTTCTTTTCCGATCCTTGGGCCATGATCTTCGCATGTTCCGCCATCACTTCGTCGTATAGCGCAACCGATTCCGGGGAAAACGCGCTGACCGGGTCCGGGACGTATTCGAAATTCCGATGCGTATCCGCGCCGCAGACAGGCATCGCGTAGTCCCTTCCAGCATTCTGCTGCTTCATTTCCGGCGTGATGAACCGGATGACCAGTCCCATCCGCCGATCGTCCGAGACGTTCGGTCCGGATGCGTGGAACATGCGGCCGTGATGAAGGGACATCTGGCCGGGCATCAGAATGACGGGAACTTCATCCTCTTCATTCACTTTCACCGCCATCTCCTGACCGCGGGACAGCAGGTTGTTCTCATCGAACGTGTCGACATGCGGTTGGATCTCGTTCTTGTGGGAACCGGCGACGAATTTCATGCAACCGGACTCGACCGTCGCGGGGGATAACGCGATCCAGGCGGTCACTTCCTGGTCTCCGTAACCCAGGCCCCAATAGGTCAGATCCTGATGCCAGGTGACCACCTTGTTCGTGTGCGCTTCCTTGGTGAAGAACTCAGCGCCCCAACACAGCAGATCCGGTCCCAGGACTTTCTTGACCGCGTCGATCACCTGGGGGTGACGGGCCATCCGGGCGACGGTCGGCAATACGATATGGGCATTGGTACGAAGGTATTTCGCCAGGGGACGGGTGAGGCCTTCCGGCGGGGAAGCCTCGAACGCTTCAACCTCTTTTCGGACGGCCTGCGCTTCGGCGGCAGTCAGCACGTCGATCGGAAAGGCGTATCCGTCGCGCCAATAATCGTCGCCTTTGAATTCGGACACTTGCATGGTCGTTTTCCTCTCGCCGATCTTATTGGAGCAGTTGTCTGACAATGCCAGAATTCCACCGAAAATACAGGGCGATTTGATTTGGCCGCAGGGCATAGGTGCGTTGCATGCTTGGAAAATAGGGCAGGGTGAGCTGCGCCAATGCCGAGACCTTGTCGGCGGCAAACTGTCATAGACCATAGGTAGTATGGTAGGCTGTCGCGCCAACTCAAGAAGTTGGCGTCACCAGCGAGAGGACAGGGAGATGGCTGAAAAGAAAAGCAGCAAGAAACTCAGCGCCAAAGACGAGAAGGCGCTGAGGGCTTTTGTGCGGGCCCGCGCGGAGGATTTCCTGCGCGACCCGAACATTACTTCCGTCGGGATCGGACGCAAGAACGGCGATGGCGATATCTGCCTGCAGTTCACCGTCGGGGAGAAGGGCGAGTCCGCGATTGAAACCCTGGGCTCCCGCCGTATTCCGGAAAGCATAGAGATCGACGGCAGGAGTTTCCCGACCGATGTGCTGGAACGGTCCTTCAAGCCTTCCTACAAATTGGTGGAGGCGGAACAACTGAATGAAAGGCGGCGTCGCGCCGACCCGATGGTACCCGGCATCAGCGTGTCGCATCGATTGGGCACCGCCGGCACGCTGGGCCTCGTGGTTTTTGACCGGGCCACCGGAACGCCATGCATCCTGTCAAATTGGCATGTGTTGAATGGCAACCGGGGCCGCATAGGCGACATTGTCGTGCAGCCCGGCCCTTACGACGACGACAATACCAGCCAGAACACAGCCGGTATCTTGGTGCGTAGCCATCTCGGCGCGGCCGGCGATTGCGCGCTGGCGCGCATCCTGCACCGGGATTTCGAACGCGAGGTGCTTGAGATCGGGACCACGCCGTCCCGCATGGCGCGGGTCGCCCTGGGGGATGCGGTCATCAAGTCGGGCCGGACGACAGCTGTGACCCGGGGGATCGTGCGTCGTATCGACGTCATGGTGCAGATCGACTACGGCGGTCAAACGGGCCGGCAGGCGATCGGTTGCTTCGAAATCGGGCCCGATCCGGATCATCTTCCGGGAAACGGAGAGATCAGCATGGGTGGGGATTCAGGCTCCGCCTGGTTGATCCATGACGGCGACAAGCCGACCGACATCTTCGCGGGTCTGCATTTCGCGGGGGAAGTGGGCGACGCCGATGAGCATGCATTGGCCTGTTACCCGCTATCGGTCCAGAAAAAGCTCGATTTCGTGCTGGACCCGCCGGTATCGGCGGCGGCGGTTCATCCGGCGATGGAAACGGCCGTGGCCCGGACCGGTTATGACCCACAGTTCCTGGGAATTCCCGTGCCGGAGCCGGTCTTGTCCCGGGCGCATCGGAAGGACGCGCTGGATTTCGACGGCAGGCGCGTCATTCCCTATACGCATTTTTCCGTCTGCCTGAGCAAGAGCCGACGCATGGCGCGCTACGCGGCCTGGAACATCGACGGGACGCGCCGGGTGATCCTGGGCAGCAAATCCTTCAAGTTGGATCCCCGTATCGACGAGCGCTACCAGATCGGCGAAGCGCTGTATGCGAGCAACCCGGTGGATCGCGGGCATGTGGCCCGTCGGGCGGAATTGTGTTGGGGCCCGGTTCCGGAGGCGAAGCAGGCGAATGAGGATTCGTACTATTTCACCAACATTGCCCCCCAGCATGAACGCTTCAACCGGTCTTCCTATGGCGGGCTATGGGGAAAGTTGGAGAATCTCGTCTTCGAGCAGGCGGATGTGCAGGACCTCAGAATCTCAGTGATCGGAGGTCCGGTCCTGCGAGACGACGACATAGAGTATCGCGGCGTGCAGATCCCGAACGCGTTCTGGAAGGTGATCGCCTATCTCGGCACGGACGGAAAACTGCGCTGCGGTGCTTTCGTGCTGTCGCAAAGCGATCTGTTGAATCGGCTCGAAGCCTTCGATCTCAGTGAATTCCATCTCTTTCAGTTGTCCCTGCCGGAGTTGAACGTGATGACCGGGCTCGGTTTCGAAGACTTGTATGACGCGGATACCAAGACCAATCCGGAATTGGCGACGCCGTTACGCGATCTCGAGGAAATGGCGCCGCCCGAACAGAGGATGGTTGAGATCCTGACCGCGAGCGATATTCGGTTATAGGCGGATCAAGGTTTCGACGTTGCGAACGGGGCGGCAGTGATCCGGATGCCGGTTTCATGCGAATACAGGCATGGAACAGGAGGCCAGGGCCATGTTGCGTTTCGTATCGACTGCCTTTGTGACGATTGCCGTTCTGCTTGCCGCGCCTTCCGCGGCCGTTGCACAGGAACTCGACCTGCTGAAGGGGCAGGGGCTCGTGTTGATGCTTCGGCATGCCTATGCGCCGGGCACGGGCGATCCGGCAAATTTCGATGTCGATCGCTGCGAGACGCAACGTAACCTGAATGGCCGCGGCCGCGACCAGTCCCGTGAATGGGGGGATCGTTTGCGGGCGGGCGGCATCGTGCCGAGCCGTATTCTCTCCAGCCAATGGTGCCGCTGCCTGGAAACGGCGGAATTGATGCAGGTGGGTGAGGTCGAACCGTTCTGGCCGCTGAATTCATTCTTTGAACTGCGGCAGGACCGTGAGAAGAACCTGGATGCACTGCGAAACGAATTTGCGTCGCTCCCGACCGACGGTCCTGTTGTCGTGATGGTCACACATCAGGTGACGATCACCGCGATCACGGGTCGCGGTGTCTCCTCAGGCGAAGGCTGGGTTCTGAAACTGAACGGAACGCGGGAGCCGGAGGTGATCGGCTCTATCCCCGCGCCGTAGCTCATAGCTGGCAGGGTCGACGATCAAACCCCCAGATAGCGTTCGGTGAGCGTGGCGTCACCCATCAGGCTCTTGGAATCGCCGCTCCATACCACCGCGCCTTTTTCGACGATGTAGTGGCGGTCCGCTATACGGGCCAGATCGGCGATGTTCTTGTCGATCACAAGGATCGACTGGCCGGCGTTTTTCAAACGCTCCAAGACGTTCCAGATATCCTGCCGGATCAGCGGCGCGAGGCCCTCGGTCGCTTCGTCCAGGATCAGCAGTTTCGGATTGGTCATCAGCGCGCGGCCGATGGCCAGCATTTGCTGTTCACCACCGGAAAGCAGGTTCGCCATGCCGTTGCGGCGTTCCTTCAGCGAGGGGAAGAAATCGAAAATGGCGTCCAGCGTCCAGGGATCGCTGCGGCCCTGTCGGTTTGCGGATGTGGCTACCAGATTTTCCGTCACGGTCAGATTCGGGAAGACCTGGCGGCCTTCTGGCACAAGGCCCAGTCCGGCCTGCGCCATGGCATAGGACGGATGGCCGGTCATGTCCTGCCCATCGAATTCAACCCTGCCGCCGGCCGGCTTGGTGATGCCCATGATGGAATGCACGGTCGTCGTCTTGCCCATGCCGTTTCGGCCGATCAGGGTGACGACTTCACCGGATTTTACTTCCAGCGCCATGCCGAAGAGGGCCTGGCTGGCGCCGTAATAGGTTTCCAATGCTTCGACGCGCAGCATGTCAGGCGGCCTCCTCACCAAGATAGGCGCGTTTGACCTCTTCGTTTGACCGGATCGCATCCGGCGTATCGGTCGCGATGATGGCGCCATAGACCAGGACTGAAATCCGGTCCGCCAAGGCAAAGACCGCGTCCATGTCGTGTTCGATCAGAAGCATGGTCTTGGCGCCCTTCAGCTTCCCGAGGATCTCGACCATGCGGCTGGATTCTTCCGGACCCATCCCCGCCATCGGTTCGTCCAGCAGCAGCAGCTTCGGATCGGTGGCGAGCGCCATGGCGATTTCCAATTGCCGGTGTTCGCCATGGCTGACGGCATTGGCGATGCGGGTGGCTTTGTCGTCCAATCCCACTTTCGCCAGATATTCCATTGCCGGTTCGGTCAGTGACTTGTCCTTGGCGGCCGCGCCCCAGAACCGGAACGAGTGTCCCTGATGAGCCTGGATCGCCAGCGCCACGTTTTCCAGCAAGGTCATGTCCTGGAATACGCTCGTGATCTGAAAAGACCGCGCGAGGCCCATATGCGACCGCGCATGCATCGGCTGTCGGGTGATGTTTCGGCCGGCGAAAAGGATTTCCCCGGAATCCGGCAGCATCTCACCGGACAGTTGAGAGATCAGAGTCGTCTTGCCTGCGCCGTTGGGTCCGATGATGGCGTGCAGTTCGCCCTCGGTGACGTCGAGGCTGACATGAGAGGTGGCGTGCACGCCGCCAAAGCTCTTGTTGAGGTCGCGGACTTCCATCAAGGCCATCACACCGCCTCCTTCTTCTTGGAGAACCAGGTCCGCAGCAGGCCCGCGATTCCACCTCGGACGAAGAGGACCACCAGGACCAGCAGCAGGCCGAAGATCAGATGCCAATAGGTCGTGATGGCCGACAGGATTTCCTCGATCACAAGGAAGGCGAGAACACCGTAAACCGGGCCGAAGATGGTGGCCGTGCCGCCAAGGACGACCATGAAGATCAGTTCCCCGGACCGGGTCCAGTCCATCATCTCGGGGCTGATGAATTCGGTGAAGTTGCCCAGCAGCGCGCCGGCATAGCCGCAGATCGCACCGGAGATGACATAGGCGGTCAGCCGGTACCGATAGGTCGGATAGCCCAGGGCACCCATGCGGCGTTCGTTCGACTTGGAGCCTTTGACGACCATGCCGAAGCGCGAATTGGTCAGCCGGTAGACGATGAACAGCACGACGGCCAGCGACGCCAGGCAAATGTAGTAGAAACTGGTGTCGTCATACAGATCGACGAGGCCGTTGAAATCGCTGCGTTCATAGATGATCAGACCGTCGTCGCCGCCGTATTCCTCCAGCGAGACGAAGCCGTAGAACATCATCTGCCCGAACGCCATGGTGATCATGATGAAGTGAACGCCCTTGGTGCGCAGGCTGATCGCCCCGGTCACCAGCGCGTAGAGCGCGGAGAAGAGGACCGCCAGGGCTATATGCAGGAAACCGCCATATTCGTCGTAATAGGCCGGTATGCCGACGCTATACGCGCCGATCCCCAGAAAGGCCGCATGGCCGAAACTGACCATGCCGCCGAAGCCCAGGATCAGGTTAAGGCTGGCCGCGGCGATTGCCAGAATCAGCATGCGGGTGAAGACGTCCAGCCAGAAGGCCTGGTCCAGCAGCTCGATGACAGGCGGGGCAATCGCGAGCAGGGCCATGACGACGATGCCGATCTGAAGCCAGCGCGGCGCGGAGAAAATGGATTTGCGGGAAGATGACATGATGGCTGGACCGTTATCGAACTTTCGGCGGGAACAGGCCTTGCGGACGCACGGCCAGAACGATCGCCATCAGGATATAGACGAGCATGGCGGAGATGGCGGGGGCCGCCGTTTCCGCATTTTCGGCGCCCATGAACAGCTTCAGGAACTGGTCCAGATAGGACCGTCCCAGCGTGTCGATCAGGCCCACGATCAGCGCACCGACGAAGGCGCCCTTGATGGACCCGATACCGCCGATGATGATCACGACGAAGGCGACGATGATGATCTCGTTCCCCATGCCGATACTGGCTTCCGTGATCGGGGAAATCATCATGCCGGCCAGTCCGGCGATGGCGGCACCCGCCGCGAAAACCAGCGTGAACAGCTTCTTGATGTCCACGCCCAGTGCCTCGACCATCGTGCGGTTGGAGGCGCCGGCGCGGATCAGCATGCCGACCCGCGTTTTCGTGACCACGTAGTAAAGACCGGCGGCCACGGCCAGGCCGACCAGGATGATCATCACCCGGTAGGTCGGGATGACGATATCGTCGGTCGGGCGGATCTGACTGTCGAGCCATTCGGGCAGCGGGATCGCCATGCCGCCGGCGCCCCAGATCAGATGCACGCCGGTATCGAAAATCAGGATCAAGCCGAAGGTCGCCAGCACATGGTCCAGGTGATCGCGCTGATAAAGCCGGCGCACCACACTCAATTCGGTCAGATAACCCACCGCCAGGGTGAGCGGGATGCCCAGGATCACGCCGATTACGAAGTTGCCGGTAAGCGCCGTGATCGTGCCGCAGACATAGGCGCCGATCATGTAGAAGGCACCGTGGGCCAGGTTGATGAAGTCCATGATCCCGAACACGAGCGTCAGGCCCGCGCAGACCAGGAAGAGCAGCACGCCGAGCTGCATGCCGTTCAGTAATTGGATGATGACTAGGGATGCGTCCATTTCGGGCTCAAATACAGGCTCGTTCTTCGGGAAGGGCGGGGGTCGGCGGGCGGGGCGTCGATGTCGACCATCTGGGGCGACCGTCCGGCGCGACCGTCAAGGAAAGCGGCGGGGCGGTGAGGCCGCCGCCGCCTTCTATCACGGTCGTTGACCGACTACATCTTGCATTCGGACGCGTAGACATCCTGGTGCATGTCATAGACGGTGGAGACGATCTTGGTCGTCCACTTGCCATCCGCATCGGCGACGGTTTCGCGCAGATACAGGTTCGAGATCGGGAAGTGGTTGTTGCCGATCTTGATGTTACCGCGGGTCGGCAGGTAGGTGACTTCCTCCATGGCCTTGCGCAGCGCGTCCTTGTCCGCGAGGTTGCCGCCGACTTTCTCGACAGCCTGCTTGATGAAGAACATCGCGTCATAGGACTGGGCGCCGTAGAAGGACGGGTATTCGCCGTGCTTCGCCTTATAGTCGGCGACGAACTTTTTGTTTTCCGGCGTGTCCAGGTCGGGCGACCAGGTCTGCGTGGCGAATGAGCCGAGAACACCCGTCAGCCCGCCTTCCTGTAGCCGCGGCAGCGACAGCGCGTCGACGGTGAACACGGTGTAGAGCTTCATGCTTTCGCCCAGGCCCGCCTGTTCGAACTGCTTGATGAAGGCGCCGCCCGCCTTACCCGGATAGAAGACCCAGATCGCTTCCGCGCCGGAGGCCTTGGCCTTCGCCAGTTCCGCGGAGAAATCGAGCTGCGCGTCCTTACCCCACTTGGTCAGGTCCTTGCCCTTGATCTCGCCCCTGAAGGTGCGTTCCACCCCGGCGGCCATGTCCTTACCGGCGGCATAGTTCGGGGCCATGATGTAGACCGACTTCACGCCGTTCTGGTTCAGCACTTCGCCCAGCGCCATCGGCGTCTGATCGTTCTGCCAGGAGACGGAGAAGAAGTTCTTGTCGCAACGCTTTCCGGCCAGCTGGGACGGGCCCGCATTGGCCGAGATCAGGAATGTGTCGGCGTCCAGTACGGCACGGGACGAGGCCAAGAGGACGTGGCTCCAGATGAAGCCGGTGACGAAGTTCACTTCATCCTGCTTCACCAGTTTTTCGGCTTTTTGCTTGCCGATTTCCGGCTTGAACCCGTCATCCTCGAAGATGACCTCGACGTCGAGGTTACCCATTTTGCCGCCCATATGTTCGACGGCGAGCTCGGCGGCGTTTTTCATGTCGTTACCGATCACGGCGGCCGGCGTTGTCAACGTCGTGACGAAACCGATCTTAACGCTGTCCGCCAGGACAGGCGTTGCCATCATCGTCGCAGCCAAAGCCGCGCTAATAAAACTCTTCTTCATAAGTTTTCTCCCAGATGCCAGAGCGCAATCTGTTAAGTTAAAGACCCTGTTCCAGCGACCTTGGCGGCCGTCTTATTCTCGGCTCTTAGGAACGCTTCTTCGCGGGCCAGAATGGCGCATTCAAGCCGGTACTTCCAGCCCGCGATTCATAGAAACTTTATATGTAAAATATTTCTATGTGAAGCTTTCCCTTTGCCGAGCCTTTACATTAGAAAACGCCGGATTTTCGCGCCGCTCATGCGCCTCAATCCGTATAGCGGACCGAGATTTCCCCCAGACCGTCGACACCGCCTTTCAGGGTGTTGCCCGATACCACGGGACCGACGCCGGCCGGGGTTCCCGTGTAGATCAGATCGCCGGGATACAGGCGGTGATACTTGGAAAGATCCGCGATCGTCTCCTCGACGTTCCAGATCATTTCGGCAAGGTCGGCGTCCTGCCGCATTTCGTCGTTGACCGATACCCAGATGCGGCCCTTGTTCATCGCCGGGCCGCCATCGGCCTTGGTGATCGCGCCGATCGGCGCGCCGTACTGGAAATTCTTGCCGTTGTCCCAGGGGCGGCCCTTTTCGCGCATCTTGATCTGCAGGTCACGCCGCGTCATGTCGAGGCCGACCGCATAGCCATAGATGTAGCTGGAAGTCTCTTCCTGCGGAATTTCGAACCCTTCCTTGCCGATGGCCACGACCAGTTCGATCTCATGATGGAAATTGCTGGTTTGCGGCGGATAGGGCAAAGGCACGGTTTCGCCGTCCGGGCAGTTGACGATGCAATAGCGGCCCTTCTTGAAGAAGAACGGCGGGTCGCGGTCTTCGCCGAAACCCATTTCCTTACGGTGTTCCCAGTAGTTGCGCCCGACGCAGTAGATTTCCCCGACAGGGAAGTATTCATCGGTCCCGCGGATCGGGACGGCAGTCGTGGCGGGCGGGTCGAAACAGAATTGCATATGCGGTTTCCTCATTTGCGTCGTGATATTGTTTGGCAGGCCAACGGAAGTCCAGAGGAGTCTCAGGATGCATCCCGCTGTTCGTTCCAGATACCGAGTTTCTCTTGCATGCCCTTGTCGGAATACACAAACAAGATCAGGTCGTCCTGGGCTTCGAATTCATGTCGATGCCAACTGGGGATGACAAAGATATCCCTCGGTTTCAGATCGTAGGTGATGTCGCCGATGGAAACCTTGCCCGTTCCTTCGACGACGGTTGCCACCATCGAATCCGTTGCCCGGTATCCCGCCGTTTTGAAGCCTTTCGGCAGCATTTGAACAAAGGCGGCGATTGTCGGCATGACCGGTCCACCGTCGGCAGGATTGATGAACTGCAGCTTCAGCCCCAAATTCGGGTCCCATTCCGTACCGTCGCGCATCTTCTCCAGCGCCTCGCGGTACTCCGCATAGGGATAATGGAAAACGGGGGAGGATTTCGCCGGCGCTTCGTATCCGACGGGCAGCATGTTGGACCCGTAACGGATGCGGCTGTCGCCCGGCGGGCGGCGGTCCAACTGATACTCGTCATTCCCCTGTTGGGCGAAACTGGCATCGAAGAAACGGATCGTCGGGATGTCCAGCCCATCCAGCCAGACCATGGGGCCGTCGCTTTGGTTGCCGTGGTCGTGCCATTGCCAACTCGGCGTCAGGATCAAATCCCATTCCTTCATGATCGCGCGTTCGCCGTCCACGGCCGTATAGGCACCGTCGCCCTCCATGACGAAGCGAAGGGCGCATTGCGTGTGGCGGTGGCACGGGGCGATCTCCCCCGGCATGATCAGCTGCAGCCCGGCATAGAGCGACTGGGTCACGGCCGATTGTCCGGGGAGACCGGGATTTTCCAAGATCAGCACCCGTCGTTCGGCTTCCTTGGCCGTGATCAGGTCGGCGGACGCCATGACATAGGGGCGGACCTCATCGTAGCGCCAACGCACAGTCTGAACCGGTGTGTCCGGTTCCTTGGCGACAAGGGCGTGAAGAACCTCCCATAACGGCGCCATGTTGTGCGGACGGATCTCGTCATAGAAGGCCTTGCGGTCCGCCGGTATCGCTTTTTCCGTACTCATCCCTGTGCGTCCTATTTCTGTATGGATTGGGTGGAATAGTCTTCGACCGGCAGCTTGCCGACGGTTCCGCGCTGTTTAACGAAATCGACGAAGGATTGCGCATAGTCCAGATAGGTGTCCAGTGATCGCCCGTCCGCGGTCACTGTCTTGAACGTCGCGTAACCGTCGCGGCCCGCGGCGATATAGTCGTTGGTGATGACCTTGTAGTGTCGTGCCCTGTCCAACGGAACCCAGGCAGTATCTTTCGGTCCCTTGTATTCGATATCGGACAGGCGTTTCCCTTTGGCGGCGGATAGCGACACGTTCCAGCGCAGACCGGCGGCATAAGGATAGGCACCGGTGGATCCGTCCGGCAGCAGGGCATAGTCCAGCGCGTCCTCCAGAACCGCATGGATTTCCGCCCCCGTCATGGTCAATTCCACCAGCGTGTTGGAAAACGGCAGAAGTTCATACGCGGTGCCGATGCTGATCGGTCCGGCGGGCACGTCGATACGCACGCCGCCGCCGTTCTGGAACGCGATTTCTCCGGTCTTGGACATTTCCCGAAAGGCATGGGCGACCAGCATGGTGATGTCGGAGCCATGGCCCGCCGTCTCCGCCGCATCGCAGACTTTCGATCGGCCCTGTCCGGGGATCCGTTCCAGGCAAAGATCTTCGGCGGCGGTTCCGATAATCTCGCCGATCCGCTCATCCACCACCGACGCATAGCGCTGCAAAGCCGCCAGGGCCGTGGGGTCTTCCTGGCTCAGTCGCAGATAGGGGTGTGACGCGACGGCCTTGAGGACCGTCTGCCGGGCATCGCCTTCCAGTTCCACCCGGTCGCCATCGGCATTCTTGCGCTTGAAGCTGTCCGCCAGCGGAAGGTGAGGGGTGCCGGAACAGGACGCCACGGTTCCATCCGGATTGAAATCCACGTTCAACTCACCGAGGACACGGGAGTATTCCCAGGCCTGTGCAACGCAGACCGTATTGCCGTCTCTGCCGGTGACGCGTGTCGGATAGGGGCCGGCCGAGGCCAAGCCGACGGCTTCGAACTCCTCACCCAGCAGGGTGTGGCTGTCGCCGCCGATGATGACGTCAACGCCCCGAAGGTTCTTCGCCAAGTCTAGGTCGTTGCCGTATTGGACATGGGTCAACAGTACGATCCGGTCGATCCCGGCCTTGGTCAGCTCGTCGATGTATTTCTGTGCCGTCTCGGCCTCGTCCAGGAATTGGGTTGTCGGGTCGGGGCTTGAGGAAACCTTCGTCTTCTTTGCGATGTCGATCCCGATTATGCCCACTTTCGAACCGCCGACCTCTTTGACGATATAGGGCAAAATGTAGTCGTTCGCGGTTGTCGGCGCCAAGGGCGAAACGCCGACCTCCGGCACGACATTCGCCCCGAGGACAGGCGTGTCGCAATTCCCTTCGCGGAGGAAATCGATGAAGGTGCGCAGGCCCGCATCGCCAAGGTCGAATTCGTGATTTCCCAGCGCGAAGGCATCGAAGCAGATCGTATTCATGAGCGCCGCATCCGCTTCGCCCTGGAACAGGGTGAAGTACAGGCTACCCATCATCGCGTCGCCGGCATGAAGCTTCAAGACGTTTTCCCGGCCCTGCGCGATTGCTTTGAACTGCGCTGCCAGCATGGGGAAACCGCCGGCAGTGACACGGGTCCTTTCGCCGGCAAGGAGCAGATCCATGCCGTCATCCGCTTCCAGATGGGCATGATGATCGTTGATATGCAGGATCGTCAGATCCGCCGCGCCGGCGGGTGTGACCGGCGCGGTCAGGGCCATGGCCACCGCCAGGCCCACGAAGGCGCCTGTCAGAAAACGCGAAGGAAATTTTCCGATCATTGGCGAAGGGTCTCCTCTAGCGCCCGTTTGCAGGCCTGCCGATCGATCTTGTCGGTTCCGGTCTTGGGCAGGCTGGTCATGTAGATCACTTGGCGGGCGTATTTGTAGGGCAGTAGTTTTTCCTGTGTATAGGCTTTCAGTTCCTTGCCCAGGCCGTCATCGCCCTCAATCCCGGGCATCGGCGCGACGGCGGCAGCCAAGGTCATGCGTCCATCCGCCATGGACAGACCCATTACCGCGCATTCCATGACCTTGGGGTGCTCGTTCAGGCATAGCTCCACTTCAAGCGGATAGACCCATTGGCCGCTTACCTTGATCAGATCGTCGGCGCGGCCCTTGAAGAAGTAGAAGCCGTCTTCGTCCATCACGAACCGGTCGCCCGTCCAGATCCAGCCGTCACGCATGGTCTCGGCCGTTTTATCCGGGCGGTTCCAGTAACACGGTGCGTTCGAGTCGCCGCGGACCCAAAGAATGCCTTCTTCGCTGATGCCGACCAGGCGGCCGTCACGGTCCGTCAGTTTCATTTCGTAACCCGGCACGCGTTTGCCGGCCGATCCCGGTTTCTGAAGCTCCGGGCTGTTCGAAAGATAGATGTGCAGAACTTCGGTCGAACCGAGACCCTCGACGATCCGATGACCGAACCGTTGCTCCCAGGCGCCGAATACATCCTGCGACAGGATTTCAGCCGCGGAGATGCAGCGGCGAACCGAGGACAGGTCCGCACCGTTCGCTTCCGGCGCCTTGATCATCGCGGTGTATACGGTGGGAAGGGCGAAGAACAGCGTCGGCCGATGGCGGGAAATCTGCTCGAAAATTTTGTCCGGCGTCGGCCGGCCCGCGAACAGCATGGCGCTGGCCCCGGCGTGGAAGGGGAAGGTCACGCTGTTGCCGAACCCGTAGGCGAAGTAGATTTTTGGGACGGAGAAGCAGATGTCGTCCTGCTGGATGCCCAGCACACGGTCCGCATAGGAAATTGCCGTATAGAGCATGTCGTGATGCAGATGGACGACCGCCTTGGGCCGTCCGGTGGAACCGGAAGAATACATCCAGAAGGCCATGTCGTCGCGGCCGGTATCGGCGGGCTCCAGGGTAGGGGACGCCCCCGCCACCGTTTCCGGTCCACGGATATCGACGCCGGGTATGGTTTCAGTCCCGGCACCATCGGTCAGGATGACGGTTTGCAGACGTGTGGCCGACCAATCCTCGGCAGTGAAGGCATCCAGAAATTCCATCTGGGTAATGCAGGCGCGTGCGCCGGAATTTTCCGCGAAGAAATGCAGCAGGTCGGACGGCGATTGGGTGTTCAGAAAGATCGGCACGAGACCCGCGCGGATCGCGCCAAAAGCAGCGGCGGGATAGGCAGGACCGTCGTTCAATACGATGAGGACGCGATCCCCCCGTTTCAGGTCCAGTGAAAGCAACGCGTTTCCATAACGGCAGGCCTCTTCGCACAGAGCCGCATAGGTCCTGTTGCCTTCGTCGCTATAGACCGCAATCTTTTCGGCCAGACCCTTGTCCAGGTTGTCAAACAGGATGGCGGAGGCGTTGTAACGGTTCGGCACCGTGAAACCGATTTCACGGGCGGCTTCGCCGTCACGCGGTACCAGATCCTTGATCTGAATGGAGTCTTGAGCGGCCATGTCGTTCATTGGGCGGCTTCTTTCTTGACAGCGTCATACTGTGCCATGAATTTCGGGGCGGCGGCGCGCAATTTGTCATCGTCCATGCGGCCGGCGCGTTTGATGTAACCATGCGCGAAATCGAGCGGCGGCATCTCCATATGCGCGACGAACTGTTCGTACCATCCCGCACTTTGTTCCGCGGCGCGGACCAGTTTGGCGACGATCGGCTTGCGCTCATCCTGATAGGCCTGCAAAGCCTTCCGGAGGTCACCCGGGTTTTCACGGATCGACTTTGCAAGCGAGATCGCGTCCTCCATTGCCAGGCGCGTGCCGGACCCGATGGAAAAATGCGCCGTGTGCAACGCATCGCCGATCAGCACCGTGTTTCCATTGTACCAGCTTTCGTTCCAGACTTTCGGGAAGACTCTCCAAATCGACTTGTTGGAAATCAAAGGATGGCCGTCCAATACGTCGGCAAAAACCGTTTCGCAGATTTTACGGCTTTCTTCGTCATCGGCCCGGTCCAACCCGGCATTGCGCCAGACGTCCTCTGTCGTTTCGACGATGAAGGTGCTCATATCCGGGGCGTAGCGATAGTGATGCGCGTTGAAAGGACCCCTGTCCGACCGACGGAAGGTTTGCGTCAGGGTCGGGAATGTCTTGGTTGTGCCGTACCAGGCGAACCGGTTTGTCAGATGATCGACGCTGGCGGCGAAACCTTCCGGGTCACGGCCGCGGATGACTGAATTGACGCCATCCGCTGCAATCACCAGGTCCGCCTCGTTCAGACTTTCCTCGTAGGTATCGGGACGGCTACCGAATTTCAGGTCCACGCCAACGTCTTCGGCTCGGCGGGTCAGGATTTGGATGAGTTTAAGGCGAGCGATTGCAGCGAAACCGACCCCGTCGATCACGGTCTTGTCCCCGAGAAGGTCGATCGTGATGTCCTGCCAGGTTTCCAATTGGCCGGCGAAAGCGCGATATGTATCCGGATCGTCTGCTTCCAGGAAAGAGAGCGCCCGGTCGGAAAACACCACTCCGAAACCCCAGGTCACATCCCTTGGATTTTGTTCATAGACGGTCACCGATGCCGCGGGATTGTCCCGTTTCAACAATGTAGCTGAATAAAGGCCGGCCGGTCCGCCGCCAAGGACGGTTATCCGCATGATCGCTCCTTCCCAAATTTCGTTTTTCCGGCGACGTGCGTTTCGGGCATCAATGCCGCCGTTTTTCCGAAATATACAATAAATTCACTTTTGTTCAATTGTTGGGGGTGGCGAGGTGTTTTGCCTTGGATCGACGGAAGGATGCTTGAGCGTTCCGGGTTTGCCACATAACGATATTGGGACAGGGAACGGGGAAGAGTTACGGGGCGGAGGAAATGGTCAAAGGAACGGAGACGTCGGAGAAAATCGGTACCCGGCGGGGAATTCAATCCTTCGACATCGGCTTGTCGGTGTTGGAAGCGTTCGTGGCGGCAAATGGCCCACTGACCCTCACGCAGTTGGGGGAAACCCTGGGCATGCCGGCGAGCAAACTGCACCGCTATGTATCCAGCCTGGTTTCTGCGGGCTTTCTCGACCAGCCTCGGCGGTCGGGTGCATATGACCTCGGCCCGCGCGCGCTTGCGGTCGGACTTGCAGCCCTGAACCGGAACGATTTCGTCAACCGGGCGGCCGCGGCGATGGAAGATCTGGTGGCGCGGACCGGCGTGACCGGAACCATGGCTGTCTGGGGAAACTACGGTCCGACCTTGGTGCGCTGGGAGCGCGGCACCGATGCGCTCACGACCGCGCTCGGTCTTGGCTCGGTCATGGATCTCTTTACCTCGGCGACGGGACGAATCTTTGCGGCCTATCTGCCCGAAGGTTCCGTAAAGGCCTTTCTGGCGTCCGGCATCGGGGTCGCCAGCGGTGCCGTCGGCGCAAGCGAGGATTTCTCCTCGTTGGACGACATGCGAAGCGAGATCCGACGGCTGGGATATGCCTGCGCGGATGGACAATATATCCCGGGGCTCTTCGCCGCTTCCGCACCGGTTCTGAATTGGCAGGGCGATGTCGAGGTTGCGGTGACCCTGGTCGGACGCAGCAAGGCGGTTACCGACCCGGAGGGTGAAATCCTGCCGTTGCTTGTCGAGACGGCGAGGAATTTGTCGGTCCTTGATCCGGCGTCCAGCGATTAGGGGGTGCCGAGCCGGAAAAGGCCTGACAGAATAGGTATAGGAGTACCGGCAGCTGTGGGGGCGGGCGCCGGTGCGTGTTGTATTGAATTTGGGGAAAGAAACATGGCCAACGCCCGCAAGGCAAATGAACCGTCCGACTATCTGCGGAACGGCGGAACTGAGATTGTCGACGAAAACCCGAACAGAACCTTGGCCGGTGTCGCTTCCGGCGGCGGCATGATCGACAATGACGGGGTCGTCCGCATCAGCCTCGGCATCATGCCGAACCTCATCGGTTACAATCTTCGCTTGGCGCAGTTGCGTGTCTTCGATCATTTCCGGGAAACACTGAAGAACGATGGTGATCCCGTCATTGCGACGATCACCCCAGGTTTGTTCCGCATCCTGGTCCTCGTGCGGGACAATCCAGGACTGAATCAGAGCCGGCTGGCGGCCGCCGTCGGCATAGATCGCTCTACGCTCGTCCCCATTCTCAACAAACTTGGCAAGCTCGGCCTTATCGAGCGTCGACCGGCCCGGAACGACGGTCGTGCGCATTCCGTGCATTTGACCTTCGAGGGCGCCAGCACGGTCGGTCGTATGGAGGACTTGGTCGATCAGCATGAGGAGGAAATCGCCCAAACGCTGACCAAGCGGGAAAGGACGCAATTGATCGCCTTGCTCCGCAAGCTCGGGTAAATCTGACTTCCCTCCGATCGCATCGTCGCGGCCCCCCAGCCCAACAGTTTTCCGGATCAATTGTCCTAGAAGTGCAATTCCTGCACCTCGTCCTCTTCCGTTTCGAAGGATTTGCCCTGTCGTTTCTGGCGATACAGCAATGTCTTGTCCGACTGGGTCTCGACAGTCAGTTCACCGGTACGGACGAGATGCTCCAAATGGGCCACCGTTTCGCCTATCGCAAAGACGAAGTTGGCAGGTTCCTCGATTCTGGGAAACAGGATCTGTTTTGCCTGCAAGGTCGTCAGGGTACCCGTATCCCTAAGCCCATCGCGCAATTCCTGCAGCCGGTCACGATGGTGATCCAGCAATTCGTCGATACGCCGATGAAGACTGCGGAAGGGTTGGCGATGGGACGGAAGCACCAACGCATCCTGGGGCAGGGAACGGCATTTGCTGATACTGTTCAGGAAATCCGGCAAGGGTGAAATGCCGCTGCGGTACCACCAGACCGAAACGATCGGGCTGATCTGCGGCAGGATTTGATCGCCGGAAATCAGGACGTTGAGTTGTTCGCAATACAGAACGGCCTGGGCAGGCGTATGTCCGCCCACCGTAATCACCCGCCAACCTCGTCCTCCGATGGAGAGGATCTCACCTTCCTCCATCGGCAAAAACGATTCCGGCGGCCGTCCGACACCTTTGTCGTAAGCGTTGCCGCGCCCAAGGTGAAAGTCGCGGATTTCCCGCGGAACGCAGTGACGGGCAAGAAAACGGTCCTGGCTGGTGGCGAATTCCTCGGCCGGAACGCGCCAAAGCAATGTCCCCGTTGTCCATTCCTGGTCGGTCATGCGTACTGCCAGATCGTATGTCTCGGCCAACCATCCGGCGAGGCCGAAATGATCGGGATGGTAATGCGTGCAGATCAATTGCATCGGCCTGCGTGACGCGGCGGGCCCGTTGAAGATCTGCGTCCAGAGATCCTTGGTGAGATTGCTGGCCATGCCCGTATCGACAATCGTCCAGGTCGGCGATCTGTCGGCCGGGTCCTCGTCTTCTAGAAGCCAAAGATTGATGTGATCCAATGCCATGGGCAGGGGCATGCGTATCCAGTGCACGCCCGGCGCGACTTCGACGACCTCGCCCCGACCTGGTGGCGGAATGTCCAGATAGTCCATCCCGTCTTGTCGCATATGCGTCATGGTTTCCCCCTACAGACGTCCGACGAAGTCGCTGACCGCGCGGAGCACCGTTTCCCGCTGGTCGCGGTGCGGTGAATGCCCGCAATTCGGCAGCATCAAAGTGGTGCAGGGCCCGGAGACACTTCGTTCAATCGCCTGAACCTGCTCGTCGCTGCCATATTCGTCATCTTCACCCTGAATGACCAGGACCGGACAGTCTATGGCGGGCAAGCAGTCTTCAATGTTCCAGTCCCGGAATGCGGGATGAAGCCAAATGTCGTTCCAGCCGCGGAAGGTTCTGACCGGGTCCCGGTGATGGCGTGCCAGTTTCTCCGCCATGTCGGTTCGGTCGAACGATTCCCCGATCTTTGCGATGGAGGTCACTGATATTTGCTCGACGAAAACATGCGGCGCCAGCAGAACCAGACCCGACACTTCGCGTCCGGAAAGGCCGGCATGCAGAAGGGCGATCGAGGCTCCGTCGCTATGACCGACCAGGACAGGCTTTTCCATGCCCAGGGAATCCAGCAGGCCGGGCAGGGCGATCGTGCCCTCGTCATGCATGTACCCGGTATTGAATGGTTCTTCCAAGATATCCGACTGGCCGTAGCCGTATCGCGAATAGACCAATGTCCTGCGGTCCGCCGCGGCGGCGACGCCGGCGGGAAAATCACGCCACATCGAAACCGAACCCAGACCTTCATGCAGGAAGACAAGTGGCGCGGCGTTGGAAGCTGCTTCCTCGTTCAGCATCACGCATTCGAGCATGCGGCCGGCGGCGGGCTGGGTGAAGGCGCGACCGTTCCGCAGGACGGCCTCGCTTGTACGGGGAAGGGGCATGGACACCGGACCTTCCTAAAGGCGCAACTTGTATCGCTGAATCTTGCCTGTTGCCGTCTTCGGCAGTTCTTCGACGAACTCAATCCAACGCGGGCGTTTGAAGGCGGCCAGTTCGGCCTTGGCGTGCTCGATCAGGGCCAGGGCCAGGTCATCGCTGGGTGAATGCCCCTGGTTCAAAACCACAAAAGCTTTCGGTTTGATCAGGTCGTCCTGGTCGGGTTGCCCGACGACGGCGACCTCCAGAACGCATTCATGGGTCAGGACGGCGGTTTCCACCTCGAAGGGCGACACGTAGATGCCGCCGACCTTCATCATGTCGTCGGTCCGGCCGGCATAGGTATAGTAGCCATCGGCATCCACGGTGTATTTGTCGCCGGTCCGGGTCCAGGGGCCGCGGAATGTCTGTCGACTCTTTTCACGCTGGTTCCAGTACATGACTGCACTGGTGGGGCCGGACACTTCCAAGGTTCCCATCTCGCCGGGCGGGACGGGGTTGCCGTCTTCATCCACCAAACGCAGATCGTAGCCGGGAACCGGCTTGCCGGTCGTTCCCGGCTTGATATCGCCGGCACTGTTGGACAGGAAAATGTGGAGCATTTCGGTCGTGCCGATCCCGTCCAGGATATCGGTTCCCGTGGTCTCTTTCCAACGCCGCAGCAGTTCGGCCGGCAGAGCCTCGCCGGCGGAGGTGCAGAGCCGCAGCGCATGCTCGCCCCGTTTGGGCAATTGGCCGCTTGCCAGCAACATGCCGTAGAGCGTCGGGACGCCATAGAATATCGTCGGTTTCCTGTCCCGCAGGATCGATACGACCGCCGCGGCGTCGGGCGGTCCCGCATACAGGATCGCAGTGGCCCCGACCGCCATCGGGAAAGTCAGCCCGTTACCGAGACCATAGGCGAAGAAAAGCTTGGCCGCCGAATAAACCACATCGTTTTCTTCTATGCCCAGGACCGGCTTGGCGTAGAGGTTCGCCGTTTCGATCAGATGGCTTTGCAAATGCACCGCACCCTTGGGCATGCCCGTGGTGCCGGAGGTATAGAGCCAGAAGCACATATCGTCGCGCCGTGTGCGCGCCGGTTCGAACGCGTCCGACGCCGCGTCTATCAGATCGGACAACGCCTTGTGGCCGAGGCTGTCGGCGCCGGAGACGATGACGTGGTCCAGGTCCGGATGCTTGTCGATATCGTCGGCAAACAGCGGGTAGAGCGGTTCGGATACGATCAGGGCGGCTGCGCGGCTATCGTCCAACATGAAACTGTAGTCTTTGGCCGTCAGCCGGGTGTTCACCGGGACAGGAACGATGCCGGCCTTGATGCAGCCCAGAAAGACGGCGACAAAATCGACCGTGTCCAACATGCACATCAGGACGCGCTGCTCGCGCCGGATACCCATGGCGGTCATCGCATTGGCGACCTTGTTGGAGAGCCGTTCCACGTCTCCATAGGTATGGGAGCCGTTGATATCGATGAAGGCGGGTTTGTCAGCCCGGCCGGCGGCCAGATTGCGCGCGATGAGATCCACCGCGGCATTGTATTCGTCGTCAAACCGGATACCGGTTTCCGCCATAACATCCTCCCTAATGTATTCCTGTCGCGGGCCCGGTTGGGTCGGCATGGCCTGCCGTCCGGATTCTTATTTTTTGCGCAGTGCCCCCAAGGAAGGGGCGGGTCGCCGATCAGGCGACGAGTTCTTCGTACCAGTCGGCGGCCCAATCCGATGCCTCGTCTTCCGGCAGGGAGCCGGACGAAGCGTCGTGAAGTCGAACGTCGCCGACCCGTTTCGCGCCAAGTTCCTGGAACGTTTCGTCGAATTGCTTGCCGCCGAAGCAGAAGGTCTGGGCATAGGTCATATCGCCCAACGCGAAGACGCCGTAGCGGACCGAAGAAAGGTCCGGTTTCGCTTCCTTCAAGGACTCCAGCAGTGCTTGGGCATTGTCGGGGACGTCGCCCTGACCATACGTGGATGTGCAGATGATCACCGTATCGGCGGCGGAGACCGCGTCGGCGCGTAGATCGTCCATCAACGAGATTTCCGCTTCGGCCCCCTTGTCCAGCAAGGTGTCGAGGATCTCGTCGGCGACAAGCTCCGCCGTGCCGGTCATGGTGCCGACCAGAATATGTATGTTTTCGCCCATGCGTTTACCCTGATGCCAAGCGCCTCTTTATGTCGGGTCCTGTTTGCGGACCCTTGGCCAGGGGCAACTTTGTGATGGATGCTCCCGGTGACCGGCAATATAATGCCGACACTTGCGGCTGAAAAGCATTATACTGCATCTCGATCGCGGTGCGTATCATAATATGCATTTTGGCAAGGCTCCAAAGGCCGGTGTGAAAGCTTTGGAGACGGGACCGCAATGAGCCGCGCAAGAGAAATGATAACATTATCAGGTTGGCAACGGTGAAGAACGAAGAAGATAAAGCGTTGGCCGAATACCTCACGCGATTGGGGGAGAGAGTTCGGGCAGAGCGCGCCAAACGCGGAATGACGCGCCGGATCCTCGCCCGCGATTCGGGTGTATCCGAACGGTATCTCGCGCAGCTGGAAGGGGGCACCGGCAATCCGTCGATCGCGTTGCTGCGGCAGGTATCCATGGCGATGGATGTATCCCTGGCTTCCCTGATTGCCGGAGAATCCGAGGCAACGGAACCGGTCGTCTCGCTCATCCCGCTGCTGGAACGCGCCAGCGCCGAGGAACTTGACGCCATTCGCCGAGCCGCGCTGAAGATCATGCGCCCCGCGGGCGAGGACATGAAAGGCCGCCGCATTTCCCTGATCGGATTGCGGGGCGGCGGCAAGTCGACCTTGGGCCGGAGACTGGCCGAGCAGATGGATGTCCCCTTCGTGGAACTGAACCGTGTGATCGAGCAGGAATACGGCGGCAGTATCGGCGAAATCCTCGCCCTAAACGGCCAGCCCGCCTTCAGGCGGTATGAGCGACGGTGCCTGGAAGCGGTGATCCGTGATCATGACGGCGTGGTTCTTTCCACCGCTGGCGGGATCGTTTCAGAACCGTCCACCTTCGCCTATCTGCTGGACCATTCGCACACGATCTGGGTTCAGGCTTCGCCCGAGGAGCACATGTCCCGCGTCGTGGCCCAGGGCGATCTTCGGCCCATGGCGCAGAATCGTGAGGCAATGGATGACCTGAAGGCGATCCTTGCCGCCCGTGAAGCGGATTATCGACGGGCCGACGCGGTGCTCGATACCAGCGGCAAGTCCGTCGAGGAAAGCGGAAAGGATCTAGCCGTATTGGTGAAGGATATTCTTGGTATCGAGAAGGCTGTGGCCTAGACTTTTGTCGCGGCCGAAAGTGCTGCGGTTACTTCTGCGCTGCCCAGATCCTGGCTTCCTCGATATCCAGGAACACCATGCGTTGCCGTCTGTCCCGGTGTTGGCCTGCTTCACGCCAAAGCCGCAGTAGGATTTCATCCAATTGATTTCCCGCGACGGCCGCTATTCGGGTGTCTTCCCCAAGGGCCAGCGCCGGCCAATCTTCCACTGACCCCTGGATGACTTCGAAGTTAAGTTGGCTGAGGTCGGCTTTCCGGAAGTCCCAGACCACGGATACTACGCTATCCTTCCGGCAGGCGCGCTCGATTTCGCGCAGGCCCCAAGCGAATTCCGCCCCACCAACCATGCCGTGGAGCACGATTTCGATTTGCGCATCTTCTCGATTAATCTTGGCGTCGCGGCTCACGGTGATGCTTTCACGTGCTGATTGGCATGGATATTCAATTATGGGTTCACACGTAGCATTATGCCAATAGCGGTGTTTGCCTATAAAGCGCTGTCACAGCAACAAAGGTTTGCCGCGCGCTTGATCGTACTTGCCGACGCTCATTCCGCAGGGGTTTCCTGGGTTGGCCTGTTGCCGCCGGTCGCTTCGCGCAGGTTGTGACCGTGCGCCTGCCGCAGTTCATCATGCAGTTCCGCGCCCTCCTGACTGCGCGGTTTGGAGAAACCGGCGATGCGCGAATAGAGAACGGGGGCGAGAAACAAGGTGACAAATCCCGCGATGCCAAGCCCGCCGAAAATGACCCAGCCGATGGCCGTGCGGGATTCCGCGCCGGCGCCGGTCCCGAAGATCAAGGGCAGTCCGGCGAATACGGTGGAGAACATGGTCATCATGATCGGCCGCAGTCGGACAAGCGATGCATGCCGCGCCGCCTGGATCGGTGTCATGCCGTCCTCCCGACATTGATCGGCAAACTCCACCATCAGGATGGCGTTCTTGGCCATGATGCCGATCAGCAACAACACTCCAATCTGGGAATAGATATTGATGGTCGTCCCGGAAAGGTACAGGGCAAAGATCGCCGCACAGATGCCGAATGGCACGGTAATGACCACGACGAGGGCACTGGTCAGGCTCTCGAATTGCGCGACCAGGACAAGGAACACGACCACGAAGGCGATGACATAGGTAATGGCCAGATCGTGGGAGGTCTCGTTCAACGCCTTCGCTTCGGCCAGGAAGATAAGGCTTGTTTCCGCATCCAATGACGATTGGGCCAAGGCCTGAACCGCGTCGATCGCATCTCGGAGCGTACGGTCGGGGGCGATGCTCGCATTCACTTCAATCGCGCGGCTTTGGGCATGACGGTCAAGTTCGGCGGCAACCGAACTTTCGCTGAAGACGACCAACTGGCTCAAGGGGACAAGCCGCCCGCCCGTCGCGGAGACGTAAAGGTTGGCGATGTCCTCCGGGTTTTTCACCGCGCCTTCGGTGGCCTGCAATATGATCGGGACGGAAACATCGTTCACCGTCAGTTCGGCGATCTCGAACTCATCGACCAGCACTTGAATGGTCGTGGCAAGATCCTCGATATCGACGCCGAGATCGGTCGCGCGTTCCCGGTTCACATCGATCGAAAGTTCCGGCTGGGTCGCCCGGAATTCAATCCTCAGGTTCGTGATCCAGGGAATCTCGTCCTCGATCGCCCGCACAAGCTCTCTGGTCTGGGAGAAAATCCGTCCATAATCCGCCCCGATTAGCGCGAATTTCAAACCGCCGTCCGCGTTTCTGAGATTAAGGCTGTTGCCGCGTCCGACGCGTGCCTGCACGCCGGGAATTTCGGACAGTTGCCTGTTCACGTCATCCGCTATTTCGCTTTCGCTGATGTCCCGTTCGGACCAGTCGACAAGGGGCGCATCGATCGACCCCCGGTTCAAGTCGTAACGCCCCGTTATGGTGAAGAGGTTTTGTACGACGCCCTGGTCCATATAGGGCTTGATGATCCGCTCGACCGCTTCCACCTGCCGGTCCGTATAGGCAAGGCCCACGCCGTCGGGACCGGTCATGAAAACGCTGATCTTGCCGCGGTCTTCTACGGGGACCAGTTCCTCTTTTAGGGTTCCGTAGGCTTGCCACGCGGTGAACAGGATCCCGCCGCAAATCGCCAAGACGATCAGCGGAGCGTTCAGGAAGAAATCGAGCGGCACCGAGTATGCTCGGGCGCAGAAACGGCCGATACGCCCCAGGGATGTATGGAAGCCGCCCTTGGAGGCTTCCTTGTTGGGAAGTTTCGACACCATCATCGGAACGAGAGAGAGGGCGACGAAGGATGATATGACGACTGTCACCGCAAGTACGAAGCCGAACTCACGGAACAACTGACCCGTTTGTGACGGCAGAAACGAGATCGGTACGAAGACCGAAACAAGGGTTGCCGTGGTTGCCAGTACGGCGAAGAAAACCTGGCGCGTCCCCAGCACGGCAGCCGCCCGAGTCTTCAATCCTTGGGCACGTAGACGTTGGATATTCTCCAACACGACAATGGCGTCGTCGACAACGATCCCGGTCGCGAGGACCATGGCGAGCAAGGTGATCAGATTGATCGAAAAGCCGAGGAGCCAGACCGCGGCAAGCGAACCCACCAGGGCAATCGGTATGGCGACCGTCGGCACGAATGAGGCCCGGATCTGGCCCGTAAAGAGGGCAATCACTAGAACGACGATCAAGATCGTATAGCCCAGCGTGGTCAGCAGTTCGGCGATCGATCTCTTGATGAAAAGCGAGTCGTCCGTGATCGTTTCAATATTCACATGTGGAAGGCGTTGGGAAAGAGTCTGCACCGCGCGCGCGACACCTTCGGCGATTTCGATCGTGTTCGAATTTGCCTGACGGGCGACCCCCACATTGATCACTTGGCGGCCGTTCAGCCGAACCCAATTTTCGGCTTCCGCCGGGGCGAAGAAGACATCGGCGACGTCTCCGATCCGCACTGGCGCCCGGATGAACAACTCCTTGATCTTTTGAGGGTCATTTACGGAAGCGTTGGCGCGAACAAGGACTTCCTGGTCACGCGATTTGAAACTGCCGGCGGGGATGTCGAGCTGCGTATTGCGCATGACATTCGCGACATCGGCGACGGAAAGCCCGTAACTGGCCAGCTTCAACGGGTCCAGCTTGACCCGTAGCACCCGTTCCTGCGCCCCGAATATGGAGGCGTAGGCGACGCCCTCAACGGCGCTGACCTCCGGCAAAACCTGGTCCTCGACGACACGGGTAAGAGCGTCGATTTTCAGGCTCTCGCTCCAGATCGCGAGCGATACGACGGAGGCCACGTCCGAATCCGCCTTCACGACCGTTATGTTTTCGACTTGATCGGGCAGAGCGAATTCTGCCCGGCTGACGGCTTCCCGCACGTCTGTCGCCGCATCCGCCAAATCCACATTCGGGCCGAAGACCGCATGTATTCGGAAGTTATTCTCCTCGCTGGAGGATCGGACCTCACTGATTCCGCTGACCTGCGCCACGGCGTCCTCGATCACGCGGGTGGCCTCGGCGTCCACGGTTTCCGGGGAAGCGCCCGGATAGTTGCCTCGGACGGAAACGACGGGTCGGTCGACACTGGGCAATTCGCGTACTTCGACCCCCAGCAGCGCGCCGAACCCCGCAATCATGATCAGGAGGTTCAGGACGACGGCGAGATAGGGGCGGCGGACGCTGATGGCCGGCAGGTCGTTGACCGGCTTGTCATGCACATGGTCCGTCCCGTTCCCGTCCACGCTCATCTCAGCTTCCCTCGTTTACGGAAATGTCCACATGCCGTCCGTCGCGCAGACGCTGAACACCTTCGACAACGACCAGGTCACCCGGAATGATATCGCCCTCGATCAGCACCGTATCATTCAGGCGGCGGCGCGCGACGACATCGACCCGCTGCGCGGCCCCTTCTTCTATCTTCCAAACGAAGCTCTTCCCATCGCGCCATTGCAGGGCCAGTTCGGGGACCGTCGGCATGGTCGGGCCGGGCAGTTTCAGGGTGACGAAAAAGGACATGCCGGGACGCAATATGTCCTCACCGTTCGGAAAGGCCGCGCGGATCAGCACGGTGCGAGACACCGGGTCCACCCGGCTGTCAATTTCGTCCACGCTGCCGGCAATACGGCGGTCCGGAAAGGTCGGCGTGCGGGCGTCGAGCGCCATGCCCAGCGCGAGGCGCGACAAATACCGTTCCGCGACTTCGAATTCGACCAGAAGCGTCGACCGATCGTCCAATGTGACGATTTCCGTCGCCGCGGTGATGCGATCGCCTATTTCAATCTTTGGAATGCCGACGATGCCGTCGAAGGGCGCCCTTAACGTTCGGTCCGCCAGATTCTCCTGCGCCTGCTGCAGTTCCAATGTCGCCCGTTCCAGGATGACTTCGGCATCCTCGACATTCGCGGGGGACCGGACATTGGTTCGACGCAACTGCTCTGCCCGGGCAAGCGCGCTCTTGGCTTCCCGAACCCTGGTCTCCGCTACCCGCACCGAAAGTGCTGCCGACCGATTGGCCAGTTTCATGAGAACCTCGCCGTTCCGGACCCTTTGCCCCGACTGGATCGGAAGTTCAACCACTTCGCCGTCGACCTTGGGGAAAAGGATGACCGACCGAACGGCCCGCGCGGTGCCGATGGCTTCTATGGTAACCTCATCGGGCGCTTCCCCCGCCGCCTCCACCAGGACCGGCACGGCCTGGGCCGCACCGGAATTTGCCGGCCGGGCACGGGGCGCGGCATCCGACGTTCCGCCGGCCACGACATTGCTATCGGCAGGGGCGGTCGTCGCCATCCCATTCAAATATGACAGCCAGTAATCCTTGGTTCCCCAGGCAGCGATGCCGATCAAAATCAGGACCACCAGGAATCGGGCCAAGCGGCTATGTAACCGTTTCGAACTCAGTGTAGCGCTCCAATCAATGAAGGTGCGGGGAACGCCCCGCCAAAGCCATTCGTGTCAGGGGCGCACGATAATGCATTCACTCCTAAACAGTTAACACTATTGTTTGTCCTGGCAATGGCCGCCTCGGCTACATTGGGGAGGCGCGGTCAGCTACAGGCGCCCTGAGACAGGATCGCTTGGCCGTCCGTTTCAAAATAGCCTGTCGCCCGGTAGGTCTGGCCGTTCATGTCGATAAATATTCCCATGACGGCCGCCCCGGCGATTTCATTGCCGCTGACGATGGTTTGTCCGTGTTCGGAATCCTGCAACTGGTCGTCGAGATCGATCTCGAAGGTGAACCGATCGCCGGGCGCGAAGCGGTCGAATATGAGGCTGATCTGCTGGTATCCGTCGAGGCCGGACGAGGCGGCGCGTAGGACCGCAGTGGACGGTAGCGGCTGAAACGGTTGATAGGCGCTCCAACCGGCCCCGCCGTAATCCGTATCGAAAATGACACCACCGGCGGCGCTGGAAAGATCAATTACCAATTGCTGCAGGGACAAGCCGATGGTGCTGTTGTTCTCTATCAGGAACGTATCGTCCGAGCCTTCGGTAAACTGGACCTTGGCATCCGGCCCGCAAGCCATGACCGCCGGCAGGCCAAAGCAGGAATAGGCGGCCGCGGCCAGCAAAACTCTGACTGCAATTGCCGTACTCCATGTTGGGGAAGCGGACATCTTTCTCCTCATCACGGTAGAGGCCGGACCGATACGGGAGCCATGGCTGCCGAGCGGCCATGATACGACGAAAATCCGAGATTGTGTATGGATGTGTACGGATCGGTCGGTCGAGACCGCTGGCATTCCGTGGCACGGCGCCTGTTTCTAGACGACCACGTTTTCCGGAATTGCCGTGCCGACGATATGATCCACGGTCTTGCCGTCGTCGGCGAGGGGATAGAGGGCGCGGAAGACCGGTACGGGAAAATGATGCTTGTGGGGGATCGCCGCGCGCCAGAAGGTCGGCTCCCCCTTTTTCACGGTTTCGTCGAAAGATGTCTTGATCATGGTCCGGTCGCTGCTTCCGAACAGTTCGCTGGCCAGCACGCCGGTTGCATCATGGCCGACCAAACGCGCATTTGCCGTGCCGATTAATCGGAAGCGATAGTCCATGTCCGTTTCGCCGCGGATCACGCTCGCTATGAAGAGCCAAGGAATGAGCGTTGCTCCCAGTTCGATCGGATCAACGTCCGTGCGCTTCGGATAAAGGCCGGTCGACAGCCTTTTCTGGCGCCACCACCGATCGAGTGTCCGGATCGGGGATCCGTCAGGCACGCTGTCCCGGCCGATGGCAGTCATCGACAGATACGGTTCAGGGCCTTTCGGTTCGGCAATCATGGGTAAATGGTCAGCTATTCAATATATTTCAGGGCTCCTTCGAAAGGATCGGGCATATTCTAGACCGGATAAGGTTTAGAAGGGATTAATGAGGAAGACTGGTAGGGTCAGCGTTCCAGGTGTACCGATTCCGGGATCGCGGCGGCGATCAGGTGGTCGATTGTCTCGCCTTTGTCCGACAGGGGATAGATCGCCCGATAGACCGAAACCGAGAACTCCTGCTCATGCGGGATGGCCGCACGCCAATAGGTTGGTTTACGCGCTTCCACGGTCTCGTCAAAAGAGGCCTTGATGACAGCGCGGTCCTTGCCGCGAAAGATGTCGCTGGCCAGCATACCCGTGGCGTCGCGGCCGACTAGCTGGGCATTGGCCGTGCCGACAAGTCGGTAGAGATAGTCCAGGTCGTCGCCGTCGCGAATAACGGCCATGATGAAAATCCAGGGAATTACGGCCTTGCCCAATTCGATTGGGTCGACATCCCTGCGGGCCGGCAGTTTGCCCGTTTCTCCGCTTCTGTGGCGCCACCAATCGTCCAGAATACGGATCGGCGAACGTGTCGGAAGCTCGTTCCATCCGACAGGCTCGTTCCAAAGAAAGGTTTCGAAGGAGTCAGACTTTGGGTTCACACCGTCGCTCTGTTTCAAGTGAATTTCTCATTCTGGTTGTATCGCGCTCCGATCAATACGCTGAAAAATTAGATTAGGGAAGCCGTATGTTGGCAGGGAAAATCGCACCGCCGGGTGGGCAGTGGACATCGGACGGGCCGGGTTGAAACGTTGCTAGCGTGTTGCCGATCGCCCATTGCGCCAGGCGACGACCAGCGCCGGCAGGCTCACCACCAGACCTATCAGGCTGAATGCCCAATGGGAGAGACCCCAGCTGTCGATCCCGGGAAAGGCGAAGAGCAGGCCTCCCGCAAACAGTCCAAGCCGGAGCAGCAGGCCCATCGCACCTTCACCCAGGCTGCCAAAGAAACTGATATGTCCTTGCAGGGCGCAGCTGAGGAACCAGACGCCGATCAGCGCGGTTGTCAGAACGCCGGCGACTTCGAGGGCGGGCGCCTCGCCGACCAGAGCCGGGTTCAGCACGAAGAAGAAGGGCGCTATATAGATAACGCCGCCCAGCCGCATCGCTTCCAGTCCCGTCTTGAAAGGATTGGCGCCTGCAAGCGTCGACGCCGCGAAGGCACCCAGGGCGACCGGCGGAGTGATATAGCTGACCATGCCCCAATAAAGGATGAAAAGGTGCACCGCCAGGACGTTCAGGCCCGCTTGTTCCAGCGCCGGGGCGAGAACGACGGCAAGGAAGATGTAGCAGGCGGTGACCGTCATCCCCATGCCGAAAATGAAGGCCGTCACCGCGCCCATGATCAGCAGCATGATCGTCGATCCGCCGGCCAGGAAGATCAGGTCGTTTACCAGCGTGCCGGCCAAACCGGTGGCGGAGAAGGCGCCGACGATCAGCCCGACGCCGAGCAGGATCGCGACGAGTTCGGACAGGGCTCGACCGATCCCGACGATCAGGTTCAGCCCGGTCTGCAGCGTAAACCGGTGATTTCGAACGAACTGGTTGATCACCAGGAGCAGCGCTGTCGCATAAAACGGCGCCAGCGTATCCTGGCGCAAAGCGACCATCATGAAGATCAACAGCGCGAAGACGAACAGGTACATCCATCCTTCCCGCGCGGCGGCGGACAGGGACGGTACTTCCGATGGTTCCAGCCCTTTCAGGCCGCGTTTCGCGGCATAGGCATCGATCTGCGCGAACAGGCCGAAATAGTAGAGCAACGACGGGATTGCCGCGGCCACCGCGATTTCCACATACGGGCGGGCCAGGAAAGATGCCATGACAAAAGCGGTGGCGCCCATGATCGGGGGCATCAGGACCCCGCCGGTTGATGCACAAGCTTCTGTCGCCGCGGCATAGCGGGAGGTGAAGCCGGTCTTTTTCATGGCGGGGATTGAGACGGCGCCGGTCGTCAGCACATTGGAAATGACCGAACCAGACATCGAACCCATGAAACCGCTGGCGAAAATGGCGACCTTTGCCGCACCGCCGCGGTACCGCCCGACAAGCGCAAGCGCGAGGTCGTTGAAGAACTTGCCGCCGCCGGTGTACTGCAGCACGGCGCCGAACAGGATGAAGCCGATGACCAGATTGCCGAAGGCCTTCATGGGAATGCCAAACGAGCTTTCCGCGGAAATGATGTGATAGGGGATCACGTCCATGAAAGGCTGCGCGAAGCCGGAAATCGGGCCCGGCATCTTGTCGGCGAATGTCGGATAAAGCGAAAAGGCCAATACGAAGAAAAACAGCACCCAGCCGCCGGCGCGGCGGGTTGCCTCCAGGGTCAGGGCCCACATCAGAATGGAGACGTAGCGTGCCATGTCCGGCGGCGCGTATTCCCAGCCCAGATCGAGACTGATTTCAGCGGTCCAGGCGAAATAAGTTGCGCCGCCCACCGCGGCGGCAGCGAGCAAAGCGTCCCACCATTTGACGCCCGGTTCCGATTGCGGAACGGCGGAAAAGACCAGAAAGGCCATGGCGAGGAAAATGCCCGCCAGCAGGTAAAGATACCGCCCCTCCAGCACGACGATGCCAAAGAGCTGCATGTTGAAGAGCTGATGGACGGAAAGCAGGACGGCGAGCAGGGTGCCGATAACAACGGCATAGCGGGAAAGTGGCCCCAACTCCCGCCGAAGACCGGTTTCATCGATGTTGGAAGAAGCTTTCTCGTCCTTGCGGCTGGCGGCCTCAGTCATGGTGTTTGGTATCCGAAACGCAAAAGCCGGCCCGGACGATCACGTTCGGGCCCCGGAATTCCACCGGGCCGGTGCCATCGGCAACCGGCCCGGATGGAATGACTGGAACTTAGAAGACGACTGAGAAGCCGCCGTCGGCCAACGCCTTGCGGCGGGCTTCGGCCCAAGCGTCGTCCCATGCGTCATCGGCGACACCCGAAGCTTCCAGCTTTGCCCAGGCGGCTTGAAGAGCTGCCTGACGGGCGAGCAGCTTGTCGTTGTGCGCCTGATCGGCATCGGACCACTTGCCGATTTCCTTGTAGTAGCGGATGGCCCCATCGTGATACGGCGCGACCCACTGGAAGTTCTGCTTGTCCAACGCCCAGCCGCCGATACCCGGCGCCTTGCCGTCATATTCCGGGAACAGTTCCACCATCGCCTTCGTCATGTTGTAGACGAGGTCCGCATCCTGATCCGCCATGGCGACCAGGACCGGGTAGGAGTAACCGGCACCTTCATAGGGAGGGCCGCCATCGATATTGGCGCCGACCTTGGCCATATTGGGTTGGAAGAAGGGGGCAATCGCCTGCATACGTGCGATGCCTTTTTTGTCGTCATGATGGATGGGCGGCCAGATCAATCCGCGGGGCGAGGCCGCTGCTTCATAGGCCTTGCCCGAATTGGTCGAGGCGAAGACGGCGTCCACCTGGTTGTTGATCAGTCCCTTCCAGGAATCACCGAAGCCGCCGAACTCGACCTTTTCGACATCATCCCAGGTCAGGCCGGCATAGGCCAGATAGGCGGTGACGTTGACGTTCAGCGCCGGTGCGCCCTTGACCCAGGCGACACGCTTGCCTTTCAGGTCCTTGTATTCCTTCACCCCGATATCGCCGGCGACACCGACGGCCAGGTTGATCGCGCCACCGTTATTGGCCAGCAGAACGCGGACCGGTTGCGGTCCCCAATTCTTTTTGCCGAACGCGAAGGCGCCTTCCTGCGCCATGAAGGAACCACCGACGCCTGTTGCGGAAAATTGAACCTTGCCTTGGCGCAGCGGTTCGGTGCGGGCGATGTCGTTCTTGCCCGGCAGCACGCGCAGGTCCACGCCGGCGGCATTTTTAAGCGCGGATCCGACGGCGACCGATTGGTTATACCCGGCGGACCCGGTGCCATAGGCGGTCCAGGCAATTTGTCCCGGAAGATTCAGATCCGCGGCAAAGGTCTGTCCAGCCATCGCCACCGCGGCGATCCCCGCCACGGCGAGCGTTTTCATTGTCCGATTCATGCAATTCCTCCCGGGCCGGCGTCCCTGCCGGCCGTTTCCTGTTTGACTATCCACCTTCATGGGGCGGTGTTTCTTTTTGTCACTGGAAGGGTAGGCAAGTTGGACCACAGCTACAAGCAAGCAAAAGGTGATGTTTAAGGTTTCTTACAGGAATTCGATTTGTGGACTGGCGCTCGCGCGGCGCTGCCGCTAGGACATTAGCGCGTTCCGGGGCCTTAGGAAAAATTCTGCGATAGGCTGGCGGCGCACGGAGTTTGTTTCAAAGGGAGTGAAAGCGGTGGGCATGAAAGCGATCGATGCGGCGGATTATACGGTCGGCGTGGTTGGCGCAGGTGCGATGGGGCAGGGAATCGCCCAGGTTTCCGCACAGGGTGGCATGCGGACGATCATTCTGGACGTGAAGCCTGGCGCCGCCGAGGCCGCCAAAGCGACGATTGCCGGACGGTTGGATCGACTGGTGGAAAAAGGCCGCATGTCCGACACCGCCGCCGCTGCCGCAAAGGACTGTCTGGAATTCGTCGAGGAAGTGTCGGGACTGGCGGACTGCGATACCGTTGTCGAAGCGGTGTTCGAAGACCTTGACGTAAAGCGGTCGCTTTTTCAGCAGATCGAAGCGGTCGTTTCCGACGATTGCATCATCGCGTCCAACACCTCCTCCATTCCGATCGCATCGATCGCTCGCGCCTGTCGGGTGAAGGGCCGTATTGCCGGTCTGCATTTCTTCAACCCGGTACCGATCATGAAACTGGTGGAAGTCATTCGTGGGCCGGAAACCGAAGACGCGGTGGCGGCGGCCCTGTCGGAACTGGGCAAGCGAATGACCCGAATTCCGGTGACCGTGAAGGACGCGCCTGGGTTCCTGGTCAATCTCGGCGGGCGTGCTTTCACGACGGAAGGATTGCGGATCGTTCACGACAACGTGGCCACGCCGGCCCAAGTCGACGCGATCATGCGAGATTGCCGGCATTTCCGGATGGGGCCGTTCGAATTGATGGACCTGACGGGCATCGACGTGAATTTTCCCGTCAGCCTGATCGTCTATGACGGTTATATGCAGGATCCGAGACTGAAGACGTCGCCGATTCACAAAGCGCTGCATGATGCGGGCCGGTTGGGTCGGAAGACAGGTGCCGGATGGTTTGAATACGGCGAAGGCGGCAAGCCGGTTCAGGCGGAGTCGGCTGACCATGAAACGGATGCAGCGCCCGCACGCCAGGTCGCGTTGGCGGAAGACGACATGGCGCTGGCTTCGTTCTGCGCCGAAATCGGCCTGACGGTCGTTGCGGATGACGGGGCCTGTCCGGTCCTGGCGGCCCCGGTGGGGGAGGACGCGACGACGGTCGCCGTCCGCACCGGTGTAGACCATCGGCGGTTGGTCGCCCTCGACCTGCTTTGCGATACGACCACCCGCGTGACGATAATGACGGCCCCCGGAGCGGATGCGGCCGCACGCGACAGCGTGGCCGCCGCCATTGCCGCCGCAGGCCGCAAGGTCACGGCCATCAAGGATTCTCCCGGTTTCGTCTCGCAACGGATCAGCGCAATGGTCGCCAATCTTGGCACCTTCATGGCGGAAATCGGACTTGCGACGCCCGACGATATCGACTTGGCGATGAAGCTCGGTCTGAACTATCCCATGGGGCCGCTGGAGTTGAGTTCGGACCTCGGTCTCAAGAACCACGCCAAAATTCTGGAGCAGTTGCAGTCGATTACGGGCGAGGACCGATACCGGCCGACGACATGGCTGCGGCGCCGGGCAATTCTGGATATTCCGGTCGATACGCCTGCCTGACAGTAAAATTCACGCAAAATCACGGGATTTTGGTGCATTTGCATCTATTGTAGCAATGAAACTTCGCTTTATACTTGTCATGATGCCGTGGGGTACTGAAAGGCATAGTTGAATGGACATCGGATCTCCTGCCCGCGAAACCGAAGTGGTTCGGCGTGCCCGGGCGGTATTGGCTGAGGCCAAGGAAGATCCGAGTCTATTGCTCTCCGTTCTGACTGACCTGACCGAAGCGCATGAGCGAACGCTGGCGCGGGCCGGGCTGGTCGATGCCGGGCCCGGTGTTCCCGTTGATCCGCTGCAGGCCGCGCAGGAAACGATCGCCCAGCAACAAGCGGAAATTCAAGAACTGCGGCGCGAGTTAGCGGCGCAGACCCGCCGTTTGAACCAATCCGCAGATGCGCAGAACAAGGAATTGGTGTTCGAGCGCGCCAAACTTGAGCGGTTGGTTCGTCTCGGCATCGCGATGGCCGCCGAGCGCGACGAAACACGGCTGTTGAGCCTTATTCTCGAAGGGGCGATGGAACTGACCGCCGCCGACGGCGCAACCTTCTATCTGATCACGGACAAGGAAGATGCTCTGGAATTCCAGATCATCCGGAACCGTTCCCTCGATATTTCGATGGCCAGCGAGCCAAACAAACCGCTGCCCTTTCCCCAAGTGCACCTTTTCGACTTGGAGACCGGGGCGCCGAACGAAAAGAATGTCGTCTCCAAGGCGGTCCTGCTTCGGCAGACTTTCAACATTCCCGACGCGTACAATTCGAAGGACTTCGATTTTTCCGGCACCAAGAAGTTCGACGAAGCGAACGGATATAGATCCGTCTCTTTCCTGACCGTACCGCTTATTCCACGCGGCGGGTCAGTGATCGGGGCCTTGCAATTGATCAACGCGACCGATCCGTCGAGCGGCGAGGTCATACCTTTCGACGAGGAACTACAGGGGTTCGTCGAGGCCCTGGCGGCCCAAGGCGCGGTCACGATCGAGAACCAGAAACTGTTGCAGTCCCAGCGCGTATTGATCGATGCGATCATCGAGTTGACGGCATCGGCCATTGACGCGAAGAGCCCGTATACCGGAGGACACTGCAATCGTGTGCCGGAAATCGCCATGATGCTGGGACAAGCCGCGCATGACGCGAAAAGCGGGCCCTTCGCCGATTTCGGATTCGCGGACGAAGAAGAGTGGCGGGAATTTCGTATCGCCGCCTGGCTGCATGATTGCGGTAAGGTGACGACGCCGGAATATGTCGTCGACAAGGCGACGAAACTGGAGACGATCTACAACCGGATTCACGAGATCAGGACACGGTTCGAGGTCATTCATCGGGAATTGACCGTCGATTACCTATCCAAGAAGCTCAAGGAACTCGGCGGCGACCCGACACCCGATGAGGCCTTGCAGGCCGAATACGACAAGCTTCAGGAAGAGTTCGAAATCGTCGCCGACTGCAATGTAGGCGGCGAGTTCCTGGATCAGGAAAAGATCGACCGGATCAGGGAGATCGCGAAGCGTACCTGGACCAGGAATTTCGATAATCGCAAGGGCTTGTCGCAAGACGAGCATCTCCGTCTCAAGGGCATCCAGGGACGGCCGCCGCCCGCCGTCGAAAACCTGCTCGCTGACAAGCCGACCCATATAGTCAAACGCGACCCGGGTGATATCGAGCGGTTCAAATCCAGCGGCTTCAAGATGGATATCCCCGAGAATCTCACGAATTTGGGGGAAATCTATAACCTCACCATCCAGCGCGGCACGTTGACGGAGGAGGAGCGGTTCAAGATCAACGAGCATATCATCCAGACCATTATCATGCTGGAGACGATGCCCTTCCCGAAGAACATGCAGCGCGTCCCGGAATATGCCGGCGGGCACCATGAGACGATGGACGGCAAGGGCTATCCTCGGCGTCTGACACGGGAAGAAATGTCCGTTCCGTCCCGGATCATGGCTGTCGCGGATATATTCGAGGCGCTTACCGCTTCAGACCGTCCGTACAAGAAGCCGAAACCATTGAGCGAGTCGCTGAAGATTCTGGGCTTCATGTGCCGGGATCATCATATCGACCCGGACATATTCGCCCTGTTTCTGGAGAAGAAGATCTACCTGCGATATGCGGAAGAGTATCTCGACCCGTCACAGATCGACGACGTCGATATCGAGCCGCTCTTGGAAATCGCCAGGGAAGCCTCTGCCATCTATTGAGGGCAGGGACGAGCACCTCCCTCGGGTCGTATCGAACCAATTACCTGCATCAAGGAAAAGCCGCCGCCGGAATTTTCGGCGACGGCGTCGTTCATCCATGCGTCTGAATTTAGGCGGCGCGCAGTTCCTTGAGGAACCTTTCGAATTCGGCCCGCAGGGTGGCCGACTGTTCTGACAGGCGCCCGGCGACTTCCATCACCTCGTTGGCCCCCTTGCTGGTGTCGTTGGCAAGAGCGCTGACGTCCGAGATGTTGGACGAGACATCCTGCGTGCCGCTTGCGGTCTGCTGGATGCTTTGGGTGATTTCCTGCGTCGCGTTATTCTGGTCTTCGACGGCGCGGGCAATTTCCTGCGTTACGACGCTCATCTCCCGCATCGCTTCGACCACCTGCTGGATTGCCGAGACGGTTTCTTCGGTGACGGCCTGCATTTCGGCGATTTGCGTGCCGATCTCCTCAGTCGCTTTGGAGGTTTGGCTCGCAAGTGACTTCACCTCAGATGCGACGACCGCGAACCCCTTGCCGGCCTCGCCGGCCCGGGCGGCCTCGATGGTCGCGTTGAGGGCAAGCAGGTTGGTCTGTTCGGCAATGTCGTTGATCAGTCCGACGACATCGCCGATCTTGCGCGCGCCTTCGCTAAGCTGCGAGACTTTCTCGTTCGACTTTTCCGCACGTTCACTCGCGGATTGCGCGGTACCGGACGCGTTGGCGACCTGATTGCCGATCTCCTGAACGGATGAGGCGAGTTGCTCTGCCGCGGCGGCAACCGTCTGTGCGGTCGTCGTAGCTTCTTCGGCGGCGCTGGCCACGTCGCCGGCGCGTTCCGTCGTCTTGGACAGGGTGGTGGACATGGAACCGGTCGTCGAGCGCATCTGATCGGATGCATGGGCCAAAGCGTCGACGACGGTCTTCACCTTGGATTCCAAACCGTCCGCCAGGGCCAGCGTAGCGGCCCGTTTCTGCTCCTCGGCCTCTTTCTCCGCCAGGCGTTGCTGTTCCCGCAGTTTTTCCGCTTCAACAGCATTGTCCTTGAAGACCTGCGTGGCCATCGCCATGTCGCCGATCTCGTCCGTTCGACGGGTGCCGGGAATCTCCACAGTCATATCGCCGTCCGCCAATGATTGCATAGCGGAAGACAGGCGGTTGATCTGCGAGACAACCTGTTTGCCGACGAGAAGCCAACTGATCAGGATGCAGGCGACAATGTTGATAGCGGCCAGGACCCAGAGGATGGTGGCATCCCGATCAATCGTGGCGCGTGTGTTCGCTTCAGATTCAGCCACGCTGTTCTGCGCCCGGTCTACAAGTGAAGAAACCTGGGTGTCGAAGGTTCCTGCTAGACGGCGCGCTTCTTCAAGTGCGGCGTCGGCTGAATCCAGGCCGGCCAAACCCTGCCGGTGCAAGTCGAAGACATTGCCTTCCCCGGCCCCCAAACGACTCAACCCCTGCGCCATTTCCACAAGGTTTGGATTTTCTATGACTTCCGTCATCGTCGCGATCGACTCCGCCAGCGTGGCGTCGGCCGCGGTGAACTTCTCACGAAGTACGGTCAAAGAGGCCTCATCCGCGGCGCCGCCCACCGCCTGCAGCAATCCGCGCACAAGGTTGGCGTTCGAGATCAGGTTGAGCATGGCCTGCAAACGGACCACGTCGCCCTGAACCAGATCCGTGATCGAATTACGCAGGCCGTCCGAAAGGTCACCCCCGCCGATCACGAGGTTGAAGGTGGCGTTGTCGACGACAGGTTCGACGGCAGTGTCGAATGCGGCGACGATATCGACCAGGTCGGCATCCGCCGCGACACGTTCGGCCCGCAAGTCATTGCGCTGCTTCTGGGTCTTGAACCCGGTCTCAAGTTCACGGGCGCGCAGTTCGAAGATCGATCCGCGTCCTTCGCCCACTTCCATCATAAGGGTGGTGATCGCGCTCAGCGTGTCGGCGTCCGGATCGTCCTTGGGGAGTTTATCCAGGACTTCGGTCAATTGGCCGGTGACGGCCGCCATGCGCTCCCGAAGAGGCTCCAGTTCCTCCACGGAAGAGACGAGTTTGGTCTGCGCCACGATGGCGATCAATTCCTGGCCTTTTGCCGCAATGATCAGGCCGGACCGGAGGTTTTCGACTTCCTGCGTTACCAGTCGGTTGATCACTTCGCTGGCGTTGGCGACGGTGTCTTCGCTCTTGATCTGAACCTCGAAGGTCGCATCGTCGATCAACGGCGTGATTTCGGCGACAAGGCTTTCATGTATCCGGCCGAGTTCGATCAACGCGTCGGCAACGGATTGGTTGGTGGCGTCTCTGCTCTCGACCGCGGCGCTCAGCTGCGTGAGGCTGGCGTCGAGTTCGTCGGCAAGGGCGGTAAAGGTGTTCCGCTCGCTTTCGTTCTCAAAAGGGATATCCGCTAACTGGTTTCGCAATGCAGTCATCGTATCCTGCATCGCATTGCGCACCGCGCCGCGGCTTTCAGCGTCCGGCGCGCTGATAAAGGCCGGCGCGGTGGCGGCGATATTCGCGCTCGTTACTGCCAGCGACATCGACCCGGTGATGGCAGGCAGGGACTCGTCGGTGAAGACGTCAAGCGTGCTTTCAATGTCCTTGAAGGCGATAACCGCGACCGCGACGACTACCAAGGTGATGACCGATATTCCGGCGAAAGCGGCGTACAGCTTCGCGCCGAGGCCCAATCTCAACCCTTTTGACTCCGATTGTTCCGACATATGACCGTCAACGTCCTCATGCTGCATTAGTTTGCCTCCCGCCCAGACAGAACGGGACGGCGGAGGGCCGCCGTCCCGGTACAGTGCAATCAGTTGGTAAGTTCGGTGATCGGCTTGAAGCTGCCGTCCGGTTGAATGACGGTCAGGAACACATCGTCCATACCCTGATTGTCGCCTTGTCCGTAGGTAAGGGTGACGCCGCCGAGATCAAAAGCCCCGGTGCCGTAGACGGCGTTCAGGAAGGCTTCGCGGGTCAGATCCTTGCCGGCCTTGTCCAATGCCGCGACGGTCAGCTTGCCGACCATGTAACCTTCCAGGGAAACGAAGCCCGGCTCGAGATTGGCGTCATAAGCTTTCAGCGCCGCGTGATAGTCGGAGACGAGCCCGATGGACGTGTCGTCCGGGAAAGGAACGACCTGGCTGATGACGACGCCTTCGCCCTGGTCGCCCAATTCTGCGGAAAGGGCTTTGGACCCGACGAACGAGATGGTGACAAAGGTAGGATCCATCTTCAGCTTGCGGGCAAGTTTCACGAATTCTGCCAGCGGCTTGTAGGCGCCGACCATAACCACGGCGTCGGGGTCCGCTTTACGGATGTCGAGCAGGGCCGATTTGACTGCGGTTGTGTTTCGTTTGTATTTGCCTTCTGCGACGAGCTTGATGCCGCGCTTTTCCATCGCCTTGTTGACGCCGGAAAGGCCGACGCGGCCGAAACCGTCATCCTGGTAGAGGATCGCGATTTTGGTCTTCTTCTGCACGTCGTGAAGATACTTGATCCAGGTTTCCGTTTCCTGGTCATAAGTCGCACGAACGTTGATGACGTTTGAGTTTTTCGGGTCGCGAAGGAAACCGGCGCCAGTGAACGGGCCGACGAAGGGCACATTCGCCTCAGTCGCGATCGGTTGGGAGGCCTTGGAGGTCGGCGTGCCGACCGCGCCGATCAAGGAGAAAACCTGATCTTCCTCGATTAGCTTTTTGGTGTTGGCGATAGCCCGGTCGGGTTCATATCCATCGTCGTATTTGATGATTTCGATATTGCGCCCGTGAACACCGCCATTCGCGTTTGCTTCCTGAAACGCAGCCATCAGGCCCTGGTACATGCCTTCACCCAGCGCACTGGCGGGACCGCCGAAAGCGGCGGATTGACCGAGCAGGATTTTGTTGCCGGTCACGCCTGGTTCGGCTGAGGCTACGGATGCCGTCAGGCCGAGTGCGACAACGGATGCAAATACGGAAACCCTTTTGAGCATTTCAGCTCTCCCTTGGAATTTGTGATGAGCAAGAAAGAGCAGGATTTTGTAAATTAACTGTTAAGTTTCGTGCGGAGAGAGCGGTAAATGGGTAATAATCTTGCGATATGAGTGTGGTCTAATTGATCTTTATCGATCGGCCGCAGTGGAGTCTGACGAAATCGGGTTCCCTCATTGCCTCTTTGCTAAGGCAAGACAATTTGGCCTATCTATGCACGGCATTACGGGCTTGGCGTATATATACGGTCGGGCTATTCACCATTCCGATCGAGAATCCAAAGCGATTTCCAAATCAAGGCTACGGTATGAACAGCGATAGTGTCGAACGACTGCGAGATATCGAGGCACGCCTCGCCCATTTCGAACGCCTCTGTGACGATCTTTCGGACATCGTTGCCGGTCAGTCCAAGGAAATTGTACGGTTGAAGCAGCAGCTCGGCGCGCTGTCTTCCCGCGTGCTGGATCTTCAGCAGGACTGGCGGCCCGGCGGCGCGGATGAGAAACCCCCGCCGCATTACTGACCCGGTTTCAGCGTAATATCCGTTGCAGCCTTTCGGGATAGCGTTTGCGTAGGAATGCCCATTGTTCGGCTTGTTCGTCGCGGCCGAGCCTCTGGGTTGTCTGTTCCCATTGCTGCGCCGTCAAATCCATTGCCTGTTCCGGCGTCAGGTCGCCCGTATCGGCCCTCAGCAGATTGTCGCTCAGTGCCTCGAAGTATTCGCTTTGTCCCGACAGGTACAAATCCGGAATGCTGTTCAGCATGCTTGTTCGATGCGTTGCCAGGAACGATTTCGAATAAGTCGCCTGGATCTCTGCATCTTCGTAATGTGCCACGCGAAATGGGTCGAAAAAGCCGTCCGCCTCGCGGACCGCAATCGTCGACATTTCCGAAGTGCAGGCGAACAGAGAGAACAGATAGGCGATTTCGGGGGAGGGGGCGCTGGCCAGAACAGTGTAGTTCCATCCCCAATTGAAGTAGGGCACGTTGAAAGATTCGCCGTCAGCGATCCCACCGGGCATTGGACAAAACCTGAGCTTTCCTTTTATCGCGGAATTGGGCCCGTTCAAGTATTTTTGGGTCCCGCCCCATCCGATGTTGCAATAGATGTTGCCCTTCGCGAAGGCCTCCCAGTTGTCGAACAAACCGTTGGAATTGGCGAAGGGATACTGGTGCTTTGACGCCGCGATCAATTCCTGAGCCGCTTCGACGCCCGGTCGGGCGGCGATCTGTGGGCGCATGTTGCTGTCGAACGGCCAATAGCCCTTGGCATGAAATCGCACCCAGAACTCCCATGCGATATAAAGCGGCGTCCTGAACAATGCACCGCCAAACAGGCCTTCCTGCGGGCGGTTGAAGAACGACATTTGCCGATCGAGTTCTTCCCATGTCTGTGGGGGATGAATTTCTACGCCGTATCGGTCGGAATAGCGTTTCTGATGATCAGGGTCGCCCAGAAGCCTCTCGTTCAGGAAAATGAGATACGTATCACCGTCCGTCTGATAGCCGTAGAACTTCCCCTTGAAATAGTCGCCCAGCGTATACATCGCGTCAGCCTGAAAACCGGGCGGTTCGTGTTTTTTGACGTATTCGCTGAGGTCCAGGATCGCGCCCGCCGAGACGAGGTTCGGAATGCCGAATGTCGCTGGTAGCGCGATATCGATGTCGCCGATCCCGGCGAGGCTTTCGATCAGTATCTGCGAGTTGATTTCGTCTACGGGAGTTTCCGTGAATTCAATGCTGATTCCGGTTTGAGCCGTAAATCTCTCTGCGATCGGCGCGACGTTGAGCGTGGAGCCGGCGGGCAGCATGATCCGCAATGTCAGCGGGGACTCGCCTTTTAATGTCCGCACTTTTTGTGCAATTAAGGTTGCTAATTCTTGTCCGGATGCAGGTTGGGTAGATATGCCCAGCAACAACATGGCACCAACGGCGCCGGTTGCGGCTAGAAATCTACGGCGTTGCATTTGTGGCTCCTGTTTCCGATGCTGGGGCTATTATTCTACCGTGAAAATGCATAGTAAGTTAGTGCAACGGTGTATTTTTAACTAATCGGTTTCAATGCCAGCTAAGACTTCCACGACTGTCCGAGTCAAACTCCGGAACGCCTATCTGACGATTGCGGCTTTTGCAATTCTAGCCGCAACCATTGGTATATTCACCTTTTCCGCGGTGAAGGAAGCGCAAGACGAAGTAACCAAGCGGGCCTTGCCGGCGGCACGGACCGTGGAACTGCTGGTCCAGCAAGCGGCGCTTGTTCAATCTCTGGGAGATTCCCTTCTGTTCGCGCGTGACGAATTGGACACCCAGCGCATGATGCGGGAAATCGGAACGTTGTACGACGGTATGCGGTTTGAACTTGCGTCCTTAGGTGATTATGTCGACCTCAATGGGCAGACCCAGCAATTCTCGGACAATATAGACGAGATATATGAAATTCTCGTCACAGAGAAGGGGCTGGTCGACGAACGGAACGATATCCGGCAACAGGCGACGGCTTTGCGCGAAGAGCTGTTGCGATCTTCTTCCCAGTTTCTCGACATTTTACATCCGGCCTGGGTTCGGACCTCTACCGAGGTCTTGAACGGAGCGGCCGATATTCGCGCCAGCATCTATTCGGATTCCGCCGATCTAACGACGGTGGGAGACGCATTCAACGCCTTCGTCGACCAAGTGCTGTTGCGCAACAACGCGTTGGTCGGGTTGCGCCACGAAATGGCGCTGTTCGAAGATACTTTGGAAACGCTGCATCTGGCTCAGTCACGGCAAGATGTGGCCCGTGCCAATACGCAGATGAATGTCAGTATTCGAACAATCGCACGGGTTCTCAGCGAATGGCCGAATGACGACCTTCGACGGGATGTCGGGAGGCAGCTCCGTGTCTTGGCCTCGGGGATCCGCGGAGAAGGCAATGTTGTCGACCTTCAAGTGAAGTATCTGACGATCGACGCGGAACTGGAGGAGAAACGGGCGGCGCTTGGACGACTTGTCTCAGAATTGACCGGTGAGGCTACCCGCTTGAAGGCCGAAGTCGACAAATCGATCAATGCCGCAGTCACGGATGCCGAAGAAGTGATCTATTACGGTCGTGCCGGGCTTATTCTGACCGGTGTTCTTACCTTGATTGTCACCGTCTGGGTTATTTCACGGTACATCCTCCGGGATGTGGCTTTCCGGATTGACGCCCTTTCCAGGGCGACGCAGGAACTGTCGAAGGGTAATCTCGATGTGGACGTTCCCTCCGTCGGCAGCGACGAGTTGAGCGACATCGCCAAAGCACTCGGCCGGTTCAGGGAAGTCGCTGCCGAATTGAGGCGGTCGAATGAGGATTTGGAACAATTCGCCTATATAGCGTCGCATGACTTGAAGGCACCATTGCGCGGTATCGGGCACCTGGCCGAATGGATCGAGGAGGATCTGGGACCGGATGCCGAAGAGGGTGTGAAGAAGCATCTGGTGTTGTTGAAACAGAGAACGAACCGGCTTTCGAACCTTTTGGACGATCTGTTGCAGTTCTCCCGCGCGGGCCGGCAAAAGTCGCTGGTACGCGAAGTGGATTTGAAACCGTTCTTCGAGGAGTTGTTCACCCTTGTTGCCGCTGAGCGGCCGTCCGCCTTGCGGGTCCTCGGGGATATGCCCAAGATAACAACGGCGGTCGCACCCATGGAACAGGTTTTTGGAAACCTGTTCGGCAACGCGCTCAAGCATCATGACAAGGGTCACTGTACCGTCACGGTCAATTACAGGCGGTTGCCGGACCATCATCAGTTCCGGATCTCCGATGATGGTCCCGGCGTGCCCAGCGAATTCCAGGGCAGGGTCTTTGGTATGTTTCAGACCATCAAGCCACGTGACGAGTTGGAAGCGAGCGGCATGGGCCTTGCGGTTATCAAGCGTGTGGTCGAGTCTGTGGGGTGTTCGATCAAATTGGAATCGGACCCGAGCCGGGGTCGCGGGACGACCTTCACGGTGACTTGGCCGCTGGTCTGGCCGACGACACTGACGGAAGAATGACGAAGCCGCCGACGGGCGGTATCAGAATTTTTGGGAAATTTGTGTAGCGGCAGTTTGAGGTTTCACATGGCCAAGCAGGCAACTTTCTTGATCGTCGAAGACGATGACGTTGACCGGATGGCGCTCGAGAGAGCGTTCGACAAGCTGAAGATTCTCAACGACAGAGTCTATGCCAGGAACGGTGTGGAAGCACTTGATGTCCTGCGCGGGCGCAACGGCAAGGAGAGGCTGCCCAGACCCTTCATCATCCTGCTGGATCTCAACATGCCGCAAATGAACGGGCTTGAGTTCCTTGATGAAGTTCGGAACGATGAGGATCTGGCAAACAGCGTCGTATTCGTTCTGACGACTTCGGATGCGGATGAAGACATCGTCGCTGCATACGAAAACAACGTCGCTGGTTATATCGTGAAGTCAGATGCCGCGACTGGTTTCTTGCGCGCGATTGAAATGCTCGAACATTACTGGCGGGTCGTGGAACTTCCGTGATCTTCGCCCAAGATCCTGAAACCTACAGCGTCGTTTAGAGGCTAGGGGAATGTCGCTGGCGTGGTTCGCTGATCTGTTGTTGTACATATTCCTTGAACCGCTCCTCGGATAGCGGGCGTGCGAACAGATACCCCTGGCCCAGGTCGCAGTTGAGATCCCTTAGAGCTGCACGCTGAGATTCTTCTTCGACACCCTCCGCGATCACCTTCAGGCCCAGTGAATGTGCCAATGTCACGGTCGTCTTCACCGCGACATAGTCGGGGTTGGAGGACAACATACCGTGGATGAAGGACCTATCGATCTTGATCTCGTCGGCCGGAATACGCGTGGCAACGGCCAGGGAGGCATAGCCCGTGCCGAAATCGTCGATCGAGATTCTAACCCCCATCGCGCGAAGTTCCGTGATTTGATCCGATGCCCAGGCAAAGCCGTCGACGGCCGTCGTCTCGGTAATCTCCAGGATCAAGGCGGAAGGCGGCAACCCGAATTCGCGCAAGACGTCCGCAATCAGAGCGGGCAGATTGCCGCGCTTGAGCAGCAGGGCGGAAATATTGACGGCGATCGGCACAATCTTGCCATGGTCTTGTGAGATTTCCCGTGCCATGCGCGCGGCTTCGCGCAACGTGAATTCGGATATCGGGAAAATCTGTCCGCCTTCCTCCGCTTGCGGGATGAATTCCGCAGGAGAGACCCGCCCGTAGGTGGCGTGGTTCCACCGCAGCAGGGCTTCGGCCCCGGTGATGCTGCCATCGGTCAGGTTCACCTTGGGTTGGAATTCGAGGAACATATCCTTGTTGGTAAGGGCCGTGAACATGTCTCGGCCCAACACGGAGATTCGGTAGCGCTGATCCTCCAAATCCGGATCGAACACGACGAACTGGTTCTTACCGTTCTTCTTGGCCACATAAAGCGCCTGATCCGCCCTTGAATGGAACTGGTCCCAGGTATCGCTCTCCGCTGCGGGCAACGAAATGCCGATACTCATACCGGTCCGCATCGTCTGGCCTTTGAACTCGAACGGTTTGGCCATCTCATCAACGATTTTCTGGGCGACCTTCTTCACGTCCTCGCTGCTGCCAGCCCTCTTAAGGAGAACGCAGAACTCGTCGCCGCCGATCCGCGCGGCGGTATCGGTTTCCCGGATGCAGGATGACAGGCGATGGCCGATTTCACGCAACAGATAATCGCCGGCCTGATGGCCGAATTTGTCGTTGGTGTGCTTAAAGTTGTCGAGGTCGCAATGAAGCAGAGCAATCAACTCGCCGTTCCGCTTCATGTCGGCCACGGCCATTTGCAGACGGTCGCCAAGCAACATTCTGTTCGGCAGGCCGGTCAGGACATCATGCTGTGCCAAGTGTCGATATTTTCTCTCACTATCTTCCGCACGTTCCAATGCCTGTTGTAGGTCCGCACGGGACCGGGCCAGATCCTCCGCTACCTTGACCAATTCGCGTTTTTGTTGGTGCAACGAAAGAGCGAAACGAACCGATCGTTCCAAAAGATTGGAGGATATGTCGGATTTCAACAGATAGCCGGCTGCCCCTGCCTCCGCAGCGGCTACGTCGATCGTTCTGTCGTGCTGACCGGTCAGGAGGATGAAAACCGTGCCCTCGAATTCCCGCCGATATTCGCGCAGCAGATCCACGCCCCTGTGGGGACCGAGAAACTGGTCGATGATGCAGACGTCGTAACTCTCCTGTTCCAGGCTTGCCAAGGCAGAATCCCAGGAGGAAACGGCATGTATGTTGAGTGACGGGCCGAAACCCTTCCTTAACAATCGGGAGGTGTGCTGGGAATCGACTTCGTCATCGTCGATGACGAGGCATTTCAACTCTTTCATCGTGTCTTGTGCGGACAAATCTCGAACCATAATTGACGACATGAGGGTAATAATTCCGTTGGCGAATGGATTGCTTGGGGAGGGCAACCTGTGGTCGACCGCTGTTAGACGCAACTTCGCCGAAAGATATTAATGAAAACTTAAATGCATACCGGGTTACTGCATTTTTGCGGTATTCTCGCACGTCCGTGATCACCGGAACCGCGCACTTGCTCTTGGGTTGCTGCAGTTCAAGTATCGCGGAATTAATTAGATTCTCGGCCCGGTGGGCTTGTCACGGCAGGGCAGGATTTTCTAGACCAGGGGGCTTCCATCATCGAATCGAGCGTAAAGGGGTGAATTGATGGCGAAACCTAACCTGTTGATTGTTGGCGCCGGTGGCGTGGGTGCGGTAGCGGCCCATAAGGCCGCTCAGTTCGCGGATGACTTCGGGTCGATCGCGCTGGCCAGTCGGACGGAAGCCAAACTTCAGCAGGTTGCCGAGGACGTCGCGGAACGAAACCCCGATATCACGCTCGGTGAGGACCTCATCACGGAAACGGTCGATGCACGGGACAAGGAACAGGTCGCGGACCTTATCCGCAAGGTGGATGCGGGAATCGTCCTGAATCTTGCCACGCCTTATTGCAACACGGCGATCATGGATGCCTGCATCGAAACCGGCACCGACTACATCGATACGGCCGTGGCCGAGGAAGAGCATGTGGAGAACGTGCCCGCGCCCTGGTACGCGAATTTCGAATGGCCTCGGAAATCGGATTTCGACAAGGCCGATGCGAATGCGGTGCTGGGCATCGGATTCGACCCGGGCGTCGTCAATGTTTTCTGCGCCTACGCCAAGCGGCATTTGCTGGATGAGATCGAAAGCATCGACATCATCGATGTGAACGGCGGCGATCACGGCCGCTATTTCGCGACCAATTTCGATCCCGATACCAACCTCCGCGAGATCCGAGAGGATGTGATCTATTGGGAGGAAGGGGAGTTCAAGACGATCCCTCATCATTCCCGGAAGATGACCGTGGACCTACCGGTGGTGGGTGAGCACGATGTCTATTCCATGGGGCATGACGAATTGCATTCACTGCCCAAGGCTTTCCCGGAAGCCAAGAGGATCGAATTCTGGATGGGGTTCGGGGAACGCTATCTCCGCGTTTTCGATGTTCTTGAAAATCTGGGACTGATTTCAAGCATCCCTGTCGAGGTGGAGGGCGTTAAAATGGCGCCGCTGAAGATGGTGAAAGCTGTGCTGCCCGATCCCGCCACGCTTGCGGAAGGCTATACGGGTGAGGTCTGCATCGGCTGCGACATCCGCGGGACCAAGAACGGCAAGCCGCGACGGGTGTTCATCTATTCCACCTGCGACCATACCGAATGTTTCAAGGAGGTCGGCTCCCAGGCGATTTCCTATACCACCGGCGTCCCGGCGATCGCCGCCGCCTTGCTGCTGGCGCGCGGCGAATGGGATCCCAAGACGATGGTTAACGTGGAGGAATTGGATCCGGAACCTTATCTGGACTTGATGCCGAAGGTCGGGATCGACTGGAAGGTGATGGAATTGCCGGTCGACGGTAGTTGGCCTGAAACCTCGGGCCATAACAGCGCCGGTTCGGATACGTCCTTGGCATAGGGGGAAGCGTGAGCGTTTCCATGGCGCGTGACGAAGTCGCCGGTAACTTCGTCAATTTCGATCCGTTCCGGGTGCCGTCGCCTTGCTACGTCATCGATATCTCGAAGCTTGAGGACAATCTGCGCATTCTGGCGGATGTATCGGCAAAGACAGACGCCAAGATCCTTTTGGCGTTGAAAGCCTTTTCCTGCTTCGCTGTGGCGGAGATGATCGGCGGGTTCCTGCACGGCACCGCGGCCAGCGGGCTATGGGAAGCGCGGCTGGGCCGGACCCGTTTCCAGGGCGCGGTGCATACTTTCGCACCGGGGCTCAAGCATGATCATCTGGCTGAAATTCAGACCCTGTCCGATCACTTGATATTCAATACGCTGGGGCAATGGCAGCGGTTCAAGCCGGCGCTGCGCCGGGACGGGGATTGCGCCTTCGGTCTGCGCATCAACCCACGCCATAGCGAGGCGGATAACCCGCTATACGATCCCTGCGCCGCCTGGTCTCGGCTCGGCGCACCGATCCCTTCACTCGAGGAACAGGATCTGGATGGCCTCACCGGCTTCCATATACATGCGCTATGCGACCAGGGCTTCGACCCGTTCGACCGTCTCCTTGCGGCGACGGAGGTAAAGGCTGGCAGTCTGCTGGAGCAGATCAGGTGGCTGAACCTGGGGGGCGGGCAGTTGATCACCGCGCAAGGTTTCGACCGCGGCGGGTTGGTCGGCCGACTGCGGGATTTCGGTCGACGGACCGGTCTTGAACTGTATCTGGAGCCCGGCACCGCCGTGGCGCTGAATGCCGGCGTTCTGGTGACGGAGGTCCTGGACACTTTCTGGAACGACGGGCATGTCGCGGTCATGGACAGTTCAGCGACCTGCCATATGCCCGACGTCATCGAAGCGCCCTATACCCCGGCTCTTTTGGGAACGGAAACGGTCGAGGACGGCGTGGATCCGGATCCCAGGGACGATCGCGTCGTGCGAGTCGGCGGGCCGACCTGTCTGGCAGGCGATATTATCGGGACTTACCGTTTCGATAAGGCGCCGAAAGTTGGCGAACGGCGTTTGTTCCTGGATCAGGCCTATTACACGATGGTGAAGGCGACCACCTTCAACGGCACGCCCTTGCCGTCCATCGCCCTTTGGGATCCGCGTAGCGACGATGTCCGCGTCGTCAAACAATTCGGCTACGAGGATTTCGAAGGCCGGTTGAGTTGAGATTTGATCCACTTTTGAAGGTTCGGAAACATGACGATCGACCTCAATGACAAAACCATCCTGATCACCGGCGCCAGCCGCGGGATTGGCGAAGCGACGGCCCGGCATTTCGCGGCCGAGGGGGCTAATGTGGTTATGATGGCCCGGAATGCCGCCCGGTTGGACGAGATCGCCCAGGATATTCGGGGCAGCGGCGGGGCGGCCTCGGTTTTCGCAGGCGATGTCAGTCTATATGGCGACGTGGAAAAAGCAGTCGGCATGGCTGTGGAAGCCTATGGCGGTCTCAACATTCTGGTGAACAATGCCGGCGTCATCGATCCCATCGCGCATCTGGCCGACAGCGATCCTGACGCATGGGGCAAGGTCATCGATATCAACGTAAAGGGCGTTTACCACGGTTTGCGGGCTGCGATTCCCGCGATGCTGCGAACCGGCGGCGGGACTGTCATCAATATCAGTTCGGGTGCGGCGACCAGCGCCCTGGAAGGCTGGAGCCATTATTGCTGTTCAAAGGCCGCCGTTCTGTCGCTGACAGCGTGCGCTGACAAGGAATATGCCGGACGGGGCATTCGCGTCGTCGGGCTCAGTCCCGGCACTGTCGCGACGGAAATGCAGGTCTCGATCAAGGCGTCCGGCATCAATCCCGTCAGCCAGTTGGACCCGTCAGTCCATATCCCGACCGACTGGGTCGCCAAGGCCGTCGCGTATCTGACGGGTGAGGGCGGGGCCGCCTATGCGGGGCGGGACTTCTCGTTAAGGAGTGATGAAGGCCGGCGCGCCCTGGGGCTGCCGCTTGACGGGTGACCGCTAGCCCTTATCCGCCTGCCATTTCGCCAGAATGTCCCGCGCGCCGTTCCTGGTTGGGTCCATGCCCGCGTCATGACCATTACTCTTGGCGGCCAGCTCGATGACATAGCCGTTAGGGTCGCGGAAATAGATCGACTCGAAGAGCTTGTGGTCGGAAATGCCGCGGGTTTCAATGCCATGTGCCGCGGCCTTGTCCATCAGGGGTTCAAACGTGTCTCGCTCAACCTCCAGTGCGATATGCAGGTCGAAATCGTGTTGTTCCTTGAAGTCGAAGGGTTGATCGGGGGCCTCGAAGAAGGCGAGGAAACTGCCGTCGTCCAACCGATAGAAAGAATGCAGCACTTTCGTATCCCGTCCGGTCAGGGTCGTCTTTATCTCGAATGCGTTGGCGAGAGGCAGCCCAAGGAAATCCTCATAGAATTTCCGGGTCTCCTCGCTGTCGCGGCAGCGATAGGCGTTGTGGTGCAGCCCCTTGATCATGTTTCCCTCCCGGCCTGTCTCGATGCCATCCTAACATAGGCGGCGTAGAAATCGCGTCCAGGCACGAAAGCGCGAGGGTCAGCGCTTGGCCACATCTCCGACCGTGCCGCCGGTCAGCGCCGGCAGATCCTGGGGCTTCAGTTCGAATACGGCATTTGGTGTACCGGCACTGGCCCAGACCGTGTCGAACTGCATCAGGTCCTCATCGATGAAGGCGACAGGTTTCACTATATGGCCCACCGGCGAGACACCGCCGATGACATAGCCGCTCTTCTCCAACACGTAGTCGGGCTGGGTGCTTTTAACCTTCGCGCCCAGCAGGTCACGGATCTTCTTATCGTCGACACGGTTCGTGCCGGAGGCGACAACGAGAACCGGATCGCCGTCCTTGGTCTTGAACAGGACGGATTTGGCGATTTGCGCGACGGTGCATCCGATTGCCGATGCGGCCTGTTCCGATGTCGCGGTCGGTTCCTCGAACTCCAACACCGTGTAAGCGGGGCCCAGGACATCCTGAACATGCAGCGCTTTTGGCTCACTTGCTTTTTTCATCGATCGGTTCCGTTGATTTGCGATCAATCCAATTTCGGTCTGGTATCGGCGGCGCGTGGGCGGCTGATCGGGCGGCTGCGGCGCACCTCGCGATAGACGATGAATAGTCCGGAGCCGACAATCAACAGGATGCCGGTCCAGGTCGTCATGTCCGGTACTTCGCCGAAAATCATGAAACCCCAGAAGACTGCCAGCGGCACGGCGATGTATTCGAAGGGCGCGATCAGGCCCGCTTCGCCCATGCGATAGGCCTGCGCCAACATATAACCGATCATGGCCGAAAGGATGCCGATGCCGCCAAGCGCGGGCCAATCGCTGATCGGCGGCACCTTCCAGGGCAGGAACAGGAAGTTCAGCGCCGGATGCACCTTGTCCACATACCGCCCGTCGCCGCAGATCAGGAACATCAACACACAGACCACGATGAAGGTGAGATAGATGGAGATCGCCAGGACCGAGGCGCTTTCGGTGACGCCGAGGCGCCGTGTCAGCATCTGCATCATGGCGTATGTGAAAGCCGCCAGGACCGGCAGTAGCGCGGTTATTTTGATGATGCCGTCGCCGGGTCGCAACATGACGATGATGCCGGTGAAACCGACAAACACCGCGCCCCAGCGCCAAGGGCCGACTTTCTCCCCCAGCATTGGGATCGAAAGGACCGTGATGAAGAGGGGGGCGACGAAGAAGATCGCGTTGGCTTCGGCCAACGGCATACCCGCAAGCGCCGCGAAATACGCCGAATTCGAAACCACGATGAACAACGCGCGGACCAAGAGCAGCGGCATGCGCCGGCTCAAGAGCCGTTTCCATCCGCCCTCGAACTGCAACACGACGAACATGAAGGGCAGGGCGACGAGGGAGCGGATCAACACGATCTCATGCAGGGGATAGGAGCCGCTGAACCCCTTGATCAAGGCATCCTGAATGGAAATGGCCAGCATTCCGATCAGAATGCAAAGAATGCCGATCCCTTGCCTGTCGGGCAGTCTTGCCGACGCGGTCACGATTCTACCCCCTTGGCGGAACGCGCGGTGCAGCGTTCGCATGCGGAATGTTGGACGCGGGACGAGGCCGCGAGTAGGACGATGAGTTCAACCTGATCCTCAATGGAATCAGGATCAAGTCGGATTTTCCGGCCGGTCGGCCGGATTACGGTTCGGGCTATCGGTGTTTCAATCCCGGTAACTGGTATCGATCTTGTCGAGCTTGCGCATAAGGGCGGCGAATTCGACCGCGCCGACGCCTTCATTGGTTTCCCGTTCGGAGAACACGTCCATGTCCTGTCCGCTGCGCTTTGAGACTTCGGGGGGCATAATGTTCAGCGTGCCGGCGGAACCTGCGTCGACCTGGATCTGACAGGCGCGCTCCAACCGGTAGAGCCGCAGGAATGTTTCCGGTATCGAGCGGCCGACCGTCAAAATGCCGTGATTGCGCAGGATCATCGCGCGTTTGTCGCCGAGATTGGCGAGCAGCCGTTCCCGTTCGTCCAAATGCAGGCTGACCCCTTCGTAATCGTGGTACGCGATACGGTCGTGGAAGGCGGTGGACATCATGCTGATCTGCTGCAGGCCCTCCTTGGTGCCCGCGACCGCCATGCCGGCCCGCGTATGGGTGTGCATCACGCATTTGTTGACGGATTTGGCCATGTGAATGGCGGAATGGATGACAAAGCCCGCATAGTTCACCGGGTAGTCGCTATGCCCGACGATGTTCCCCTCAAGGTCGATCTTCACCAGGTTGGAGGCGGTGACCTCGTCATAATTCAGCCCATAGGGATTTATCAGGAAATGGTCCTCGTCTCCCGGCAGCTTGTAGGTCAGGTGACCGTAGATCAATTCGGTCCATCCGAAATAGTCGACCAACCGATACGCGGCGGCGAGTTGAATGCGGGCTACGCGTTCATGCTCTTCCGGTGTGTTCTGGGCAAAGGTCGTGACTGTATCGATCCGTTGAGGCGCCGTTTGAGACATGGTGTCGGTTTCCATCCGCTGCAGGTCAAAAGCCGTATTTCCCGGCATTGTTGCAGGCAATGGTACCGTAAAACCGGTTCGCGGTGAACCGTTCAGGACCTCGGCTATCAGAAAGTCACTTGGTCCGGATTGGACCAAGCGCAGTGATGGCGTTTCTACTCCGCGATGCTATTCGGCAGGTACCGAGCCCGGTTCCGGCGCCTTTTGTTTGCGGAAGGGATGAATGACTTGCTGAACGAAGGTCGGCGGCATGTACTCTTTGATGCCGATATCCGCAGGCGGGCGGTAATCACCGCGGAAATAGGTCCTGAACAGCTGGTCGAAGATCATCAGGTTTTCGCCGTAGTTCTTGTTGCCCTCTTCCAGGTTCTTGGAATGGTGCCAACGGTGCAGTTCCGGGGTGTTGAAGATCAGACTCAGGAAGCCGAAGCGCATATCAACGTTGCAATGGGTCAGGATACCGATGAAGGCGGTGATCGCGCTGACCCATTTGAAGATTTCGACCGGCGCACCGACCAGGAACAGCAGCGGCTGGCTCAGGATGATACTGGCGCCGGTATCGAAGAAATGGAACCGGCCCGTATTGATGATGGTCAGGCGTTTGACGCTGTGGTGGACGGCATGGAATTTCCACAACCATGGCCATTCGTGGCCCAGGCGATGGGCGCAATAAAGCCCCAGTTCCGCAATGACGAGGCCCAGCACCACCTGCAGTGCCAGCGGCCATTCCGTCGGCCAGATCGCGCTGGTTTCCGGCGCAAATGCCTCCGCCGCGCCGAAGACGGTTCCGACGATGACCAGAACCTGGACGATCCCCTTGTTGAAGAAGGTGTGCAGCAAATCGGCCGGGATCTGACCGTCATTCGGCAGCCAGGTTTTCTCGAAAGGACGGGCGCGTTCCAGAAAGAACAAACCGACCGCAAGCGTCAGGTACAGCAGATTGAACCAGATGAACGGGCTTTCCTGCTGCATCGCCCAGTAATTCGCCGCAATGCAGGCGGAGAGGATACCGGGCCACAGCAGGTAGGAGACGGCAGAGGAAGCAGCCGTTCGAGCATTCATTCCGGGATTCCCCCAAAGGCTTTTCAAGATCGGATCAAGCTTTGCTTATGGCCTGTATAAGCGATTTTCGGCAAGGGGTTAAGTCGCGTTGAAACGGTGCGGCCATGGGCCCCGGGAATGATGCCAGGGGCGATCGGAAGTGTCAGGAAAGACTGGCTTTCACGTCACGAAACCGTGTATTTCTGAATACGTCGCTTGGTTCCGCATTCGTTCGTGATTTGCAGCAGGCGTGGGAGGTATCAGTGAGGTTTGTTCCAAGTTTGCGGTCTGCCAAGGCCGTGGCTCTGGCGGTCATGCTAGTTTTGATCGGTACCGCCGTGCGCGCGGATGACCGCGCCAGCGCGACGGAAGTCGTTGAGCATTTCCAGAACGGCCTTCTCTACACGCTGCTGCATCAGCGCGAAATGGATTACGATACGCGTATCCAGGCATTGGAAGCCCTGATCGCGGAGACGTTCGATGTCGAGCGGGTCGCACGCAAGGTCATTGGCGGCAAGCGGTTTCACGAGCTTTCTCCGGCGGAGCAACGCCGATATCAAACCCTGTTCACACGCTATGTCGTGGCGTCACAGTCCCGGAGTCTCGGCTCTCTGGAGGGAAGGGAGTTCGTCCCGATCGGTCGACGCTATGGGCCGAACGGCACCGTGATCGTGGATGTCTCTTTCCGCGAGAACGGCCGGGAAATCACGACTGTGGCCTATATTCTCTTGCCGACGGGCAAGGGCTGGCGGATCGTCGATGTAATCATCGACGGCGGTGTCAGCGAATTGACCCTGCGCCGGTCGGAATTCTCCTCGGTCGTGCGCGACAAGGGGGTGGTGGGGCTGCTGACGGCCCTGGACAGGAAGATCGGGGAACTGGCGCGCGCCGGGGCGCGCAGGACCTACTAGGCGCTCCGCGGTCAGCTCCAGCCGAACAGGTTTCCGACATTCAACAATGCCATCACGCCCATCGCGGCAAAGATGAGCGCGGCGATCGCATGCGCCGCCTGCATGGGAATTTTCGTGGCCGCGGCCTTACCGATCAGGACGACGGGGATATTGGCCAGCATCATGCCGAGCGTCGTGCCGGCCGTCACCGCGACCAAGGCATCGAACCGGGCCGATAGCGCAATCGTCGCGATCTGCGTTTTGTCGCCGATCTCTACCAGAAAGAAGACAATCAAGGTGGCCAGGAACGGGCCGAAGCGTCCGGGCGGCCTCGTTTCCTCGTCGTCTACCTTGTCGGGGATCATGATCCAGACCGCCATCGCCAGGAAGGAAACGCCAAGCGCCTTGCGCAGCATGTCCGGGCCAAGAATGTCGGCGACGATGATGCCTGCCGTGGCGGCGAGGGCATGGTTCGCGATTGTCGCGATCAGGATGCCCGCGATGATGGGCAGGGGTGCCCGGTAGCGTGTTGCCAGAACCAGGGCCAGCAACTGTGTCTTGTCACCGATTTCCGCGACGCCGACGACGCCGGTTGAAACAAGGAAGGCTTCCATCAAAGGCACTCTTCGGGGCGGGCAGACAAACCAAAGGCCGGACCGCCCGCCCAGGCCCCTGAGTCGGCGGTCACAGCCAAAGGTCTCGCCAAGCGCATTTCCTAGACATGCGATGAGCCGGATACGCCATGGGCCGTGTTACGGAGAACCGGTGCCCAAGTCTGTTGACGCATCCCCTTCTCAAACCGGAAGGCGGCTACTCCCCAATGACGGTGCGACCCTATTCGGGCGATGGAGCGAAAGCAATATACGTTCGGTTTGGAAAACGTTGAGGTGCTTGTCCGGCCCGTTCCCGTCACAAGTTCCATGACGGCACCCCCGCTTGGCGCGCCGACTTGTGCGCGGTATAGCGCGAACAGGTTCGAGATATCGGTTCCGATTTGAGAGGACCGACAGGGCCAAGGGAAACGGCGATGTCCGCAACGAGTGGCGCTACGACGAGGACGAATACCGGCGACGGCGGGGGCAGCCTGCGCGCGGTTCTTGCCTTTTCCTTGGGGTGCTCCTTCTTCGGTTACGCCTTTGTCCAACGTGTCGCGCCGAGCGTCATGGTGGACGACTTGATGCGGGACTTCGCCGTCGGCGGCGCCGTCCTCGGTAATCTGTCCGCCTTCTACTTCTACACCTATGCCGGTATACAGATTCCGGTCGGGATCATGATGGACAGGTTCGGCCCGCGCCGCCTGTTGACCTTCACCCTGCTGCTTTGCGTGCTGGGTAGCGCGCTCTTCGCCTATAGTGAGACGATTACGACCGCGTCCCTGGCGCGAGCCATCATCGGGGGCAGTGTCGCCTTCGGCTATGTCGGGACGATGACGATCGCCGCTCAGCAATTCACCCCGCAGCGGTTCGCTCTCTGCGTCGGCATTCTTCAGGCGGTCGGCATGGCCGGCGCCGTGCTGGGGCAGAAACCGTTCGGTGTGCTCGTCGACGCGACGGGCTGGCGGGAAGCCATGTTGTGGACCGGCGGCGGAGCGGCAGTCCTGGCACTGGCGATCTGGCTTACCGTCCGCGATGGCGAGAGGCACAGCAGCAATGGCGCACGCTTGCTTGATGGCATCCGCTACGCCTTGAGCAACCGGGAAACCTGGCTCAACGCCCTCGTCGGGCTTGCCCTGACGGCGCCGATGCTCGCTTTTGCAGGCCTTTGGGCGATACCGTATTTGAAGACAATCTATGGCATTCCGGAGACTGAGGCGCGCGGCCTTGCCTCCATGCTGTTCATCGGTTGGGGCATTGCATCGCCGTTTGTCGGCGGCTTGTCCGACAGGATCGGACGTCGAAAGCCGTTGATCGTCGGCGGCGTATTGATGTCCATGACCGGACTGGCAACGGTTGGTTTCGTTCCCGGCATCCCGACCGCGCTGCTTTATGTCATCTTCATACTGACCGGCTTCGGCGGCTGCACGATGATCCTCGCTTTTGCGCTTTGCCGCGAAACCACGCCGCTTTGGGCGCGTGGTGCGGCGCTCGGCGTCGTCAACGGCGCGGTTACGGCGAGTGGTGCGTTGTTCCAGCCCTTGCTCGGCTGGGTGTTGGACAGCTACTGGCAGGGCGCGGAAGTGGCGGGCGCCCGGATCTACACGGCGGACGGCTATCAGGTGGCGATCATGGTCCTTGTTGCGACCAATGGGATCGGACTGATTGCGGCCCTTTGCCTGCGGGAGACGCATGGCAGGCAGCTTGCGTGACGGATTGCCGCCTCGGCAGATCGCCGTCGGGGCTGGAATCCTGCGGCGCAGTATGCCAAAACCCCGCAGCGTTTAACGTCTTTAATCGACCAGCAACCAATACCGGAACAGCCGCGTGGCCACATCGTCTACCGAACCGACGTCCCGATCCGTATCGGCCAATGCCGGACAGTCGAACGAACCGATTGTCCTGGCGGTACCGAAAGGGCGTATTCTAAAGGAGTTGCGTCCCTTGCTGACCAAGGCGGGGATCGAACCGGAACCCGCCTTCGACGACCCGGCGGCCCGTCAGCTTACCTTTGAAACGAACATCCCGCATTTCAGCATCATTCGTGTGCGCAGTTTCGATGTCGCGACATTCGTCGCCTTCGGCGCGGCCCATCTTGGTGTTGCCGGCAATGACGTGCTGATGGAATTCGACTATTCGGAACTTTACGCGCCTGTCGACCTGAATATCGGCCATTGCCGGCTTTCCGTGGCCGAACCGGCGGAAATGATAGGAAGCGACGATCCCAGCCGCTGGAGTCACATCCGCATCGCCACCAAATATCCGGGCGTGACGCGCAAGCATTTTTCCGCTCGCGGCGTGCAGGCGGAATGCATCAAGCTGAACGGCGCGATGGAATTGGCGCCGGGCATGGGCCTGTGCCGCCGCATCGTCGATCTGGTCTCGACCGGAAAGACATTGAAGGATAACGGCCTCGTCGAAATCGAAAAGATTGCCGATGTGACCAGCCGGTTGATCGTCAATCGGGCGGCCCTGAAGACCCGTCCGACGGAGATGACACCGTGGATCGACCGTTTCCGGGAGGTCGCCAATGCCGCTTAACCTGGATGCCGGCGCGCCTGACTTCGAGGAAGCCTTCGACGCCTTCCTGAATTCCAAGCGCGAAATGGAAGAGGATGTGGATGCGGCGGTTGCCGCCATTCTGAAAGACGTGCGCGAACGCGGCGACGCGGCGGTTGTCGAATACACCAACCGGTTCGATCGGGTTTCCTTCACGGTAGAGGACATCGTCCTCAGCAAGGAGCGCATCGCTGAAGAGGCCGCGAAGTGCGACCCCGAAACTGCGGAAGCGCTGCAAGTCGCCGCGGATCGCATCGCCGCCTATCACGAAAGAATGTTGCCGGAGTCCTTCGACTATATCGACGATACCGGTGTCCGCCTGGGCGCCCGCTGGTCGGCCGTGGGGGCCGCTGGCCTCTATGTCCCCGGCGGAACGGCAGCCTATCCGAGTTCGGTGCTGATGAATGCCCTGCCGGCCAAGGTCGCGGGCGTGAAACGCCTGGTCATGGTGGTGCCGACGCCGGACGGGGTGATCAATCCGTTGGTCATGGCCGCGGCGCAATTGGTCGGTGTCGATGAAGTCTATCGCATCGGCGGTGCTCAGGCTGTCGGCGCGCTGGCCTATGGAACGCAGAGCATCAAGCCGGTCGACAAGATCACCGGCCCCGGCAATGCTTTCGTAGCGGCCGCCAAACGCCGGGTTTTCGGGACGGTCGGCATCGACATGATTGCAGGGCCGTCCGAGATCCTGGTCGTCGCCGACAAGGAAAACGATCCCGACTGGATCGCGGTAGATCTGTTGTCCCAGGCCGAACACGATACCAGTGCGCAATCGATCCTGATCACCGATGACGCGGATTTCGCCGCAGCGGTCGAAGCGGCGGTTTTGCGCCGTTTGGAAACCCTGCCGCGCAAGGACATAGCCGCGGCAAGCTGGGCTCAGCATGGCGCCGTCATTCTGGTGCCCACGCTGGACCATGCGGTTCCGCTGGTCGACCGGGTTGCTCCGGAACATCTGGAACTGGCAGTGGCCGATCCGGAGAGCCTGGCGGCGAAGATTTCCAATGCCGGGGCGATCTTCATGGGCCGATATACACCGGAAGCGATCGGTGATTACATCGCCGGGCCTAACCATGTCCTGCCGACGGCGCGCAGCGCCAGATTCTCCAGCGGGCTCGGTGTGTTGGATTTCATGAAGCGGACCTCCCTGGTCGCCTGTGATGCCGCCAGCCTTGGTCAAATCGGTCACGCGGCCGTGGCTTTGGCGGAAGCGGAAGGGTTACAGGCTCATGCGCGGTCTATCGACATTCGTTTGAATCGCGCTTCCTGATAATCCTCTATAGGCTGGACGTGAGGGGCCGGGCCGCGATGCAGCGGGCCGGCCGTTAGACATGCGAATGAGGGGCCTGCGGCGTCTCACGCGCGACTGCACAGGGGAACGCCATGACGGAGTTCGCGGATACCGACCGTATTCTGGATCTGAAGCTGGACGAAAAGAACGTCATCCGCCGCAGCCGGGACATCGAGCACGAACGATCGGTCGCGATGTACGACCTTCTGGACCGAAACCGGTTCAAATTGGTCGACGGCCGGACCGGCCCCTATGTGGTGCATTTGGCGTTGGACGACGACGGCAAGCGCCTCGTCTTTACCATCAATAACGAAGAAGACAGTGATGAGTTGGAACGCGCGAGCCTGCTGCTGACGCCGTTCCGCCGGATCATTCGGGACTATTTCCAGATCTGCGAAAGCTATTACGACGCCATCAAGAAACTATCGCCCAGTCAGATCGAGACGATCGACATGGCGCGGCGTGGTTTGCACAACGAAGGATCGGATGTCCTTCGGGACAGGTTGGAACCGAAAATGGTGATGGACAAGGCGACGGCTCGGCGTTTGTTCACGCTGGTCTGCGTTCTGCACATTCGCGGCTGAGTCGACGGAAGGGCCTGCGCGGATGATGGGGGACGAGCTTCCGGATGCGGTATTGTTCTGCTGTACGCAGAATGCCGTCCGCTCGCCCATGGCCGAAGGCATACTGAAATCCCTGATGGGAACGAAGATCTACGTCGACTCCGTCGGCGCGCGTGAGGGCGAACCCGACGGGTTCATCAAGGAAGTGATGGCGGAAATTGGAATCGATGTCACAAAACATCGTCCGAAGAGTTTCGACCAACTTGAGGACAATTATTTCGATTTGATCATCGCCTTGTCCCCGGAAGCCCAGCACCATGCGGTTGAATTGACGCGTACGATGGCGTGCGACGTCGAATTCTGGAATACATTCGATCCGACGATTGTGGAAGGAAGCCGGGATGTGCGGTTGGATGCGTACAGGCAGGTACGTGATCAATTGATGATGCGTATCAAGAAGCGTTTTGGGGTGGAGTAACGCGGTGGACGGCGAAAAAGCTATTGGTATCAAACCGCGATTTGTTCTCGCCTCGGCCAGTCCTCGGCGATTGGATCTGCTCGCCCGGTTGGGACTGGAGCCGGATGCCGTCGACCCGGCCGAGATTGACGAGACGCCCGGCAAGGACGAACTGCCGGCAACGTATGCGGCGCGGATGGCCGCGGAAAAGGCGCGTACGGTTGCCGCCCGCCATTCTGACGCGGTCGTTCTGGCGGCGGATACGGTGGTTGCGGTCGGTCGGCGAATTCTGCCCAAGACAGAAGACCCGGTCACGGCGCGCGCGTGCCTGAAACTGTTATCTGGGCGTCGGCACCGCGTCTTCGGCGGCGTGATGATTATCCGCCCGGCAGCGCTGACGGATGGCGAAGGCATGGCCGAACACGCCCGCCTCGTGCAGACCACCGTCAGTTTCAAGCGGCTCGAGGTGCGGGAAATCGACGCCTATATCGACAGCGACGAATGGCGCGGCAAGGCCGGCGGTTATGCAATTCAGGGACGGGCGGAAGGGTTGGTTCGGTTCGTCAGTGGATCCTACAGCAACATCGTCGGGCTGCCGCTGTTCGAAGTGCGCCAGATCCTGCGTCCCCTGGGACTGGTGGAGTGATCCACGCCGGTTTTCTAATCGATTGACCTGTGGCGCTGAGCGCGTATTTCTCCGCCCCTTGAACTTTTCACCTGATCTTTCAACCTGATCTTTTTTGAACATTGGACGCCTTATGGATCTCGACGCATTGATTGAAGTCTCCCCCGCTGAAACGCGGGTCGCCCTGGTTGACCGTGAAAGCGTCCTGCACCGGCTGGATATTCACCGGGCCGGACGTCCCCGCCTGCAAGGCGCGGTGGTGCGCGGCAGGGTGGCGCGAGTCGAAAAGGGCATGAAGGCGGCCTTTCTGGATCTGGGCCCCTTGGGTGAAGCGTTATTGCCCAAGGCGAAGGACGGGCGCGGCCGTCCGCTGACGGAGGGCCAGTGGATGGTCGTCCAGGTTTCCCGCGACGCGCATGGCGGGAAGGGCCCCGCCGTTTCGGCCAGGCCCGTTCTGCAAGATCGTTATCTATCCTACATGCCGTTCGGTCTGCCGAACGATACTCGGATCGATTTCGATCGGGGTTTGGGCAAGGGCAGGGACCTGGCGAATGTCCGCCGATTGGCGGAGCAATTCGATCCGGGTGAAACCGGCGGCTGGCTGTTCCGACCGGCCGCGGCCGCGCTCGGCCGGGAAGGCGGAATCTCGGTGATCAATGCGGCCCGTGACGCCCTATTGGCGCGTTGGCAGGCGGCGCAATCCGCCAATGACGGCAGTTCCCCGAAAGTGTTGGAGGAAGCGCCGGCGTTTTGGCAGTCCTTGATGCGCGACGCCCCGGCCAACGGCCGGATCGCCCTGGATGACCGTGTCCTGCATGCCCGGATGAAGGCGGCGGCCGAAACGTCCTATCCCGACCTTCTGGAAGGCCTGCTGTTCCATAACCAGCGCGAGGCACTGTTCGATGCCACTGCGGTGGAGGATCAGATCGAGGAAGCGATTTCCCGACACGTGCCCCTTCTAGGCGGTGGAGAATTGGTTATCGATGAGACCGAAGCGATGGTCGTCATCGACGTGAACCTTGCGGATGGCGCGGCCGCCTTGTCCGGCGGCGATGCGGCGGTCCGCCTGAACGTCCGGGCGGCTGAGGCGGCGGCACGGCAAATCGTATTGCGGAACCTTGCCGGGCTTATCGTCATCGATTTCGTGAAAATGAAGCAACGCAGCGACGGCAAGCGGGTGATCGATGCCCTGCGGCGCGGTCTGAAAGCGCCCGGCGGGTTTGCTGACGTCCTGGGTATGACGGCGGCGGGGTTGATCGAGGTGACGCGTCAGCGTTCCGGTCCCAGTCTTACGGAGCAACTGCTGGCGCCCGTGTCCGGCAACCGACCTTTGAGCTTGGACAGTCAGGCCTGCGCCATGCTGCGCCGGGCGATTCGGCTGACCGGCGGGGGACGCCCAACCCTGTATGCGGCGAAAGCGCTGCTGGAGACCATTCGGTCGCGGTACAAGGATGCGCTGGCGGAAACGGAAACACGACTGGGCCAGTCCCTCGAACTCGTCGAGCGGGAGGGGCGGTCACCGGAAATAGTGATGGAGACGCGGCGATGACGGGCGAGCGGAAGAACGGTCCGGGGGAAGAGGCGGGCCTGGCCGATGAGCGGCCCTGCGCGGTTTGCGGCCGTCCCGCCGCAGCCCAGTACCGGCCGTTCTGTTCCAAGCGCTGTGCCGATGTCGATCTGAACCGCTGGCTTGGTGAGCAATACCGTATTCCCACCGATGAACCCGCCGACGGGGAGGAACCGCCGCCGGATGCCTGAATTCGGGCAGGATACGCGGCAAGGGTGGGGTAACCTGATCCCGCGATCAGGGCCCGGGAAAAAATCTTTCAGAATTATGTATCTGGGCTCTGGACACTCCCCCCCGATTTCATTATTCAACCATCTCCTTCGGGCCGCTGGTTCCCAGCGGCGCAATGGGCCCAGATAGCTCAGTTGGTAGAGCATGCGACTGAAAATCGCAGTGTCGGTGGTTCGAATCCTCCTCTGGGCACCATATCCCCAAAGTGCCATTGATTTTAAAGAGTTTTTCGGAATTTTCCCCAAACTTCTAAACATGGTTTGGGGGAATTAGCGGTCTATTTTGTCCCGCGCGGCGGCTGCCATGAACCTTTGGCGAGCCCCTTTCGTGTAGCGCTGCACTTCCGCAAGCGTCTTCCATCCCCCCCACGACATAATTTCTAAGTCGGTGCATCCGTCTTCTGCGAGGCGTACCGCCGAGGCTTTGCGCAACCCATGCGCCGAACAATGCGGAAGGCCTGCCTCGTCGCACCATTTCCGCATTCGGTTACCGAATCCGTTCGATGTGAATGGCTTGTTAAAGTCGGTGACCAGAAAGGTAAGGTCGCCGGTCGGGCTGGCGTCGATGATGGCGCGAAGCTGCCGAACGATCGGAATATGCAATTCGACGCCGGTTTTCTCTTGCTTCACAAAAAGCCATTCATTGCGGACGTGCTGGCGCCCCATGCGAACAACGTCGCCGCGGCGCTGGGAAGTGTAGAGAAACAGGGCGAGCGCGAGCCGGGCCTTCGAGCCGACCGGGTGCGTTTGTTCAAACTTTTCGACTTCTTCCAAGGTCCAAGAGTGATGGCCGGCCTTGTTCTTCGATTGCAGAAGCGGAACCTCGGCCGCCGGGTTGGCGCTGACTATGTCGCGCTCTTTGGCGCACCGGAAAACGACCCGTAGGCCCTTGATGATGGAGTTTGCCGCTTCCGGCCGGTCGGTCATGTTGTCGCGGATCGCGCGCAAGTGCTTGGGTTCTAGTTGTGCAAACCGCCTCTCGCCGTACCGGGTTCCGTTCTTCCCGGTCATATCGCAGAAGTTGGTCAAGACGCCGCGGCGAACCCGTTGCGTTCGGTCTTTCAGTAGCTTGAATTCGGATGTCGAATAGTACCAGTTAATCAGCCAATCGAGGCTATCGCGGGCGATCTTGCCGGGTTTCTTCGGTGTTTCCCCGCCGGCGCCGGTCGCGGCCGCGTAGTCTTCCCAGAACTCGGCCGACCCTTCCGGGCCGCGTAGCGGGATCCTCGGCCCCGGATAGACCCGATAATAGAGCCTTACCTTGCCGTGACGGTCTTTGAACCGCTCGATATGTCGGGCTTTACGCGGCTTCGTTTTCATCCCAATCGTTCCGGTCTTCCTGGCGGGGCAGTGCGTCGAAAGCTTCGTCGAGTTCGAACCTATCCCAAACGCGCTTGCTTCCGATCATTTTCGGTTTGGGCATGCTGCCATCGCGAACCATATCTTCGAACTTCGATTTACTGCAACCGAGGTACAGGGCGGCCTCTTGGGCGGGCAGGCCTCGCGAGTTTTGAATCGTCATTTTTTGACCTCGAGGTAGGCGACCGACCGCGTTACCTGTTTTGCGAGGCCTATGCGGCGGCAAAATGCGTCGGAAGGTTCCGCGCCGTTCAGCACTCGGCGAACGTCGCCGGCGGTCAATTCGAACCGTTTAGCAAAGGCCTTGACCGATCCGGCTTCGTCGACCCGTTCAGCGATATGGGCGCGCATTTCGTCGGGCGACATCTTTTCGGGCTGGTCGGTCGGGCGGGGTGGCGGGGTCACGCCGGGCGGTGGTTCGATCATTGGCAAATCCTCAATCGATGTACCGGAATTCAATCCGGTTAACGGTGTCGCTGGGCTGGCGCTTGTTGGCCTTGCAGAGCATCGCGACGAATTCGGCGGCAGTCATTTCCGGGAAGCCTTCGCGTGCGCATTCCTGGGCCGGGTCGTCGTATCCGGTGATAGCGTCGGCCCGTTCCTTCTGGACCGATACGATCTCGATAGGCCGCAGCCGGTTGATCTTCCCGCCCTTGCCGAGCCCCTGGCACTTCTCGCAGGCCATGACTCGTTCGCCGACCTTGAGGAAGTCCCAGCCAAAGCGGCGGGTTACGTCCTTCGTTCCGTCCTCAACCTGCTGCGTCGTCAGCATGAAACTCATGTTTCGCATTAGACCTACCTTTCGACAGTTTCGGTGATGTAGACATTGCAGCGCAGCGTCTTGATCTGGCCGTCGATGTCATCAATGGACCAGTCGCGCCGGATCACCATGAAGTCTTCCGATCTGATGTTGATCACTTCGCCTGCGGCGGGAATGCCGATTGCCTGCTTGAATGACGTGACGAACGCAGCGTCGTTGCCGTGCACATCGCAGGACCAAAATTCGACCTTGGTATGTTCCATCCGGGTCAGCCCTACCTTTCGAGAGATTGTTTCATGACGCGGTCGAATTCTTCGACGGACATTTCCGACGCAGTGCCACCACCGCCGCCGATAGCGTCAATAATTTCGTCAGCATCGACATCGCCGGGAGTGACGCCGTAGACCGCGATGCAGTGTTCAGCGATCCGGTCCTGCGCCTCGCGATAAAGGTTCCACCCACGCACGCTGCGCTTGATCTGGTCCTGCAACTGGGTCTTGGTGAGTTTCACAGGCGGCTCCCAATCGCTAGGCTGCGGCAGCGGCGTGTAGATCGGCACGGACTTCCATCCACAACCGGCCAAGCATGTTCTTGCCGTTTTTGTTCGGACCCCATCCCCAGAAGTCATCCCGCCAGCTATCCTCGACCAATTCGCGGTCGCCCGTGGCCAGAAGTTTGCGCCGGACGTATTCATGCTGGTCTGCTTTCGCGCGGAGGATCTTCCGCATGATATCGACCTTCACATCGTCCCAGTCAGGCCGACGCTTGTCGCGGTTCTGCTCAGCAATCTTGAAAGCCTCGTGCGCCGATGCTGCCTGAAACACCTGAGCCGCGATGCTTGGCGCGTCCCACCGGAACTTCTCCCAATGGTAAGCGGCTTCGGAAGTGTCGAAGCGCCGGCCTTCCCACATCAGGCAAAAGGCGGAGAAGTTAGACAGGACATAGAAATCCTGTTCATAGAAAAAGACTTGGGTTTCGGTGTCGAGTTTGTGGTTCATATCTTTGAATTCTCCGTTATAGGATGTTTGCAATTGTGCTGATGACCTCACCGGCTGCATTCTTTACCTTCACGGTGTCGGGCGGAAGATCTGGGTCAACATTGTATGGCAGCCCGAAGATACTGAGGGTCGGCACTGGTTCTGTCTGCGCGACCGACGTATGCGACTGAAAAACATCCTGCACTGCTTTTTCGATATCCGAACTGATAAGTAGGGACGCCGGAATGTTTCCGTGCCGTCGCTCTAAATCCATCAGCAATTCCATTGTCTCTTTGATGTCGAACGGTTCGCCCGGCTGGTCTGTTGTCGTGGTGTAGGTCACAAGCGGCTCCCTATTCCGTACCCGCCGCACGGCGGATAATGTCCCGGTCAATCACGTCGATTTCACCAGCCAGCAAGGCCCCCGCGCGCACCAAGTCACGTTGAGGTTGCTTCGGCTTCCACCACACAGCATCCCACGGCCAACCATCCGGCGGCGGCGCGGATCGGTAGGCTTCGATGTTGTCGCGGTAAGGCGTGCCGGTCGCGTGCTGGATGTAGCAGACCGCCGCGGCGGCCAGGACGCCCCGCCCGTGCGCGTCGTCGTGTTCGGCTGTCCAGCCTTCATCCCAAACCTGCCGGCGGCGCTCTTGATAGATGCGCGCCGCGCCGGATGTGTCATCCGCCAATTGCGTACCTTCAACGGCAGGCGCGGAATCGTCGCCAGGGGTCGAGACTGACAGGGGTTCCGACATACTGGTTTTGGCAGTGTCTTTGAGGATGTCCGGCATATCATCGACAGCAGCCATTCCAGAACCCCAATACAACCCGTATCGGTCGGCATCGTTACTGTGATGCGCTATCGCCCAAGCCGCCAATTCTATGGCCCTTACCCTGTCAAATTCCCGTGGTTCTAACACGTCCGACGATTTGACAGGCGAAGGTATGTCAATTCCCTCGACCGGATCGGCGGTGTTCTGCGGATCGGCGAGGGTTTCGGCATCCCGGTCGCATTCCCGAAAGCCGGTGTTGAACCCGGCCTGTTTGGACGGGAAAAACTGGACCTCATAGCGGGCCTTGCAGCCGGGACATTCGTGGTGGAATTCTACCCAAGAACCGCCACACATAAGGCGTTTCCGCGCCTTGAAAATATCCTCGTCCAGCAGTCCGCACCAAGGGCAGCAGGGGAACGGCTGGCCGGTATGTTCGAATTGATGTGTCATTCGCCTTGCTCCTGTATGGGGGAGGACGTTGCGTCGCGTCGCCGTTTCGCGGCCTTCCTGGCACGCTTGGCTTCCGCTTTTTGGATGCGGGATAGGTCCGCTTCGGACGGTCCGCGCGGTTTCGCTTCGGTCAGCGGCGGGCGTTCCTTGCCCTTGTTCGGATGGTCCGGCACGATATCGAAGCCGTCTTCCGGGTCGATGCGCAGCTCATTGACTGGGCGGATCGCGCCAGCAGCAAGCGCCGCCATCGCACCTATCGTCACGGCCATTGTGTTCCTGGGCCTCATTTCTTCACCTCTCGCTGGACGGACGTTACCGGGAGGCCACCCGCAGCCCTTCGGCGCGGGCGTTGTTGAGTTCGGCCATTGCGGAATCGCTTCCGCCGGCAACGTCGGGGTGCGAGGTCTTTGCCTTCTCTCGATAGGCGGCGATGATTTCGTTCTTGGTCGCACTCTCGGATACGCCGAGCACGCGCCACCAAACCGCACTGACGGCTTTCCCGGGCGCCGGCAGGGCTTCGAACCCCTTAAATGCGGCCTCGACCATATCGCCGGTTCCCCAACGGGCTATGCCGCGAAGGGCCTCGATCGTCTTGCGTACTGCCTGGATATTGTCTCGCACCCTGTCCCAACGGTCGCAGGCGAAACAGACTTGGTTCCCCTTGTACATGAAGTACACGGCAACGCCGGGATCGTCTGGCGCCCGGTGACGAGCGTAGGGCAGGCCATCCCCGCGAACGGGGATGTCGGTTGATAGGACCGGGTGAGTTGCACCCATGCGGCGCAATTCATCCATGAGGGCCAATTGAGCGATTTCGTGCGTTGTGTCGAAGCGCGCGCGCTCGCGGCGTGCGGTGCGCGGCTTCCCTTCCGGCCAATGCAGGGGATAGGCTTCGGTCATAATCCCCCCTCGATTTTCTCGCGGTAAACGTCCCTGATGTCGTCGCAAAGGTCGTCGAGGTCGCGCGACACTCGCACGCCGTGCGGTTCGGATTGAGCCCCTTTCATCGAAACAAGAAGGTTGGAGTCGAACGGCATCAACGCAAAGCCATTGGCCGTTGGAACAATCATCATGACGGGTTTTCCGGTCATCCTGCATCGACCTTCGCTTGAGCCTTGACGAGTTCGAAGACGCGCTTCCGAACGGCGGGATCCTTGATCTTGTAATAGGCCCTGGCCAATTCGAGGGTTTCGCGCTTGGCGAGGGGGTCGGCGACCGTGTCGACCTCGGGCGTTGGGGTGTTGCCTTCGACCCCGGCGCGAAGCCGAGGCGAGTTGCCGGCGACATCGGCGGGCATATCGTCGAAGAAGAAGGCGAGCGGCACCTCGAGCACGGTCGCCAAATCCCAAAGCCTGGACGCGCCGACCCGGTTCGTTCCGCGCTCGTATTTTTGTAGCTGCTGGAACGTGAGGCCGAGCGCTTCGCCAAGCTTTTGTTGGCTCAAGCCTAGCATGATCCGGCGCATACGAATTCGGGCGCCGACGTGCTCGTCGATCGGGTTGGCGATGCCGGGGCGGCCGGCGGGGATGAACATTTTCGGGGCCTTCGGGGGCAGGGTATTCATTGCGTCATCGCGTGGCATTGTCGGGATTCCTGTCTCGTTGGTGTGGTGAAAAATTCGAGCGTCGCTTTTATGGCATCCTCGGTTGTGCGGCTGCCCGTATTGGTGACGCCGACGAAAAAGTCGCAGTCGCCATTTTCTTCGCGGCGCTTGATTGGTTTGTGGTTCGAAAACCGAACCTTGAATTTCTGTTTTCCGCGGCTGACCGTGACGTATTTGGAAAACGTCTTCCGGGCTTCGTATAGGTGAACCCTCAAGCCGTGGCAGAGCATAACCTCGCAGAACTCTACCCATTTCTGTTTTCCAAACCCTTTCTCGATCGCGCTAGCGGCCCGACGGTCCAAAAAGGTTTGGTCGACTTCCATATTTTTCGCCTTGTATGGGGCTCTCGACACAGTCGCGGTTCCTCTCTCGTCTGGTTGGTAGGGGGGCCGAAGCCCCCCGACCGTGGAGCACTAAACAAAGATTGAACTTTTTCGTTTGAGGTCGTTTCTACCGCCGGCTTCATGGGGTGGCGGTTTGCCCCTTTCAGGCCCGTCGCGGGCCGGAAACTAAACGTCGAGGCCGGCTTGCGCGGGCTGTTCCGTCGCCTGTTCCTTCGGCCGATCGGCGGCGGCGGCTTTGACACGAAGGGCGCGTTCGTGCCGGTCCATCCATTTTCGATCGAGAACATCGGCATTCTTCGTAAAGAACCCCTCGAGCGCTTCCGTACCTTGTGCGGCGGCTATTTCGCCGACGGTAAGAATTGGGTCGTCATCGTTGGCCAGGTCTTCGGAATCATCGGCCGGCGGCGGGTCGGCCGGCTTCGCGGCCTTGTCGGCATCCTCGCCGATCCGCCACAAGTCGCGCTTGTGCGTTTCCAGCCATCCGGGCGGAAGCTTCGCCTTGTTCTCGCCAACCCATTTGGTAAGGGCCGCCGTGCCGCGTTGCGCCGCTTCGGTGGCGTCGGTTAGGAACCGCTCGACCGCTTGGCTTTGCTGTTGCGTCGAGGCGGTCGCCATGCCGCGAGTCCATTCGGCGAGGCGCCGGCCGGTATCCAGGCTGATCGGCTCGCCGTCGCGGATGATGTCGCGAAGGTCTTTGCGGGTGTACTTCGTGCCGCGGAACCGGTGCTGGTCATCAATCCAGCCATGCACGAACATTTCGTAAAGGATGTCGTCGGCTTGCTTCGGTTCGAGGGTTTCGAGGCGAACCCACTCTTTCCCGCCGTTCGGCTTCGGAACCTCTTTCATCGGGTATTTTGCCCGCATGCAGACGATAACGAGCGGGATCGAGGTTTGCATAATCGGCAGCATGAAATTGCGCGCGTGTTCCATCTTCGGTTTTTGCCAGACGATCGGGCCGCGCTTGCCCCTCTCTTGGTTCTCCGCAGCCATCGACAAGACGCCGCCGGCGCCTTCCCATTCATGGCTTGCGCTATCGATAATCAGCGCATCGAAGCCGGCCTTCTCGGCGGCCTTGATGGCTTCCCCGTATGCCTTCGGCGAGAACTCGTTTCGCAGGGAAAGCACTTGATAGCCGCCGTCGATCATATCGGCGTAAGCCTCGCCGCGGCCGGCCTCGGTTTCGATCATACCGACCTTGCCGTTCGGCCCGGCGAAGCCGCGAGCGAGCAACAAGGCCGAATAGGTCTTTCCCTTGCCGCTCTCGGCATAGATGCCAATGAGGGGTTTTGCTTCGGTAAGCGTGGCGTCTCTGAAAACGAAACTCATGCGGCTTGATCCTTCTGGCTAAGTGGGGCTTGCCATTTGGCGAGCTGGTCGAAGTAGTCGCGGCCAGTTTCGCCGGCGGCGTTCTCGCGGTCCTGGCGTTCTTCGCGCTGCCCGATCTTCCAAGCCGGGATATCAACCCAACATGTGCGGGCCGGATATCCGGGCCATGCGTCTTGATGCAGGCAGCGCGCGAAAAGGCAGATTTTCGGCCAAACGACGGAAGCCTCGACTTCGTCTAGCTGACCGTGCGTAAAGCCGATCGGGCAGGCGGCGAAGGGCTCGAAATTCTCTTGCGCGAAAAACCGGATATCCGGCATTTCGACGCCGAGAACCTTTCGTATGCCGCGGCGGTAAAAAGCCGCCTGGATATCCCAGCCCATATCAGTAGCGCGCCGATCCGCGCGCTCGGGGTTCGCGGTTGCGGCGGTTGTCTTGTAGTCGGCGAAAATGCCGTCGAGGGTCGGCAGCCAATCGAGCCGGGACCTGCACCAAATCGGGCCGAAGGGCGTTTCTTCGATCCATATCAACGCCTGTTCCGGCTTGCCGTCTTTGAACAGGCGAATTCCCTCGACCTTCTCGATTTGGTCGACTTGCATGCGGGCGGCCCTAACCATCCGCTCGACTTGCTCGAATTCGCGGGCGAGCACCGGGGTATAACCTTCGTCGTAGGCTTCGTCGCGCATCGCCTTCGCCGCGCCGAGTTTCCAATCGTCGAAGTCGCGAAGCTTGCCTTTCGCGTCGGTAATGGTGGTCGGCATCCGGCGAATTCGTGCGCCGTCGTCTTTCAAAAAAAGCGCATGCGCGACGCTGCCGAGGTCGAAGGTTCGCTTATTCTCGGGCTCGAATTCCGGGTTTAGGCGGGGATGCTTTACCCATGCATGGTAGGGCGAAAACTCGTCGAGAACCTTGATTAGCGAGGAAGACAGCGACGGGGCGGGGCAGGGGTCGCCGTGATAGGTCTTCTCGTCGATGTCGTACGTTCCGGGCTGGTCAATCATGGCAGGTTCCCAATCGTTTCGAGGAATGAGGCGGCGGCGAGTACGGACCCGCCGAGGATCCCGACGACGGCCGCAATCCAATCGCCGAGGGTCCATTTCGACCACTCGCGTTGGCGGCGATGCTCGGCCGACCAGTCGGTTTTGACGTTGCCTGGGATGGTCATTGCTTGCGGGCCGCAGCCGCTTCGATGCGGCCTGTACCCCGGCATTCGTCGCAAGTTGCTGCGACGACGCTTAGGGCGTCTTCCGGTACCGGGCCGGGTCCGACATAGGACATTGGGAAGGTTGTGCGACGGGCAATCTCGCCGGTGCCGTTGCAGTGCGTGCATGTGGTGCTCATGCCGCTTCCCCTTTGTTGTCGGGGGCGATAAGGCCGGTTTCCTTGCATGCGCCCTCAATAGCCTCGCCCATTTCCGCCGCTTCGATGAGGGCGGCGGCGAGGCGGCGCATTTGAGCCGGGGAGTCGGTTTGGATGGTGGTTCGGCCGTCGGAAAATTTGTCTAGGTCGACCGAGTAGATGGTGTATGGCGCTCCGGTTACCGGTTTGGCGTGCCAGAAAGCGCTGGGCGCGAGTTTAGTTTCTTCTTTCAGGATAATGGTGGTCGATATCGTCATGCCGCGACCCTTTCCCGGCGCGCAAACGCCGATGCTGTTGCGCGATCCGCCACCATGCCGGCAAGTCGCTCGGCCTCATGCGTCGGAAAGCGCGGGTTGTTCCGGTGTATTTGTGCGATGGCGAGATCGAACCGAACCGCCCAGAAGTCGCGAGCGCGCTCGCCGCGATACCAGTTGCCGGGCCTCATGCTGCGCCCCCGTCGATGATTTCCAATTGCGTAAGCGCTGGAACGATCTGGTCGCCGCAGATGGCAAAGCGCTTGTTCAATGCCTCTAAATGCGCGGCGGTGAGGGAGACGAAACCGGCCGTATTCGCGCTGACGATCAACTCGCCGCTTTCGAGGCTGACCCGAACGCCATCGTCGAATTTCACGGTGATATCGTGGGTAACGGTGTGTTTCATGCGACCTCCAAGGAAGCCGGGACGCCGCGGCGCTCGAGTTCCATCATGATTTGATGAGCAACGACGCGGTCGCGGGCCAAATGCGCGTGCTTCGTCGGGCACTCGCTCATATTCGCAGCGAGCCGGTAGCGCTTCACCGCCTCGGCCAACCCCTTGCGAAGACCTGGCACCGACGCACCGGCCAACGTGGCGGCGGTGTAAGCCGTCATCTTCTTGTGTGCGGCCTTGCGGTATTCGTCGGTGAGCGGCGGAACGGCGGTTGCGTTGTTCTGCATCGGGGTATCTCCAACCTTTCGATGCAAGAACGTTGGTACAGGATGTACCTTAAATCAAGTACAAAATGTACCTCGCACAAAAAAAGTGAACCCGCCTAGATTGAGGTCAGCGTTTTATACCAAGCAGGTTCAAACGAATGCGTATACCCGCCTTAATAATTGCCGCCGCCTTGGTTTTCCCGTGCTCGCTGCATGCGGCCGACCGCTTTTCGCCCGACATGACGCCTTGCGCCGAGATTGCGAAACTGGCAGGTGGCGCCAAAAATTTCCGCGACATCGGAGACCAGTTGACCGCATTACACGGGGTCTCTTGGGCGATGGGTTACTTTCAGTCTTTGTCGGATCATCAAACCGGCGAGCGTATCCAATTCGGCGAAGAAACCGTTCGCGCGGTCGGTCGGGCTTTTGTCCAAACTTGCGCCGCCGGAACGCATGCCACCGCGTACGAGGCGGCCCTCGACCTCGCGGAACGATTGGAATTTTCCCAATGATGGCGCGCGCGGCGTGCCTGGCTGGGTTCGTGGCGTTTTCCGCCAGCAAGGTATTGGCGGCGCCGGTTCCTCCATTTGATACTGCGACATATTGCGCGGAAGTAGCCGAGGCGGTCGGCGGCAGTTATTCGATTGAAGCGGCGTGCCTCGACCGAGAGAGTAAAGCGAGGCAGATGATTGAGAGTCGCGAAATCGAGCCGCGAATTCTTTCCTACTGCGCCCAAGTGAGCGAGGCCGTGGGCGGATCCTTTAGCATCATGAGCACTTGCATTGATCGCGAAGAGCGCGCCAAAGCGAAAATTCAGAACTAGCCGCCCCCGGCCGCGGCCATTTTTTCGACGGCCATCGCCAAATATGCGACGGCGCCGGCGTTCGCCGCTATCAAGGCAAAAAGCAGAGTCCGCAACATCAGCGCTCTAAAATGCGCCTTTCTTGCCTTGCGCAATAGTTCATCCATTTCCGACATAAATCGTACTCCAAAAGCACCAAGCGACCGAGCCGGCCCAGCCGGGCGGCGCTTCACACATATTGTTGATTGGGGGTTTCGGGTATTAGGATAGCTACTTAAGTAGACTTTTTTTGCGGCTTCATCTAATCGGCTCCATTATTAGGGGCCCCAATTCCCAGCGCTGGGAAGAAAGTGGGGGGCGTAACGTTTGATATGTTGCGCGGCCGGAACCGATCTTTTCGGCCTAGGGTGTTGGCGCACCCTTCCCCCCACGAATTTACCGCGAGAGGCATTCGGATTTAAGAATTCAGTCTTTCGAGTGTCAAGAGAGATTCGCGGAACGATTGCGAAAGCAAAATTCAATTAACTTCGAATTGTGTTAGAAGCGTCTGCGCATTGCGTGCGGCTACGTCTTCAATCTCGCTGCGCTCGGCGTCCCGCGTGGCGTGCACGACCCGCGCTATGTAGGTTCCATACTCGGCGGCCGCGCCGGGGTCGAGGTCAAGCCGTCTATCAGCGATAAGCGCTAGCAGTGCGGCCCGGATCGATGGGGCAACGACTGCGCCTGATAGCGATGACCGTTCTTCCTGCCCGGTGACGAGATAGGAAACCGACACTTTCAAAAGGTCGGCCGCTGCGGCGAGTTCTTGCGTCTTGAGCGGTGGCGAGTTGCGTTTCATTCGTTGCGGGAAGGTTCCGCTCTCGAGCCCCAAGGCATCGCCGAACGTGTCGAAGGTGTACCGGTGCTCTTGGAGTAGCGCGCGGAGTCTTTCCTTGAAAGAAACAGTGTATTCGTTGGGCGTCGTGCTCATGTGGCGCATGGTCGCTACGAGTCCCTAGTGCGTCACGGTACAAAACGTACTTGACAGAAGTACGAAATGTACCCTCATAATGCGCGCGTTATGACTCACGCCGATATCATCGCACTTTGGCCAAGCACCGCCGACTTGTCGGCCTTGTTGGGCGTTTCCGCTCAAGTCGTGCGGAAATGGAAAATGCGCGACAGCATCCCTTGCGAATATTGGTCGCCGATCGTGGCCGACGCCGCGAACCGGGGAATTGACGGCGTGAGCCTTGAGGCATTGGCGCGATACGCGACGGAAAAGTCGGGCGTTTGCGCGCAAGCGGCATAATGGGGGCATGGTATGGGCCCTCGGAAAAGTTTAGTGCGGGGTAGCGCAGAGGTAGAGCATCGGACTCATAATCCGAAGGTCGCCGGTTCGATTCCGGCCCCCGCGTCCAAATTCGCCTGCACCGATGAGCCTGACCGGGCGAATGTAGCGGCTGGGGGTCGGCTTTACCGCCGGCCCTCAGTCTCCGCAAATTCCGTCGGGGCGATTTTGCCAAAGCCCGCGTTTGTTGTTGCAGGCAATTCCCTCAAGCCGAAAGTAAAGGTCGCGAACGTCTCGGTCGCCACGATAGAGGTAAGACCGATATGGCGTCGCGGCCCCTTCTTGGATCATGACGCCGCCCAAGTCCGCGCTAATGTCGGCGGTCTTGCACCGGGCAACTATCCTGTAATGCGTCCGGCCGCCGGTGTCGGTGCATACGACTTCCTTTCCGAACGACAAGCGGTGAAGCAATCGCGTTGCGAACGGTCCAAAAGGGGTGTCGTATTCAGGGGCCCCGATGCCGTAAAGACGCACCTCGACGCGCCCCTTATCCGTTTCGATGTAAAGGCTATCGCCATCGATCGGCATGGCGACACCTCGGAAGTCGTCGCCTTTCTCAATCCAGGCGCCATTGTTCTTGTTCGCGGCTTCCGCACTGACCGAACCCAAAAGGGCGGTTGCGAGCAGCGCGGGCAAAAGCGGCCGTTTGGTGATTTTCATAGTTCCGGTACTCCTGTCTGTGTGAGGCAGTCATGAGCGCGCCCCTTCACGATTTCGGGCGGAACGGTAACCCGCAACGTGGCGGGCTGGCGATGGCCAAATTTGCAAAAGCAAGCGCAGATTTGGACCGCGACCGGTTCGCGAAGGTGTTGAACGCCTTCGTTGGGATGGGCCGCGACTGGTCGGTCGCCGAACTGGCCGAAGCGACCGGGATCCCCGAACGCACCATGAAGGGTTACAAGGAAGGCCGCGCCGCGCCGCCTTTGGGCAATTTCCTACGCATGGCCGCGGTTCTCGGCCCGGAATTCGTCAATCAAGTTTTGGAACCTGCCGGCCTCGGCGGGGCCCATTCGATCGTATCCGACCATATCGTCGATATCTTCGATTTGGCGGATTCGATGTCGCGCGCATCATCCGAAATCATCGGTAAGGCGGCGAGGGGACACCTTACATTCGCGGATCACGCCGCGATTTTGGCACTCACGCGCACGGTACAGGCCAAATCTGGCCTTTTCCTGTGGAAAGAAGCGGGGATTTCGCAGTGAGCGCGCTCACGCAACGAGTTTACTCCCGGGGAACCTCCCAGCCCCAAACTGCGCGCGGTCGGCGAGAGGCGGTGAACCTCAACGACACCCGGCCGCGCGCGTTTCTTTTCGGGACAACGGACATGGAAAACCCCGCGACGGCAATCGCGGGGATATTCCAGTTCCAACGAGAGAGGAGACGTCACTAGCTAGATTTGGTCCCTTTGGTGTGGAACCCGACAAGATGTTGATGGGGTGATTTGCAAAGTCCCGTCAACGGAAAATCCAACCGAAGGAGACTTTCATGACTGAAAAACAGGAAACCGCCGCGGTTTCCGAAGACAACCGCGGTAATGCCGGCCACAACGTGGCGGAAATCAACAAGACTATTGCGGCGGTCGCCAACGAGATTGTGTCTCTCGAGGCGAAGAAGGCCGAAATCCAATCGGAAATCACCGAGGCCAAGGCCCGTGTAAAGGGGCTTGGAATCAAGATGGCCGATTTCAACGCGGCGCTTCGGCTCTACAAGTTGAGCGACGAAGACCGCAATTCCAGCATAGACGGCTTGCGCACCTGCCTCGAAGCAATGGGCATCGGCGCTCAAGGCGAGTTGTTCGGCGACCAGCCTGCGCAGGCGGCATAGGCCCGCGCGATGCTTGATGAACGCGCGAACGGTCAGGCGGAATTATTCGCCGCCGACCCGGCACCGAAACCGATCATTTTCGATTTGTCCGAAAGGCCTGTTCCGTTGTCAGCGACGACGAACAACAACGGCCGTGACTTCGGGCGGGGCCGGCACAATTCGAAGCGGTACGAAGATTGGACCCTTCGGATGTTGGCCGACCTTCGGCGCCAGAAAATGCTTTGGCTAAAGCTGCCTGCACCGTTCGCCGTTCATTACACGTTCTTCAAACCCGACAATCGAAAACGCGACCTCGGCAATTTGCTCAAGGCCGCCGACGACCTTCTCGTTAAAGCGAAGATCATCGGGGACGATTCCCAAATCATCGACCACCGGCAAAGCTGGTCGCGTCTAAGCCCGGCTTGGCGCGTGCGGATTTGGTACGGCCCCGCGGCGCTCGCCCGGATCGCGGAACTAGAGAAAGAGTTCCAATGAAACCCCTCATTCAATGCGACGTGTGCGAACACGAAATGAATTCGCCGCCGAAGAATTGCGGCAATCCTCAATGCCCGTTCAAGCGGCCGAAGCGCGGCTTTACCAAGAGCCCGGCGACCGACCGCAACGACGGCACCGGCAGCGCGGCCCATTTCGCGAGGGCGGCATAATGGCTGAAAACACCGCGATTAGCTGGACGGATCACACGTTTAACCCCTGGATCGGCTGCACCAAGGTTTCGCCGGCGTGCGACCATTGTTACGCCGAGGCATGGGATAAGCGATTTGGCGGCGAGCGATGGGCGCCAGGCGCAACGCGGACCCGCACAAGCGCGGACAATTGGAAACAACCCCGCAAATGGAACGCCGCGGCCGAGCGCGCCGGCGTGCGGAAAAAGGTCTTTTGTGCCTCGCTCGCCGATGTCTTCGACAACAAGGTTCCGTCGGAATGGCGGGCCAATCTTTGGGAACTGATCCGCAAAACGCCGTCGCTCGATTGGCTTCTTCTCACGAAACGGCCGCAGAACATCGAGAAAATGCTTCCCGAAAATTGGGGTATCGGCTGGCCGAACGTCTGGCTCGGCACGACGGTTGAAAACCAGGAGGAAGCCGAGCGGCGCATTCCCTCACTGTTGAGCATCCCGGCGCGCGTGCGGTTCCTATCCTGCGAGCCGCTTCTAGGCCCGGTCGATTTGACGAAAGTTCAATTCGGCCAGTGTTTGCGAAATTGTCTAACGGGCAGTGTTCTCGATGAATTGGGCCAACGGAAAGTCATGGCCGGCGGCCCCCGCATTCACTGGGTAATTGCCGGCGGGGAAAGCGGCCCCGGCGCCCGGCCGAGCCATCCCTATTGGTTTAGGCAACTTCGCGACCAATGCGCCGAAGCCGGCACCGCGTTTCATTTCAAACAACAAGGCGATTGGCGGCCGGTGTCGCCTTACGATTGCGCCGAAGGCGAAACCGTTTGGTCGGACCATACCCGGCAACTCAAATCCGGCGATATCTGGACCGACAACCGGAAATGCCGGGTTCTCGATCACGGCGGCGGATGCTGGGAAAACGAGCAAGCGCAACCGCCTTCCCATGCTTGGGTAATGGAGCGCGTCGGCAAGGCGAAGGCCGGCCGCATGCTCGACGGCGTAACGCATGACGGATACCCGGGGGGCGCGCGTGATGCTTGATACCGAAACAACGGCCTCGCCGTCGCGGCCGGTGCTGCGATGGCATGGCGGAAAGTGGTTGCTCGCGCCGTGGATAATTGAGCATTTCCCGCCGCATCGAACCTATGTGGAACCGTACGGCGGCGCGGCATCGGTGCTCATGCGAAAACAGCGGGCCTATTCCGAGGTTTATAACGACCTCGACGGCCAGGCCGTGAACCTGTTCCGCGTGCTTCGCTCCGATCGAGCCGGCGAACTTATCGACGCCTTGCGAAAGACGCCTTTCGCGCGGGCCGAGTTCGAACTCGCCTATTTACCTATCGACGATCCGGTAGAGGACGCGCGCCGGCTTGTCATTCGGTCATTCATGGGATTCGGGTCGGACGGTCACAATCCGGCCGTTCGCACCGGATTTCGTTCAGATACCGCCAAGAGCGGCACTACGCCGGCGCAGGATTGGGCGGGTTACCCCGTCGTTTTGGCGGACATCGTCGAACGGCTTCGCGGGGTTGTCATCGAGAACAGGCCGGCGCTCGAGGTCATGGCAAAACATGACCGGCCCGACGTGCTGCACTATGTCGACCCGCCCTATATGCCGGAAACCCGGTCGACGAAATCGCGCCGAGGAAAAGAACGGTATCACGCATACGCGCATGAACTGACGACCGAAGAACACGCCGAGATGCTTGCTTTTGTTCGCGAGCTGCAGGGCATGGTTATTTTGTCCGGCTATCCCAGCGACCTTTACGACAGGACCTTGCCCGAATGGCGGCGGGTTGAGCGCCGAGCACTGGCCGACGGCGCCAGGGAAAGAACCGAAGTTCTTTGGATTAATCCGCAGGCATGCGAGCAGCTCGGCGACGGGCCGCTTTTCGCTCGTGATTTACAGGGGGCGGCATGACGGAAGCGCTATTTAACGAAACCGATTTGCCGACCTTGCGAAAGGCCCCGTCGCACCTCGTCGGCGCGCAACTGAAACCGAAATTCGCGACACTTGAGGAACAGGCGCGCTTTTACGAGTGCTTCGAAACCGACCCTTGGGCGGCGGCTGCAATCCTGACCGTCGAGATTTTGACGGCCGAGGTTCTCGACCCGTGCTGCGGCACGGGGATCCTTGTTCGTGCGGCGATCCGGGCAGGGTACGACGTGGCGGCAAACGACGTTTGCGATTGGGGATTTCCCCGCGATACCGAGGCCGACTTTCTAACCCATTACATCGACCTCACCGGGAAAACGGTCTTCATGAATCCGCCGTTTTCGAAGGCCGGCGCTTTCGTCGATCGAGCATTCGAACTCAATGCCCGCAAAGTCGTCTGTTTCCAGCGCTACGCATGGTTTGAAAGCGACGATCGCCGGAAATGGTGGGAACGCAACCCGCCGGCGCGGATATGGCTTTGCGGCGACCGCGCGGCTTGTTGGCGCTTCGATATTGCGCCGCAAGACCGCAATGGAAACCCGAATACCGCGCATGCGTGGTTTGTTTGGGAACGCGGCCACAAGGGCGGGCCGGTCATCGGTAAAATTTGGAGAGATATGGCGGTATGAGCGGTTTTGTCCTTCTTCACCGGAAGCTGATCGGTAACCCGCAATTCCGGGGAAAAGACGACGAATACGCGGCGATTTGGCTGATAGCCAAGGCGGCTTGGCGGGAAACCGTTGTGCCGGTCGGCCGCCATCGCGTGACGGTCCAACGGGGAGAATGTGCCTTTGCAGTTTCCTATCTCGCCGAGGCGTGGGGGTGCTCGAAATCGACCGCGCACAACACTCTACGGCACCTCGAGAAGACCGGATTTCTCACGACCAAGCCCGAACGCGGTTGCACCCGAATTTTCCTAATGAATTACGACACTTACCAGCGACCGGAAGACGACCCCCGAACGCACCCCGAACGCAAGCCCGAACGCAAACGGGACGCAAACCCGAACGCAATACAAGAGCAAACCCGAACGCAAGACGATCAAAATAACGACGAAAATACAGAAGCTTACGGGGATTTGCTCGATTACCCCGAACGCAAAAACGGAAGCACCCCGAACGCTTCCCCGAACGCAAATGGAACGCTAGCCCGAACGAAGAAAGAGAAAGAAGATACTAAGAAAGAAGATAAAGAAGACTCTACCCCCCATAGCCCCCCACGGGGGCAGGCGACCGACGACGCTTTCGAAACCTTCTGGACGGCCTACCCACGCCGCGAAGGGGCGAACCCGAAAAAGCCCGCTCGGCAGAAATTCGATAGAGCGATTGCCAACGGCACCGACCCCGGAACCATCATCGAGGGCGCCCGGCAATACGCGGCGCAATGCCGAGCAAACGGCAACCTCGGAACGAAGTACACCGCAACCGCGGTCGTTTGGCTCAATCAGGAAAGGTGGAAAGATGAACACCGCACTCATTCCAACCGAAACGCCGGCAATGATGGCCTTGACGGAGACAAGGCGGAAATTCTCCGGGTTTCTGGCTTTGTGGAACCCGGAAGTTCCGATATTGCCGGATGGCCTGACTAAGTCGGATTTGAAGAACGCGCTCGACGACTATCAACTCGCGCTCAAGCCATGCACGAAAGAAGCGCTCGCGGTAAGCCTCGGCGAGTTGACCGATTGGATTTCGACCTTTTCCAACGTCACGGCGGAACAGCGCAAAAAGGCCATTCGGTACTATGCCGAGGTTTTGCGCGAATTGCCGTCCGACCTCGCTTACGAGGCCGTTCTTCGGGTTCGCAAGAACTACCGCTTCCCCTCATTGCCCAAACCCGGCGACCTGGCGGCGGCCGTGCGGGATGACCTGTTGCAACGGCGTAAAGAGCGCAACGCGATCGAGACCGGTTCCCTTACCGGCCAGGAACGGCCGCCGGCGATCCGGAAAGAACGCTCCGAAGCCGACAAGGCCCGCGTTGCGGAAATCATGGCGCAATTCAAGTCGGGCCGTATGGGGGAATTCGCCGAATGACGGAAACCAAAGAGCGCGAACCGGCCGTTACCCAAATCGACCCCGTCGAGGATTTGGCAAGGCGAATGTATTTCGCGTCGCTGCCGATCGGCGGCAAGCGCACTTGGTCGAAACTGTCCGACGCCTCGAAACGGCCGTTCCGCCGCATGGCTACAAGCATGCTCGACAATCCGGATAGCTGGATTCGGATGATACCGTTCGGCGACCACGACCCGAAGGTTCGGCAAGTCTTGGCAGCCATCAAGGCCGAAGCCGCGCAAGGCGAAACCGGATACGACCGAGGAACCCCGGAATTGAGGGCGAAGCAAAACCGCACTCGGAAAACCGATGTCTTTTGGAACCTCATTCGCGATGAGAAGGGCCGAAGCTCGCTCAACAACCACCAAGCCAACGCCGGTAGGGAAATCCGCGAAATCTTCGAAGTCATTTCCCGCAAGTTTGAAGCCCCCGCCATCGACCCGGGGAAAGAGCCCGTTGATACCAGCATGGGCGACTACATACCGCCGCTTGCTCAAATGCCGATAGTGCTCGAAAAGGCCTATCATTGGCGCTATTTGCCTTGGGCGGTAGAGGCCAGAAAACGCACTTACGGGCGCAAGCGAATCACCGCGTACGCGATAACCGTCGATATCATCGTTTACAACAAGCCTATTCGACCCCTCGAAAAGCAGTACCGAATTAAGCACAACGGCACGGTTCTCAAGGCGTTGAGGGACTCGCTCACACTCTATGCAGAACTAGCCGGATGGATACGGCCGAAAGCCGAAGGGGACAGCTAGTTGACAAAGGGGACAGTTAAGGCCTATCAATTCGCCAAGTTACAAGATTTGCACCCGCCCGGAATTCACCGCGGCGGGTTTTCCATTTCAGGGGCAAGCATGAAGACCGCAGGCAATCGCATTCGGTCAACCGCAGCCCAACGCATCAAGTCACCAGCCAAAATCACAAAGGCGCATTACGGTTCGGCCGAGCACAAAGCATGGCGGGCCGATGTCGTGCGACGTGCTCAAGGCCGGTGCGAACGATGCAGTCGCAAGGCTTCGCGGTTATTCGCCGATCACATTCGCGAAATCGAAGACGGCGGCGACCCGCTCGACCGAGGCAACGGGCAGGCGCTATGCGGGTCGTGCCACTCGATCAAGACCGCCGAGGAACGCGCAAGGCGGCATGGCGTCCAGTAGCAGGGGCAGAACAGCACCTTCCTGCAGGTCTTTGTTTAGTGAAACAAAAGGGTTAGCTGCGCCATGCCTTCCGGTTTCCTGCAGGCGTCACGTTAGCAGGGGGGGCGGTCAAAAGTTCACAAGGGGGGAAGGCGAACCACCACGCGCCCCGCCATGCGTAGAAAATTTTTCTCGCAAAAATTTCGTCGGAGGTCGGATTTTGTCGACAAACTCGGATTCTCAATCCCGGGGCCGTCCTGGCTACAAGCCGACGGCCGCAAACCGCAACAAGGTTCGGCTCGCCGCGGCGGCCGGAATGTCTCACGACAAGATTGCGAAGGGCCTCGGGATTTGTCGCGACACGCTTTACAAGCACTTCGCCGAAGACCTCGAAACGGGCGGTGCCGAGAAGATGCTCGAGAACCTTTCCCGCCTCGAGAAAGCGGCGAAGAAGGGGAACGTCGCGGCGATGAAACACCTCGACGCGAAGTTTAAGGTCGGCGGGGCTGCCGGCGAGGCGAACCCGGAACCGAAGCCGAAGGCCGAAGGCAAGAAGGGCGAGCAACAGGCGGCGGCCGAAAGCGCGGCGAGCGGCGATGCTGGCGGCTGGGGCGACGATTTGAACCCGCGAATTCGCGTCGTGAAATAGCGCATGTGGGATACGTCTTGCACCGATTGGGAAGACCGCATTCTTTCCGGTCGGTCGCTAGTTCCCGACCTTCCGCTTTTCGAAGACGAAGCGGCCCGCGCCGTGCGGGTGTTCAACCGGTTGAGGATCCCCGACGTACCGGGCACGCCGACGATGGAAGAAGCTGCCGGCGATTGGTTCCGCGACATCGTTCGCGCCTTGTTCGGGTCGCTCGATGCCGAGAATTTCAATCGGTTCATTCAAGAGTTGTTCCTCTTGGTTCCGAAGAAAAACGCCAAGACGACCGGCGCCGCGGCGGTCATGATGACGGCCGCAATAGTGAACAAGCGGCCGGCCGCCTCGGCGAGTTTGATCGCGCCGACGAAAGAGATTGCCGACCTCGCTTTCGGTCAAATGAAAGGCATGATTAAGGCCGATCCGGCGCTATCGGATTTGTTCCACGTCCAAACGCATACCCGGCAAATCACGCACCGGCTCACGGACGCGACGACGAAGGTTAAGGCGGCGGATACAGACACCGTTACCGGGTCGAAAGACACGTTCACGCTTATCGACGAAGTGCACCAATTCGCGGCGAAATCGAAGGCTCGCGAGGTCTTCGTCGAATTGCGCGGCGCTCTTTCCGCCAGGCCCGACGGGTTCTTGATGCAGATCACGACGCAATCAAAGGCCCCGCCGTCCGGTGTCTTCGCCGACGAATTGCAGGCGGCCCGCGACGTTCGCGACGGCAAGGTTCAAGCCCCAATGCTGCCGGTGCTCTATGAGTTGCCGAAGCGGCTACAGATTGCGAAGGCCTGGACCGATCCGAAGTATTTCGCGGCGGTTAACCCGAACCTCGGCCGATCGGTTCGCCCCGACTGGCTCGAGCGCGAACTCGCCAAAGCGAAAGCCACCGGCGACGAACAACTTACCCTTTTCGCTTCCCAGCATTTGAACGTCGAAATCGGCGTCGGGTTGTCAACGGACGGTTGGGCCGGGGCGAAGGTTTGGGAGCGCGGCAACACCGAGGGGCTTTCCCTCGAGGCCATCCTCGATCGGTCGGAAGTCGTGACGGTCGGGATTGACGGCGGCGGCCTCGACGACTTGCTCGGCTTCGCGGTCATCGGCCGCGAGCGCGAAACGAAAAATTGGCTGGCTTGGGGGCATGCGCTCATTGCGCCGGAAGGCCTTAAACAGCGCAAAGAGAACATCGCGAAGTACGAGGATTTCGAGAAAGACGGCGACTTAACAATCGTCGACGCGCTGCCGGATGATCTCGAATGGGTGAAGAACACCGCCGAGAAAATCCTCGATAGCGGCCTTCTCTACAAGGTCGGGGTCGACCCGGCCGGCATCGGCGGCATTGTCGACGTTCTCGACGACATCGGAATTAACGAGGATTCCGATTTATTGATCGGCGTCGGGCAAGGCATCCGGCTCATGAATGCATCGAAAACGGTCGAGCGGAAACTCGCCGACCGAACGTTTAAGCATGGAGGTTCTAGGCTGATGGCATGGTGCGCCGGCAACGCGAAGACACGCGCGACAAGCACGGCCCGAATGATCGAGCGCGCGGCATCGGGTTACGGCAAAATCGATCCTTTGATGGCGATGTTTAACGCCGCGCACCTCATGGGCATGAACCCCGCCGCGCCGACCCCGCACGGGACGCTAGCGGATTTCGCCGAGCGGATGGGTGCACGATGAACCTGTTTCGCAAGGCGGCGGCCTATGTCGTGCGCAAATTGTCGCTCACTGACCCGGCCGGTTGGCAGCCTTCAAGCCAAATCAGCTATTCAGGCGAAACGGTAAACGAGACGAACGTTCTCGGCATTTCATCGGGTTGGGCATGCGTTAACTTGCTCGCCGGAACCATCGCGTCGCTTCCCCTCGGGGTCTACAAAGAGGACGGCAAAGGCGGAATCGTTCCGCACAAGTCGCACCGGTTGCACCGCCTTTTACACTCGAGCCCGAACGCCGACCAGACGGCCTTGGAGTTCTGGGAATTCGTCGCGGCGGCGATCGAGTTGCGCGGCAACGCCTATGCACGAAAGGTGATGGTTGGCAGCCAGGTTGCGGCGTTGGAACCGATCCTGGCGCCGGTCACGGTCGACCGGATGGCCTCGGGCAAGCTTCGCTACCGCTGGACCGAAGACGGCAAAGCGTACGAACTGCCCCAAGAGCAAGTGCTTCATTTTCGGGGCTTCGGCGGCAACGCGCTCGGCGGGCTCTCAACGCTCGCAATGGCGCGGAACGTTTTCGGAATTGCGATCGCTGCCGATCGAGCGGCCGGCGGCATGTTCAAGAATGGCATGCGCTCGTCTATCGGTCTTACCTATGACGAGTTCTTGACGCCGGAACAACGTTCTCAAATCGAGAACGGGATTTCAAAAGACTATGCCGGCGCGATGAATTCCGGAAAGCCTTTCATCAACGAAGGCGGCGCGAAGATTGAACAACTCTCGTTCAGTCCAGAAGACGCGCAAATGCTGGAATCCCGCGGGTTCTCGGTCGAGGAAGTTTGCCGGTGGTTTGGCGTTCCGCCGCATATGGTCGGGCATACGACCAATTCGACGAGTTGGGGAAGCGGCCTCGAAGAACAGGTTCTAGGGTTCCTGAAATTCTCGCTTCGCCGCCGGGTTAAACGCATCGAGCAACGGCTTGCGAAAGACCTTCTCACGCCGACCGATATCGCCGCCGGCGTATCTGTTTCGTTCAACCTCGACGCACTTCTTCGCGGGGACAGTAAGACCCGCGCCGAGTTTTACAGTCGCATGCTGCAATCCGGCGTTTTCACCATCAACGAAGTTCGGCGCCTGGAAAGCTTGCCCCCGGTCGACGGTGGCGACGTGCCGCGCATGCAATCGCAGAACGTACCAATCGACCAAGCCAACGGGATTGGCCACAACGGCGGCCCGGCGCTGACGGAGTAGGAGAACATGGAAACCCAAACCTTCGATTACAGTTTCGAAACCAAGGCTCTTGACGACAAGAGCGGCGAATTCGAGGGCTACGCCTCGACGTTCGGCAACGTCGACCAGGGCGGGGACGTGGTCGAGGCCGGCGCCTTCATCGAGGGCATAGTTCAAGCCAAGAAAGACGGCCGCAATATTCCCATGCTTTGGCAGCATGACCGGCATGAACCTATCGGCGTTTGGTCGGAAATCGTCGAGGATTCGAAGGGCCTCAAGGTCAAAGGCCGGCTCTTGATCGACGACGATCCGCTCGCGCGCCGGGCCTATGGGCATTTGAAAGCCAAGTCTATTGGCGGAATGTCGATCGGCTACAGGATCCCGGCCGGCGGCATGGAAGAAGACAAGAACCGCCGCGGCGTCTTCCGTTTGAAGAAGATAGACCTTCGCGAAATCTCGCTTGTAACGATGCCGATGAATACGGCGGCGAAAGTTACGTCGGTCAAATCCATTCTCGAAGCTGGCGGCCTTCCGTCGCTTCCCGAATTCGAAAAGTTCTTGCGCGAGGCAGGCGGCTTTTCGATTAGCCAGGCCAAAGCCATTGCAGGCAACGGCCTATCCCACCTGTTGGGCCAGCGTGAGGTTGGCGGCGGTGGTGACGATAGCGAGGCCGCGGCGTTTTTCCGCGCGCTCCGCAGTTAATCCCAAACCATCACACTAGGCCTGGAGGGCCAATAGATGCCTGACGACAAGAAAACCGCGGAAGAACTTGCCGCGGAAGTGAAGAAGGATTTCGAGAAATCCATCGACACCACCAAGGAAATTGCCGAGGAAGCGCTCGCGACGGCGAAGAAGACCGGCGAAAACACCGACGCGCTCAAGGAAAAGGCCGACGAGGCCTTGCTTAAGATGAACAGCCTTATGGAACAGGTTGCGACTCTCGAGCAGGAAGTCGCCAAGGGCGCCAAAGATAACGACGACGGAACGCAAAAGTCGCTCGGTCAACAGTTCATCGATGACGAACGGGTGAAGGAATTTCTTGCGTCGACCGACAAGCGCGGCAAGGCCTCGCTCGAGGTCAAGGCGACCATCACCTCGGCGACCACGGATACCGCCGGCGCGATGGGCGTTCTTGTCCAAACGCAACGGGTTCCCGGCATCGTCGAATTGCCGCAACGCCGCATGACAGTGCGCGACCTTCTTTCCCCCGGCCAGACGGACAGCAACGCGATTGAGTATGTTCGCGAAACTGGCTTTACCAATAACGCGGCGATGGTCGCCGAAGGGGCAGCCAAGCCGGAATCTGACATCAAGGCCGACTTGGTGACGCGGGCGGTGCGGACCGTCGCGCATACGATGAAGGCCTCGCGGCAGATTCTTGACGATGCTTCGCAGCTTCGCTCCCTGATCGACCAGCGATTGACCTATGGACTGGACTACGTCGAGGAAACGCAACTTTTGAGCGGCGACGGAACCGGGCAGAACTTGCACGGCATCATTCCGCAGGCGACGGCGTATTCGGCCCCGATCACACTCGCGAGCCCGACCAGTATCGACCAAATGCGCCTGGCAATGCTGCAAGCATTGCTTGCCGAGTATCCTGCAACGGGCCACGTCATGAACCCGATTGACTGGGCTTGGGTCGAAACGCTCAAGGATACTACCGGAAGGTATATCATCGGCAACCCGCAGGGGACGACGGCGCCGCGTCTGTGGAACTTGCCGGTCGTGACAACTCAGGCAATGGCGGTCGACAAGTTCTTGACTGGTGCGTTCAAACAGGGGGCGCAAGTCTTCGATCGTTGGCTTTCCCGTGTGGAAATTGCCACCGAGAACCAAGACGACTTTATTAAGAACCTGATTACCGCGTTGTGCGAGGAACGCTTGGTCTTGGCCGTGTACCGGCCGGAAGGGTTCATTTACGGCGACTTCGGCCGGGTGGCGTAACCCACCGGCGACAGGTTGAACTAGAGACAGCAAGGGGCGGCTTCGGCTGCCCCTTGCTGTTTCGTTTCAAGGAAAAGAATTCGATGACTGAAAAAACATACTTCGTCGCTCGCCAGATGATTGGCGACAAAGAGTATTTCGCTGGGGATATCCGGAAAATGAAATCCGACGACGCGGCGCATTTGGTCGAAACCGGGGCTCTTGAGGAATACGACCCCAAAAAGCACGACGCGAAAATCGCGGCGAAAGCGGCGCGCGATGCCGGCAAGGCCGACGACGCCGCGGACGATGACGCCGACGACAACAAGACCGACGACCAGAACGCCAACGACGACGGCAAGACCGACGACGACAAGGCCGACGGTGGCGCCGGTGAGCCCGACAAGGCCGAAGGCAACGCCGACGACAACAAGACCGACGACCCGCCGGCAGCGAAGAAGGGGGCGGCGAAGAAGGCCGCCGCGACGAAGGGTTAAGCCTCAATGCTTCGTCTTGTTACCGCCCCGGCCGCCGAGCCGGTGTCTCTCGAGGAAGCCAAAGAATGGCTTTACGTTGAGCATAGCGACGACGACGCGCTTATTTCCTCGCTGATCCGATCGGCCCGGCAGGAAGTCGAGCGCATGACGCGCCGCAAGCTCATAAGCCAAACCTTGGCGCAAGTGTTGCCGTGCTTCCCATGCGGCGAAATCATCCTCGAGGCCGCACCGGTCGACGCCGCATCCGTCGTGGTTACCTATCTCGACGCGGACGGGGCGGAACAGACGTTGAACGCGCCGAGGGTGTTCGAACGCAACGGCGTCACGCGCGTTTGGCCGAACGTTAATGATGGATGGCCGGAAACCCTCGAGGGCGCCGACGCGGTAACGGTCGAATTCACGGCGGGATGGTCGGATGTCGCGGCGCTCGAGGCCGACGCCGAGCCGCTTATTCGAGCGGTCAAAACCATAGTTGCGCAGGATTATGACGAGCGCGGCCGGACAGGTAACCGCGGCATCGACAATTTGGTTGGCGCCTTCACAATTTCGAGGTTCGTTTGATGGCGCCTCGCGTCGAGGATCCCGGCCAGCTTCGCGAGCCGGTCGAAATCCGCAAATGGCAGCAATTCCCCGACATCGGCGACGATGACCTCGACAACGAATATCCGCTCGTTGCGAAGGTCCGCGCGAAGTTCGAAGCCGTCGGCGGTGTGACCTATCGCGAAGGGGTCCAGGCCGGCGAAATTGTCACGCATCGCGCGACCATCCGTTACCGCGACGACGTGACGAGCGAGAACGTCATCATCCGCCGTCGGAAGCGCTATCAGGTTCGGCGCGCGGCGGAACTAGACGACAAGCTTATTTGGCTGGTTATCGACCTCGAGGAAATCGGCCCCCATGAGTAACCCGACCATCAATGTCACGCTCGGCCGGTGGAAGACTGCCGACTTCGACAAGAAACCCATTCGCAAGGTTGTGCGGCGGTCGGGCCTGGACGTGCAGAAGACCGCGCGCCGGCTGGTCAACCGCAAGGGCAAGGTTTCGAAGGCTGGCCAGTACCCGGGCCGGCGCACCGGCGAGTTGTTCCGCTCGATCCGTTCGAAGCAGCGCAACCCGTTCGTTGCCGTTGTGAAGCCTCAGAAAACGGCGGCGATGAAAGATTACTATCCGCTGTTCTTGTTCAAGGGCACGAAGAACCTCGACCCGCGCGGCGACGTTATGGGGGACGCGCTCGAGGCAGAAACGCCGCAAATCGTGCCGAAGCTTGAACGCGCTTTGGTCGACGCGCTGAAATGGGTTCCGCTGAAATGATGCTTTCGCCGATCATCGCAGCCATTCGCGAGCGCTGCCCAAGCTTTGCGAACCGGGTCGCCGGCGCTGCCGATTATGACGCGCTCGAGGAAAGCACGCGGGTTGTTGTCCCGGCGGCGTTTGTCGTGCCGATGGATGACCAGGCCGACCCGGTCGTAAATGGTTCGAACGATGTTCGGCAGGCGTTGGAAGACAGCTTTCGCGTCGTGGTGCTCTTGTCGAACACCGCCGACCAACGCGGGCAAGCGTCTTACGACCAAGTGCATTTGATCCGGGCTGAATTGTGGGCGGGGATTCTCGGCTGGGAACCCGACGAAAACCACAACCCAATTGAGTACCGCGGGAGCGACCTTATTGCGCGAAGCCGAGCCTTCCTGATTTGGGGTTTCGACTTCTCAGCCGCGACCGAGATCACCGAGGAAGACGCCTATCGAGGAACCGCGCTCGACGCGCTGCCTAACCTCGAAACCGTCGAAATCAACCTAGACGCCGTCGACCCGGCCGACGCGAACGTTACCAGCCCCGGCCCGGATGGCCGGAGCGAAGCCGGGGCAACCCTCACCATACCCACATAAGGGGAATTCGCATGTTCGTTAAACCGAAAGAGGGGCTCGCCGTGCGGGATCCTCAAAAGGGCGATTACTTGCCGGCCGAGGGCCGAGAAGTGACGCCTTCGCAATGGTGGTCGCGCCGCTTGAAGGATGGCGACGTTACCGAAGGCCAACCGCCGAAGCCGAAGAAAGGGGACTAACCGCAAATGGTTTCGTTCAACAACATTGCGGCGAACGTTCGCGTTCCGCTGTTCTATGCCGAGGTCGACAACTCGCAGGCCTCGCAATTCGAGAACCGGGGCCGCGTCTTGCTGATCGGTCAAATGCTGGCGGCCGGCATCGCCGCGGCGAATGTCCCGGTTCTGGTCAACCGCACCGACGAGGCCTATTCGCTTTTTGGTCAACAGTCCATGTTGGCGGAAATGCATGCGGCCTATCGGGCTCGCGACAGCTTCGGCGAGGTTTGGTGTCTTCCGCTCGCCGATGGCGGCGGCGTGAAGGCGACCGGTACGATTGTCTTTGCAGGTACGCCGACGACCGCGGGAACCTTCCGGTTCAAGATTGCGGGGGAAACCTTCGCCGTCCCGGTCGCAACCACCGACACGGCAACGACGATCGGCGACGCGCTCGAAACGTTGGTTAACGCGGCGAACATCGCTGTTACCGCTGCCAACGCCGCCGGCACGGTGACGTTGACGGCGCGGCACGCCGGCGAACTCGGAAACGACATCGACATTCGGTCGTATCGGTCGGCCGGGTCGTCGAGCACCGAACCGACCGGCGTTACCGCGACCATTACCGGCATGGCAAGCGGCACCATCAACCCGGCGCTCGCTACCGCAATCGGCAACATGGGAGACGAGGAATTCGACTTCATCGCCTGCCCGTATGCCGACGCGACCAGTCTTGACGCGCTCGAGGTTGAACTCGACGACGAAACGGGCCGGTGGTCTTGGTCGAAACAGGTTTTCGGTCACGTCTTCGCCATCAAAAAGGCGACGGTTTCAACCCTCGATACCTTCGGCGCGACCCGCAACGACCAGCATGCAACCGTCTTTGGCCTCGAGCCGGTCACCGCGAACCCTTGGGAAGTTTTGGCGCGCATCGTCGCCGAGGCGGCGAAAAGCCTTATCAACGACCCGGCGCGGCCGTTGCAAACGCTCGATATCGGGATCGATCCGGCCGACGCTCAAGACCGGTTCACGATGCAGGAACGCCAAGTGTTGCTGACCTCGGGGATTGCGACGCTCTACACCGGCGGGAATACGGTTCGGATCGAGCGGGCAATTACGACATATCAGGTCAACGCCTTCGACCAGCCCGATACGTCGTATCTCGACGCGAATACGCTCTATTCGCTCGCCTATATCCTTCGTTTCTTGAAGGCGCGTATCACGTCGAAATTCGGCCGCCACAAGCTGGCCAACGACGGGACGCGGTTCGGCGCCGGGCAGGCCATCGTTACGCCGAACATCATCCGGGCCGAACTTATCGCGGCTTATGGCGACCTCGAGCGCGACGGGATTGTCGAGAACGCGAGCGCGTTCGCCGAGAATCTTATCGTGGAACGCAACGGCAGCAACGCGAACCGGGTCGACGTGCTGTTTCCGCCGGATTTGGTCAATCAGCTTCGCGTGCTCGCGGTGCTGGCGCAATTCCGGTTGCAGTACCCGGCCAACTAACAGGAGGTCTTTTCAATGGGCAAACCGATTGGCGGAACTGCCTTTATCAAGGTCGACGGCGAGCAACTTTCGCTTGGCGGTTCGCTTACCGTCGACGTTATGGACACCGAAAAGGAGGGCCAAGCCGGCCTTTCCGGTGTCGCCGGGTTCACGGAAAACAACCGTGTGCCGATGATCGAGGGCGATTTCTTCGTTCCCGATACCTTCCCGATCGACAAGTTGCAGACGATGACCGGCGCAACGGTTACCGCCGAACTCGCGAACGGTAAGACGGCAATTCTCGAGGGCGCTTGGTTGTCGGGAACCATCGCCATCAATGCCGCGGACGGTACAACGTCGCTCAAATTCGAGGGCGTCAAAGGGCGTTATCTGTCATGACGACGGTAGCGCTCAAGAAAGCGATACAGGCTCACGCGGAGGAAGTGAATTCACTTACCTTCCGTGAGCCGAATGGCGAGGATATCCAGGCTTGTGGGTATCCTTTCCGCCTCTCCGAAGGGCAGGTTTACCCGGAAGCCGGCTCGATCTCGAAATACATCTCCCGGCTTGCGAAAATCCCGCATTCGTCTGTCAAGCAATTGGGGGCCGAGGATTTCAACGCATGCATGGCGGTGATTCTCGGTTTTTTCGGGGAAGAGGAAGAACCGCCGACGACATAATCGCCGCCGCGTTCGACCTCGCTTTTATGTTCCAAATCAGCCCCGCCGAGACATTGGCTTTGCCGCTATCCGAACTTGAACTTTGGATGGCGCAGGCAATTCGCATCCGAAAGGAAACCGACCCAAATGGCGCGTAGTGCAAACCTGACCGCTGTTATTGCCGCGGTCGATAAAGTATCCGGACCCATGAAGCGCATACAGCGCAGCTTGCGGGCGCCGGTTCGCGCGTTCTCCGGGCTCGGTAAGTCGGTTGCGAACGCCGGCGGCCATATCGCCGGCATTCTCGGCCCGCTCGGTGCGCTCGGTGGGGCTCTTTCCGTTGCTGGTCTGGTCGGCACTATCAACAATTTCGCGCGTGGTGCCGACGAAGTGAGCAAGTTCTCTCGGCAAATCGGCATTTCCGCCGAGGCCTTGCAAGAGTTGACCTTTGCAGCCGATCGGCAAGGGGTTTCCCAAGACCTTCTCAATACGTCGATGATCGCGTTTACCAAACGGCTCGGCGAATTGAAGGCCGGAACCGGCGGGCTTTACACACTCTTGCAGAAGGTGAACCCCGAACTCGCGAAGCAACTCGCCTCGGCGGAAAGTACGGAATCCGCTTTCAATCTCATGATTGACAGCCTCGGGCGCCTCGAGGGCGAAGAAAACAAGGCGGCCCTAGCGGCCGCCGCTTTTTCGCGTTCTGGGGTGGCGATGGTACGGGTTGCCGAGGCCGGTTCGGAAGGCCTCGCGGCGCTTCGTGCGGAAGCCCGGCGCCTCGGCGTGGTCATCGACAACGACACCGCAAAGGCCGCCGAGGGATTCGTCGATAGCCTTACGAATATGCGGGCCTCGCTAACCGGCATTACAAACGTTATCGGCGCTTCTCTCATGCCGCACTTGCAACCGCTTATCGACCGTTTCACCGAATGGGCGATTACAAACCGGGAAGTGATTGCGTCGAATGTCGGGGCCTTCGTCGAGCGGTTGGCGGGTGCGTTGGCTTCGTTCGATTGGAACGCACTGGCCGACGGCCTCGCCGGGTTCGCTTCAGGTATCGGATCGGTGGTCGATTTCCTCGGCGGCTGGGATGTCGCCGGCGTCGCACTGGTCGCGCTCATGAATGGGCCTTTGATCGCGGCGCTTGCCTCGGTCGGTTCGGCCATCGTGAACCTCGGTCTTGTCCTGGCGGCGAACCCGATCGGCCTGGCGGTGCTCGGCATTGCCTATGCCGCGGCGAAGCTTATTCAGCACTGGGAACCGGTTTCGGCATGGTTCTCGGAAATGTGGGCCGCGGTGACGCAGATTTTCGGCGGGGCCTATGACGTGATTGCGGGGATCCTGACCGGCGATATGGGCCGCATCGTTCAAGGCCTTCGGGATATCTGGGACGGTTTCAGGGATTATTGGTCGGGTCTTTGGGAAGGACTCGGCGCCGTCGTGCGAGAGGTCTTTTCCGACGTGTCGTCGATAGTCGCCGGCGCGACAGGCCTTTTCGACAAGGTTTCCGGCTTCTTCGGCGGGGATGACGAAGACACGAACGCGGCCGGGCAATCGCCGCTCGCCGCCGGTGCGGCCGACCGGTCGCTTATCGCGCAAGGCGGCAAGAGCCGTGTCGATGGCGATATTAGCGTTCGCATCGACGGCCTGCCGCGCGGCTCGACCGTGGAAACCTCGAGCCCGACGAACGGCCCGCGCTTGAACGCCGATGTCGGTTACCGGACGATTGCGGGAACTCTCTAAATGGGTTGGCGCGATACCCTTCGGCCGGCGTCCTGGCGCGGAATCGAGTTCGAAGTCGAAGGCGACGAATTCAAGACCGGCCGGCGGGTGCAAATTCACGAATACCCGCAACGCGACAAGCCTTACGCCGAAGACCTCGGCCGCGCGGCCCGGTCCTATACCTTCTCGGCTTTCCTGATCGGTGACGACTACCCCGAACGCCGCGACCAACTTATCGAGGCCTTGGAGCGTCCCGGCGTCGGCAAGCTGGTACATCCGTTTTACGGTGAGGTCGATGTCGTTTCGACGGCCGAGGCCAGAATTACGCACTCGAAAAACGAGGGCGGAATGTGCCGCGTCGACCTCGCGTTTACCGAGGCCGGCGAACTTGCCTTTCCGAGCCGCACGACGGACACCTCGGACAAGGTTCTTGCCTCGGCCGACGCGGCCCAATCGGCGAGTATTGAAAGCTTTTCCGAACGCTTCACCGTCGACGGGATGCCGGATTTCGTGTCAACGGCCGCGCTCGATGACCTCGGCACCATCGGCGGGGAAATTGACGCGATCGCAGGCGAGGCCGTTTCCCTCGAAATCACCGACTTGGACGTTTCAGGGCTTCTCGATGTCGAAGCGCTCGGCAACTCCATTTGGAATTCTGTTGCCGCTACGGTTCGCGACCCGCTCGCAGAAATCACCAAGACAACCTTTGTCGGCGGCGCAATCACGACGCTAAAGCAAGTCGCAGCGGTCGCGCTGCCGGTCGTGTCGCTTGTTCAAACGGCCTCGCGCATTCAACAGGCAATCAATAGCGGGGCGATCGTCGACCTTGTCCAACAGGCGGCGTTAACCGAAATGGCGCGGGCTGCGAGCGTCAACGAATGGCTTGTCTTCGACGATGCAGTCGAGGCCCGGGACGAACTCTCGGCCCAACTACTCGACGCATCGAATAACGCGGCGAGCGACAGTGTCTTTCGCGGCCTCGAGAACCTTCGCGTTGACACCGTGCAGGACATCACGACGCGCGCGACCGGTGCGCCGCGGATCGTCGAAACCGACCGCAATTTCGGGCCGGCGGTCGTCGCGGCGTATGATCTTTATGAAGACGCTGACCGGGCCGAGGAAATCGTCGAGCGCAACAAGGTTGTACATCCGGCATGGGTGAATCCGGATGAACCGATTAAGGTTTTGACGGAATGACCGCTCGCCTCGTGGTCGGCGGCCGTCAATACGACGGCTGGAAAGACATTTCCATTACCGCCGGCCTCGATCGCATGGCGCGCGACTTTACCCTCGGCATTACGCACGAATGGGCCGACGCCGAATCCGGACCGCGCGACATCGCTTACGGCGACCGGGTCGAGGTATTCATCGACGGCGACCTCGTCGTTACCGGTTTCGTCGACGGCACGCCGATTTCGTACGACGCGCGGGCGGTTCGGGTTTCGGTTACCGGTCGCAGCCTTACCGCCGACCTTGTCGACTGTAGCGTTTTGCATTCGACCGGGCAGATAAAGGGCAAGAATGCGCTCGGCATCATCGCCGACCTTGCCGCGCCGTACGGGGTCGAAGTCGCCGCGGCGGTCGATGTCGGGGCCTCGATCATCGAGCACCAAATCGAAATAGGCGAAACCGTCGCGGAAAGCGCGCTTCGGATTGCCTCGCTTCGTCAATTGCTCTTGACCGACGACGAGCGCGGCCGGCTGGTTCTCACCCGCGCCGGCAGCGAGCGGGCTTCGTCGGGCTTGGTGCTCGGCGAGAACGTTCTCGCCGCCTCGACTTCCTTGGACGGCCGCGACCGTTTCAGCGAGTACCGGGTTCTTGGCCAACGGTCCGGCAACGACCTCGATTACGCCGAGGCGGTGGCGGGGCAGAAGGGGACGGCAACCGACCGCGGCGTTCCCCGCAAGCGTGTAAGCATCGCCCAAGCGACCGGCCAGCCGACCCTGGCCAGCCTTCGCGACCAAGCACGTTGGCGGGCTGGCTATAACGCCGGTCAAACCTACGCGACAACCTACACCGTACAGGGATGGCGCCAGGCCGACGGGTCGCTTTGGCGGCCGAACCAAATCGTCGCGGTCAAGGATCCTATTATCGGTTTCAACGTCGATATGCTTATCGGGGAAGTGACCTATTCACTTTCCGAAAGCGGCACAACGGCGGCTCTAAGTGTCGCACCGCGGGCGGCTTGGGAACTCGCGCCGACGCTGCCCGACGCATCCGGCCGGCAAGGGCAATCGGCTATCGCAAAAGATACTTGGATTTGGCGAGAACCTTCGAAATGAACCCTCGCATTCTCGAGCGGGCGCTCGCGCCGATCCGCCGACGCCTCGCCGGCATGATATCCCGGGCCGTCGTGCAAAGCCTGAATTCCGAGGGCGGGTTGCAGCTCGCAAGCTTGTCGATGCTCGCCGGTGAACAGAAAGCCGATATCGAGCATTTCGAACCGTACGGCTTCACCGCAAAGGCGCACGCCGGGGCCGAGGCCGCCGTCGCGTTCGTCGGTGGCGACCGCTCGCACGGAATCGTCATCTCGGTTGCAGACCGGCGCTTTCGCTTCGTCGGCCTCGAGGACGGCGAGGCGGCGCTCTATGACGATCAAGGCCAGGTCGTGCACATCAAGCGCAACGGCCTCGAGTTGCACGGCAACAACGTCCTGATTTCGACGGCCGGCGTTCTTCGCCTGGACGGTGACAAGGTCGAAATTCACGGCCGCACCTATCTGCAAACCGATGTTGCCGGCCTCGGCGACCGCCGCACGCATGAAGGCGGCTCGGTTTGGCAGGATGACACTTACACGACCGGCGCAACAGTCAACTCGACCGAGCACGGCATCGACCCGCCGGCGCTGCCGACCGAACACCCGGAAGGTTAGGAATGCTGATTTCCTCGCAACCGCTTTCCATCGTCATTGATGGGGAGACGGTCGAACTTGTGCAATCGGGGCTCGACCCCTTGGCGCGTGCCGTAGTGATAAGCCTGTTCACTTGGCGGCGTGCGAAGCCCGACGACGTGCTTCCGGCCGGCGACGACCGACAAGGTTGGTTCGGCGACACCTTCGCCGCCGTCCAGGGTGACCGGATCGGCTCGCGGCTTTGGCTTCTCTCGCGCGAGAAGATCACGCCGGAAACCTTGGCGCGGGCTCGAGAGTATGCGCGCGAGGCGTTGCAATGGCTGGTCGACGACGGGGTCGCTTCGAAGGTCGACGTTACGGTCGCGCGGGTCGGCCTGTACGGTGTCTCAATCGGCGCCACCATCACCCGAACCGACGGCACGGTTCGAAACCTTCAATTCGATGATGCATGGAGCGCGCTCAATGGCGTCTAACGGTTTCGCACGGCCGACCCTGGCCGACCTCAAAACGCGGATGAAAGCCGACCTTCTGGCGCGGCTTTCCGTCGACGAAGTCCTTCGCCGTTCCGACATCGAGGTTCAAGCATCCGTGCAGGCAGCCGCGGTGCATTCGCTCTATGGGTTTATCGACTATGTCGCGGCAAACGTGATGGTCGACACGGCCGACGGCGACCACCTTGCGCGGCATGCTTCAATTTGGGGTGTCACCCGAAAAAGTGCCGCAAAGTCAGTCGGATCCGTGACCTTCGCAACCTCGGTCGGGGCGGTAATTCCGATCGGCGCGGAACTCACGCACGCCGGCGGGCAATCCTATTTGACGACCGAGGCGAAGACCGCGACCGGTGCAACGACCGTGGTTGCGGTCCAGGCGGCCGAATCCGGGGCCGTGAGCAACCTTACCGCCGGCGAGGCTCTTTCCCTCGTCTCTCCCATTGCGGGCGTACAGTCGACCGCGACGGGCGGGGAAATCGTCGGCGGGGCCGATATCGAGAGCGACGCCTCGCTTCGCGCGCGGGTTCTCGACCGGATACAGACGCCGCCGCACGGTGGCGCAAAGGCCGATTACATCACTTGGGCGCTCGAGGTCGACGAGGTCACGCGCGCTTGGGCGCTGCCGCTTCATTCCGGAATAGGGACCGTCGGCGTTATGTTCGTTCTCGACGGCCGCGAAGACATCGTTCCGCTAACCGCCGACATCGAGGCCGTTCAAGCCTATATCGACACGGTTCGCCCGGTGACTGCCGACGTTACGGTTTTCGCGCCGACACCGGTTGAACTCGATTTGACGATTGCCGTTACGCCGGCGACGGCCGCGGTAAAAGCGGCGATCGAACTCGAGTTGCAAGATTTCATCGCGCGCGAGGCCGAACCGGGCGGGACCATCTACCTTTCCCGGCTTCGCGAGGCGATTTCCCTCGCCGCCGGTGAGTTCAACCACTCGCTTACCCTGCCGGCCGCCGACGTGACGCACGCCGCAACCGAAATCGCCGTTCTCGGCACAATCACTTGGGCGTAACCATGCGCGCGACATCCGACGATTATTACCGCGTTCTGCTATCGCTTCGCCCTAAAGGCCCGGCGTGGTCGGAAGACGACAACGACCTTCGCGGCCATGCGGAAGAACTTGCGCGGACGCATAACCGGGCGGTCGACCTTCTCGACGAAGCGGACCCGCGAAGCACCCTCGAAATGCTCGCCGCTTGGGAAAGGGTTTGCGCACTGCCGGACGATTGTACGCCGGCGGCCGTGACGCTCGCCGAACGCCGGGACGCCATCGCCGCACGCCTCGCAGCCCGCGGCGGTCAATCATCGGCCTATTACATCGGCGTTGCCGCGGCGCTCGGGTACTCGATCACGATTACCGAGTTTCGGCCGTTCACTTGTGAAAGCGAATGCGAAGACCCGTCTTACGATGAGACCTGGCGCTTCGCCTTTCAGGTCAACGCACCGGAAACGACCATTCGCGACTTCACCGTCGAAAGCCCGTGCGACGAACCGCTTCGGTCGTGGGGGAACGAAATTCTCGAGTGTCGGATTAATGCACTCAAACCCGCCCATTCATACGCTCGCTTCGCATACGGAGGTTAACCAATGCATCGCGTAGATACTTCTTCGGCCGCCGAATCCTTGCCGTCGCCGGAACCGGCCGGGACGCCTGGATTTTTCACAAAGGGCAACCCGTCGGGCGGCCCTATCGCGACCGTGCCGGGCCAAGATTGGTTCAACATGGTGCAAGAGGAACTTATTGCCGTCGTCGAAGCGGCAGGCCTCACGCCAGACGCAACCAAGGCCGATTACACGCAGCTAACCCAAGCCATCAATGCGTTGATTGCCGACGCGGTTTCGTCCGGCGGCCGGTTGCTCGACGTGCAGGTTTTCAGTGCGTCGGGAACATGGACGAAGCCGGCGGGGTGCACTTCGGCGCTTGTGCAGCTTGTCGGCGGCGGCGGTGGCGGTGGCGGGTCGGGCACGACTGCGAACCGCGGCGCGGCTAGCGGCGGCGCCGGTGGATATGCGCAGAAGCATATTACGAGCGGCTTGGGTGCAACCGAGGCGGTCACGGTCGGCGCCGGCGGCACGGCAGGCGCTGCAACCGGCAACGGTGGCAACGGTGGAACGTCTAGCTTCGGCGCTCACGTTTCGGCTACCGGCGGCACCGGCGGCGTTGTCGGGTCGACGCAAGCGAGCGGCGGGGCCGGCGGGTCCGGTGCCGGCGGCGATCTGAACGTTAACGGCCCGTCCGGTGCACCGACCAACATCACCCAAGCCAACTCCGGCAACGGGGGAAGTTCCTTCTTTGGCGGCGGTGCGCCTGGCGCATCCGGCGAGCAAACCGGAAACGACGCCGGGAACTTCGGCGGCGGCGGGTCGGGCGGTTGCACGACGGATTCCTCGGCCGTCATCGGCGGGGCCGGTTCGGACGGCGTCGTCGTCGTCTACAGCTACGGTTAATCGGAGATACAACAAATGCGTTACGCACGAATTCAAAGCGGGACGGTAATGGAAGTCGTCGACCTCGACGAAGGGGAAACCCCGGCCGACTTCTATCATTCCGCGATTGCCGAAACCTTCGTCGAGGATCCTTCGGACACCGCCGCGCCCGGCTTTACTTTCGACGGAACGGCATTCTCGGCACCGGCCGCGGCGCCGGTAACCCGTGAAATGATCGCCGCGGAAGCCGAGCGTCGGATCGCCGCCGGCATCTTCGTCGACGCAAAGGCCTTCCGCGCCGATGACGCATCGGTTTCCCGGGTCCGTGAAATGCTCGACGCCTTTGTCGCCGGCATCGTTTCGCCGGAAGGCGTCACGTTCCGCACGGCCGCCGGTGACGAATTCACGCTTACGGCCGAGGCCGCGGCGCGCTCGATCTATGAGGCGCAAATCACGCACCGGGCCGCGGTCCTGGCGGCGTCTTCGTCCCTGCAAGACACCTTGCCGGCCGACTACCTGACCAACGCCGCTTGGCCGGTTGCGGTTTCCATCACTCTCTAAGGAGTCCGACCAAATGTATTTGAACCCCAACGTTTACGACCAGGGCCTTGCTTGGCTGGTAGCGAACGCCGCTCGGCTCGATATCTGTTCCGCCGAGCCGGCGAACTATGCGCAAGCGACCACCGACGCGAACCTTTCGGTCGGCAATGAAACCGGAATTACCGTCGGCGCCCCCGCGGATGCCGGAACCGGCCGAAAGGTCACCGTCCCGGCGGTCGTCGCCGGCGATGTCACCGAAACCGCGACCGCGACGCATTGGGCCTTGACCGATGGCGCTGGCGTCTTGATCGCAACCGGCGCACTCGCAGCCGGCCAAGTCGTCACCGACGGCAACACTTGGGCGTTGGGCGCTTTCGACATCACCTTGCCGGGCCTGGCGGCGTAGGGCGTCGACGATGAACGAAACCCTCAAAAACGAGTTGCTGGCAGACCCGCTCACCCGCGGGTTTGCCAGCCTGTCGGACCCCGAAATATTGGCCGTAAACAGCGTCCCGGATCGCGTCATTTACAGCGACATTCCCGTCGAGGAATTGGCGTCGGCGATTTTTATGTCGCCGATCTACGGCATTCTGGAAGCCGCTGCCGCGTCGAATGAGAACGCGCGCAAATTGTTGCGGATCGTCGAGGGGGCCGGCCGCGTCGAAATCTTCCGCTATTCCCGGTCGGAAACACGAGCCGCGCTGGACGGCATGCTTGCCGATCTGGTCGCTAATGTCGACGGCTTCACCGAAGACCATGCAACCGCGCTGAAGGCGCTGGGCACGTCCACGGGCACGCGATGGCAGGAATTGGGCATCGATCCGACCGAACGGGACATCTTCCTAATCATGGACCCGGTCCGCAAAGCGAGTGGAGAATAAGCCATGGCGGCAACACCAATCACGATTGACCCAATCACCTCAGTTGGAACGACGGAACAAAGGCTGAAGGACAAAGCAAATCCAGGCTCCGACGGCATCGCGGTCGCTGCGAATGAGGAAATAGTAATTTCCTGTTCCGTCGGGCCGCACTCGACGGATTCCATCTTCGTGAAGCTGTATCGGTCGGCGCAGGTTTCGGGCGTTACAAAATGGTTTGAAGTGCCAGCCCGCTCTTTTGAGATCGAGCCCGGCGACGAAGATGAGCACGAGATTTTTTGGGGTGTGGGTGGCGGTCCGTTTGACATCGGGGTCTATGCATCCGGCTCAACCGACACCCCAACCGTGACCTTCACCGCCAAAAAGGACGCGGTCAATTAAACCATGTGGGATTTTTCTACAGGTCCCGTTCCGCCGTCGAAATGGGATATCAAACCGGAACTGACTAAATACCCGTCCTTCTGGCGCGGAATGAAAATGTGTCTCGTCCCTGCATGGGGATTGAAAAACATTGTTGATAGTGCCGGTTTTTCCGTTGTGAGCGCACCGGCAGTTACGAGTGTAGGCCCGGAAGGCGTTCGTCTCGGCGACGGAACGGAAGAATTCGGTCTGATTTCGCCATCAAAATTTAATGTCACCGATAAATTGTCGTTGTTCTGGCGCGGGTCGCAACGGAAAGGGTCGCAGAACTTCGACCGGATATTTGAAATAGGGGGGTACGGAGCGCGAGACGGCGGCCTTTCTTTCGAAAGAAACAACGCCAATACGACCACGTTTCGCTTGTACGTGTTCGGATTAGTGGGCAGCGATGGCGGGACGTTATTGGGTTCAGTTAGCCTTACGGAGAATCAAACTTACTCCGTTGCGGTGACCAGCGACGCAATTGCCCCATCCAATATCCTGTATGTTGATAATGATCCGCAGATTACAGATACGACCACAGCCCGAGTTTACGATGATCCGACCGAGATATCACTTGGTTGCTATCTAAATGGCGCGTCCAACCAAGGGCCGCTAATTACCGAAGTATTTTACGAATGGGAGGGGCGGATATTGACCGCCGCCGAGCGGGCTATACTGGACGCCGACCCATTTGCACCGATCCGCCCAGACCCGTCCAAAATCATCCCGCGCTATTTCACCGCGGCGGGCAGCGGCGCTCTAGAAGCCGTGCCGATCACGGCGCAGGCCGCGACCATCGGGACGCCGGCACTCTCGCAAAACCATGCTTTGGCAACCGCCGGATTGTCTGCGCAAGCGGCAACCATCGGCGCCCCGGCGCTCGGGCAAACCCATTTGCTCGACGCCACCGGTATCGAGGCCGAACCGGCGACCGTCGGAACACCTTCGGTCGGCCAGGTCCACAACCTCGACGCGGTCGGCCTCACGTCGCAAGCGGCGACCTTGGGGACGCCGGAACTTTCCGAGACGAGCGGCCTTGTCGCTGTAGGAATAACCGCCGAACCGGCAACGATCGGAACGCCTGCGCTTTCGCAAAATCATGCGCTCGATGCCGTCGGGCTGACCGCTTCGGCCGCGACGGTCGGGCAACCGGCGCTTTCGCAAGTGCACGCGCTCACGGCTACCGGCTTGGTCGCGGCGAACGCCACTATCCAGACGCCGGCGCTTATCGTTGCCGGTGTTGGTGACGCGGTGCGTTACGTCATCGAGCGCGCGCCGGTCCGGGCAATTGTAGAAAACGGCCCAAGCCGGGCCATCATCCAACGCGCGTAGGGGGCAAGAATGTTTGAAGAACCCGCCGAGAAAAACATCCTTCGGCGCCGTGGTGATACCCGCGCTTTCGAATTCGAAATGAAGCAAGGCGGGGCGGCGTATGACATCACGGGGTTTTCCTACCTTCTGACGGTCAATCCTCGGCGATCGCCAGCCGACGACACGGAACAGGCGTTTCAGCTTGCGGGCGTCGTCGTCGATGGTCCGGGCGGTGTCGTTCGGTTTCCCATAACGGCGCCGGCCGCGGCGTTGCTGCCGGGCGTTTACTTTTACGATGTCCAAGAAACTGACGACGCCGGCGAGGATTTGACCGTGATCGCCGGCACTTGGACCGTGCGCCAGGACATCACGAAATGAGCGATATTCCGCCGATCACATACACCCAGCGCATCGCCGATAACTCGTTTCTCAAGGCCGCCCATATGCTTCTTACGATGCTCTTGCCGGTCATGACGGGGGCGCTCGGCTGGTATGCCGACCGGCTCGATTCCCGGCTCGAGACTGTATCGAAGGAACTCGCCGAGGCGAATTCGCGCCTCGCCGTCGTGGCGACATACGAGCCCCGGATAAATCGCCTCGAGGCGTGGCAACAGGCGACCAACGACGACGTTCGCCGGCGCGGTCGGTTCGATCCGAGCGACGGCCGGGAACTCGAGGCAAAGATTATGTTGCGCGTCGATCGCCTCGAGGATCGTTTGACCGACGCCGAGCGTCGAATTCCGTCGAGATAGCCCCCTTTATCAGCAGGAAAATCTGAAAATGAAAACGCGAGCCGAACAGTTCGCGCGCTTGGTCGTGCGGCCGGCGCTCAAGACCCTTGACCTATGGTCGCCGGCGGCCGAGCGGTTGGTTCTCGGAACCGCCCTTGTCGAAAGCAACCTCGACTACATCGAACAGATTGGCGGCGGGCCGGCCCTTGGGTTCTTCCAAATGGAACCCGACACCGCCAACGACATTTGGCGCAATTATCTCGCCTACCGTCCCGACCTTCTCGCAAAGGTCATGGTCCTATCGGTTTCGGATATCGACCGGACGGCGCAACTTGCCGGCAATGCGTATTTCGGCGCGGCGCTTTGCCGAGTTCATTATTTCCGCGTCCCGGCCGCCTTGCCCGCGGTCAATGATTCCGCCGGCCTCGCTGCATATTGGAAGCAGCACTACAACACCGCCAAGGGTGCGGGGACGCCGGCGAAATTCCTACAGGCGCTCGAGCGGTTCGACGCCTGATTTCCCAGAACAGAAAGGAAGTGTGATGCGAAAGCTTTTCGCCATTGGTTTTGCGTGCCTGGCGCTTGTCGCTGTGGCCGCCTGTACCACCGCCGTCGATACCGGCGCCGGTGTCGCCGCTCGCCTTGCCGATGAATATTGCGGCATCGCGGACCCCGATCTTCGCGAGGTCTTCCTCAAGCGGATCAACGCCAAAACCCAGCGGGCAACCATCGTGCCTTTCGACTGTGGCGACGAAGTCGAGAAGCCCGCGGAACCGGAGAAAGTAAGCATCTATGGAAACGGAAACTCTCTCGAACCCGGAGCAAATCGCCTTGATTATCGGGGCCGTGGTGACCATCGCGAACGCGATTACGGCCATGTTCCCGACGCGGGCGAAGAACCCGGTATTGAGCGGCATCTTGCGCGTTCTGAATATTCTCGCGATCAACATCGGGAAGAACCGGAACGCGGACGACGTTTGATCGGCTAGGCCGGCCCGTCGTTGTTGCGATTGATGGACCGCCGGACGAAGGCCAAGGCCTCGCTGGCGGTCCATGCCGGTCTTTCGGCGTTGACCGCGGCGACGGCCCGGCCGAGCGCTCTTGAAGTATGAAGGCCTTCGTCGGTCGCTTCCTTATGAGCGCGGCGGGCGATCGAGGCGAGTTCTTCGTCGGTATTGTTCATTTGCCAAAAAAAGGTTTGGGGAAACCGCCCGTAAGCCATTGAATCTTTATGGCCTGTTTTTCCCCAAACCTTATACCTAAGTGATTGAAAAACCGTATTTAGGGTCTTTCTCCTCTGGGCACCATTTACCCCTTCACAGTTTGAAATAGAGACTATCTCGGTCGTTCGTTTTTGAGTTCGGTCAGTCCAGATAGCCGAACGCGCAGTTGCCTATGCTGGCGTTTGGGATCGAGAGTGTCGCCCGCGTCCCCCGCTCCGGTGTTATCCGCAACACCGCCGTATGGTGTGTGTCGCTTGTGCCGGAACTGCTATACAACAAAAAACTTCCATTATTTGGTGCGCTATTTCTCTGCTTGAGTTGCAGTATCTGGCCGGTCTTGGAGTGATGCAGATCGGCTGTCCAAATCCCGGCCCGGTATTCAAGCGTCATTGCGTACTGAACATCACTGCCGCATGTCTTTAGATAGAGACCAGCCCAACCGGGGGAGTTGGTTCCGTCAAGCGTTGCGGTGAACTTGCTTCGGGTTGATTGTTCTTCCACAGTGGGCACTGGCGCTTTGTCGGCCTCCAAAGCAGCTAGATCTTTAGTCAATTCTGTAACGCGGGCTTTGGCGGATTCAGTGTATTTGCCTTCGGGAAAACGAGTGAGGTATTCGGCAAAAGTTGCGACATCATCCTGCCCCTCGATACTCGCCCACACAATGTCGTCCAAGTCCGCAGTATCGTTCGCTTCATCGGCGGTTGATTCGTCAACACTCTCGGTGGGCGTGGCTGACACGGGCCTTGAAGGCATCGTTTGTCGGCTTCCTGTCGAAGAGCCAAATCCATTCGGGTCGATACGGGCGAGGGCGTGTGCCGCGTGTTTTCTGAAAACGCCGTTTTCATTCTCGTTCAGGTATGCCTGGTAAGCCGCCTTGTCATTGGCCTCCTCAATCTCTTGGTATGCGGCCAACTCAGCCAAGGCGTCGTCGATAAAGGACGCTCTCTCGCCTTCGGCCGTCGTATTGGCAAAAGAAACTGTGTCTGTGGTTGGCGATGAAATCCAGGGCAAGTGGACCGCGTCGCTGTATTTCGCGGCGAACCAGCGAGAGAGGGGAAGAAGTTCCGAAAATGATGCGCCGTTTGTTGAAATCGCCCGGGTGAAGGCCGTTGTGAAACCGTTCAGCTCGAATTCCGCGTCGTACAGGATCTCGCCGGGCTTGGCGCAGAGGGCGACTGTTGTCCCTGCCGGGGGAGCGATCGGAGCGAATCCCTCATCCCCTGAGGTTTGATAAAACGGGTTTCCGAAACAAGCATCCAGGACAAGGGCGTTCGCGGCACTACCGGATTTGGAGAGAGATTCAAGAATAGTTGAAACGGGAAAACCTTCCTGCCGAACGTCCGTTTCGCCGGAGATCGCCGATCTGGGAGGGATCAGAAAATTTTCGCCCTGTGATTGGATGGCAAGACCTGCAAAGTAAACGATCCCGACCGCATCCTGGCCGTTCTTCGCTAGCCGTTTCGCGAATACATCAACTGCCCACTTAATGCCGTCCCTGTTGACGATGCCAATATCTATCACTGTATAGCCGGCAGCAGACAGGGCGGACTTCACTGCTGCCGAATTCTCCTCAGCGAAAGGTACGGAGAATCCCTCGTACGACCCGTTTCCAAGAAGCAGGGCAAGCCGCGATTGGGCTTGGGCGGGGGAGTGGCCAAACAGCACGGCCAGAACAATGCCGAAAGCGATGATATAATGAAATGGATTCTTCATGATCGATACCAAAGCAGTCTTTTCCGTGTGTGGTTCGCAATGCTCATATGGTGATGGGGCTGCGGCCACCGCGTCTGCGGTTAGAACCATCGCCAAGCGTCACTCCAAATATCCAACCGCACAGTCGCCTGTCGTGCTGCCAGGAACCGATAAACGGATCAGGCCGCCGGACTTCGGCACGAATTCTACCGCCGATTTCTGATGCTCTGTCTGGCTCGTGCCGCTTACTAAATAGCCGAACAACAGAATGGCCTCTTCTTCTGGCTGGGGGGCCAGTTGATTGAAGGAAAGTCTATCGTCGGCACCTGCCTGCAAGAGTTCGGCTTTCCATTTTCCTCTATCGCGCTTGATCGATACGCGATAACTGGAATCAGGACTGCAGAAGGATCTATACGCACCGCCCCAATCGCTTGGGTTTGCACCGGTCAAGTTTGCGGTAAAAGTCTTCAATCCGAAACGTCCCGTTGTATTGGCGGCCCTGACCGTTCTTGACAGTTCCTGGTTTGCCTCCAGTTTCCCGGCACGTTTTTCCGCTTCGGCTACATATTTCCCATCGGGAAAGCGGGCAATGTATTCCCGCAGGACCGACGCGTTTTGTTCATTCTTGATACGCGCCCAAACGAGTTCGTCAATCTTCGAACCATTGTCAGCAACCGCCAGGAGGGTTCCCTGCGGTGCCTCGCTCACCTCGGTCTGAAACACTGTTTGTGCCTGGGCTTGCGACGTGGTTGGGGTGAGGAGGAACAGGATCGCCAAAACGAATTGTCCTATCCCGATTATCCGTAGCGGAAGCATGTGCGGGGAGGTTCCTTTTTATTGAATTAGTCACTTACGAATGGGTTGGCTGGCTATTCCACCGTGCCTACCGCGCAGGTGCCGATGTTCGGGATATTCAACGCAACTCTACCATCGGATCGCGGCGTCAGTTGCAGAATGACTTTGTTCTTGCTCCAGCCGTCCAGCCCATACCTGCCATAAAGAAGTATCTGCCCGGCTTTTTCTGTTTTTGTCGTCTGTTTGAATTCCACGACGTCATTATTCTTGAGGTTAACGAGTTCGGCGGTCCATGTGCCATGCCGTCCCTCGATGGAAGTCTTGTATCGAATATTGTTTCCGCAGATCGCCAGATAGAGGTTTGCCCAACCGGCCGCTCCCGTTCCCGTCAGTGTGCCCGAGAACCGGTGTACGGTGGCCATGGCTTGGACGGCCGGCGGAGGCGTTGGTGGCGCAGCAACTTCCCTTGGCGCGGTTTCCGTGGAACCCATCGATGCCAAGCGGGCTTTTGCCGCGGCGACGTACCGCCCGTCGGGGAATTTCGTTAGATATTGCTCAAGAAGGCCCCGGTCGTCCGTTCCCTCAATGGCATTCCACAAAATGGCTTGAAGGTCGGTGGGATGTGCTTCGGCTTGATTTACGCGGTCGAAGACAGTTGCGAGGGACAAGTCCGGGCTCGCAATCGCTTCCGCAAATGCAGATGAAATCGGCCGAATTCCCTTCGAACCGTCCGCAGCGGGCCGGCAACTGGCGAGCAGGACATTTGCGGTAGCCGGCAGCGGCTCTGTAAAACCGGCGGCGAGCCCTTCGGCGACAGCGTCCTGGCATGTATCCAGGACGAGACCGGTTTCGATCCCGTCCAATGCCTCGAGCATGTTCAACAGGTCGCGGACCGGGTAGCCCGATGCCTTGGCATCCAGCGGTTCCCCGGAGGAGGGTAGGGTGGGGAGGAGATAGTTTTCGCCGGAATCGGAAATTCCTGGCGTCGAAACATAGACGATACCGATCGCACCCGGCCCTGCGCGTCGGAGCCGTTTAGCAAATACTTCGACCGCCCAGCTCATACTGCCGGCGTTGATGACGTCCAATTCCATCACCGCATAGCCGCGCGAACTCAAAGCTGATTTCACATCGGCTGTCCGATCGTCATAGCCGGGTTTGTCGCTGGTCTTTTGCGGCAAGCTTTCCAGAACAAGTGCCTGCAGGGCTTGCGCCTGGGCGGCGGATGGTGGGAGCAAAAGAAACAAGAGCGCAAGGAGTAGCCGCGCCGAAACAAGAGGGAAGTCGGAGAACATGCCGGTTGATATCCTTCCTTGCACGCACCACGGCAATAGGACCTGACGATGTCAGGATAGGATTTCTATCAATCGGAAAAGGATTGGAAAAGAACATCTTCCCGGAGCGCGGGTAAATCACTCTGCCCGTTTGCGGGCCTCGATCCAGTCTGCGGCCCCGAAGAGGAAGGCATCTCGATCCTTATCATCCGTTAGCGGCATGAGCACACCCACCGCCTGACGCAGGATCCTTTTTTCGCTCATATAGCGAATTTCGAACGGCACTGGCCGGCGGCGTTCCAAAACAGTTTGCATCACGGCCCGAAGATCCTTCGCGGCGGGATGGTCGTCGACCAGGTCGGAAATGGTGACATTGGTCAAATCCGCGCCAAAGGCCTGAACATGCCGGCCACCGAAGGTTCGCCATCTGAAATCCCTGCCGCCATCCTGTACTTCAAGCAGAACGAGATAACCGACCAATGCGCCGCCAAACGAAAAGGGGTCCAATTGCTTGCGGGCAGGCGGTTTTCCGGATGGTTGCCGCCACCATTCCAGTATTGGACGGAATTTCTCGAAGCGGCCGTCTTCGCCCAACGCGCCGTCGTCCAACATGGCGCATTGCTCCGTGAAACCGGGCAGGCTCCGCAGTTCCAGAATTGACGACGCCATCTATGCTCACCGCACCAAATGATCGGGAAGTGCGGAACGCTGAAGGACAGTGTCCGCACACCACGAACTATTAGTTTAGTGAAAACAAATATGAATCATTTGAGTTGGATCAACCGGCCAAGTTTCGGCGTTCGCGAATTCTGCGAGAAAAACGGCCTGGTTCAGTCCTCCGCCGCAATTTCCGCCAGAAAGACTTCTGCGAACTCATCGAGTTTGGCCTGGCCGACGCCGAAGACCTTGGAAAATTCCGCTTTGCTGCGCGGGCGGGTATGGGCCATGTCGATCAGGCTTTTATCCGAAAAAATGACATAGGCGGGCGCGTTGCGTTCCTTTGCCAGTGCCAGGCGCAGGTCCTTCAGACGGGCGAGCAGGGCGCGGCCCTCAGCATCCAGAATGCCGTCCAAAGTCTCCGCCCGCTTGGCGCGTGCCTTTGCGGCTGTCTTGGCGGTGTGGGCAACCCGATCCGGTCGGTAACGGAAATCGATGTCGCCGCGCATCAGATCGCTCGCCTTAGGGCCTGCCCGCAAACCGCCATAGCCCTGAATGTCGATTTCCAAAAGGCCGTTGGCCACCATTTGACGGATCAGGCCCTGCCATTCCGCGGTTGATCTTTCTGCGCCGGCCCCGAACTGCGGCAGCCGGTCATGACCCATGCTTTCGATTTTTTCCGACATCGTTCCGCGCAGAATGCTGACGATATGGGCCGCGCCGTATCGATTGCCGGTTCCCTGCACCGCGCCAAGAACCTGCCGCGCCGCGTCACCGCCGTCCCGCGTTTCTACGGGGTTCAAGCAGGTGTCGCAGTTGCCGCAGGGGTCCGACTCCTCACCGAAATAACGCAACAGAACCTGCCGGCGGCAATCAGGCGCCTCGCAATAGACCAGCAGCGAATCCATGCGCTTGTGTTCGCGGCGTTTTCGTTCCGGACCGGCATCTTCCTGCTCGATGAAAGTTCGACGCAGGCGGATATCCTCAAGGCCGTAGAGCATCAACGCTTCCGCCGCTGCACCATCACGGCCCGCGCGGCCGATTTCCTGATAGTAAGCCTCGAAACTTGCGGGCAGATCGGTATGCAGGACATAACGGATGTCGGGTTTGTCGATCCCCATGCCGAAAGCGATGGTGGCGGCCATGACGACCCCATCCTCCGTCATGAAACGGTTTTGCAGATCCGCCTTTTCGCCGGCCTCCATGCCGGCGTGGAACGCATAGGCGTTATGGCCCTCGCCACGTAACAGGGCGGCCACCTCCTCTGTTTTCCGGCGTGACAGACAGTAGACGATGCCGCATTTCCCGCGTCGTGCGCCGACATAGTCGAGGACCTGCTTTTTCCAGGCGGATTTCAGCGAGACGGATAAGGACAGGTTTGGTCGGTCGAAGCCGGTCATCACCTGGGTGACGTCATTGCTGAACAGCTTTTCGCATATATCCTGGCTGGTGGACGGATCGGCGGTCGCGGTCAGCGCAGCGATCGGCACGCCTGGAAAGTGCCGTGGCAGATCGCAAAGCATGTCGTATTCGGGTCGGAAAGCCGGTCCCCATTGCGAGATACAATGCGCTTCGTCGATCGCGATAAGGGAAACCGGCAGGCGGGAGAGGGCGGATAACATCCTGTCCGTCATAAGCCGTTCCGGCGACATATAGAGCAGTTTCAAATCGCCCCGTTGGGCCGCGCGCCAAATGGCGACATTCTCTTCCCGTGAGCGGTCGGAATGGATCGCGTCCGCCGCGACACCATTCAGTTTAAGCGCGTCGACCTGGTTCCGCATCAGCGCGACAAGGGGGGAAACGACGATGGTCAGCCCATCCAGCACCAGGGCGGGAATTTGAAAACACAGTGACTTGCCGGCGCCGGTCGGCATCACGGCAAGTACGTTTTCGCCGGCCAGAAGGGCCTGGATTGCACGGGACTGGCCGGGACGCAGTCCGGAAAAACCGAAGACGCCGTGCAGTACCGCATCCACGGGGGATGCGGGTGCGAGGTCCGGAGTTTGGGATTCCGATGAAAAAGCGCTGCCGTCCATGCCGTTCTGGGTCTTCGATTCAGGCGGGCATGGCAATGTCCGATCCGCGCAACCGGTGATTTTGCCTCCGAGGATAGGCTGCTTGAACGCTTCGATTTGACCTTGAATGAAATCGAACATGCATTATAATGCACACACATCGAGAGGCGCGATTCTATAAAAAATGCATTATGATGCACATTCCGGTTGCCGCCTCGTTTGGATGACCGGATCACAAAAGGGCGGCGAAGCCCCAACGAAATTGGAAGAGGCGACATGAACGTAGCGGAACGCAAGGTCGAGGCGGCCGGCCCGGCTCCCCAAAACCAGACCTTCGATAACATCGTCACCTATGACCGGGATCCCAGCAGTTACAGGCATTGGTCGATGGATATCGACGGCGATGTCGCGACCCTCACCCTTAAGGTCGATGAGGATGGTGGACTGCGCCCCGGCTATAAGTTGAAGCTCAATTCCTACGACCTCGGCGTCGACATGGAATTGCATGACGCGGTTCAGCGTATCCGTTTTGAACATCCGCAGGTGAAGGTCGTGGTCCTGACCAGCGGACTGGACCGGATGTTCTGTGCCGGTGCGAACATTTACATGCTGGGCACGTCCAGCCACGGCTGGAAGGTGAACTTCTGCAAGTTCACCAACGAGACGCGCAACGGTTTGGAAGATTCCAGCAAAGGCGAAGGCCTGAAATTCCTCGCCGCGTGCAACGGCGTAACCGCCGGTGGCGGCTACGAAGTGGCGTTGGCCTGCGATGAGATCCTGTTGATCGACGACCGCTCCAGCGCCGTCAGCCTACCGGAAGTGCCGCTTCTGGGCGTGTTGCCCGGCACGGGCGGTCTGACCCGTATTACGGACAAGCGCAAGGTGCGTCGTGACCTCGCCGATGTGTTCTGCACGTCGGAAGAAGGTGTGCGTGGTAAGAAGGCCCAGGATTGGGGGCTCGTCGATCATATCGCCACCAGCCGGAACTGGGATGAGAAAGTCGCTGAGCGTGTCGCGGCCCTGCGTGCTCAGAGCGACCGCTCGGAAGCTGCCCAGGGGATCGCCTTGCCGCCGGTAGCGCGTGAAATGGACGACAAGGGCTATCACTATCCACATGTCGACGTCGAAATCGATAATGATCGCCGTGTCGCCACCATCACCGTGAAGGCGCCGGACGGCGAAATCGCCTCAACGCCTGAGGCGATCCAGGCGGAAGGGGCGGCGTGGTATCCTCTCGCCATGGCGCGGGAATTGGACGACGCGATCCTGATGCTGCGCACGAATAACGAGGAAATCGGCGTCTGGCTGCTGAAGACCAGCGGGGAGGCGGCCAACGTTTTAGCCATGGACGCGGTTCTGGCGGAGAATGAAGGCTATTGGCTGGTCAAGGAAACGATCGCCATGCTGCGCCGGACGCTGTCCCGGCTGGATGTGTCGTCCCGCTCCATGTTTGCCATCATCGATGAAGGCTCCTGCTTCGCGGGGACGTTCATGGAGTTCGCTCTGGCCGCGGACCGCAGCTACATGTTGGACCTTCCCGACGACCCCGATGCGGCACCGTCCACTACGCTCTCGTCGATGAACTTCGGTGCCTACTACACGATCGTCGGGAACAGCCGGTTGTCCGGGCGGTTCTATGATGACGAAAAGGCGGTTGAAGATCTCAAGACGATCGTCGGCGAAGAACTCACCGCGCCGGATGCCGAAGAGCGTGGCCTGGTGACCTTCATTCCGGACGATATCGATTGGGAAGACGAGATCCGGATCGCGGTCGAGGAAAGGTCGAGCCTGTCCCCCGACGCGCTGACGGGCATGGAGGCCAATCTGCGTTTCGGCGGTCAGGAGACCATGCTGACGCGGATCTTTGGTCGGCTTTCCGCCTGGCAGAACTGGATATTCATTCGCCCGAACGCGGTTGGTGACAAAGGCGCATTAAAGCTGTTCGGCACCGGCACCAAGGCGGATTTCGACCGCCGCCGGGTCTAAGTCGCCGGTGACGGAAACGCCGAAGAACTAAAGAACAACGACGCAATCGAGGAAGTGTATACGCCATGAGCATCAACTATCAGGAAAAGATCCCGAACAACGTGGACCTGGCGCATGACCGCCGGCTCCAGCGCGCCCTGGAACACTGGCAGCCGCACTTCATCGATTGGTGGAAGGATCTGGGGCCGGAAGGTTTCATGAATTCCGACGTCTACCTGCGGACCGCGGTCAGCGTCGACGCAAAGGGTTGGGCCCATTTCGGCAAGGTGAAGATGCCGGAATACCGTTGGGGTATCTTCCTTGCCGATCGTGACCCGAACCGGAAAATCGGTTTTGGCGATCATTACGGGGAAGCCGCCTGGCAGGAAGTCCCCGGTGAATTCCGCGCGCCGCTGCGCAATCTGATCGTAACGCAGGGCGATACGGAACCGGCTTCCGTCGAACAGCAGCGCCTTCTGGGGCTGACCTGCCCGTCGCTCTACGATCTGCGCAACCTGTTCCAGGTGAACGTGGAGGAGGGGCGGCACCTTTGGGCGATGGTCTATCTGCTTCACGCCTATTTCGGCCGCGACGGTCGCGAGGAGGCGGAAGAACTGCTGCATCGCCATTCCGGCGATCCGGACAATCCGCGGATCCTGGGAACGTTCAATGAGCCGATCGACGATTGGCTGAGCTTCTTCATGTTCACCTATTTCACGGACCGTGACGGTAAGTTCCAGTTGAAGAGCCTGGCCGAGAGCGCGTTCGACCCGCTGGCGCGTACCTGCCAGTTCATGTTGACGGAAGAGGCGCACCACATGTTCGTCGGCGAAACGGGAATCGGCCGTATCGTCAAGCGGACGCTGGAAATCATGAAGGAAACCGGCACCGACGATCCGGACACGATCCGCAAGGCGGGCGGAATCGATCTGCCGTTGCTGCAGCGCTACATCAATTTCTGGTTCTCCAGCTGCCTCGACCTCTTCGGTTCGGAAAGTTCGTCCAACGCGGCCACTTATTTCGCCAACGGCCTGAAGGGGCGGGCGGATGAAACGAAGTACGAGGACCACATCTGCGCCAATACATCTTATGACCTGGAAGTGCCGGACGGCACGGGAACGCGGATCGACGCAATCCCAACCAGGAATGCGATGAACGAAATCGTTCGCTCCGCTTATGTCGAGGACTGCAAGATCGGCCTGATCCGATGGAACCGTCTGATCAAGAAGGCGGGCTACGACGTTGAACTGACCCTGCCGTCCACGCATTTCCGGCGCAATATCGGGCCTTGGTCCACCGTGAAGACGACGCCGGAAGGAAAGATCATTCCGGAAGCCGAATTCAATGCGAAGGTAGGTGGCTGGTTGCCGTCGGAAGGGGATCGCGCCTATGTGAAGTCACTGATGGTGCAGGTTACCGATCCGGGCAAGATGGCCGGATGGATCGCACCGCCGGATCGCGGCATCAACAGCCAGCCAGTCGACTACGAATACGTCAGTATTCACTGATCTTCCTGTTGTCGATGAAGTCGATTTCCACCGCGCCTCAGGCATGAGGCGCGGTGGTTTTCTTTTTAAGCAGCCCGGAGTATTCGTGCTTGAAAAGCGTGATCAGGACTTGTCATTCACACTCAGGAAATGCGTGTAACATTATAAAGTGAAACGAAAAATGCGCCGGATTGGATGGGGATTCGATAGGCGCCCTGCGAGTCGAGCAATTTCACCGCAACCGCTGTCATTTCCCAGCCGTCGGTCTCGTCGCCCGGCCATTCGGGAAGAATGAGCGGGCGGATTTTGCGTGTTTCTCCAAACTCTCTGACGACGAGCATGTTTTCATAGGTATCCGCGGTAAGGCTCGGATTAGCCCATGACCAGAGCCAGGTGCCGGCGGTCGTCGAAATCGATCCCACGGCGTCGAAATTGGCCCGCAGACTCAAGGATCCGTCGTTGGAAAACAGGATGGCTCGGTTCTTCTGGTCGAGATCCCACCGTTCGTGGTTTCCAAAACCATATTCGGTGCCGAGGATTGTTTGTTTTCTTTTCAGCTCCGAAAAGGCCTCCGACAGGAAGCTTTCCCACTGTTCCATCTGAGTCCTCTTTTAAACAAAGCCGGGCTTTGTCCGGCGCAATTTCGATGTGAAATCGAGATTCATGGAGAAAAAGACAGTATAAGCAATTTTTAATTGAAAAAAATAGACCTTCCTTCAGATGGGTGAAGGAGGGGCCGGAACCATCCGGCGATTCGTTCGTCTAGGATTGATCGCACCTTGGGCGGTGACGTTTCCGACCAACGGTTCCAAACTCGGCGGGCTGCGGAAAAAATTGCCAATGCCGCGTGTCGTTCCTACATGTATCGTTGGGCTAGGTACAATGGTCACGACGCTGTGATTTGGCGTCGACCGCCGTTTCCAGGTCCGACCAGCCGGTGGAACCGTACACAGTTCCAAGGTAACGTGCTTCTTCAACAAGTTATTGCGACTTTGAAGAACCTAAAACTGTCGCTAACGGGGTTTGCCACCCCTCTGTAAATACGATAAGCAGCGGTCCTGCGCGGTATGGGGGGCCGCCGGCAGGTATAGAGTTCAAGACAACAAACGGTGCGCCAAAACCTGATGACCCAACCTCCCAAACTCATAAACGGGGACAGAACCGCGGCGGCGGTCGATCGCGCGCGCGGCGAATTGCGTCATGGGCGTGCCGTTTTGGTACGCGACGGTGATCGGGCTTTGCTTATCGGTGGCCTCGAAGCACTGGAAAGTGCTGTTTCCGAAGCCATCAAGGCGCAAGCCTCGGGTCGTTTCGTACTTTTGCTGAACTGGCGCCGGGCCGGTGTGTTGGGCGCTCACGCCCGGGACGGCGCGCTGGTATCGCTGACCCTTAAAGCCCCTGACGACAGTTTGGCCAGTGCGCAGGAACTTGCCTATGGCGTCCGCGCCCGCGAATTGCGCCTTCCCGAACTGGAAGTGATCGAGGATGACCGGCTGGCGGATGCCGCCATGGTCCTGGCGCGGCTTGCCCAACTGGCCCCCGCCCTGATGATCGCGGAGGTCAGCGGCACGACGACGGCCGATTTGGAGGCCAGCCTGTCGGTCGGCGATGTCCTAACGGTCGACGCGGCGGAAATTCTGCGGGCCGAACAACAGACCCCGGTCATACGGCGGGTCAGTGAGGCCCGTGTGCCGTTGCTCGACGGTGTGGAAACGCGCTTCATCGCCTTCCGCGGTCCCATGCCGTCGGATGAACAGGTCGCCGTGATCATCGGCAATCCGGATATGGACGGTCCTGTGCCGATGCGCGTTCACTCATCCTGCCTGACCGGCGATGTCTTTGGCAGCCTTCGCTGCGATTGCGGCGAGCAGTTGGAAACGACTATTCGCAAGCTGACCGCCATGGGCGGCGGTATTGTGCTGTATCTGGCGCAGGAAGGCCGCGGTATCGGTCTTACCAACAAGCTGCGGGCATATGAACTGCAGGATTCCGGTGTGGATACCTATGATGCCAATGCGCATCTGGGATTTGAACCGGATGAGCGGCGTTTCGACATTGCAGGCCTGATGCTGGCGGATTTGGGCGTCAAATCCGTCCGTCTGCTGACCAACAATCCGCGCAAGGTGGATTCCCTGCGCGCCGAAGGCATTGATGTCGTCGATCGCGTGCCGCTGACCGGCGGCCTGACGCGGTTCAATGCTCAATACCTTCGCACCAAAGTCGAAAAGGGCGGGCATTTTGGGGAAGCCGCCTATTCTCGCGGAACGGATGAGCAAGGGGAGACGAACGAGGACGCGAAGATCGCGCCTTTTCCCGTGGGCAAGGTCGGTTTTTAGGGAACGGTCACAAACCTGACGTCCACTTCAATCCAATCCAGGAGAAAGTGATGCGAAAGCTACTTGCGACGATGGCCGTCCTGGCCATCCCGGCCATGGGTATTCCGAGTGCCGCCCATGCGGAACCCCACGAATACGAGATCGACCCGGATCATGCGGCGATCGGCTTCCTGGTCGGTCATGTTGGATACGCGAAGGTTTTGGGGATGTTCCTTGAAAGCTCGGGTTCCTTCACCTTCGATGAGGAGACGCTGACGCTGTCCGACGTGGAAATCACGGTCGAAACCGACAGCGTCTTCACAAATCACAAGAAACGCGATCAGCATCTGCGCAGTCCCGATTTCCTGAACAGTCGGGAATTCCCGGAAATGGTCTTTACCATGACCAAGGCGGAAAAAGTCTCCGACACGACCGGGAAGGTCTACGGCGAGCTGGAATTGATCGGCTTGAAACAGCCGCTTGTTCTGGACGTCACCTTCAACAAGGCGGGCGAGTATCCGTTCAACGACAATTACGCGGTCGGCATTTCCGCGCGCGGCAGCTTCAAGCGCAGTGATTTCGGCATGATGTATGGCGTCGACAATGGCTGGGTCGGCGACGAGGTCGAACTGATCATCGAATTCGAAGCCGTTCGCCAATAGAACCCTTCATTGCAGAACCCTTCACTCCTGCCTCTGGGAAGGTTGGGCGGCGTAGAATCTTAATAGGGAGAGCCGCCGCCCATGCTGAAACTGATCGCCGCCGCCGCGATTGCGGGGGGGAAGGCGAGAAGCGCCAGCTTAAGACTATAGGCGATCGTGCCGATCAATGTGTCGTTGCTGTGCCAGCCGAGATGATTGGCCAGCGGGATCGATACATAGCACAAGGGCAAGGGCAGCAGCGCCCAGGGCGAGACATCCGTTAGGAAAAGGGCTTGGGCGCTGAGCGGTGCCAGGACCACGATGATGCCCGCGGCCAGGGCCGGGCCCAAGCGCACGCGCATGGCAATCGGTTCCGCCAGGATGGTGACGCCGATGGCGACGGCAAGAGCGATCGCATAAAAACCCGTCGTTGCCGTGCCGCCGAATATCAGAACCAATCCCAAACCCAGGGCTGCGGCCCCGTGCGCGACGCGGGAGAGGGCAGTCGTGGTGGTCCGCGCCAAGGTCGTCACCGCGGCAAAGAGCAGTCCCAGGGCAAGAACGCCTGCAAGTGCCCATTCCATCCCGTCGAACCGTGGGATCAGCCGTTCCAGGATCCATGCGGCGCCGCCCAGTGCGCCCGCCAGGGGCAGCAACCAGCTTTCCGCGGTGATGCCTTCACCCCTGCCGTAATAGACCAGGATCAGGACCGCGCCGGCCAGGATCGGCGCGTAAAAGACCTTCTGCACCGATGAAGTGGGGGGAAAGGGAGGGATGTCGCTGATCGCGGCATAGCATCCCGCGAAACCCGCGACGACGCCCAGTATCAGCAGCAGGCTGCACAATCGAACGGAGGAACTTTTTCCGGCAATCAAGGCCAGAACGCCCCCGATAATGGCCGGGATGGCGACCAAATTCGTCAGCATTTCCAACATAGTTCGGTTCCTCCGAGGGTTTTCCGAACACTATGCCGCGATTCCTTCAGGCGTGGCGCTTACTCATCAGGTCAATCACGTCGACGGCGAAGGAGTACAGCAGCAAAACAAGAGACAGTGCGGCGATCCAAGTACTCAACCAAGGCTGCACGATCGGGGCCAGGCAGACGACGAGGGAAATCACCTGAATAACGCAGATCGTCTTGCGGCGGAGGCTGGGGCCGAGCGGCGCCCGTAGTCCTTGGATCAGGAAGCCGGCCGCGACGAACAGGTAGCGCAGCAGGCCGGACAGAATGATCCAGGGGCCTGCCTTGCCCTGGTCGACGACCAAGACAGCCAGGATCATGATGAACGCAGCGTCGGTTTCCTGGTCGAACAAGGCGCCGAATGGCGTTTCGTCGCCGTTCCGACGCGCATACCAGCCGTCGAAGCCATCCATGATCAAGGCGAAGGAACTCACAACGACAAAGGTCCAGGCCGCTCCGGCGCTCCAGACCTGCCCGATCGCCCCGGCGACGAGGCAGATCAGCACGCCGCGTCCCATCGTGATGGCATTGGCGGTGCCGAAACCGGCTTCGGTCCATGGGAATTGGCCCCGGAACCTGTAAAGGCCCCAGCCCACTGCTGCGATCAGGATACTGAAGGCGGTGACCGTATAAGTGATGTACATATCCGTGAAAGAGAAAAGGCGTGGCATCAGGAACAGGCCAGCGCCCAGCATGACCGCGGCCCACACGAAATGCACGGCAGGCCACGCTTTCCCGCCGAAGGCCGGGAAGGGACTGGCCCGCAAAAGGTCGCGGCCGTGTGTATCGTCTTTACGGATCATCGGAAACTCGTTAGCCAGAAACCGTCTTTACTTAAGCTAACAAGAAAATATGGACGCTTCGGCCAATAAACCAACGCTTTTATCTCGATCTTTCTGGGTCGAGGAGCCCGGCAGGGGGCGGATCCGTTCCGCGCCCCTGGCGGATTCGGACACAACCGCGGCTTCGGGCGACGTGCTCGTCCAAGCGCGGTTCGGCGCGCTCAGTCGCGGTACGGAAGCATGCGTGTTTCAGGGACGCGTGCCGCAGTCGGAATGGACGCGGATGCGTTGTCCGTTTCAGGAGGGCGATTTTCCGGGCCCGGTGAAATACGGCTATATCAATGTCGGTCGGGTTTTGGACGGGCCGGCGGCCCTGCAGGGCCGCGACGTGTTTTGTCTGTATCCGCATCAAACGCTCTACACCGTGCCGGAAAGTGCGGTGACGCCATTGCCCGATGGGATTCCGGCGGCGCGCGCGGTGCTGGCCGCCAATATGGAAACCGCAGTGAATGTGCTGTGGGACGCTGCGCCGTCAGTAGGCGACAAGATATCGGTCATCGGCGGCGGCGTGCTTGGAAGCCTCATTGCCTATCTGGCAAATCGACTACCGGGGACAGAGGTTCAAATAGTCGATCCGGATGATGGAAAAGAAAATATATATCAATCTATTGGGCTGAATTTCTGTGATCCTGATCAAGCATTGGGCGAAAGGGATATCGTGATCCATACGAGCGCGACGCAGGACGGTTTGCGCCGATGCCTCACCCTTGCTCGGAACGAAGGCCGGATCATTGAAGCCAGTTGGTATGGCGACCGGGAAGTGTCCCTCCCGCTTGGGCAGGATTTTCATTCGCGCAGGCTGCAGTTGATCGGCTCGCAGGTGGGCATGGTCTCCCCGTCGAAGCGGTCGACGCACAGCTATGCGGACCGGTTGTCCTTGGCGCTATCGCTGCTGTCGGACCCAGCGCTTGATGCATTGTTCACGCATGAGATCGATTTCGATGACCTGCCCGACCGTATGCCTGACTTCGTGGCGAATGGAAGCGGGGTGGCCTGCGTCCGAATCCGCTATCCAGACACAGTCGACTGATTTCAATTTAGGAAGGGGTTTCCCCATGTTCGCCTTGACGGTTCGCGATCACCTGATGATCGCTCATAGCTTTACCGGGGAAGTCTTTGGCCCGGCACAAAAACTTCACGGCGCGACCTATGTTGTCGATGTTGAATTCCAGTGCCGGGAATTGGACGCGGACGGGTTGGTTGTTGATATCGGTCTGGCCTCTCAGGCGCTGTCGAAAGTCTTGGAAACCTATAACTACAAGAACCTGGACGAAGTTCAGAGCCTCTCTGGGATGAACACCACCACGGAACGAATGGCGAAAGTGATTTTCGACGATATGGCCGGCTGTATCGCGTCGGGAGACCTGGGGCCCGGTGGTCCGCGTCTCTCCGGCATGAAGGTTAGCCTGCACGAGTCCCATATTGCCTGGGCCAGTTTCGAAGGGGCGTTGCCGGGCGGCGCGTGACCGCAGGCGCGGCGACGATGGTGGCGCAGGCTCCGACACTTTACTTCATCTTTCCCGGCGATCCGGATACCCGGACCGGCGGGTATGCCTATGGCCGTGAAATCGTTGCAGCCATGCGGCGTGGAGGGGCGGCGGTAAAGGTGCTCGCCTTGCCTGACGGATTCCCAAACCCGCCCGCGGACGTGCGGGAAGAAGCCGCGGGTCTTCTGGAAACAATCCCGGAAGGCGCCGCCGTGATCTTCGACGGTCTGGCTTGCGGCGCGATGCCGGAAGAGACCGTTGCACTGGCCGCAAGGGCCAAGGTTGTCGCCTTGGTACATCATCCGCTCGCGGATGAGTCGGGACTTGAAGAAAGTGCATCAAGGCGTTTTTTTGAAAGTGAAAAACGGAGTCTCGATACCGTCCGGCATATCATTGTGACCAGCGCATTCACGGCGATGCGGCTGGGCGATTTCGGTGTTGGCGAAGACCGGATCACCGTGATTGAACCGGGAACCGATGCCGCTCCCTTGGCGCGCGGAACGGCACCGTCCGGGCCGGTAACCCTGCTGACAGTCGCAAGCGTGACCCCGCGAAAAGCATATCCCGACCTGCTTAGGGCCTTGCAGCCGTTATCTGGGCTGGATTGGCGATTGGACTGCGTCGGCGGGCTGGAGATGGATCGCCGCCATGCCCATTCGGTCTTGGCGCAGGCGGCGCCGTTCGGGGACAAGGTCCGGTTCCACGGCGCGCTGCCGCCTGATGCGCTGCCGGCGCTCTATGACCAGGCGGATCTATTCGTTTCGCCGTCGCATTACGAAGGGTACGGCATGGCGATCGCGGAGTCGGCTGCCTGCGGATTACCGATCCTGGCGGCCTCCGGCGGGGCGGTTCCATTCACCACGGCCGGCAAGACCGCGATGTTGTACGATCCGGGTGACGTGGAAGCCTTATCTGCTGCGCTGAAGACGTTGCTTGTCGATCCGTCCGCACGTCAGGCGCTGAGAGAACGTGCGCTGTCGGCGCGGGAAGATCTGCCGACCTGGGATGTTTCGGGTAAGCGTTGCCGCGATCTGATGCAACGCATTATAGAGGATCAACTATCGTGACGGGTCCCGTAGAAAGTTTTGATGCGGATTGGCTCAGCTTGCGTGAACCGGCTGACGCCGCCGCGCGGTCCCGCCATTTAGCCCATATGTTGGATGCATGGCTTGCAGGCCGCAGCGGGGTTTCCATCACGGATCTCGGCGCCGGTACCGGATCGGCGATGCGTTGGCTTGCCCCACGCCTGACACTGTCGCAGCAATGGTGCTTGGTCGACGGGGACGACCGCTTGCTGAACCGTGCACGTCTGGCTGTGCCGGCGGGCGTCAGCGCCCTCGACACGCATGTTGCGGACCTTCGTGATGCCGATCTGGCGGCTGTTTTCGGCGGGGGGGACGTGGTTTCCGCTTCTGCCCTGTTGGATCTGGTCTCTTCAGCCTGGATCAACCGGCTGGTTGCCGCCTGCGCGGAAACGGGGACCGCGGCCTGGCTTACGCTTTCCGTCGATGGGGCAGATACCTGGTTTCCGCCGCTTAGGGGGGATTGGGCCGCGGGCAGGGCCTTTGCAAGGGATCAGGGGCGCGACAAAGGATTTGGTCCGTCGCTTGGCGCTAAGGCAGTGTCTTACGCGGCGAAACGGTTCCGCGCAGCGGGGTTCAAGGTCGGCACCGCGAAAAGTGATTGGAACCTTGGTCCTGATTCCGGTGCATTGCAGCGGGAATTGCTGCGCGGGCATGCCGCCGCGGCGATGGCCGCCGACCCGGCGCGCGGCCGATTGTACGAGACCTGGGCCCATCGGCGACTGAAGGCGATTGGGGCGGGGCGCGCCAGGGTCCGCATCGGTCATACCGATCTGCTGGCTTTGCCTGGATGAAGCGTCTGAATCCCAAGACGGTTTTCGTCCTGAAGGTTTTGATCTGCCTTCTGTTGCTGGGCTTTGTCTGGCATGTGGCCGGCGGGCCGGAAATATTGACCGCTCTCGCCGGTGCGGACCCGTTCTGGTTGGCGGCGGGCTTCGCCGTCATCCTGCCGCAAACCGTCTTGTCCGCGATCCGTTGGCGTCTGGTGGCATCGCGGCTTGGCGTCTTGATCGGCTTGGGCCGAGCGATCGCGGAATATTACATTGCGATTTTCCTGAACCAGGTCTTGCCCGGCGGCATCGCCGGGGATGTCACACGGGTAACACGGCATGGCTCTTCCCTGCGCAAGGAAGCGGCGGGCAGGGGATACGGCGTTGCCGCCAAGGCGGTGGTTTATGAACGTACAACAGGCCAGATCGCCATGGTGGCGCTTTCCATTCCGGGGCTTGGCCTGTGGCGTCCGGAAGCCGCATGGATCGCTGCTGCGGTCCTTATCGCACTGCTGGGTACGGCGGCGCTTGCCCCGGCGAAGGGACGGCTGGGGCGGCTGGTCGGCGATTTCCGCAAGGCAGTGCTGGTCCGCGAGGCGATCGTGGTACAGGCGGCTTTATCCGCGCTGATTGCGGGTAGTTACGTTCTGGTATTCTGGTGCTGTGTCCAAGCGCTTGGCATCACGATTTCGGTGGAGACGGCGATGACCGTCCTGCCGCCCGCCTTGCTGGCGATGGCAATTCCGATCACGCTGGCCGGATGGGGGTTGCGAGAGGCGGCGGCCGTCGGCATGTGGGTGGCCGCAGGCATGGCGGCCGGCGATGCAGCGGCGGCCTCGATCCTGTATGGATTGGTGAATCTCGCCGGGGCCCTCCCAGGGGCCGGATTTCTGTTTTCAACGTCCAGATAGTCAGGATGTTGCCCTGAAGGGAAGGGCGCATCCTTCCGCCGGTCCTCGATCGCCGAAATGCGCGACCATGCGCTGCAACACCCAATCCATGCCATACAGCGCATCTCCCCGCTTCGGAGATAGACCGGGGCGGTAACCATCTGTGAGGAAACAGGCGATCAGGTCCTTCCGGCTGCTGATCACATGGATCGGTGCGGCCCGTCCGCCCAGATTGCCGCTGACCACGCTCCAGGGCTGATGGTCGCCCAGAATGATCACCAGGTCTTCAGGCTTGGTATGCCGTTCGGCGAAGTCGAGTGCTGCCCGCAAGCTGTAGGAGGCGCCGGCGATATAACCATCCGCTGGATCCGCCCAATCGGCTTGCGTGAAACTGCCTGCTGCCTCCGCCGCCGGTGCCCAGATGGAACCGTCTAGCACCGTTTCACGATCTTCGATGAATGGCGGGATCGGCCTGAAGGGATAGTGACTGGAAATCAAGGCGACCTGGACGAAGTTGGGGCCTTCCGGCGAGATCATTTGCGGGATGCGCTCCAGGGTGAACTGGTCGGGTATGCCGAAATAGCCGAAGCGCACGCCGCCATATTCAAGGTCCTGCGCCGTATGGACATTGTCGAATCTCAACAGACGGCTCTCCGGCCAATAGCGTTGGATTCCCGGCATGAACAGTGAGGTTTCATGGCCCCCGCGCGCCAGTATCTGCGGCAGCGTGTCCAGATCCGATCGCAAATAGGCGCGATATTCCAGATTTGTGTCGATCCAGGCCCCTGCCGTGGTCGTCAGATGCGCCAGCCAACTCAACCCCCCATAGGTTGACGATTCCAACAAGGCACTGGCGATTTCCCGGCCTTCGTCCTGCAGGGTGCCGCCATATCGTTTGTAGATATCTTCGATGACCGTCCGGTGTTCGTCCCGTTCCAACAGGCTGGCGCCATAGGACTCCACGAAGATCAAATAAATGTCTGTGTCGGCCAGGCGCGGCAGCGTTGTTTCACCATCCCGGATTTCGCCGCGTTGGCGTCGATATTCTTCGACCACGGCCTTTCCGTCGTCGAACCAGAGGCTGATGATCTTGGCATGGTAGGACGCGGCCTGGATCGCGGGTGCTGAACTGGCCATGGCCTGGTTGGACAAGACGCCTGTCAGGTCCGCGGTCTGGGCGGCAACCAACAGGCTTAATCCGGCAACGGCGCGTTTTGCACCGGCCGGAGAGGCAAAAAGCGACAACTTGCGGGCAAGAACACACGCCGCATAGGCAAAAAGAATGACAACCCCGCACAGTATCGCGAGAACGGCAAGGGTGAGGGGAGCGACAATGAACCAGCCCATGGAAGCCGCCATCAGGTCCAGCACATGCGGGATCTGCGCGGCGTCGAAAATCAAGTCGATGGTCCGGCCGTAAATCGCACTGCTGGCGACATCGATCAGATGCAGTAACGCGCCGATTGACAGAAGGGCTGCTGCGATGGGCAGGCCAAAACGCCGGAAAGACCGCCAAGCAGTGGAAGCCGAGACGAGCAGCACCAGGATCACAAGTTCGATTGGCAGCTGAGCACCCAGTTTCCACCTTTGTCCATAAATATCGAATTCCAGATTGAAGAACACGAAAAGCAGAGCCACGACCGCCGCGAATATGGTGACGGCACGGAAGTTGGGAGAGGATGCTTGCGCAGTAGGAGACATAACAGTCGTCTTTGAACCACTCGGTCTGACTTGCAATGAAACGGTGGAAACCGCCGCACGGCTCCCGGTCGCGGTGCATAGGATCTGGGCAAGGGGGTACAGCGCAAGCTGTATTTTGGCGCGTCCCAAGCAGCCTTCAAGATACGCCGCCGAAGTATGTCGGCAGATGCGTATTCAGACACCTCATATGATCCTAAATTAGTTTCCGCTAAACGCGATGTTAACGAATTGCATGCCATGAAAGGGCTCATGCAAAGCGGCGGTATCGACATCGTCGCGAGCGTTCTTCGACAATCGGCACTCATTCGCTGAGGCCAATCACGAAGACCGATACTAAACTGGAATGGGCCTGATGGATTTTGCGTTGGTATTGGATCGCTTCTTAGTCCCCGTGGGGAGCGATGTCCTGCTCGTCTCCGACCTGTACAAGGGCGAGTTCAACGTTTTGCTCGTGATGCTGTCCGGGCTTGTTTCGATCGTTTGCGCCTATATAGCACTTTCCGCCGTCAGCCGTTCCCGGAAAGCCAAGAGGCTGCCCGCGCACGCCGCATGGATGGCCCTGGCATCGATCACGATGGGGGTCGGCATTTGGACGATGCATTTCATCGGCATGCTGTCTTTCCAGCTTCCTTGTGCCGTTGAATACGACCCGATACTCACCTTCCTCTCGATTTTGCCAAGTATCGTCGCCAGTATGATCGCCTTGTCGATCGTCCGTTTGCGACGCAAGACGCCGTTGCCCCTCCGTCTTCTGGGCGGCGTGCTGATGGCGGCCGGTATCGCTGCGATGCATTATACAGGGATGGCGGCCATGCGAATGGATGCGATCCTGTACTACGACGGTATGCGTGTCGGGCTTTCCGTTGTCGTGGCGGTTGTCCTGGCCTGCCTGGCGATAAGCTTTCCGAGTTTCATTCTTGGAAATACCGGCGCGAAACTGCTCACATTCTTCGGAAAGTACGGCGTTGGCCGAAGCACGGCCATGGCGGTGTTATCCGCGGTCGGGCTCGGTTTGGCGGTCACGGGAATGCACTACACCGCCATGTGGGCGGCGATCTTCCTTCCGAGCCAAACGCATGTGACCGGTACCGAATTGTGGGAGCCCTCCTTCTTGGCGCTGCTGATCATGCTGGCCGTTGCTTTGTTGGCGACCGCGGTTGTGTCGGTCGTTTTTGCGTCGAAACAGCGCATGCTGGCCGATGAATTGAAGGCCGAGGTAGCGTTGAGGTCCCGGGTCGAAGCGGCGGTTGATGAGCAAAGGGCACGACTGCAGGCGATCATCGACAATGTCGTCGACGGTATCATTACAATCAACGCCTCCGGCACGATCCAACATTGGAGTCCTGCAGCTCAAGCCTTGTTCGGCTATGCCGATGACGAAGTCACCGGCCAAAACGTAAGCATGCTCATGGCCGAACCTTTCCTCGATGACGATGGCGGCGCGCTTAACGAGTTTCACCCTAGGGAGCGTCGGCAGGTCATCGGTGTGGGGCGCGAAGCCGTTGGCTTGCGAAAGGACGGCTCGAGCTTCCCGTTGGATCTTTCGATCGGATATGGAGAGGTTGGCGGAAAGCCCTTTTATACGGGTGTGGTGCGGGATCTGACGCAAAGAAAGAAGGAACTTGCGATCCTGGAGGAGGCGCGTGACCGCGCGGAAAAGGCGGTTAAGGCCAAATCGGAATTTCTAGCGAATATGAGCCACGAAATCCGGACGCCGATGAATGGCGTGCTTGGGTTCCTTGGCCTTGCTCTCGACACGACGGATCTGAGCGACGAGGTGCGTTCATACCTCAATACGGCACAGAGATCTGCGAACAATCTGCTCGTCATCATCGATGACATTCTGGATTTCAGTCGTTTGGAAAGCGGTCGGATCAGGTTGGAAAACGTATCATTCGATCTACACGAATTGGTTCGCGAGACCGTGCATGGCCTGTCGACGTTGGCCTTCGACAAGTCATTGGCTCTCAATACGAAGATCGACGATAGGGTTCCCAGGAATGTGGTGGGGGATCCGATGCGCATTCGGCAGATCCTGATCAACCTGATCAGCAACGCGATCAAGTTCACACATGAAGGCAGTGTTGCAGTAGAGGTGACCCTATCCACAGCGGATTCCGAACAGATCCTGTTTTCGGTTGCCGATACCGGTATCGGTATGTCGCCTGAGACACTCGAGCGAGTGCTGGAACCTTTCGAACAGGCCGATTCTTCCACACATCGCCTCTATGGCGGTACCGGATTGGGCACGACGATTTCTATGCAACTGGCCAATCTACATGGTGGTGATCTCTGGGCCGATTCGGTGGAAGGGCAGGGCAGTACTTTCTTCTTCACTGCAATGCTACCGAAAGCAGCCCATGATGAACCGATATCCGAACCGATGCCTCTTGGTGCTGCCCAATTCAGGCGTGCCACCAGCGGATCGGCTTGGGATATCGACGACCAGTCCGATGAGTTTCCGGATGAAGTAACTCCCGAAACGGCGATAGGCGCCGACCGGGAGACATTGCGGAAAATGTTTGAGGAACTCTACCGGGCTCTGGATGAGGACAATCCTGATCCCGTCGAGCTTGTCCTTGATGAAATGTCGACTGTGCTTGACCGAAAATTCGTGAACCAGATGCGGAAATCGGTCGCGCACTTCGATTTTGGGAGCGCCAGGGAAAAGGCGAACCTGATCGTTGCGGATTTACATTTACGATAGGGCTATGACGGACGTTCCTCTCCCCAAAGTGCCCAAAATTGCTGCGATCGACGACGAACCGGCGAACCTGCAGCTGATCAACGATATCCTGAAAGCTGAATACAGAATGGTCTTCGCCCGTTCCGGCGAAGACGGCATCGGCGTGATCCAGAAGCACAAGCCGGACCTGGTCCTGCTCGACGTGATGATGCCGAAGATGGATGGATTCGAGGTGATTCGTAGACTCCGCGCCAATCCGGAGACCGCACAGATCCCTGTCATCTTTGTTACGGCGAGAGGGGACCAGGAAGGGGAAGAGCAAGGCTTGGTCGCGGGGGCTGTCGACTACGTCACGAAACCGGTGCGGCCGCGTATTCTCAAGGCGCGTGTCCGAACCCATCTGGCCCTGGCGGACCAGAAGGAGAGTTATCGGCGGCAGGTTCATGAGGCGACCGGCAAGCTGGAGAAAAGCTACCACGAAGCCATCAGCATGCTGGGGGCGGCCGGCCATTACAATGACACGGATACCGGTGTTCATATCTGGCGAATGGCGGCCTATTCCGGGGCGCTGGCCCGGGCCGCATTGTGGAATGTCGAGGATTCCGCGACGCTTGAACTGGCCGCCACCATGCACGACATGGGCAAGATCGGCATTCCGCATTCCATTTTACGCAAACCTGGTAAATTGGATTCCGAGGAATGGGAGATCATGAAACGTCATGCCGAACTCGGATATGACATTCTGAGCAAGGGGTCGTCGCCTGTCTTTGTCCTGGCAGCCGATATTGCCCGTCACCATCATGAACGCTGGGACGGAACCGGTTATCCGCATGGCCTGTCCGGAAATGACATTCCAGAAGCGGCGCGCATCGTCGCGATCGCCGACGTCTTCGATGCGTGGACAATGGATCGGCCTTATAAGAAGGCTTGGCCGATCGACGAGTCGTTCGACGCGTTGCGGGAATCGGCGGGAACACATCTCGATCCGCGTCTGGTCGAACTGTTCATCGGTATCCGCGATGAAATCGTTTTCCTGAAGGAATGCTGGGAAGAGAAGGCGGCGGCGTAAAGGCCATCTAGCCGCGCAAGGCCGTGCCGGGACGGAACAGTATCGGATCATCCGAACCCGTATCGTTCGCATTCGCGGGACCGTTGCGTCGAATGATTGCCTGGACCCATCTGTCTTCGGCGACGTATTGCGGGAAATCTTCCCAATACCCTTCGAAATCACCCACTTGCGCGTCGATGAAACGGTGCTCCGATATCCGCAGCAGGACTTTTCGGACGCTAAAGGTTTCCCCGCGACGAAAAGCGAAGTACCAGACGCCGACACCTTCGAAGGAAAGGGACAGCGGCGGACGGACAGCGGATTTGTCCCGACGGTCGACGCAATAGAAATCTATCGGATCGCCGTCTGGCCGCGCCGGGTCGTATAACGCGAAGACGCAAATATCAGCCAACTCGCTCAAACGCGTCAGTTCGGCTTCTATCTTCTGTTCCATTACCAGCTTCAGCCGGCTCGTATCGGTCGTCATGCTCCTCTCCCTCTCTCGGGAAAAACTATGTGCAGCCTGTATTTCGACCGCAAGTAAATTTATGATGCGTTTTACTTCGGAACTTTTGAGCAATATTTCAGAATGCTTGAAAGCTAAGGAAAATAAGGGTTTTTCGTAAATAAAGATGCCAACTCCAACTCGGTTGAAGCATGTCGGTTGAGATCGTCATTTTTCTTATCAGCGTCGCTGTTCTATTCGTGACCAGCATTTCGATTCTGATCACGACCTTGCGGACGGGCTCCCCGCCGACGCCCTCCGGGCCGGCCTTGCGGCGGACAATTGTCGAAATGCTCGCATCCGCCGATATCGGTGAAGGTGCTATTTACGAGCTTGGAAGCGGCTGGGGCGGTCTTGCTCAGGCCTTGGCGCGCGCCAATCCGGACCGCGTCGTCATTGCCCTCGAACGCAGTTTTGTTCCCTGGCTCGCCGCGGAGACCGCGCGCAGGTTGCTGGGGCCGGCCAATTTGCAATTCCGACGGCAGGATCTCTCGCAGGCGGAGTTGTCCGATGCCGCCGCGGCGGTCTGTTACCTGTCGGGCGAAACACTGGCCCGGATTGCGCCGGTCTTGCAGGAAAGGCTACCGGCAGGCTGTCGCGTCGTTTCCGCGACCTTCGCCTGGCCAGGCTTGAAACCCGAAGCAAAGGTGACCGCGCGGGATGTCTTCCGCAGCCCGGTTTACCTCTACAGGATCCGCCCCGGTGAAGAACCATGACCGGCGGTTAGGTCTTGGACAAGGGCGTGTGAACGTGCACATACTCAATCGGCGGCGCCGCTGCCGGTGAGAAGGGCTTGGGAATGAGCGTACGGTACAAGTCGTTTGAGGACCGCGGCGTCTATGTCGGATTTCAGACGCGCGCGGTCGAATTGTGCCGTTGCCGGACGCCCAGGGTCGAACTCGACGATTATGAAGCCCTGATCCCGAACTGGAGCGGCCGCGACCATTCCTCAAGCAACGACCTGGTCATGCCGTTTATGGACGTTCCGCGATGGTGCACCCTGAACCGTCGTGATGAGATGCTGCATATGTCGGTCGAACAGCGCCGCACCCATACAGGCGGCCATCTGGATCCGATCATGATGCGTGACGTCCGTTTGGAGATCGACAAGCAATTCGGCGATGAAGTGGGGCGCAAGCTCGCCGAAAATGAACTTGAGATATCCCGTATCGACAGCCAGAACGCGTTTCTCGAGATATTGGCCATGTTTGGGCGGAACTATTCCGAACAGATCGGTATCGAGGAATTCCGCCGCGTGGACCATCGCGTTCTGAAAACGCTGGCGGAGGAATCACGCGATTCCCTCACGCGGTTGGTGCGAGTTCTTGCTCGAACCGTTTCCCGTGAAGTGGGAATGACGAGAGAGCTGCTGCAGGAACGCCTCGACGTCCTCAGCACCTTCGCGGCGCCGATCTGCTCCATTGTCACCCATGACGAAAGCAGGGATGTCGGCTACTTGAGCCGCCAGTTGGGTTTGCTGGAAACCTTCCATGCGGAACTCATGGAGTATGGGGAAACGGCGATCCAGGAAGCCCGCGACGCAATCCACGTCATCGATATCAACGTCCGGACCTTCGCCGAATATGCGAAGGCGCGCGCGATGCATATCCAGAACGCTTTGTTGTCGGAGGACTTTTATGTTTCGGACAAACGCTACAAGGACCTGTTGGACATCATCGCGCGGGAACGGATCAAGATTTCCTATGCCTTGGACGGATGGGCCAGCCATGCGACGCGATGGATGGCGCTCGGCCCCGAAGACCGGGACGAGAGGGAAAAACTGATTGGTTTCATTCTGCGGGAAATGCCGAGCCCGACCGTGGAAGTGGAAGACGAGGTCAGCCACATCATTCGTGGCGGTGACAACCTGATGTCGCTGCGCGGGCGACTGGTGAAGGAAATGCATTCCTGGATGGACGACAGCCTGGACGAAGCGCTCTACAAGCGTGTCATGGAATCCCGTGGCATGGACACCGCCGCAGGACATGATGCGTTGAAAAAGAAAAACAAGCCGGAAAAATCAGTCGATAACATCAACGATATCGTCAAGAGCGCTATCGCTTACAAAGGTGAATCCCCGTATTGAGCTGCATATCCTTTTGTCTGCGATGTTCTACGGACCGATGACGAGTCGCACGGCATATCCCACCGCGCCGATGGCCGCGACACCGGCAGCCCACAAGGCGATGAACCACAAGATTTTGCTCAGCGGTTTTTGACGCTCGCGTGTCTCTTCCCGGGACATTAATGATACCCTTCATCGGGATCGACCTTGCCGCGGAAAACCCAGTAGGCGTATCCGGTATAGGCCAGGATGATCGGTAACAGGATTGCGGCGCCAACCAACATGAAACCAAGGCTTTCATCGGGCCCTGCTGCCTCCCAAATCGTAATGCCGGGGGGCACAATCGTCGGATAGAAACTGATCCCGATGCCGCAGAAACACAGGATGAAAATTCCTAGTGTGGCGAGAAAAGGCCAGTGATCCCGGTGTTCCGTAAGTCCCCGGAAGAGATACCATGCACAGATCGCGACGAGGGCCGGCACCAGAACGCTGAATAAAACGCCCGGCCAGGAGAACCAACGGGTGAGGTAGGCCGGGTCCAACATCGGCGTCCAAACGCTGACGGCGGCGATCAGGGACAGGGTGCCGATGGCGAGGGGCCAACTGGCGCGCCGAGCCGTGCGTGCCACGCTGCCCTGGGTCTTCATCACCAACCATGTCGCGCCCAGCAGGGCATAGCCGACACATAGGGCAACACCGGTAATCAGGCTGAACGCCGTCAACCAATCCCACCAACCGCCCGCATAGGCACGGTCGTCGACGGCGATGCCCTGTACCAGGGCGCCGAGTGCGATGCCTTGCGAGAAGGCGGCCAGGGTCGACCCGCCAAAGAAACCGATATCCCAGATGATCCTGCTGCGTTCAGCCCGTGCCCTGAACTCAAAGGAAACGCCGCGGAAGACAAGTCCCAGAAGCATTGCGGTGAGCGGTGCGTAGAGCGCCGGCAGGATGGTCGCATAAGCGAGTGGAAAGACCGCGAAGAGTCCGCCGCCGCCCAGAACCAGCCAGGTTTCGTTTCCATCCCAGACCGGGGCGACGGAATTCATCGCGATATCGCGGTCATGGGTGGTTTTCAAAAAGGGAAAGAGAATACCGACACCCAGGTCGAAACCGTCCAATACGATGTATGCGAGGACCGCAAAGGCAATCAGTCCGGCCCAGATGAAAGGTAGGTCGAGTTCCATGTCGTTCCTCGTCAGGCCGATTGGTGCTTGGACGGTGTATCCAGGATGGATGCCCCCGATCCCAAACCGGCGGCGCGAACAACGCCGCGTTTCTCTGCATCACTATTGGCGTCTTCGCCGCCTGGGCGTTTGCCCATCAGCCGGATGACATAAAAAGTCCCGGCCCCGAAGACCGTGAAATAGACGACGATGAAAGCGATAAGGGAGGCACCGACGGCCGCCGCCTCGATGGGCGATGTGCTGTCCGCGGTGCGCAGTAGCCCCTGGACCGTCCAGGGTTGCCGCCCGACCTCCGTGGTAACCCATCCGGCCAGGACGGCGAGGAAACCCGACGGTCCCATCAGGACGGACATTCTGTGGAGCATTGATGCGTCATAGAGTGTTCTTCGAAAACGCGACCAGGCGCTCCATAAGCCGATACCGACCATCGCAAAGCCAAGGGCGACCATGATCCGAAAACTCCAGAACACGATCTCAGCCGGGGGACGGTCTTCCTTCGGGAACGCGGTCAAACCCCGCACCTCGCCATCCCACTCATGGGTCAGGATGAGAGAACCCAGATTGGGGATCTCCAGTGCAAAGCGGGTCTCCTCTGCCTCGTCGTCGGGAATTCCGAATAAGATCAACGGTGCGCCTTGATGCGTTTCGTAATGTCCCTCCATGGCCGCGACCTTGGCCGGTTGGTGTTCCAAGGTATTCAAGCCGTGGAAATCCCCTGCGACGACCTGCAATGGCGCCACGATCAGCGCCATCCACATGGCCATTGAGAACATGGTACGCGCCGCCTTGTCCGTTCGATCCTTCAACAGGTGCCAGGCACCGACCGCTCCGACCACGAAGGCCGTCGTCAGATAGGCTGCGAGAACCATGTGAACCAGACGATAGGGGAAGGAAGGGTTGAAGATCGCCGCGACCCAATCGGTGGGTACGAACTGACCCGCTTCGTTGATGCCGTAGCCGGCAGGCGTTTGCATCCAGGAATTCACGGACAAGATCCAGAATGCGGAAAACAACGTGCCGACCGCCACCATCAAGGTCGCGAGAAAGTGGAGGCGGGGGCCCACGCGTTTCATGCCGAACAGCATCACGCCAAGAAACCCTGCTTCCAGGAAGAAGGCGGAGAGAACTTCATATCCCATGAGCGGACCGAGGATCGGCCCGGTCATATCCGCGAATACCGACCAGTTCGTACCGAATTGATAGCTCATGACGATGCCGGAGACGACGCCCATTCCGAAGACAACGGCGAAAATCGTTTTCCAGTACTGGAAAACGCGCATGTACCGGTCTTCTCCGGTCCAAAGCCATAACCCTTCCAGGACGGCGAGGTAACTCGCCAAGCCGATGGTGAAGGCCGGAAATATGATATGGGCCGAAACGGTAAAGGCGAACTGCATGCGCGCCAGTTCCGTCGCGGTAAACAGGTCGGTCATGGGACGTGCCTTTTCTCCCGCCGTCGGCAATTCGGCGGACACTGATTTTAAGCGACCCCAGGACAAAAGTCTCTGGGTCGGTTACGAACTAGAATAAATCAATCTCAGCATATCAGTAGAAGCAGGGGCTGTGACAAAGTCACCCTCCCTAATGTGGCGGGCTGACGCAGGGGAGCGTTCAGTGGCTGGCTGTCGGGTCCTCATGATCTTCTGCGGCACATCTGGAATGATCGCTCAAAGCCTCGATCACGCGGCAATCGGAAATTTGCCCACCCGAACATTGCGTGATCATCCTTTCCAATTCGAGTTTCAAGGACGCGAGCCGACGAATTCGATGTTCGACATTGGCTAGTTGCGCCCGCGCGATCTTGTCGGCGGCCCGGCATGAATGGTCGGGCCGGTCTGAAAGGCTGAGCAGGTCGCGAACCGCCTCGAGTGGGAAGCCGAGTCCCCTTGCGTGGCGGATGAACAAGAGTCGGTCGACATCGGCTTGACTGTATCGACGCTGATTGCCGGCTGTTCTGGGTGGCGTCGGCACAAGACCGATTTGTTCGTAATAACGGATCGTCTGGACCTTGCAATCGGCCGCATCAGCGACGCGGCCGATGGTCAGGTCAAGCGCGGCGTTGGCCGTCGAAGAACCGTTCTCGCCAAAAAACTTCCCGGACAAATCGATTTACCCCTTGAAGCTACAGTTACTGTAGACATTAGGTTTAGGCTGTCCAATTGCAAGAAACCGGAAAGATTGCCGAAATGGGTGCCTGTTGCGGTGGTGAAACCAAATTCGACGGCCTTTCGAAAGGGTATCGACGCGCCTTGTGGATCGTTATTGCGATCAACGGGATCATGTTCTTCGTGGAAATGGCCGCCGGCGCGTTGGCAGGATCCCAGGCCTTGCAGGCAGATGCCCTCGACTTCCTGGGCGATAGCCTGACTTATGGGATAAGTCTGGCCGTTATCGGCATGTCCTTGCGCGCCCGTTCGACCGCGGCGCTCTTCAAGGGGATCAGCCTTGCGGTGATGGGGCTCTGGGTCTTCGGTTCGACGCTTTATCACGTCGTGATCCTTGGCATCCCGAACGCGCCGGTCATGGGGGCGATCGGTTTTCTGGCGTTGGCCGCGAACCTGACCAGTGTGCTTGTCCTGATGAAATACAGGGATGGGGATGCGAATGTGCGGTCTGTCTGGCTGTGCAGCCGAAACGACGCGATCGGTAATGTGGCGGTGATGGCGGCCGCGGGCGGTGTTGCTCTGACGAATACCGCCTGGCCGGACTTGATCGTCGCCGGCCTGATGGCCGGATTGTTCCTATGGTCGGCCGTTCAGATCCTGAAACAAGCCCTGCAGGAACGGTCGGAAAGCCGTGCGAACGGGCCGGCGGCGGCGGAATAGAAGCGGTTGCTTCTTTTGGGCCTCCCAGCCTCGGCCTGACTCTGTTAAGGCAGGCGGATGGAATGGCGCGATGACGGCATTGTCCTGAAAGTCAGGAAGCACGGAGAGAACGGGGCTATTGTCTCGTTGATCACCCGCGCCCATGGTCGGCATGCAGGGCTGGTGCGCGGAGGGCGATCGTCTCGTCTGCGCGGAATTCTTCAACCAGGCAATCTGGTGCGCGCGGATTGGCGGGCGCGTCTGGCCGACCATCTCGGCAACCTGTCAGTGGAACCGCTTGAAAGCCGTGTCGCCCCGCTATTGCTTCATCCGGGCCGGTTGGCTGCGTTGACATCCGCTTGCGCGATCCTGGAAACCGCCTTGCCGGAACGCCAGCCGGCGCTTGAGATGTTCGAGTTGATGGATCTGCTCACGCGGCATTTGGGTGACGAGGATTGGGCCGCCACCTATATCCGTTGGGAAGCAGCGATGCTGGGGGCGTTGGGCTATGGCTTGGACCTCAGTGCCTGCGCCGCCACCGGTGTTACCGAGAACCTTACCCATGTCTCACCGAAAACCGGTCGCGCGGTTAGCGAAGAGGCTGCCGGTCCTTACAAGGAACGTCTGCTGCCACTGCCGACCTTCCTGCTGGAGGACGCCGAAGCGGGCCGGGTGCCCGATCCGGACGAAATAAGGGAAGGCTTGCGTCTTACCGGATTTTTCCTCGATCAAATGGTGATGTCCCCCGCCGGCCGGCATTTGCCGGACGAGAGAGGGCGCATCTGAATCCGGCTGGGCAGGCGGTTCGGACGGCAAAAACCTGTGGATATCTTGCCGTTGATCCCGGTTCCGGCATTGTTTCTCCCGGCCACGATAAATACAATATGTGGTAGGGAGTTTGTATAATGAGCACATCATCTGAACCTGCGGCTGAAGTTAAGATTACCCCGCTCGCGGATGCCTTGTCCGAGCGGTATCTTGCCTATGCGCTGTCCACCATCACGTCCCGGTCGCTGCCCGATGTGCGCGACGGGCTGAAGCCCGTGCATCGGCGGCTGCTGCATGCGATGCGGGAATTGAAGCTCAACCCCGATTCCGGGTTCAAGAAATGCGCCCGTATCGTCGGCGACGTCATGGGTAAGTATCACCCCCATGGCGATCAGGCGATCTACGACGCCATGGTGCGTTTGGCGCAGGAATTCGCGGTCCGTTATCCGCTGGTCGACGGGCAGGGGAACTTCGGCAATATCGACGGCGATAATGCGGCCGCGATGCGTTACACCGAAGCACGCATGACCGAGGTCGCGCGCCTGCTGCTGGACGGGATCGACGAGAATGCGGTCGATTTCCGGTCGACCTATGACGGGGAAGGCGAAGAACCGATGGTTCTTCCTGCGGCCTTCCCGAACCTGCTGGCGAACGGGTCTTCGGGGATCGCGGTCGGCATGGCGACCAGCATTCCGCCGCATAATGTGGCGGAACTCTGTGACGCTCTGCAGCACCTGATCAAAGCTCCGAACGCGACCTTCGAAAAACTGGTCGAATTGGTGCCGGGCCCGGACTTCCCGACCGGCGGTGTGTTGTGCGAAGACCGCGCGACGGTGATGGAGGCCTACCGGACGGGGAAGGGCAGTTTCCGCATCCGTGCGCGCTGGGAGGTCGAAAAACTGAAAGGCGGTCTGTGGCAGGTCGTCGTCACGGAAATCCCCTACCAGGTTCAGAAGGCGAAATTGATCGAGCGGATCGCGGACCTGATCCAGGCCCGCAAAATCCCGGCGCTGGCCGACATCCGCGACGAGTCGGCTGAAGACGTCCGCATCGTCCTGGAGCCGAAGTCGCGCAACGTGGAACCGGAAGTGCTGATGGAATCGCTGTTCCGGTCCAGCGACCTGGAATCGCGTTTCTCCCTCAATCTCAATGTCCTGACCGAGGGCGGGAAGGTGCCCCAGGTCCTGGACCTGCGCGGCGCCTTGAGGGAGTTCCTGGATCACCGCCGTGATGTGCTGCTGCGTCGGAGCAACTATCGTCTCGACCAGATCGCCCGGCGCCTGGAAATCCTGGAAGGGTATCTCGTCTGCTACCTGAACCTGGACGAGGTGATCCGTATCATCCGGGAAGAGGATGAGCCCAAGAAGGAGCTGATCAAGACCTTCAACCTGACGGATCTTCAGGCGGAATCCATCCTGAATATGCGGCTGCGGTCTCTTCGCAAGCTGGAAGAAATGGAAATTCGCGGTGAGCACGAAAAGCTGACCGCCGAACAGGCGGAACTGCGGACCCTGGTGGGCGACGAGGACCTGCAGTGGAAATCCATCTCCGGTGAACTTTCGAAACTGAAGAAGACCTTCGCCAAGGAGACGGAACTCGGCCGCCGCCGCACGGATATCGGGGATGCGCCGACGGCCGTCGTGGTGCCGTTGGAAGCGATGATCGAGCGCGAACCGGTCACTGTCGTGCTATCCGCCAAGGGCTGGGTGCGCGGCATGAAAGGGCATCTTGGCGAGGACGCCGACATCAAGTTCAAGGAAGGGGACGGGCCCCGGTTCCAGATTCAGGCGCAGACCACCGACAAACTGCTTATATTCGCCACCAATGGCCGTTTCTATACGCTTGGTGTCGACAAGCTGCCGGGCGGGCGCGGACATGGTGAGCCGCTGCGCCTGCAACTGGACCTGAAGAACGATCAGGACATCGTCAATATCATGATCTTTGCGCCGGACCGGCGGTTGTTGGTCGCCAGTTCAGACGGCCGGGGCTTCCTTGTGGAGGAAAAGGAGGTCGTCGCGCAAACCAGGGCGGGCAAACAGATCCTCAATGTTTCCGGCGATGCCGAAGCGGCTGTCTGCACGCCGGCTGAGGGGAACATGGTGGCGGTGATCGGCGAGAACCGGAAACTGCTGGTCTTCGGAATCGAGGAAATGCCGGTCATGACGCGCGGCCGTGGGGTCATCCTGCAGAAGTACCGCGACGGCGGCATGAGCGACGTGAAGGTCTTCAGCAAGGAAGAAGGGCTCACCTGGAAATCGGGCGACCGGACTCGCACCCAGACGGAATTGGTCGAATGGACTGGCAAGCGGGCCGGCGCTGGACGCATGCCGCCTCCCGGATTCCCGCGCTCGAACAAGTTTTCCTAGCGCTTTCCGCAGCTGCCGGTTGAGGGGATTGGCATGAACCTGGTTTCCGTGGAGGAGGAAGGTGTTTTCCGCCGCCTGATGGAGGCGTATTTCGGCTGTTACTTGCGTCGGGATCTGGTGGGCCTGCGTGCCTTGCACGTGACAGATGGGGATTTCGTTCATTTCGATCATGAATTCGACCGGGATTCACTGGGACTCGCTGATTTTCTGAAGAAGGCCAAACGAGGCTTCGACCAGAATAGGGCAGGACGTATTGATTTTGCGCCGGTCGAGGCCTCCGATTTTCGCGCCTATGCCGATGACGGTGCGGGACTGATGATCGCGACGATACGGAAACCGCATCTTTCGAACGTTGTTCTGCGTGCTAGTTTCGTGTTGCGCAAGGAACGCGGCGCCTGGCGGTTTCGTCACGTGCATTTCTCCCAGGATCCCAACAGTCTTGCCGAACTTGCTGTTGCATCCTGACGCGCTGAGGCCCTAGCCTGTTACCTCGACAATAGCGGCCGGTGCGACTTTGCCGGTACGGACAACAGGCTGGAGGAAACGCCATGGACGGTGGCTTCAAGAAGGACGCGTGGAAATTCAACGTGCAGCATGCCGAGGATGCCGAATTCAAAGGCGATGGCTTGCGGCCCTATTTCGAATACCGGGACCTGGGCATCAAGGACGCCACGAACGGCGATTTCCATGCCCATATCATCCGGCCGACCGGTAAGGAATGCACCAGCACCGGCAAGCACTCCCACGACCTGAACTTCCAGATGGTCTATGTCCTAAAAGGCTGGGCGAAATTCTATTTCGAAGGAGAAGGGGAAGTGGTTCTGAAGGCCGGGACCTGCATGAATCAGAAACCCGGTATCGTTCACGACCTGATCGAGTTTTCCGACGATGTGGAGATGCTGGAAATCACGTCGCCCGCGGAATTCGGAACAGACCCCGCGTAGGGTGAATGACCTCAAATGAAGAAAAAGGCCCGGGAGGATCACTCCGGGCCTTTTTTCGTTCTACGCCGTGACTAGCGGCGCCGTCGTCGAAGTACGAATAGGCCTGCGAGCCCGATACCCATCAGGGGGAGGGTGGCGGGCAAGGGCACCGCGGTGACGTTGGAGAGGATGAACTGGGTCTCGCCATTGGCCAGCTCGACGTCGAAGATCCCGCCGCCGTCGAAAGCCGCGCTGAAGGTCGTGCCGTTCTCCGGGATCAGCGTCGCGAAGACCGACAGGCCGGCCATGTCCAAGGGAAGGTCGGCCAGGAAGCCGGTTCCGCCGGACAATGGATCAACGCCCAAACCCGCGCCGGTCAGAATATCCTCGGTCAGGTTCGTGAACAGCAGCACATCGAAACCGATAAAATCGCCGCCGCCGAAGCCGCTATCCAGCCGCAAGAGAGCAGCCTTGGCGTTATTCGGTACACCGCTGAGCAGCCCCTGATCAAAAAGATCCGTGGCCAACGTATCGGACAGAAATCCGGAAAGCCCGACGGCGGAGTCGAAACTCGACTCCTGGCTCAGCAGCATAAACGGGGTTTCGACATCGCCCAGGATGAATTCGTTGAAGTCCCGCGGGCCGCTGAAGGTCTGGACACCAATGGCTCCCAGGATCGAGACATTACTCAATTCGACGGCCGCGTTGGTTTCAAAAATGACCCGGCCCGGGTCGCCGATCCCTCCGAAAAGGGAGCCGCCGCCCTGGATGGTGTTTATTTTGTTCGGCCCGGAAGAACCGCGGTCGATGTCCAGGAGGGAGGCTGAGAGTTTCACGGTGCCGGCGGCGCCGCCCCCGCCCTGGCCGCCATCCCCGCCGAGACCGCCGTCGCCGCCGGTGCCCCCCGCGCCACCGGCTTCCCCGTCCTCATCGGTTACCCGTGCGACCAATCCGGACTTCCCGGCATTCGCGGTGTTGGATGCCGAAGTACCGAATTGGCCATTGCCGCCATTCGCCGTCAGGATAGAATCAACGACGCGCAGCAGACCCAGCGCTTCGAAGGCGACAGCGCCGCCGCCGGCGCCGCCGTCACCGCCACGTCCGCCATCGCCGCCATTGCCGCCTTTTCCTCCAGGGCCGCCTTCCACGCCGTCGGGCTGCGCGGGACTGAATATCGTCCCCGGACTTTCAGAGCCGCCTCCGCCGCCACCTCCGCCGCCGCCACCACCGCCGCCGTTTCCGCCGGATCCGCCGCCGCCGCCCGCACCGGCGGTTATTGCGCGGCCGGTCCCAGCGTTCGTGCCGCCAAGCCCGTTTCTGCCATTCTGGCCGTCATCGCCGTCGTCGCCACTGGATCCATTTGTTCCAGCGGCCTGGTTGCCGCCGGCGCCCCGAAAGCCCCCAGCGCCGCCATCTGCATTGTTGCGGACAGCGGAGCCGCCCAGGGCCCGCTCCGAGCCGCCAAATCCTAGTCCGCCAGAACTGCCGCCGGTCGACACCGCACCGTCGGCGCCGTCAGCGCCCGATTCACCTCTTTTTCCAGCGGCTAATTCCAGGCCGCCGCCGGCGCCGCCGTCACCGCCATCTCCTCCGGATCCGCCAGTGCCTCCGCTTCCACCGGCGCCTCCGCTGCCGCCTGCTCCCCCGCCGGCATTACCCGGCACGACTACGACGTCGGCGTTGTCGACCAACATGTTCGTGCGGGACCGAACGATGAGCGGCGCATCGCCTATGACCGTGACCGTGTCGGACTGTATCTCGATGCGGTCGAAGGTGAAGACGCGGATGCCGTTCTCGGTCGTTACCGTCGGTCCACCGCTGCTCTCGAATGTCGAGCCTGAGTCCAACGATTGAGTGAAGGTGTTGGTCGTGGTGTTGAAGGTGATGGTGCCGGCAATTCCGCTTCCCATAGTGGAGCCGAATGCGAGCAAGGAAACAGATGCGGCTAGAAAGCATTTGCGGAAATACATGGACATACCCTCAATAGTGATGTTTCCGGAAACCCGCCGTTGGTTCCCATTTTTCACAAGCAATTATTCACAATATTTTCGTAATGTATCTGCCAATCACCCAGCAGATTCCTGCCAGACGTCGATGTATGTTGATATGTTTTAAGTCATTGTTAATGCAGGGATAGGTTTGAAGTGTCTGACGTTCTCACAGGTAATCGCATCGGATTGAGGGCAATCCGATGGGAGCATAAAAGGTCAAAAAATGAGCTCGGGTTTCTTCCCGGTATTGGGTAATTGGAAGCGAACAGGAGCGGTTACCCGCGTCGTCGCCTGAACTCCTCAAACCGGTGACGCCCGACCCGTATCATCTGATTACGCGTCCAAAACTTCCATACGCCGATCCTAGGTCGAGCCGGTGAAGTGCGCCGGCATCCGAGCATGTGCGACGTAAACGTCATGCCGTGAAGCTAGAAGGGAATGTTGACTTCGTCAGGCCAAAGAACATAGCTAAGTGAGAAAAATTTTCGAATTTTTGGGATTTCTGGCAGATGGAGATCACTTCCACGGATGCGATGATTCTCAACGCGCTTCAGAAGGATGCGCGGACAGGTCTCGAGGCGCTCGCCGAGATGACCGGACTCTCGACGGCCACGGTCCAGCGGCACCTGAAGAGAATGAGGGAGGATGGGACCATCGCGCAGGAGGTTGTCCTGGTCGATCCCGCCAAAGTCGGTCAGGGCATGACTTTGGTCGTGATGGTTGAGCTGGAGCGGGAGCGACTTGACCAGATCGACCAGTTCACGCGTCGTGTCACGGCCGACCCAAATGTGCAGCAATGCTACTACATCACCGGGGAGGCGGATTTCTGCCTGGTTTGTACCGCGCGCGACATCGAGGATTTCGAGAGGCTCACGCACCGCCTCTTTTTCGACGATGCGAACGTACGGCGCTTCCGGACGTCGGTCGTTATGAGCAGGAAGAAGGTCGGCCTCAACGTTCCCGTCGTCGCAGAATGAAAAAGACCCCCGAAACCGGGGGCCTTTTCCGTGTCGATCTAGAAGTCGGTTAGACGAAGGTCGATCCGAAGATGACCTGCGGCAACCAATTTGCCAGTTCCGGGAAGTACGCCAGGATGCAGAGCGCGATGATCTGGATCAGCACGAATGGCGCGACCCCGCGATAGATATCCATCGTGCTGACTTCCGGCGGTGCCACGCCGCGAAGATAGAACAACGCGAAACCGAAAGGCGGCGTCAGGAACGAGGTTTGCAGGTTCATCGCCATCATGACGCCCAGCCAGACCGGGCTGATGAAGTCGTTGGCCAATAGGACCGGGGCGACGATCGGGACAACCACGAAGGTGATCTCGATGAAGTCGAGGAAGAAGCCCAGGACGAACATCACGATCATGACCACCAGGATCGCGCCGAATTCGCCACCGGGCAGACCGGTCAGGAATTCGTGCACCAGGTCGTCTCCGCCGAGGCCGCGGAAAACCAGACTGAACAGGGCCGCACCGATCAGGATGGTGAAGACCATTGCGCTGATTTCCATCGTGCCGCGGTTGACCATGCGCAGGATGCCCGCAGCCCAAACACGCCATAGCGAGACGAGAATGCCCCAAGCCAGGAGCAGTCCGCCCGCCGCACAGGCGATGATCGCAGCCAAATCGCTCGCCGGAATTTCCTCCCGCAGGATGCGAAGATCCACCGTGTTCGCCAGGAACAGCATGACAACAAGGGAGAGGGCCGCGATGTAAACCGGAGAATTACCTCTCGCGTCCAATGCGGACAGAATTCCACGCATGCCCCCGACACGGGTCATGAATGCGAAGACCACGGCCGTGACCACACCGCCGATCCAGCGCGGTGCTTCCCCTTCGACCAACTCGTTCACCACGATAGCGCCGAGCAGGAAGCCGATCAGGGCTGCGCCTACGGTGCGGCTGAAGGTGCCGAATTTCACCGGTTTCTCGGTCAACATGACGTATTCCATGTTGAGTTCCTTGACGCGAAGGCCTGCCAGGAGGGTCGCACCGACAGCACCGACGGCCGCGGCTTCGGTCGGGGTGGCGACCCCGGCCAGGATCGAACCAAGAACCGCCACGATCAGGACCACAGGCGGGACCAGGGCGTGCAGAACCTTGGCACCCATGTTTTCTTCCGCCAGTTCCTCCGCCGGGATGGCGGGCGAGGTTTCAGGGCGAAGCCAGGCGGTCAGGATCTGATAGAGCAGATAGAAGCCGACCAGCATCAGGCCCGGGATCAAGGCGCCGGCGAACAAGTCGCCGACGGATACCGGTTCGGGTGACCAGTTCCCGGCTTCACGCTGCGCGTCGACATAGGCGTTCGAGATCTGATCGCCCAGGATGACCAGCACGATGGACGGAGGAATGATCTGGCCCAAAGTACCGGCCGCGCAAATCGACCCGCAGGCAAGCGAGGGGGAATAATTCCGCCGCAACATGGTCGGCAGGGAAAGCAGCCCCATGGTGACGACCGTTGCGCCGACGATGCCGGTGGATGCCGCCAACAGCATCCCCACGATCGTGACGGAGTAACCGACACCGCCGCGGAGGGAACCGAAAAGCTTGCCCATCGTATCGAGCAGTTCTTCGGCGACCTTCGACCGCTCCAGCATCACGCCCATGAAGACGAACAGCGGCACGGCAAGCAGCACTTCGTTCCAGATGGCGTTACCGAAAACGCGGTTCGGCAGGGCGCTTACATAGGACATGTCGAATACGCCGAGGGACCAGCCGATCAAGGCGAATAGTAGGCCGGTGCCGGCCAGGGTGAAAGCAACGGGAAAGCCCAGCATCAGGAAGACGCAGGCCACCGCGAACATCAAGAGATCGAGAAATTCCGCCAACATGTCAGATGCCCTCGTGCTCTTCGCCGGTCTTGGCCGTTTCGCGGCCCGCCAGGATGTTCAGGGAATGGATTACGATGGAGATGCCCTGCAAGGACATCAGAACGCAGAAAACGGGGATCGTCGTTTTCAGGATGAAACGCGCTGGAATGCCGCTTGTCTCGTTCGATCCTTCCAACTGGGCCCAGGAATTCTGGACATAAGGAAGGGTGTAGATCAAAAGCGCGGTACAGACCGGGATCAGGAAGAAGAGGACACCGAAAATGTCGATCTTCGCCTTCGTCTGCGGGCTGGCTTCACGATAGAAGATATCCACACGAACATGGCCGTCGTGCAGCAAGGCGTAGGACGCGCCCAACATGAAGACGAAGCCGTGCAGATACAGGATCGATTCCTGCATGAAGATCGACCCGTAACCGAATATGTAACGCAGTACCACGACCGCGAACTGAACCAGGACCATCAGCATGGCCATCCAGGCGACCGACATGCCGAGTGCCTGGTTGAAGTTGTCGATTAACCGCGCAATGCGCGTCAGTGCGTTCACCGCAATCCCCCTGGGCGCCTCCGCCCGGTTGTTCACTCTATGTCTACAGTCTTTCTAAGGCGCGGAATACCGTGCTTTCAAGCCGCCGCCGATCAAACTTTGACCATGCGGCGATTGGTGGCACGGCTGGCGTGTCGTTCCGGACCTTTAAGAAAAGGGGTCCGTACCATGTTGGCACGGACCCCGATCCTTTGAGCACGAAGTGCGTGCTTAGCCTTGTTCGTACTTGAACGGCAGCAGACGCGCATTCCAGTAAGCCTGGTCGGAAATCTTCGACCAAGCGATGGACTGGCGGCGGAAAGCGATGAAGCTTTCGTAGATGCGCTTGCTGATGTCGTCGACCTGCGCGACTTCGGCAACCACCTGACCGGAGGCCTCACCGATCGCGTTCAGGACGTCTTCCGGCATTTGACGCATTTGGACGCCATGCTTCTTGACCAGCGTGGTCAACGCGTCGTTGTTGCGGGCGTTGAATTCGGCGTAGGAACGGTTGTTTTCGCCCGCGGCGCAAGCCTGGACGAGCGCCTTGTCGGCGTCGGAGAAGCTCTTCCAAACGTCACCGTTGATGCCGACGGCCAGCGACGAACCCGGCTCATGGAAGCCCGGCCAGTAGTAGTACTTGGTGACCTTGTAGAAACCGAAGGCGAGATCGTTCCAGGGACCGACCCATTCGGTGGCGTCGATGGCGCCCGACTGCAGCGACGGGAAGATTTCCCCACCCGGCAGCGCAATCGCGGAGGCGCCGATGCGGCGAAGGACTTCGCCACCAAGGCCCGGCATACGGATTTTCAGGCCCTTGAAGTCTTCCAGGGACTTGATTTCCTTGTTGAACCAGCCGCCCATCTGGACCCCGGTGTTGCCGCAAGGCAGGCCCTTGATGTTGAACTGCTCACCCAGTTCGTCCCACAGTTCCTGACCGCCGCCGTAGTAGATCCAGGCGTCGATTTCGTTGGCGGTGAAGCCGAAGGGAACCGCGGTGAAGAAGTTGTAGGCCTTGTGCTTGCCCTGCCAGTAGTACTCCGCGCCGTGATACATGTCGGCGGCGCCGGTGGAGACGGCGTCGAAGCTTTCGAACGGCGGAACCAGTTCGCCGGCGGCGAACAATTTGACCGTCAGGCGGCCATCCGTCGCGGCGGTCACGCTGTCAGCGAAGCGCTGCGCGCCGGTGCCGAGGCCCGGGAAGTTCTTCGGCCAGGTGGTGACCAGTTTCAGCTCGCGCTTGCCCTGCGCGATGGCCGGAGAGGCGAGGGTGGACACCGCAGCGGCGGCGCCGGCGACGGCAGTCGCGCCCTTCAGAAATTGACGACGTTTCATGGACTTAAATCTCCCAGTTATCGATTCAGGTTTGTTGAGCCGGTTTGCCCGAGACCCGCGATACAGTGGCAGGATATGGAACCCTTCCCCCAGTACATTGTGGATGTTTGCTCAACACTCACCTGACTGAAGGTTTATACGGATTTTACAGAGTTCGGCAACAGAAGAGCCGCCCCGGAACCGTCGGTCGACATGCTGTTTATTGCTCAAGCGCCAACGCCCGGACAACTTTTTGTGGGGTGTGGTGAGCCGGCGTGAAACATTGGGTCGTTTCCGGGGCTGGTGCCCTATTCGGGTGTATCGACCCTGCGCCATCCCGCTTGGCCGAATTCTTCGAGCGGACTGAAGCGCCGCTTGTAGGCCATCTTTTGACTGTCGGCGATCCAGAAGCCGAGATAGACGTGGTTCAGGCCCAATCGACGGGCTTCCTCGACCAGCCATAGGATCATGTAACTGCCCAAGCTTCGGCTATTCATGTCCGGATCAAAGAAGCTGTAGACCGCTGAGAAACCGTCGCGGAGTTTGTCCGTAAGGCAGGCGGCGATGAGTGCGCCGTCCGGCGTTCGGAATTCCACCAACCCGGTATCGACGGGACTGGCGGTCACAAGATTGACGTAGTCGCGGGCCGTCATGTTGGCCATGTCGCCATCGCCGTGCCGGCTCTCGACATAACGCCGGAACAGGTCGAACTGTTCTTCACTGACCCGCGCGCCAACATCCTTCGCGGTCAGGTCGATGTTGTTCTTGAGTATACGACGCCAGGATCGGGAAAAGTCGAACTCCTTCGCGACGATCCGGACCGGGACGCAGCTGCTGCAGCCCGTGCAGACTGGTCGATACATGATGTGATGGGAGCGGCGGAAACCGGCTTCGCCAAGGCGTTCGAACACATCCTGTGCGCCGGGCCCGGATAATTCCGTAAACAATTGCTGTTCCATCCGACCGGGCAAATAAGGGCAGGTCATCGGCGCGGAGCGATGAAACAGGATCGGGTCGAGAGTTCTTTGGATCGACACGGATTAATGCCTAGGTATTTGTTATCATTCAGGTAAAGCCTGTGCCTTATACGCCTCGGCCAAACGGTAGCAGGTCCGGCGTACGATGACCATTATGCTTTTCAAATGTTCCGTGTTGCAGGTTTCGTGCCCGGTCGGGGCAAACGAATTGCGGATCCGCGCGCAACCGCCGCGTCAGCCGCGGATGATTTTCGTTCCGCTCAAGATATCGTGCAGGCAACGGCCCCTGTCGTCGAAGAGACACCACAGCAGCAGCAACCCCGATGTTGCCAATGTCAGATAGAATAGGGCGGTCAGGATCAATGCCTGAAGCGCGTCCGGCCGTGATCCGTCAACTTCACGCACCACTTTGATTCCCAGGGCCCGCATGCCCAGAGTGCCCTGTGACGAAGATGCGATCATACCTGTATGATAGAGGATCGGCAGCACTGGGATAACCGCGAATAAAGCCGGTGTCAGGGTGAAGAGCGACATGGCGCTGAAGATAAGGGCAAGGGGCCAGAGCAACATCAAAAGGGTGAAGTCGATCGCATAGGCGACGACGCGCCGGCCGACTATCCCCTCGGTTTCGGCGATTTCCCGCTGATGTTTGGTATCGGTGGTGTTTCCCAGGTTGAAGCCGGACCCGCCGGGTCCGCCGAGTCGGTCAGGTTCGTCCTGGTTCGGGTTGGGAAGACTGCGCTCGCTCAGGGGGGCCTCCGCATGCTGCTGGTTTATCTGTACGCGCCGCTATGTGCTTAGACATGGTAACGGTCGGGCCGTCGCACAACCCGACAGGATTCCCGTATCGGTCTATTCAAGTGCGGGCGGACCAGGCGTGTTTTCGAAGATCGACGGCGGTGTCGTCGCACTTGTGCCGTAAACGGGATCGGTCGCCATACGGAGCATGATGACGGCAAGCCTGCGGTTTTCTGGGGCGTCAGGGGCCTCTGGATTGGCCATGTCGCTGGCGCCCTTACCGATCACCGTTTCGAACTTCTGAACCGGGACCCCGTAAGCCACCAGGGCGCGCCTGGCCGCATTGGCGCGTTGCAGGGACAGTTCCCAGTTCTCCAAAGGCTGGCTCTCTTCACCCGTATGTCCGTGGATCGTTATCAAATTCGGCAGGCGGGTGATGAACTGCGACATTAGTTTCAGGGCGAGACGCGCGTTTTCCGTCAACTTGTCCGACCCTTCGTCGAAACTCGACTGCGCGTCGTGGTCGATGACCTGAATGCTGAGGCCTTCCTCGACGATTTCGACCTTCAGGGATCGTTTCAGGTCCTCCAACTCCGGGGGCAGTTCGTCGATCGACGATTCCAGAATTTCCTTGATCCTGGTGAAGGTCTGTTCTTCCGCTTGCGCATCGACGCGGCCGACATCGCCGGAACTGACCTCCTGTTCGCGCCCGGATGCCTCGTTACCCGTATCCAGATTGGTCTGGGAGGCGGAGTCGGAATCAAGAAACGCCTGGGTAGAGGTGACCTCCATGGGGCCGGGATCATTCGCGGTAGCCCCGCCGAAAATCCCGCCGGACCCGCTGGTGCTGGGCGTCGTGCGCAGTGTTGGTTGGAAATAGTTGGCGAGCCCTTCCTTCACTTCTTCCGACGTCGCGTTCAGCAGCCAGAGCAGCAGAAAAAAGGCCATCATGGCGGTCACGAAATCGGCATAGGCGATCTTCCAGGCGCCGCCATGCGCGCCCGGTTCCTGAATCTTGATCTTCTTGAAGATGATGTTGTCGTTGTTATCGGCCATGCCGTTACTCTATCACCTTCACCCGTTGTCGCCTTGCGGCGGCTCTCGCAGCAGCAGGATGGATATTCGGCGGTTGCGAGGCGCGTCCGGTTCCTGTGTGTCGAGCAATTCCGTGTCCGCGCGACCGACGATCCGCTGGAAACGCTCCAGGGGCAGCCCCGCGTCGACCAACCATCGTTGTGCCGCGGCAGCCTGATCGGCGGTCAGTTCCCATTTGGTATAGGCCGGCGATATGGAACGGTAATTCGACCCGTCGGTATGGCCGGTGATGGCAATGTCGTTCGGCAATTCGGCAATGATCGATCCAACCAGGGCCAGCAAGCGTTTCGCATAGCTGGTGAGCCGGTCGCTTCGGCCTTCGAACATGGACCGCTCGCGCTGATCGAGGATCTGGATATCCAACCCTTCCGGGGTCGGGGTCATCAACAGGCTTTCCTGCAAAGCGGCCAGTTCCGGCGCTTCCTGCAAGGATTGCTGGATCTGCGCCATCGCGATCTCGATTGCCTCATCGTCCTTTTCCGGGGTTTTTGTCCGGCCGGATTCGGGATTGGCTTCGATCGGGCTCTTGCGTTCCTCACCGGATTCCTCGCCAGCGGCCTCATCGCCGAAAGTCGGGATCTGGGTGGTGATCTTCGGGCGTGCCGACGCCGACCGCAAAGCGCCTTCCGCCATGACTTCCAAGCCTTTCAAGGCTTCGCCGATGCCGGTTTTCTCTTCCGATACGTTAACCGGGGCGAAGAAATCGGAAATCCCTTCCATCTGTTCTTCGGTGGTGGCATTCAGCAGCCAAAGTAACAGGAAGAAGGCCATCATCGCGGTGACGAAGTCCGCATAGGCAATCTTCCATGCCCCGCCGTGTCCTTCGGCCGGGATCTTCTTTTTCTTCTTCAGAATAAGCGGTTTGTCTTCGAGCGTATCAGCCATAAGACCTTGATTGCGCCATTCCGTTCCGTTGGTTCTGCCGCGTCAGGCCGTTGGAACGGCCCTTCCGCGCTGTTATTGCGGCGCCGGCAGGTTGCCGCATGCCTCTTCGACTTCGGCGAAAGTCGGGCGGTTATGGTGGCCGATCGCCTTGCGGGCGAATTCCACTGACACCTGCGGCGCGTATCCCTGCAGATGGGCGATGATGCCGGCCTTCATGCAGGTGAAATACGAGGCTTCGTCTTCCATCAACTGTTTGGCGGCGCTCGCCAGCGGTGCGAACCAACCATAACACAAAAGGATACCCAGGAACGTCCCGACCAGCGCACCGGCGATCAGCCCGCCGAGAACCTCCGGTGGTTCGCTGATCGATCCCATCGTCTTGATGACCCCGAGCACCGCGGCCACGATCCCGAGGGCCGGGAAGCTTTCCGCCATGTTCGTCAGTGCGTGCCCGATCGCGTGGTCGTCCTGGTGATGGAGATCCAGTTCCTGATCCATCAGATCCGAGATTTCATGCGGATTGTCGGACCCCAAGGTGAGCAAGCGCACATAGTCGCAGAAAAACTCAGTGGCGTGATGGTCGTGGTGGAACTTCGGAAACTCCGCGAACAGCGTACTGTCATGCGGATTTTCCACATGCGCTTCGAGCGCCAATGCGCCTTTCTGTTTCATAAGCTTGAAGACTTGATACTGCATCGTCAGCAGTTCCAAGTAATCCGCCTTTTTGTATTTGGGACCCTTGAACACCGCGCCGAGCTTGCCAAAGGCGCTCTTCACGACGCGGATCGGGTTTGAGATGATGAAGGCCGAAATACCCGAACCGAAGATGATAACCACTTCGAACGGTTGGTTCAGAACCGCCAGCTTGCCGCCCATCGCGACATAACTGCCGATAACGCACCCTACAACGGCCACCATGCCGATAATCGCGAACATGGGTTCTCCCTAGTCGGACCTGCCCAATAACTTGCAAGAATTAAATGACGAGGCTTGATTCGTCTATCTTTTTACACCGATTTACTGCCTTCTACATCAAAACCGCCAAACATGCAGGTGAGTTTCTCGTGAGTCACCAACGAGAACTACTTCGTCGGAAGTATCGTCGGGATCGGTAAAAGTATTACTAACAAATACCGAGCCGGGTCTCATTTCTGCACGCGCCTTGGCGAGGAGGCGGGCCATCGGTTCGCTGGACAGAAAACAATAGACGGCGTCGTACTGGTGAAGGTCCTCCGCCCAGAGTGACCGATAGACGATCGATGCATTTCGCGGGCCCGTCAGTTTCGCCCTCAGCCAAGCGATCGCGAAGACGAGCGGGGCAGTTTCCACGCCGACGACTTTCGCTTCCGGAAAGCGCCGAGCCAGGGTCATCACTGTCAGGCCGAACCCGCAACCGAGATCGATGATCCGTCCCGAAGGAGCTGCGGCCGTGCCCTGAACGATATCGGCGAGAGCCTTCTGCGCGACCCGGTTCGTGAGGTAGAGCGGAACGCGCTCCGATCGGACATTCCAGAACAGGCCGGCGAGGAGAGCGAGCCCGACCGGAAATATCCATCCCGGTACATTTGCCAAAAGGGCGAGTGCGGCGGCCGGCGGGGCGAGCGCGGCGCCCAATGGCCATAGACCGCGTAATCCCAATGCGAATGCGAGAACAGCCGCGGCCGCAGAACCGGCCGCCGTCGCGACCCAGCCGGGAGGGATCGGCAGGTCGGTCGGCGCATGTCCGGATTTCAGCAGCATGATCGCAGCAGCGATGCCCGCAAGGGCCGCCAGTAGCAATCGGATCGTCCTGCCGCGCAGGAAGGGCCGGTGCAGCCTGCTGTTGTCGCCGAGCTGTTTTTGGGCGGGTGTTTCCATGGTTATCCGTTTCCGCAATGGACAGCGCTTCGCACCGCACCTATACCGGCATCGGACCCGGTTCTTCGGCTGTTCTCTAGGCGCGTTGCGCGGAATCAGTGTTTAAGGTTCGGCGCGGCGCCGCAAGGCCCATGAACCGGTAACCGGACGGCGGCCGGCCGTTCGGGCGCTTGTTGGTCAGTACGGAGTTGGGATGACTTTCGATCCACGTACATTCCGCGATGCATGCGGGCATTTCGCGACCGGTGTTGTCGTCGCGACATGTCTGGACGCGCAAGGGGCGCCGGCAGGTGTCACCGTGAATTCATTCACGTCGGTTTCCCTGGATCCGCCGCTTGTCCTTTTCTGTCTGGATAAAGGTGCCTACAGCCGGAAGGTCTTCGCGAATGTGGAGCGCTTCGCGATCAATATGTTGTCCGGGGGGCAGCAGGGTCTTTCGACGACTTTCGCGCAATCGCGGTCCGACCGTTTCGAAGGGGTTTCCTATACGGCCGGGCAGGCCGGTGTGCCGTTGCTCGACGGTGCCCTGTGCCAGTTGGAATGCATCGTAGAGCATCGTTACCCGGGCGGCGATCATGAGATCATCGTGGGGCGGGTTACCGACCTGTCGGTCGACCACCCCGAGGAACGCCCGCTGATTTATTACAAGGGGCGATACGATGCCCTGGCGAAACGAAACGGTTGAACAGTCGCCTCGTGTCGGGTCGGGTTTGAGGGTCTTACGGTTCTTCCGATTTCTTCTCCAACGCATTGCCGAAGTTGAACCCCCGGTCGATTCTGGCGAGTTCCTCGGCGGAAGATTGCGCCAGCGATTCAACGCTTTGTGAGCTGAAGAAAACCTCTCGCATCAAGGTTTCCGCCGATGTCTGCTGATCCTTGTACTGGGTGTACAAGGCGAAGGAGAGGGCGGCGAGGCCGGTGATTGTTGTCTGCAACACAGGGGATCGGATCCATTGCAGGGACTCGCCTTCATCGATCTTGTTTTTGAGGATGACGCTGGCTGACGGCCATAACACGACGAGCCCGGCGGCGACGATGGAAAACCAGAAGAAGATCTTGTTGATCAGGGAATAGCTCCACGCCTTGATGTAGATATCCGTGATCAGCAGATGCTTCTTGGACGCCTCTCCCCCGGCGTTTTCGGACAGACACTTGGAATATTCAAAGATCAATTCCGCGCTGGTTTGCCTGACGTTATGGCTGTTGCATTTCGTCGGATCGGCGCTTAGCGCGTGACCCGTCGTCAGAAAAAGGAACGAGACAATGAACAACGCGAACCGCATGGTTGCTCTCCTTCCGCTCAAGCGCGCAAGAATAGCGGAAAATGGTACCGCGGTCCAAATTCGTCCTGCCCGGTGCGTCCGGGCGGTTAATCCGCGTAGTCCGACAGAAGTTTGGTCTTGAATCCCGCGGCGTTGAGCCGGGTCAGGATTTCCTGGACGTGGTCGGAATCGCGGGTCTCGACCATGATATCCAATTCCGCATTCTTGACCGGTACGTCGAAGAACATCCGCTGATGCTGGACTTCGACGATGTTGCCGCCGGTCCGCCCGATATGCTGGGTGACTTGTGCCAATACGCCGGGGGCGTCCTTGATCAAAACACGAATTCGGACAAGGCGCTGGGCACGGACCATGCCCCGCATCAGGACGCCTGCGAGAATGCGGGAATCGATATTGCTGCCGCAAACGATCAGGCCGACTTTTTTTCCGGCAAAGCGCCTGCTTTGGTTCAGAACTGCCGCTAGGGGGGCGGCGCCGGCGCCCTCGGTCACGATTTTACCCGTCTCGAGCATGGTTTGAACCGCCGCTTCCAGTGACGGTTCGTCGACCAGCAGGAAATCGTCGACCAGCCGTTTGGCGATTTCGATATTGATTTCGCCCGGTGTCTTCACCGCGATCCCTTCGGCGATGGTATCGCCGCCCATCTTGGGCTCCATGCCGTGAATGATTTGATACATGGAAGGGTATAGGGCGGCTTCCACGCCGATGATTTTGATGGAAGGCTTTATGGCCTTGGCGGCCGTGGCGATCCCGCCGATGACCCCGCCGCCGCCGATCGGCACCACGATGACGTCCAGATCGGGAATATCGGCCAGCAATTCGAGAGCGATAGTGCCTTGTCCGGCGACGATATAGGGATCGGCATAGGGATGGACGAAGGTCAGGTTTTCCTTTGCCGCCAGTTCCTGTGCGAAAGGTTCCGCAGCGTTGATGTTGTCGCCATGCAGGATGACGCGGGCACCATGCGCCTGGGTCCGCGCGACCTTTGTGAAGGGCGTACCTTCCGGCATGACGATGGTTGCCGGAATCCCGAGGCGCTTGGCGTGATAGGCTACGCCCTGGGCATGATTGCCGGCGGACATCGCGATGACGCCGTTGGTTTTTTGATCTTCCGTCAGGGACGTCAGCTTCACCAGCGCGCCGCGATCCTTGAATGAGCCGGTTTGCTGCAGCGTTTCCAGCTTGAGAAATATCTCCGCGCCGGTGAGGTCGGAAAGCGGGCCGGATTTATGCACGGGCGTTCTGACGACCTGCCCGTCGATCATCTTGGCGGCTTCGCGGATATCGTCGATCGTTACGACATGTTTTGGATCCATGATCTGTCCCTCCCGGCCCAACTGCGTCCGCCCGGCCTGATCGACGGCCTAGCGGGGATTGAGGACGAGTATTCTGTCTTCCGTGGGTTGGATATCTTTGGGGCGTCCGTCGCTGCGGAAATAGCGACCGTCGCGCCAGTCTTCCAGCAGGTCGTCGTAATGCGGCGATAACGGGTTTCCGGATTGCCCGCCGGCCAGTGAGAATCGGCTGTTCGTCAGGTCCGACAAATCATAAACGGCACGAAAACCCGCGCCGTGTCCATGCCTGAACAGAGGATCGTCCGAAGGTCTGCTTTGTCCTCGGTTCAGCGTATGGTCCCCGCCGGATGTAGCGATGCGCAGGTTCGCCATCCCGTCCAGACCGGGAAGACGGCCGAGAAATCTATTCTCGAACACGGCGACATGCGCCTTGGCCCAACGCCATTCCGCAATCTCGTCGCCGAAACGTTCCTGCAATTGCGATACGGTCGTTTCCAGCGATTCAGACAGGATCGTCGCACAATCCTCGACGTCATCCGTTTGGATATTGTCGCACCAGGCCGCTTCCTCTCCCTTCAGGACGTTTATGACGAAGATTTCCTGCTCCTGCCAATAGGGCGGATACGCGCCTTTCACCTCGTCCTTGGCCACCGCGATTGTCAGAACGTTCAGCCATGTGGCGTAGATGAGCGGTTCGGCCCTTTCCCGTTCCATACGTCCATCCCAAGCGGTCAAAAGGGAAAGCGTCTGCTTTCCCAACTCGCTATCCGGTTCGGCGTTCGTCATCAGGGGCAGCAATTCAATAGCGGCGTCGGAGACGATATCCATCTGCCAATCGATGCTGTCCTCTATCGTCGTCCCACTGATGCCGGACAGCAGCAGGTCGAGCCGTTTGGCGCGGAAGGCGGGCGGCCATTCAGCGGAGATCAGATACGGAAAGGTTTCGTCGACCAATCTGTTGTTGGCATTGCGGATGATGCCCGAAGGCGGATCGAACACCTTCGGCAGTTCTTCATAACTGAGGAAACGATCCCAGTCGTAATGGCCGGTGCCACCATCGACAGGCAGCAACCCGTTCCCGTTTCGGCGCACGGGTATTCGACCCGGCGCGACCAGTCCAATCGTGCCGGCCGTATCCGCATAATGAATGTTCTGCACTGGCGCGCCGTACAGGCGCATCGCATCTTCGAATTGCTGCCTATTTCCCGCCCGGTTCAGGCGGAACAGCGCTTCCGGGGTTCGGTCCTCTTCCTGAAGTCCCGGGAAGGCCAGGGCGAAGGCCGTGCCGAACCCCTCGCTGTCGAGGGGCCGGGGCGGGTCGTCCCACAGATCGCTGATGATCGGACCGTGATCGGTCGCTCGAATCGTCAGCTGGACCGGGTCGCCGAACCGGACCCGGATCGTTTCCTCGCGCCGGGCGATATCCTCCCAACCGAAACGCGTTTTGTAGTGCAGCCCGTCACCCGAGACGGTCTCGACGAACAGGTCCTGTGTGTCCGCATAGGTCGTGGTGAAACCCCAGGCGACCGTCGCGTTATGTCCTAGCAGGTGGAACGGTACGCCGGGCACGGTGACACCGGTGACTTGAAGATTGGGGGCATCGATACGCACGAAATACCACAGGTTCGGGGCCGTGAACCCCAAATGCGGATCGTTCGCCAGGATTGGGGCACCTGTTGCCGTATGCTCGCCGGATATCACCCAGGCGTTTGACGCTGTATCGGACTGAAGTTCAGGCGGGGCAGGGACATAACGATCGAGCAGCGCCCTGGCCTCGGGCGGAATGGTTACAGGATCGTGCGGCAGTGCTCCCGGCAAGAGCGCGCGGGTCTTCTCCTCTCCCAATTCTCGCAACAGTTTTTCCCGCGCCTGTTCGGACCGCATATTTGTCGCCAATTGAAAGGCCATCATGCGGCCCCAGACGATGGAGTCGGCAGGCTTCCAGGGTTCGGGCTTGTGAAACAGAAGCTGAAACTCCGGCGGCAGCGGGCCATCCGTGGTTTCGATCCACGCATTGACGCCGGCTGCATAGGCATCGAGCGCCGCCAATACATCCGCCGGCAGATGCTTCAGCTGGGCTTCCGCCAACCGGTAGAAGCCTAGCGTACGAATGTAGCGATCCAGCCCGAGCGTGCTGGATCCAAGCAGTTCCGAAAGTCGGCCGGCGCCGATCCGGCGCGTCATTTCCATCTGCCACAAACGATCTTGGGCGTGGGTATAGCCAAGTGCAAAATAGGCGTCGTGGTCGTTCGCGGCGCGGATGGTGACAAGACCCCGGCCGTCTCTTTGAATCGCGGCTTGGGCATGCAGGCCCGGCAATTCGATTTCACCCGCTAGATCCGGTAGGGACATCTGGAACCGCACTGCGAAAAACCCGGCCGCGGCCGCCACGGTTACCATGATGAAAACCAGAATGCCGATTACCCAACGCATTGCCTCACCCGCTCCCCAAGACCAGGGATTTGCCTGTTGCCGGCCTTGTTTGGCGCAATCCAGTCGCTACCTTGGCCGTATGACTTTAACGCAACCCTGTTGAATACCTAGCGCGCGGCGATGCGGAAGGCCACCGCAGGACGGTGACAAACGGACGATGAGACGAAATGTGACCGACGAGGCCGGGAGTGCGGGCGCTTTGACGGCAACGGCTGGCGGCGGCCGCTGGCCGGATTTGCGCGAGGTGCCATTCAAACCGCGGGCGCCTTGGTTCAACGGAGACCTTCAAACCATCCGCAATTTCCTGGTCGTCGAGGGGTTGGGCCGAGGACCGGCGCCACCTGCTTCCCGCCGCATGGAACTCCCTTTGAACGACGGTACCGGGGATCGTCTGCTTGCCGATTATTCGCAAGGCGAGGAAGGGCGGGGGCTGATTGTGCTGATCCATGGGCTAAGCGGTTGTTCCGCGTCCGCCTACATGAAGGCATCTGCCGCTGCTTTCGACGCGGCCGGGTATTCGACGCTGCGCCTGAACTTGCGGGGCGCCGGCCCATCAGCGGGCCTAAGCAGCGACTGCTATCACAGCGGCCGGACGGAAGACCTAGCCAACGCTTTGAGGACTTTGCAGGACCAGGACGACAGGATTTTTCAGCGCGGTTTGTGTCTGGTGGGATATTCGCTGGGCGGGAACATGCTGCTGAAATTCCTGGCCGAGTATGCCGGTGATTTTCCGGTAACGGCGGCTGCGACGGTTTGCGCGCCGATCGATTTGGCTGCCGCATCGCGGTGGTTCGATCGACGCCGCAACCGGATTTACCAGCGTCGGCTGCTCAATTGGATGCTTCGTGACGCGGTTCGTCTGCCGCTGTCATCGACGCAGCGCGACGCGATCATGGCGGCCAGAACGGTTTATGGGTTCGACGAGGTTTTCACCGCACCGCGATTCGGCTTTGAAAGCGCGGATGATTACTACGCCAAGAGCAGCGCCCGGCGCTTTCTGTCAGGCATTGAAACGCCTAGTTTGCTGGTTGAGGCACAGGATGATCCCTGGGTACCGACCGCCAGCTATGACAATGTGGATTGGTCGGTATTGCCACGTCTCCATCGCTTGTCCGCGGAGGGGGGCGGTCATGTTGGATTCCATGACAATGCGTCGCGGGTTCCTTGGCATGATCGGAGGATTTTGTCGTTCTTTGAATGGGTTGCGGGGTGAGGTTTATGTTTAACGGTCCGAATGACGGCGGCAGGCTCTTGTCCCGCAGGATGTTTCTCGCTCTTGCGGCTATCGGCTGTTTGTCGCTTTCCGACACGGTGCGGGCCGAGATCCTGACGAAGGGCAGCTTCGGGAGCCGGGAGGCCTATCTGAAACGGGTGCAGGATCTTTCCGGCGCGCTCGGCGCCTTGCCGCGGTCGGATGAACGAAACCGTGCGGAAATGCGCGCGATCGCATCAACCCTTTCGGCTGCCGTAAAGGATATGTTGTTCAACGAAGCCCAAGCCCGCGACGGAAAGGTTGCCCCGCCTGCTTCGGCTTTGCAGGTGCCGTCTGGTCCTTCAAAACCGGGCGAGGCCGGTGATGAAACGGTTCCGATTGCGAAAATCCCGGATGATTGGCTGCTGTTGAAGGGCGGGCAGGTGCAGGACGATGCTGCGGACCTTCTCGCCTTGTTGGAGGATGAGGGCGAACCGGTATCCTCCGCCGCAATCGACGGTCTGGTAAATGCGATCACGCTTGCTGTTTCCGAGCTGAACCGGCCCGGATCTTGACCCAAACAGGTACGCCGGGACCTCGCGGTTCCCGGCGTTTCCGTTGATCGGCTGTTCGATCCACTATTTCTGAGAGGCGTCCAGGGCCTGTGACAGATCGGCGAGGATGTCGTCGATATGCTCAATCCCGATGGACAGGCGGACATAGGAATCCGTTACACCGGTCGATTGCTGCTCTTCCGGCGTCAATTGGGAATGGGTGGTCGTTGCCGGATGAATGGCAAGCGATCGGGCATCGCCGATATTGGCGACATGGTAGAACAGTTTCAGTGCGTCGATGAACTTTGCCCCGGCTTCCTTGCCGCCTTTGATGTGGAACCCGACCAGCGCGCCCAAGCCTTTCTTCAGGTATGCCTCGGCCCGGCGTTTGTTTTCGCCCTCCTGAACGCTCGGATGGATGATGTCGGTCACCGCCGAATGCGTTTTCAGGAAGTCGACCACACCCAAGGCATTGGCATTATGCTCGCGCATCCTAAGCGGCAGCGTTTCCAGGCCTTGGATGAACTGGAAGGCGTTGAAGGGGCTCATCGCGCTGCCCAGGTCGCGCAGCAGTGTCACGCGTGCCTTGATGATATAGGCGACCGGCCCGATCGGTTTGACGGCTTCGGTCCAGACCGCGCCATGATAGCTGGGGTCGGGCTGGTTAAGATAGGGCTGGCGATCCTTGAAATCCGCCCAGGGGAAGGCGCCGCTGTCGACGATCAGACCGCCGATGGAAGTGCCGTGGCCGCCGATGTATTTGGTTGAGGAATAGACGACAATTGCAGCCCCGTGGTCGAACGGGCGGCAGGTGACCGGCGCAGCCGTATTGTCGACGATCAACGGTATACCGAATTCTCGACCGATGGCCGCGACTTCGGCTATCGGAAAGACCCGCAGTTTCGGGTTCGGCAAGGTCTCCGCGTAATAGGCGCGGGTCTTGTCGTCGGTCGCGCGGCGGAAGGCTTCAGGATCGGACGGATCGACGAAGCGAACCTCGATTCCCTGATCCTTTAGGGTATTGGCGAACAGGTTCCAGGTGCCGCCGTAAAGGTCCGTGGAACTGACGATATTGTCGCCGGCATGGGCGATATTCTGGATCGCGAAGGCGCTGGCGGCCTGGCCCGAAGACAGGGCGAGGGAGGCGACGCCGCCCTCAAGGGCCGCGATGCGCTGTTCCAGGACATCGACGGTCGGGTTCATGATGCGGGAATAGATGTTGCCCAACTCTTCCAGCGAAAAGAGTTTGCGGGCATGTTCCGCACTTTCGAACTGATAGGACGTCGTCTGATAAATCGGAACCGCGACCGCGTTCGTGGTCGGATCTGCGCGATAGCCCGCATGCAAGGCTATGGTTTCGGGATTCTGGCTGTTGGTTGTCATGGCGACACCCTCCGTTGTTAACCGTTCTTGTCACGAGGGCACGTTTCCGTGTCGCTTTAGCTGTTGGTAACGCGGAGCAAGCTGTCCCTCAAATCACCGCGGACCCAAGTCTGATCAGTCAGGCTGGGTCATTGGGCGCCGAGCGTCATCCGGTACAATGCGGGAAGGGCATTAAAAAACCGGCCCTGAGACGGCCGGTGAGAGGGGGACTTCGCCCCGACACCCTCTTTAGCCGTGTTTATAAAGCGCCCGCAAGCTAGGACTCAAATCAGCGCTGAGGCGGAAATTAGCTGAATTGGCTGTCGGGTCAAGTGGCAAAACGGGATAGAGCGCAGACGCTTTGGAATGATGCCCAGGCAACAGATTGATCCGGCGGGCAGGGACTACTATTCAACAAAACACGAATGCGGACCGTTCGACTCTGTCCTGCGGTTCAAAGAACAAGAGTGAAGGGGTGGAAATGGATTTCTCCTGGTCCGAGGAACAGACGGCGTTCCAAGACATGGCACGCAACTTCGCGCAGAACGAGATGCTGCCGCATGCCGCCGAATGGGATGAGAACTCGATCTTTCCCGAGGAAACCCTTCGCCAGGCCGCGGCGCTGGGATTTGGCGGGATCTACTGTGCCGAGGAACATGGCGGGTCCGCCCTGACGCGTCTCGATGCGGCGATCATCTTCGAGGAATTGGCGGCCGCCTGTCCGTCGACCGCCGCTTACATCTCCATCCACAACATGGCCGCTTGGATGATCGATCGCTTCGGCGGGGACGAGCAGCGATCGCGTTTTCTGCCGAAACTGATGACCATGGATCATTTCGCGTCCTATTGCCTCACCGAGCCGGGGGCAGGATCGGACGCTGCAAGTCTGCGGACGCGCGCCGTTCGGGACGGTGACGATTACGTCATCAATGGCAGCAAGGCCTTTATTTCCGGCGGGGGACGCAGCGACCTTTACGTCACAATGGTGCGAACGGGAGACGAAGGCCCCGGCGGAATAACCTGTATCGCGATCCCGTCCGACACGCCGGGCGTCAGTTTCGGGGCACAGGAAAAGAAGCTTGGTTGGCATTCCCAGCCGACCGCCATGGTCAATTTCGAGGACGCGTGTGTTCCCGTCGCATACCGTATCGGTGACGAGGGCGAAGGGTTCAAAATCGCAATGCAGGGGCTGGACGGCGGCCGGATCAATATCGGCGCCTGTTCGCTGGGCGGTGCGCGTGCCGCATTGGAAGCGACCAAAGCCTATATGGGCGAACGTAAACAGTTCGGGAAGACGCTGGCACAGTTTCAGGCATTGCAGTTCCGCGTTGCCGATATGGCGACCGAACTTGAAGCCGCCAGGTTGATGCTTCACCGCGCGGCAACACTGGTCGACAAGAAGGACCCGGCCGCGACCATGCATGCAGCGATGGCCAAGCGGTTCGCGACCGATGCGGGCTTCGAGATTTGTAACCAGGCGCTGCAGCTGCACGGCGGTTATGGATATCTGCGCGATTATCCCATCGAACGCTATTTGCGCGATCTGCGCGTCCATCAAATCCTGGAAGGCACAAACGAAGTGATGCGTTTGATCATCGCCCGCCAGCAGTTGGCGGGGTAGTCTGCCGGCAAAACCCGACCATTGTGGCGGCGTAACGCCGCTGCTTGTTCCGTGAATCGAGTGAGTAAGGAAATCCTATGACCGAAGAGGCCGAAGTCCTTTTTGAAACCCGCGGGCCGTTGGGGCTCGTCACCTTGAACCGACCCAAAGCCTTGAATTCATTGACCTTGAACATGATCCGACTGGTCGACGCACAACTTCGGACCTGGGCGGACGACGATGCGATCAAGGCCATTGTCCTGCTTGGCGCGGGGGAGAAGGCCTTCTGCGCCGGCGGCGACGTGGTGAGTTTGGCAAAGGAATGGGATGGGGTTGAACAGTTGCGGAAGGACTTCTTCCGCGAAGAGTACATCCTGAATGCGCTTATCCATACTTATCCCAAGCCCTATATTCCCCTGGTGGATGGCATCTCCATGGGCGGCGGGGTTGGTATGTCGGTCCACGGGTCGCATCGCGTTGTCAGCGAGAAGGTACTTTTCGCCATGCCGGAAACGACCATCGGCCTGTTTCCGGATGTCGGCGGAACCTGGTTCCTCCCGAAACTGCGAGGGGAGGTCGGCACCTATCTGGCCCTGACCAATTCCAGGCTGAAGGCGCCGGATGTCGTTTATGCCGGCGTTTACGATTCCTTCGTTCCCAGCGCGAACCTGCCGGGCTTGCTGGATGCCCTGGCAACGGCCGACTGGCTGGGGGAAGATCTTCATGCCATAGCGGGCAATATTATTGGTGGGTTCCAGAAACATGCCGGTGAACCGACCCTGGCGGAGCACCAGGCCGTGATCGACCGCTGTTTCGGTCATGACAGCCTTCCAGACATTCTCGCGGCGCTGGATGCCGAGGGCACGGAATTCTCGTCTCAGGCCGCGCAGGCCATCCGTGAGAAATCGCCCCTGATGTCGTCGGTGACCCTGCGTCAGTTAAGGAAAGGTGCGCCGCTCAGCTTCAACGACTGCATGATCCTGGAGTATCGGATGACGCAGGCCTGCATGGCGGGGACCGAGTTTTTCGAGGGGGTCCGCGCCTTGCTGATCGACAAGGACAAGAACCCGAAATGGTCGCCCGCCAAATTGGAGGACGTGACCGAAGAGATGATAGAGCGTCATTTCGCCTCGTTGGGTGACGAGGACCTGAAGCTCTAGAAACCGAAACAGACGGAAACGGGCCGGTCGAACCGGTCGCAACGGGAGGAAAAGATGCCAGTAGTCGGTTTTATCGGTGTCGGAAACATGGGCGGGCCGATGGCCGCCAATCTGATCAAGGCTGGAATGACCGTAAAGGCGTTCGACCTTTCCCAGGAAGCGGTGGACAAGGCTGTTGCCGACGGGGCAACGGCGGTGGCCAGCGCAGCGGAGGCGGCGCTCGACTCCGATGTCGTGATCACCATGCTGCCGGCGGGCAAACATGTTCGCGCGGTTTACGAGGGCGAAGTGATCGGCCATGGGAAGGAAGGCGCGCTTTTCATCGATTGCTCGACCATAGACGTCGAGACCACGCGTGATGTGAACAAGGCCGCGACCGACAAAGGATTCGACATGGTCGATGCGCCGGTTTCGGGCGGTATCATGGGGGCGGCGGCCGGCACGTTGACCTTCATGTGCGGCGGCACGGATGCGGCTTTCGACAGGGCAAAGCCGTATCTTGAGATCATGGGCAAGACGATCGTTCACGCCGGCGGCGCCGGGAACGGCCAGGCGGCGAAGATCTGCAACAACATGATGCTCGGGATCCAGATGGTTTCGGTTTGCGAGGCTTTCGCCCTTGCGGAGAAACTCGGCCTCGACGCCCAGAAACTGTTCGACGTCTCGTCGACCGCCAGCGGACAATGCTGGTCGTTGACCACCTATTGCCCGGTCCCAGGACCTGTGCCGACCTCGCCGGCGAACCGGGACTATGCGCCGGGATTCACCGCGGCGATGATGGTGAAGGACATGAACCTGTCGCAGGACGCGGCGAAGTCCTTCGGTGCACAGACGCCTCTGGGGGCGGCGGCGGCCGAACTGTATGAGAGGTTCTGTGAGAGCGGATCGGCGGGTGTCGACTTTTCCGGCATCATTAAGATGCTGAAGGGATGAGCCATTCGGGGCTGGTCGTTTTTCGGCCGGTCCGACATGCCCCGACCTTGCGCCGGGTGGTTATCGCGCTCTCCGATTCGGATCACACTGTCGGCCAAGTCCGCGAAACTAATGGATCTTGGCACTAAATGTGTATGTTTCGGGCGGTAATGGACGAGATTTCCGCACGGTGCTTGTGTATTCGCGCAAGTAACGGCAAATTTGTCCCAGGTTCATGGAGCGAATTCCATAATCCTGTTGAGGAAGGGGAGGGCGGACCGCTTTTGGCGCGATGCACTTTGGTCAACACAAATAGGTAAGAGGGCTTCCCGTGAAGGAGCGTTATTTAGATGTCATTCGATTGATCGAGCGGTTGCATCGGCAATTTCTCGAAGTGATCAAGGGAGAGCTCGACAGGGCGGGTATCCGGGACATCAACAACATCCAAGCCCTGATCCTCTACAATATCGGGACAGATGAACTGACCGTGGGTGAGTTGACCCATCGCGGCTACTATCTCGGCTCCAACGTGTCCTACAACGTGCGTAAAATGGTCGAGAACGGCTATCTGGTCCAGGAACGGTCCTCGCATGACCGCCGCTCTGTCCGTGTTCGCTTGTCGGATAAGGGACTTGAGGTACATGAGACGGTGAACAAGATCATCGACTCTCAAGCGGGCCGGCTGAGTGAAACCGGTATCACCGACAGCCATCTCGACGGAACGGGACAGGTGCTGACCCGGCTCGAACGGTTCCTGCTGCACACATTCGGATACGCTTCCCCGCGCTAAGGGCGAAAAACCGTATCATTTCGGCAAATCGAACGATAAGCGCCGTCGATCTGGTCGACGGCGTTTTCTTATCCGCTTGTCTTGGGAAGTTGATCCAGCTTTTCCTTGAGCAATGCCATCAGACCGTCCAAGCCGCTGCGCCGCACGACGGAGTCGAATTCTGACCGCTGCGTCTGCAGCATGCTGACCCCTTCGACGATAACGTCCACGATCTTCAACTTTCCATCCCGGTCGGTCTTGACGCGCCATCCGGCTTTGACGGGCGGGGAACCGTCGCCCGAGGTGATGGCTGTCACCACCAGGGCATCCGCTTTTCCGGCCTGGGACGTGCCCGTGACTTCGAATTGCTGGCCGCCATATTCGCCAAGCCGCTTCGAATAGGTTCGTACGACGAATTCGGAGAACAGTTCCAGGTAGGATGCGCGCTGGGCGTCATCGGCCTTGCGCCATTCCGGGCCCAGGACGAAGCGGCCCATGGTTTCAAGTTCAAGGTTCTCGCGCAGCAAGGCCTGAACGGTTTCTTCGCGTTCGTCGCGCGGTTGGTCCTTGTTTGCCAGGACCGCGATCGCATTGTCTCCCAGTTCCTGCAGGAACGCGGCCGCCTCCTTTTGGTCCGTCGTCTCTGCGGCGATACCGCCGCTTGGTAAGGCGAAAACGAGCATGGCGCAAATCAACGGCAGAACCGCACCGAGGCGGAAGGTCGTCGTCGTTTGCTGCATTGTCGCGGAAATAGTCGTCATTAGGGCCATGTCTTGGGTGTCCGTTGCTTGGGGAAAAGCGGTGCCGCCCGTATCCCGGTCCTTTGTCCAACCTGTCTTCTATAGGCGGAGATCGGATAGTGCCAGTTGGAATCCCGGATTCGTGATCGGCACGCAAACCTGCAGGGAATTCACGGGTTGCTTCGGCGCCGCCGGATGGTGGTCCCGATCGCAGCGGTGATCAGTACCAGGCCGACGATGTCCGTGACGGTCAGCATCTCACCCAGTAGTGCCGCACTGAGGCTGATTGCCGCGAAAGGAACGACCAGGGAACCAAGCGCGGCAAAGGTCATCGTCGTCTTGCTCAGGATCGTGTACCAGCAGACCACGCCGACGCAGATGCTGAAGACCGCCACGGAAAAGGAAGCCAGCATGGCTTCGAGGCTGACGGTTTCCATCCAGGCCGTCCCGTCGATGATCGGGGCGGCGATCAGAATCGGGATACCGCCCAGCACCATTTGCCAGGGGATCAGCGTGTAAACCGGGCTTTCGAAACCCGCGCGCTGTTGAAGAATGGATCCGAACGTCTGACAGAAGGCCGCCGCCAGGATGGCTGCAATACCGATGACGGACGGTTCGGCGGCGAACAGGTCCTCGAATGTCAGGAAGCCAATGGCGAGCAGGGCCAGGACGATCCCGAAGGTACGGCGGACCGTCAGCGGTGCCTTGTACAGGGCGAACTCGATGATCATGGCCCAAAGCGGCGTGGTGAAAGCCAGAAGCGCGGCGCGTCCGGCCGGGAGCGTCGTCACCGCCAAGGCGGACAGGCAGTACCATAAGGTGACGTTGAGAAGACCGATCCGGATGATGGTGGGCCATTCCCATCGCTTGGGCAGGATCGTCCGGTTTTTGATCCAGCCGACCAGGAAGAGCGTCGCCGATCCGGCCACGACGGAAATGAACCGGAAGCTCAATACCGGCACTTCCGCCACGGCCAGTTTCATCATCGGCCAGGTTGAGCCCCAGGCGAGTGCCAAAACGAGCAACAGAAGCCATGCCACGGCGGGAATGCCCTGTTCCTGCGCTGCTTGCGCGCCTGAGGCCGAACTGCCGGGCCCTGAGGACCCGGCAGCGACGCCGTCTTGCGATTTCATGGCCGGTTCGCCTGTCTCCGGACGGCCGTCGCGCCCGGTTTTCTCCCTTACATGAAGGCCTGGAGGCCGGTTTGCGCACGGCCGAGGATCAGCGCATGGATATCGTGCGTGCCCTCATAGGTGTTGACCGCCTCCAGGTTCATGACGTGACGGATGACGTGGTATTCGTCTGAAACCCCGTTCCCGCCGTGCATGTCGCGGGCGGTCCGTGCGATTTCCAGGGACTTGCCGCAGGAATTGCGTTTCAACAGGGAAATCAGCTCCGGCGGACAGCGGCCTTCGTCCTTCAATTGACCGGCACGCAGGCAGCCCTGCAGGGCCAGCGAGATCTCCGTCTGCATGTCGGCGAGCTTCTTCTGCATCAACTGCGTGGCGGCCAGGGGGCGGCCGAACTGCTTGCGCTCCATCACATAGTCGCGCGCAGCGTGCCAGCAGAACTCCGCCGCGCCGATCGCGCCGAATGCGATCCCGAAGCGGGCGTTGTTGAGGCAACCGAACGGACCTTTCAGGCCTTCGACATTCGGCAGCAGGTTCTCTTCCGGGACGAAGACTTCGTCCATCATGATCATACCGGTGACGGAAGCGCGCAGCGAGAACTTGCCTTCGATCTTCGGGGTCTCGAACCCTTCCATGCCGCGTTCCAGAACGAAGCCGCGGATGACGCCGTCTTCGGTCTTGGCCCATACGACAGCGACATCGGCGATGGGAGAGTTGGTGATCCAGTTCTTGGCGCCGGAAATGCGGTAGCCGCCATCGACCTTCTTGGCGCGGGTCACCATGGAACCCGGATCGGAGCCATGATCGGGTTCGGTCAGGCCGAAGCATCCGACCCATTCGCCGGATGCAAGCTTCGGCAGGTATTTCTTGCGTTGTTCCTCGTTCCCATAGGCATAGATCGGATGCATGACGAGGGAGGACTGAACCGAGAAAGCGGAACGATAGCCGCTGTCCACACGCTCGACCTCACGGGCGGCGAGCCCGTAGGCCGTGTAGCTGACGCCGGCGCAGCCGTATTCTTCCGGAAGCGTCATGCCGAGCAGACCGAGTTCGCCCATTTCCGTGAAGATGGAACGATCGAATGTCTCATGACGGTTCGCTTCCAGCACACGGGGCATCAGTTTGTCCTGGCAGTACTGAGCGGCCGTGTCCTGGATCATCCGATCCTCTTCGCTCAACTGCTCTTCGATCTGGAAGGGGTTTTCCCACTGAAAACGCGGCCGCATCTCGGTCATATCGTATCTCCTGACGTGTTCGGGGTTCTAACCGCTTCTACCGCGCTCCGGCCATCCGGCGGGATGTCGGGTTCCGAAACGGTCCCGTGTCTGTATGATTGCGGATGTCTTATGACTCGGGGCCCAATAAGTCGAGCATGTTATACGAAACAGTGCTTCCACGAATTCGGGCCCAGGCGGGGAAGGCTGGTAGAAAATGACGGTCAAGTTTCGGTCCAATCTGTTGCCGGAAGGCGCGTTGATCGAATACGTCCCGAGCGGCGCGTATGTGAAGGTCTCCGCTGTCGATCCGGTAACGCGGGAGGAAGTGTCGATCGTCGGCGATCCCCGTTCCGGCGCGAAACGCCTGTCTCTGGAGGCGGTTAAGAAACTGGAATTCGTCCTGCGCCGAAAACAGTCGCAAAAGGAAGGGGCAGCGCGGGGCCAGAGCCCGGTGACCCGCGGCAAACGGTCCGAGACCCCAAGCGGTTGGGATCTCTGAGGTGACTGTCCCACTTTTTTCGGTGATTAAGGTTTCGAATTGCTGGATGAACTGAAAGGGGCCGTCCTTCTGGACAGCCCCTTTCCCGGCACGTGCTCCTCTCGCGCCTGGCCTTGGTCTCTTCCGGACCAGGCCTTAACTCCTGGATCGATTACATCGCCACGCGTCCGTCGCCTTTTCGAGGCGAGGGGCCTTTGCCCAAGCCGATCTTCTTCGCGAAGGCTGACCGTTGCGCTGCATAATTTGGCGCCACCATCGGATAGTCAGGCGGCAGGCCCCATTTTGCGCGATACTCTTCCGGCGTCATGTCGTAATTGGTGCGCAGATGCCGCTTCAGCATCTTCAACTTCTTGCCGTCCTCCAGACAAACAAGATAATCCGGCGTCACGGAACGCTTGACCGGAACGGCGGCTTTCGTTGCCTGCTGCTTGGGCTGGCGCGTCTCGGCGGGCCCCAGGTCGCACAGCGCCTTGTAGATCGTATTGATCACGGAAGGGACTTCCTTCGCGGAAACGCTGTGGTTTCCGAGGTAAGCCGCCGCGATATCCGACGTCATCCGCAGTACGTCCCCCCGGCCATCGGCCGCAGACCGCTTCAGATCACTCATGCAAGAAGTCCTTTCAATCGCAAAACTTGCTTCAGGTAATCGCCGTCGTACCCATCAAAACCGTCTGGGAACACTTCTGATGTCGACCTGCGAATCGGTTGAAAGCAATTTATGTCCTTCCCCAATTCCATCAGGAGACCGGGAGAAATGATAAAATCCCGAACCCTAACGAAGACTTAACACTGCTGTCAGACCGGTGCGAATACCTGCTCCAGCTAGATGATTCTCAAGATCGTCAATACTAAAGCACTCGGGGAAATGGAATTCAATATTGAAAATGGTTGGATACTAATAGAATCAACTTTTTTACTTCCTAATAGTCAATTCGAACTAGTCTTTTGTTGTCCTGAATGGGGGCTGGTTTCGATACGTCTCCTGTGATATCGACCCGGCGCGGTTTCCTTGAAAGCCTGCGCTTTCACGGGGAACGCTTTGTGTGGAATTCGCGACGCAGAGAGGGGCCGGCCAGGACGAGGTCGGAGGGTGGATGACGGACGAGACGATCGCTATCGCCAGCGACCATGCCGGCCTGGAGATGAAGAACAGCCTCGCGGAGCAGTTACGCGGAATGGGCTTCACGGTTCAGGACCTGGGTACGAACAGCAAAGAGTCGGTCGATTATCCGGATTATGCCGAAAAACTGGCCGCAGCTCTGGAAACGGGACCTGCGCGTCGTGGCGTGTTGGTTTGCGGGACGGGTATCGGGATTTCGATCGCCGCGAACCGCCACCGGCACATCCGCGCCGCCTTGTGCCGTAATTCGACCGATGCGCGCCTGTCGCGCCAGCACAACGATGCCAATGTGATCGTGCTCGGTGAGCGGACAATGGGGCAGGAAGTTGCCGCAGATTGCCTCCGGGCTTTCCTTGAGACCAAATTCGACGGCGGCCGTCACGGACCTCGCGTCTCCAAGATGTCGTAACTCGCCGCTGCGCCGATATTTCCAGGTTTCGCCGGATAGTATCGACATGGCTTCGCTTACCACGTGCTTTGCAGCAAAGCATGAGACGACAGGACCTGCGGCGCGGGTCCGAGAAAAGGGATAGAAGATGAGCAGTTCAGGACCCACCGTGGATCTCGACCAGTTTTTCGGACGTGATTTGAGCGATGCCGATCCGGCGGTCTTCAAGTCGATCCAGGATGAATTGGGTCGTCAACAGGAGGGCCTGGAGCTTATCGCGTCGGAAAACATCGTCAGCCGTGCGGTCATGCAGGCGATGGGGTCGGTCATGACCAACAAATATGCCGAAGGCTATCCCGGCCGTCGGTACTATGGTGGCTGCGTCTATGTCGACGACGCCGAGCAACTCGCGATCGAACGGGCCTGCCAGTTGTTCGACTGCTCCTATGCCAATGTTCAGCCGCATTCCGGCGCTCAGGCGAACCAGGCTGTGTTCATGGCGCTGCTGCAGCCGGGCGATACGTTCCTGGGCCTGTCGCTTGCCAGCGGCGGCCACCTGACACACGGTGCCGGTCCCAACCAGTCGGGCAAATGGTTCAACGCGATCCAATATGACGTGCGGAAGGAAGACGCCTTGATCGACTTCGATCAGGTCGAGCGTCTGGCGCAGGAGCATAAGCCGAAGCTGATCATCGCGGGTGGGTCGGCCTATCCGCGGATCATCGATTTCAAGCGTTTCCGTGAGATCGCGGATTCCGTCGGTGCCTTTTTCATGGTCGACATGGCGCATTTCGCCGGTCTGGTCGCGGGCGGCGTGCATCCGAACCCGTTGGACTACGCCCATGTCGCGACGACCACGACGCACAAGACCCTGCGCGGGCCGCGCGGCGGCATGATCCTCAGCCGGGACGAAGCGCTCGGCAAGAAAATCAACTCCGCCGTATTCCCCGGACTGCAGGGCGGCCCCCTGATGCATGTCATCGCCGCCAAGGCGGTCGCGTTCGGGGAAGCGCTCACCCCCGAATTCAAGACCTACAGCAAGCAAGTGGTGGATAACGCCAAGGCGCTGGCCCAGACATTGGTCGAAGGCGGGCTCGACATCGTCTCGGGCGGAACCGACACGCATGTCATGCTGGTCGATCTGCGCCCAAAGAAGGTGACCGGCAACATCGCGGAGAAGAGCCTGGAGCGGGCCGGCATCACCTGCAACAAGAACGGCATTCCCTTCGACCCGGAGAAACCCGCCATCACGTCCGGCGTGCGCCTCGGCAGCCCGGCTGCGACCACGCGTGGGCTCGGCACCGCCGAGTTCATCGAGCTCGGAAAGATGATTGTCGAAGTGCTCGACGGACTTGCGGCCAACCCGGATGATAATTCGGCGGTCGAGAACAGCGTCCGTCAACGCGTCGAAGCGATCTGCGAAAGGTTCCCGATTTACAAAGACCTTTATTGACGCATCAAAGAGTCGAACGGGCGGGGCCGGTGGATTGATTTCCGCCGGCCTCGTCATTTTTTGGATCGAGGTTGGCAGTTTTGCCGCGCTAGATGTTGTAAGACCGGGGTCGGCTGTCGCAATATAGGGGCGGTTCGGGCACCATCGGTTCGCGGCGTATTCGGTCTCACGATACACGTCCTCAAGCGCGCGAATACGGTCCAACATCAAGCAACAGGTATCGTTTGGGTACCGGGGAGTGAAAGCATGCGCTGTCCGTTTTGCGGCAACGACGACTCGCAGGTGAAGGATTCTCGTCCGACCGAGGATCACGCGGCAATCCGCCGCCGGCGTTTGTGCACCAACTGCGGCGCGCGGTTCACGACTTTCGAAAGAGTCCAACTGCGTGAATTGACCGTGTTGAAGAAGACCGGACAGCGCGAAGCTTTCGATCGAGAAAAGTTGCTCGGTTCCATGCGGACCTCGCTGCGAAAACGGAATGTGGACCCCGAACGGGTCGAGCGCGTCGTGAATTCCATCGTGCGCCGATTGGAAAGTAGCGGCGAAAGCGAAATCCGCGCCGAGACCATCGGAGAGATGGTGATGGAGGCACTGCACCAATTGGATCAGGTCGCCTATGTCCGCTTCGCGTCGGTCTACCGGAATTTCCGCGAAGTGAGCGATTTCGGCGCCTTCATCGACAATGAAGTGCGGCCGGATGGCGACGACTGACACGACCGACCCGACGGTCTTTTCCGAAACAGACAAACGGCACATGCGGACCGCGTTGGCCTTGTCCCGCCGCGGTTTGGGGAATGTCTGGCCGAACCCTGCGGTCGGCAGCGTTGTTGTAGGACCCGACGGCATGGTGGTTGGCCGTGGTTGGACTCAGCCGGGCGGCCGTCCTCACGCGGAAGCCATCGCGCTGGAACGGGCGGGGGATGCCGCGCAAGGCGGTACGCTTTATGTGACGCTGGAACCCTGCAATCACTATGGGAAGACACCTCCCTGCACGGAAGCGATCGTTGCTGCCGGGGTCGCGCGCGTCGTTGGGACGCTGGAGGATCCGGACCCGCGGGTATCGGGCAGCGGATATGACCGGTTGCGTCAGGCCGGTATCAAGGTCGATCTCGGCCTGATGGCCGAGGAGGCGCGGCATGCCAATGCGGGTTTCTTCAGCCGGCTCCGAAAGGGACGGCCCTGGGTCACCTTGAAAATGGCCATCTCCATGGATGGGCGGATCGCGCTGGCAAGTGGCGAAAGCCAATGGATCACCTGCGCGGAAGCACGGCAGATCGCCCACAAGCTGCGCGCGGAAAACGATGCCATCCTGGTCGGGATCGGTACTGTTTTGGCCGACAATCCTCAGCTCACCTGCCGATTGCCGGGTTATGAGGGCAGGCAGCCGGTCCGTGTGGTCCTGGACGGAAAGGACCGTATTCCCCCCGGCGCCGCGATCTTGAGCGAGGACGCGCCGACTTGGACGGATCAGGACCTGGGGAACGGGGCCGGCGAGAGGCCCGACCCCGGTGCGATCCTTGCCGCGATGAGCGATCGGGGCATCACGCGTCTGCTCATCGAAGGGGGCGGGACTGTTGCCGCTGCCTTCATCGCCGCCGATCTGGTGGATGAAATCATCTGCGTATCGGCCCCGATGGTAATTGGCGGCGACGGTATTCCGGTCGTCGGGAACACCCGGGCTGCCGAGTTGGCGGGGTTGCATCGTTTCAAGCGCGTCTCGATCGAGGCGGTCGGTTGCGACAGCATGGTGCGCTACATCAGGAATTGACGGTTGCCGGCGCGCCGGTTTCGTCATCTCACCTTTTATGGAAAGTGGCGGTCCGCCCATCTACCCCCGCGCTGGGTGGCATGGTACAGCAATGGCCATGATGGAACATGAGACACCGCAATCCAGCGCCATCCTCGCCGACATGCGTATCATCGATCTGTCGCGCGTGGTGGCTGGCAATATCACGACACAGGTCTTCAGCGATCTCGGCGCGGACGTAATCAAGGTCGAAAACCCGAAGGACGGTGACAACCTTCGCAACTGGACCTGTCAGGGGTTGGAGACTTGGTGGAAGGTCTATGGGCGCGGCAAGCGATCCCTTGGCCTCGACCTGCGTGCGCCGGAAGCCAAGGACATATTGAAGGGCCTGCTGGCGGACGCCGATGTGCTGGTAGAAAATTTCCGGCCAGGCACGCTGGAGAAGATGGGCTTTGCGCCGGAGGAAATCTGGAAGATCAACCCGCGCGTCGTCATCCTCAGGATCTCTGGCTGGGGACAAAGCGGACCCTATTCCCATAAGGGCGGCTTCGGATCGTTGATCGAGGCCTATTCCGGCTTCGCGTCCATGAACGGTTTCGCGGATCGGGAACCGGTGCTTCCGCCCTTTGCCATGGCGGATGCCTATGCGGGTGTCTTCGGTGCGGTCGCCATTCTTGCGGCGGCACGCCGGGCGCAGGCCACGGGGCAGGGAGATGTCATCGACATGTCCTTGCTGGAGCCGTTGTTCTCCGTCCTCGGCCCGCTGACCCTGGAAGCGAAACTGACCGGCCGGCCGACGCCGCGCCAGGGGTCCAGTTCACCGACCCATGCGCCGCGCAATGTCTATGAATGTGGTGACGGCAAGTTCGTCGCGCTCTCCGCGGCCACGGAAGCGATGGTGAAGCGGTTGTTCGAAGCCATGGGCAAGCCGGAACTGGGTGAAGACCCTCGTTTTGCCAACCACGCGGCCCGCATCACCCATCGCCACGAATTGGACGGCGAGATCGGTGATTTCATGAAAACCCGCGATCGCGATGCCTGCCTCGCCCTGTTCGACAAGGCAGGGGTCACGGTCGGCCCGGTTATGGATGCCGGCGATCTGCTGGACGATGAATTCATGCGGGTCCGCGGTGCCCTGGTCGATCAGCCGGATAGCGAGTTGGGGACGATCCCCGCGCCCGGCGCGCCGATCCGTTTCGGTCATGCGCCGACCAAGGACATGCGGACCGCGCCGAAGGTCGGGGAACACACGCTGGAAATATTGAAAGAGCTGGGGATCTCGCCGCCAGCCAAAGGGGAGGCCGAATGAGCCACGATCCGAAGACTTTCCTGGCCGATGCGCGGTCGATCATGTTCCTCTCGCCGCTCTCCGAAAAGCATCTGAACAAGGCGCCCGAGACGGGTGCGGACGGTGTGATCCTTGATCTGGAAGACGCAATCGCGCCGGACCAGAAACCCGCTGCGCGCGCGGCCTTGAAAGCCGCCGTCGCCACCCTGCGCGGTTTGGGCGTCGGCAAGATCCTAGTCCGGGTGAACGCGCCCTGGATGCTCGCCTTCGAGGATGTCGCGGCCGCGGTTGAGGCTGGTGTCGACTGTCTGACCGTTCCGAAAGTCGAAAGCGCCGGACGCGTCTCCGTCATTTCCGAGTATCTCGACGAGTTGGAAGAGACGCGGGGGGACGGCATCCGCACCTTGTTGTTTCTGCAGATCGAAACCGCACTCGGTTTGGAAAACCTCACGACGATCCTCCGCGCATCCAACCGCGTTTGCGGCACCATGTTGGGGCCGGAAGATTACGCGAAGGATATGGGCCACAGCCCCACCATCGCGGCGAATGACTGGGCCAATATCGCGGTTCTGAACGCGGCAAGGGCAGCGGGTGTCACCCCCATCGGTTTCCCGGGTTCGATCACCATCATCCGAGATATGGACCTTTTCCGCGCACAAGTTGAACGCGCCAACGAATTGGGCTTCCGCGGTGCGGCGGTGGTGCATCCGACACAGGCGAAGGTCGCCAACGAGGTCTTCTCCCCAAGTGAGGCGGAGATCGAGGAAGCCAAGAAGGTCGTCGCCGCGGCCGAAGCGACGACAGCGGGCGCCTATCTGGTCGACGGCAAAATGATCGACGCTCCCATCGTGGATCGTGCCCGCGCCGTGCTCGCGCGCGTCCGCTAGGTCGAGAATTGGGAGGAAGAGCATGAACCTGTTTCCGAAACTTCAGCAGCGGGCAGAGACCGGCAATCCGATCCGGGTCGGGTTGATCGGGGCCGGCAAGTTCGGTTCCATGTTTCTGGCCCAGGCTTTGCGCCTGCCGGGCATCCACGTGGTAGGGGTCGCCGACCTTTCGCCCGTGAATGCGCGATCGAACCTCGACTATGTCGGCTGGCCGGCGGAACGCTATGCAGCGGCAAGTCTGGACGATGCCCTCGCCAAGGGTACGACCCATGTGGGCGAGGACGCGGCCGCGCTGATTGCCCATGGCGGCATTGAGATCGTGATCGAGGCGACCGGTCATCCGCCGGCAGCGGTCGAGCATTGCCTTTATGCCTTCGGGCACGGCAAGCATGTCATCAACGTGACGGTGGAGGCGGACGCCTTCTGCGGTTTCGGTCTTGCTCAGGCGGCCGAGAGTGCCGGGGTCATTTACAGCATGGCCTATGGCGACCAGCCGGCCCTGACCTGCGACCTCGTGGATTGGGCGCGAACATGCGGCTTCATCGTGACGGCGGCCGGGCGGGGCCATAAATGGCTGCCCAAATACCGGGCCTCGACGCCGGAAACGGTATGGGACCACTGGGGCCTTACGAAGGAGCAGGCCGAGCGTGGGCGGTTGAACCCAAAGATGTTCAACGCCTTCCTCGACGGGTCGAAACCGGCCATCGAATCCGCCGCCATTGCGAATGCAACGGGCCTGTCCGTGCCGGCCGAGGGGCTGCTGTTCCCGCCGGGATCGGTCGACGATATCCCGACCCTGATGCGGCCGGAAGCCAAAGGCGGTGTATTGGCGCATGAAGGGATGGTCGAGGTCGTTTCCTGCCTGACGCGCGAGGGGCAGCAAATCCCGAACGACATTCGCAAGGGCGTCTGGGTCTGTTTCCGGGGCGATACGGATTACGTGAAGAACTGCTTCGAGGAATACAAGGTCACGACCGACCCCAGCGGGCGCTACATGTCGCTCTACAAGAAATGGCACATGATCGGCCTGGAACTGGGCGTGTCCATCGCCGCGGTCGGGCTGCGCCGGGAGGCAACCGGTGTGGCGACCTGCCACAATGCGGATGCCGTGGCTGTCGCCAAGCGCGACCTCAACGCCGGTGAAATGCTGGACGGTGAGGGCGGCTATACCGTCGCCGGCGGGCTGCGCCCGGCAAGCATCTCCGTCGCGGAAGGCCATCTGCCGCTGGGGCTCGCTCATAACGTGAAGCTGGTGAATCCGGTCGAGGAAGGTGCGGTCGTCACCTGGGCGGATGTAGAGGCCGACACGACGTCGGCCGCCTACAAGCTGCGCAAGCAAATGGAAGATGAGACCGCCAATCGGGTAAAGGCGGCCTAGACCTCATCCCGGGGCGTCAGCGCCGCAGCTGGCGGCGCCTGACAAGCAGGAGCACGCCGATGGCCGCCGCGGCCAGTGGTGCACTGGCAGGCAGCGGCACGGCTTGGACGGCGTTGAAACTAACGTCGGGGAACTCGCCGAACCCGCTGACGTCGAAGGGGTCGCTGAACTCGAAACCGATGATTTCCGCGAAGCCGACCGCCGTCGCCACGATATCGAGCTGATACGAAATCTCGAATATCTGGGTCGGTTGGATGATTCCGAGGTCGACCGTCTCGAAATTCACGGGGATCTCGATTTCAAACGGACTGTTGGTCCGAATGCCGAGATCGGAACCGAAGGTCGAGAGGGTGTTCCGGACGCCGAACACCGGATCGGATACGGCCTCATAGTCGAAGAAGGACTGATAGACCGGTATGCCGTCCATGCTTATCGTCAAGGTTAAGTCGATGGCAGAGCCCTCATCCGCGATCATGAAGAACCGGCCGCCGTCGATGATGAAGTTGAGTTCGGCCTGCTGTGCCTTCCCGGTGGTGTTCTGAAAGTCGTTTTTGGTGATGACAGCTTGGCCGTGCAATTCTCCGACCGCGCCCGAACTGCCGGAAAGACCCAGGTTGCCGAATTCGCCGATGGAAGTCCGGCCTGAAAATAGGCCGTTGGGATCTTGGATTTGGGCCAAAATCGCCCGATCGATCGGACCGACCGTATCGTCGCCCCTGTCACCGGCTTCGGTTTCGTCAGCGTTGAAGGCGTCGTCCGGCGTCGGGTCGAACCCCACGAAGGCGTTCTGAACGGTGAGGGCGTAGGCCGGTGCGGCGAGGGCGGCCAAGCCGAACGTCGCTGCAAGGGCGATCCGGATGAATGTCGTGCGCACGTTGATCTCCTGAAAGATTGAAGAGGAGGACGGGTGGCCCTCCGACCTTGCTGAGATTTCAGCGTGTGCCCTTCGCGTGCGCTATGACATTTTCGTTTGGACTATCCGTTTTTAGCGAATTTCTTTCCGGTAAGGGGCGAACTCATCCCAAATCCCGCGGATGCTGGGTTTCCGTATTGCCGTCGACGGCGATGATCTGTCCTGAGATGCGTTTGCCGCGGTCTGAGCAGAGGTAGACAACCATGTCGGCGATTTCCTCGGCATCGACGAAACAGGCCATGGAGGTGCCCAATGTGTACATCGCGCGCACATGATCCTCTGAAACGCCTTCCGCCTTGGCATGGGCGGCGACGACCCGGTCCATCCGGTCGCCGTTGACAGAACCCGGCGCGATGGCGTTGACGCGGATATTGTCCCGACCGAGTTCCATCGCCCAGGTCTTGGTCAGGCCGACCACCGCGAATTTCACCGCCGTATAGGGGCTGCGGTTCGGGAAGCCGAACAGGCCTGCGGTCGATGTCAGGTTAACGATCGCGCCGGACTTCTGTTTTTTCATCACCGGCACGACACGGCGCACGCAATAGAATTGGGAGTCGAGACCGACGGCCAGGCATGATCGCCAGCCTTCGTCATCGATGTCCTCGACCGCGGCGGTCGGTCCGGCTGTTCCGGCATTGTTGACCAGGATGTCGATGCCGTCTGCGACGATGGGGGCAAGCCAGGCATCGATTTCCGCCGAGTTGGCGACATCAACCCGAGCTCCGATGATCCCGTCGGGAAGGTTCGCCAGCGAGTCCTCGTTCACGTCGCAGACGAAGACTTGCGCCCCGTCCGCCTGCAGTGCCTTGGCGGTCGCCAATCCGATTCCGGACGCACCCGCCGTGATCACCGCCCGTTTTCCCGAAAGATCCGTATCCATTACCTCACCTGCGCCGAAAGCCCCTGGATTACCCCTGCCCGCACGCTACATGACAGCGGGGCGGGAAGGCGATGCAATTTCATTGACCCTTCGGTCAGGAAACATGTTCCGCCGAGGCCATTGCAATTCGGAAGCCTTCCTGCCAAATGTCTCTCGTTCTCAGGGCGGGGTGAAATTCCCCACCGGCGGTAAGCAGACAAATTCGAGAAGTTTGGCCTGCAAGCCCGCGAGCGCCTTTCGTCTATCAAGGGTGGAAGGGTCAAGCAGATCAGGTGAGATGCCTGAGCCGACGGTCATAGTCCGGATGAAAGAGAACATGCGCCCCGCCTGCTTCGGCAGCCGTCGGGCTGTCATGTGATCGCTTTGGGTAACGTGTCCCTGGTTTTTGGAGATCGCATGTTTACAGGCATCATCACTGATATCGGCAGCGTCAAATCCGTGGAACAGCGCGGCGATACGCGTTTCATGATCCGCACCCTCTACGATGCGGACACCATTGATCTGGGTGCCTCGATTTGTTGCTCCGGCGCATGCCTCACCGTGATCGACAAGGGCCGGGATGGCGACGCCTTCTGGTTCGCGGTGGATGCTAGCGCGGAGACCCTGTCGAAAACCACCTTGGGCGATTGGCAATCGGAAACACCGATCAATCTGGAACGCGCCCTGAAAGTCGGTGACGAATTGGGCGGCCATATCGTCAGCGGGCATGTGGACGGCGTGGGGGCGGTCGTCGAGAGTTACCCGGAAGGCGACAGCGTGCGCTGGGTTTTTGAAGTACCCGACCCGATCGCGCCATTCGTGGCGCCGAAAGGGTCGATCGCGGTCAACGGCGTCTCGTTGACCGTCAACGAAGTTGAAGGCAACCGTTTCGGCGTGAATATCATCCCGCATACCGCGGATCATACGACATTCGGAACACTGAAGGTCGGCGACAAGGTTAACCTTGAGGTGGACCCGCTCGCCCGATATGTTGCGCGCCTTCTAGAATTGAAAGGTTAGGGTTTTGGCCGATACGCGACCTCTCGCTACCGCGTCCAAGCAGGATGTCCGCCGTGCGGTGGAGGACCTGAGCTTTCTGTCGTCCATCGAGGAAATCATCGATGACGCCAGGAACGGACGAATGTTCATTCTGGTCGATGATGAAGACCGGGAGAACGAGGGCGATCTCATTATTCCGGCCCAGATGACGACGCCTGAAGCGATCAACTTCATGGCGAAGTTCGGCCGCGGACTGATCTGTCTGGCGCTTACGCCGAAGCGGATCAAGGAGCTTGGCCTGGAACTGATGCCGCAGTCGAATGCCAGCCGGTTCCAAACCGCCTTTACCGTCTCCATCGAGGCGAAGGAAGGCGTTACAACCGGCATTTCCGCACCTGACCGGGCCCGCACGGTTGCCGTTGCGATCGACCCCGCAAAAGGGGCGGACGATATCGTGACCCCGGGTCATATCTTTCCCTTGAGTGCGCGGGAGGGCGGCGTGCTGGTCCGAACCGGGCATACGGAAGCGGCCGTCGACATCTCCCGCCTGGCCGGGTTGAACCCGTCGGGCGTTATCTGCGAGATCATGAACGATGACGGCACCATGGCGCGGCTGCCGGAACTGATTGCCTTCGCGCAACTTCATGGCCTGAAGATCGGCGCGATCAACGACCTGATCGCCTATCGCCGTCGCAACGACACGCTTGTCGAACGCGTCGCGACGCACGGTTTCAAGTCCGAATACGGCGGCGATTTCACCTGCCATGTCTATCGCAACATCATTACCGGCGGCGAGCATGTCGCGCTGGTTAAAGGCAATGTCTCCGGCGAAGACCCGGTCCTGGTCAGGATGCATGCGGTCAGTGTCCTGGAAGACATGTTGGGCGACACGGAACGCGGGCGGAACGGACAATTGCAGCGCGCTATGGCTCAGATCGGCGAGGCGGGCGCGGGTGTCGTCGTCCTGATAAGGGAACCGTCTTCGACCGCCGTTTCCGATTTGGTGAAGCGATTGGCCGGCGATGAAGACCACAAGCCGGAAAGCGGCGCCGCGAACGAGTTGCGCGATTACGGGGTCGGCGCTCAAATCCTGTTGGATCTCGGCATCCGTGAAATGCGGCTGCTTTCCAATACCGAACGAACCGTGATCGGGCTGGACGGATACGGCCTCAGTATCGTCGAACGGGTCCCTATTTCCGAGGAATGATGAAAATGAACAAACCGGACGACGCCAAGCCGCCGCATATCATGATCGTGGAGGCCCGTTTTTACGACGATATCGCGGACGCCGCCATGGAAGGGGTCACCAGCGCCCTGGATGAGGTGGGCGCGACCTATGAACGCTTTCAGGTCGCCGGCGCCTTCGAAATCCCGGCGGCGATATCGCATGCCCTTATCCAACAGGATCTGTACGATATACACCGGTTCGACGGCTATATCGCGCTAGGTTGCGTGATCCGCGGTGAGACCACCCATTACGACATCATTTCCGAAGAAAGTGCGCGCGGGCTGATGGATCTATCCATCGAATTCGGGCTGGCATTGGGCAACGGTATCCTGACCGTGGAAAACCGCGAACAGGCCATGGACCGCGCGATGAAAAGCCGGAAGGACAAGGGGGGCGAGGCCGCGCGCGCCTGTCTCGGCATGATCGCACATAAGCGCGCCTTCCAGCTCTTCCCGCGTGAAGAAGTGAATGGCGGGGCGGGGCGCTCCTGATGACCGGGGAAACTGCTAAATCTGGCAAAGCCGGCCACGTTCCGGCGGGACGCCGTAAACGCAGCGCGGCGCGTTTGGCCGCCGTGCAGGCCCTGTACGAAATGGAATTGTCGGGCCGTTCGGCCGATGTCGTGATCACGGCGATGAAGGATCGCGGCGTTACGGATATCGAGGATGAGCACGACATTCCCGTCGATGTGAAGTATTTCGAAGGCGTCGTGTCCGGCGTCAACGCCAATACCGATCGTTTGGATCGCATGATCGATGATTGCCTTGGTACGGGCCGTTCGGTTGCGCGGATGGAAGCAGTCCTGCGCGGCATCGTCCGGGCGGGCGCGTTGGAACTGATTTCCCGCGGAGATCTCGACCCGCCGATCCTGATTTCGGAATACGTGCACATCGCCCATGCCTTTTTCGGCGGCGGCGAGCCGGGCATCGTCAATGGCTGCCTGGACAAACTGTCGAAGACCTATCGCGAGGGCGCATTGGCCGAGGCGGCCGAGGAGGCACGCGCCGCCTTGTTGCGGGAAACCGGTGCGGACGCCTTGCTCGCGGACGTGGTTGATGATGTCCCCGATGATATCGAAACCGATGACGGTGAGCGGTGAATTCCAACGGATCGCGCGGTTTTTCGCGCCATTGGCCGCAGGCTGCGACGGCGCGGATGGCCTGACCGACGATGCGGCCTCCCTGACTGTTCCCGTTGGTCAGGACCTGATCGTCAGTACCGACACGATCGTTGAGAAGACCCACTATCTAGGACATGAGAAGCCGGAGGCGATCGCCTCCAAACTGCTGCGGGTAACCCTCTCCGATCTCGCCTCGAAAGGGGCGGTCCCGGCTTGGTATACGATGAACCTGGCCCTTCCGGGCAGGATCGACGACGCTTGGCTTGAGGCGTTTTGTGCCGGGCTGGCAGCCGACCAGGACAGATACGGCGTTGCTTTGGCCGGCGGCGATACGGTCAAGACCGACGGCCCGGTCGTCCTGACGCTTACCGGTTTCGGATTGGCCCCTGCGGGCAAGGTGCTACGCCGTAGAGGCGCGAAGCCCGGTGACCTGCTCTATGTCACAGGCACGATCGGCGACGGCGCCCTGGGACTGGAATGCGCGCGCGGCGGATTTTTGGAACTCGATTGGAGTGCCAGGAATTTCCTGATCGGCAGGTATGAAAGGCCCGAACCGCCGGTGGGGCTGGGCGCGGCCCTCATCGGCATCGCTGACGCCGCCATGGATGTATCCGACGGGCTGATCGGTGATTTGATGCATATGGCTGAAGCATCCGACGTTCGGGCGGTCGTCCAGGCAACCGCGGTCCCGGTGTCCGACGCCGCCGCTGAAATCCTGTCGGAATGCCCCGACAGGCTGACGACGGTGCTGAGCGGTGGAGACGATTACCAGATCCTTGCCGCTGTTCCGCCCGAGAAGGAAGAGGCCGTGCGGTCTGCCGCGAAGGAAGCAGGCGTTGCCGTTGCCTGCATCGGTGAATTCATGGAAGGGAAGGGTGTCTCGGTCCAGGATGCCGACGGACAGGACATCCCAATCGCGCAGCCCGGTTACAGTCACAGCTAATAGGGGTTGCCCTGCCGGCGGCGAGGAACTCTGCGCTTAGTGTATCCGGACGATTTCGGCGGATGGCGCTTTATTGGCGTTTTCCAATGTTTGTATTGCGAGCGCGATGTTGCCCAACAGGATTTCCAAAAGCCGTTTATCGATATCGCGGCTATCCGCCTTACCGGCGACGAAGGCGATGTAATGCCCGTTGTCGGGCCCCGTCTCATGGGCGATCAGCCTGTCCCCGGCTTGATAAACGCCGTCGTGGTTCAGGGCTTTACGGATATCATCTGACAAATCTGAGGGGAGGTCTGTTAGCGATACGGCGCTCTCAAGCGTGAGGTACGCGCCCGAAACGCCCATAATATCGACAACGCCGTCGTCGCTGACATGGGCAAGAAGGGCGTCACGTTCCGTTTGTTCTTTATCTTCAGTTGCCGGATGGAGCAGGGTGCATATCTGTTCAATCGTTCGGGATTTCAGATCCTCAAGGCTGCGATGGGTGAACAGTTCGACCGAGGCGTCGACGAGGCGTTCCAACCTTCTCTTATCTTCCTCCGTCGTCAGGATGTCGCGGTACGAGCGCAAGGCCGTATACATCACGGTATTCAGCTTCTGCGTCGTCAGTTCGGATTTTTCCCGATAGTCGTTTATATCGTACTCGGCGATGACACGGCGTTCGGGGGCATGGCCGGGATTGCCGGTTCGCAGGACGATACGCATCGCCGTATTGCCAAGGACTGTCCGGATGTAGCGCACTAAATCCAGGCCTGCGCCGTCGGATTCCATGACGACATCCAGCAACAGCATGGCGATGTCGGGGTTTTCTTCCAGGATGCTCCGGGCTTCCTTGGCCGAATAGGCGTGAAGCTGCAGGATCCCTCGATTGTCCAACCGAAAGTCGGACAATGCGATCTTCGTTATTGCATGAATATCCGGCTCATCATCTACGACGAGGATTTTCCATGGCGTTGCCTCCGGTTCTTCCGGCGCGCGGCGCATGAGCGGCGAAGCGAAAATCAGGGTATCCGACATAACAGCTACTGTATCCTGGATTGTTAGGAATACTTCAGCAAAGGCGGTACCAGTTTTTTATCGCGGTGATTGTTAATAAAACCACAAATACCGGCGAAAACTGCGCGCAATAATCACAATTAACCACATAATCGGTAAAAGTGTTTGCATTTTGCGATTTGTTCTGCGATCCGCCGTCGGAAATGGGCCCTTCGTTCCGGATCACACGGGACCATGGGATGAATCCAAAGTTTACTTGCCTTCGCGCGGCCTTTGGTGTGCGAGCGGAATGATCGATGATGATTTCGGCAAGCCGATAATCGCGATCGTGAGTTCCTACACGCAATTCGTTCCGAGCCACCCGCGCGTTGCGTCGCGATGCGGCGGAGTAGAAAGCGTACTTCCCTGAATCCGAAAACAAGGACGGGGCGCTCTGAAGGCGCCCCGTTCCCTTCTTGCGGACCCGTCAGCTCAGCTGTCGAAACGGCGAGCGGCCGGGCGGTCGGCGATGGTAACGCTGTCGCCTTCCCGGGCGATGAGGTAAATGCTGCCGCGCTTGCCGGGTAGGCCGAACTGGACCTTTTCGCCGTCTGATAGCGCCATTACCAAGCGCCCGGGCGCGTCATGACTGGTCT